>NZ_CP039435.1:630706-1261412 GCF_005484585.1 Brevundimonas sp. SGAir0440 | reverse complement strand
CGCCGCCTCGACGCCTTTGGCCTGGCCGTCGGGGCCGACAACGATCTTTTCCACACGCAGCTGAGCCGCCTTCAGCCGCGCCTCGCAATGCGCCTTCAGCTTGGCCCCCTCTTCATAGAGGGCGATCGATTCTTCCAGCGGCGCCTGGCCGGATTCGAGACGAGAAACGATGGTCTCCAGGCGCTTCAGGGCGTCTTCGAAGCTGAGATCGGCGGGGATGGCGGCGGCGGTGTCGGTCATGGCGCGGACCCTAGAGGCGCGCGCGTGGCGCATCAACGTCAGAAGCGGCTATCGCTTCTCGTAGCGACGCTGCGACCAGTATTTGAAGCCCTGGTTCTGGACCAGTTTCCAGCCGTCGGCCTTCAGCGCGCGGCCGACCATGTGGTTGAAATAGCCGTGGGCGAAGACCAGCACGTCCTGCCCGCCTTCGGCGCGCGCAATCAGCTTCTGCGCCGCCTGATCGGCGCGCGCCTCGGCCTGGGCGCGGGTTTCCTGGCCGCCGTGGTGATCGAAAGCGTGCCACCAGAAGCGCGACACCACGCCCCACCATTTGGGCGACAGCTTGATCCATTCCGGAATCGGCGGCGGCGGCAGGGGCGCCTCGATGAACATGACGTCGGCCATGACCTCGCGCCCGGCGGCGACCGCAGCGGCGGTTTCCTGAGCGCGCTGACGGGTCGAGGCGTAAATGGCCCCAGCGCCCTGCGCCGCCGCAACCAGTTCGGGCGGCGGGGTCTGACCGGCCAGCAGGCCGCCGATCTCATACTTCGCCCACCAGTCGCCGTACTGGCGCGCCGAGATCAGGCATTTGCGCGACAGGGCCGGCTCGCCGTGACGCGTCAGGATGATGGCGCCGGGACGGACAGCGACAAGCGCGCCGACAGATGGCGCGGCGTCAGGCGGGGACACGGAGGGTTCGGGCGAATCGAGGGACAGGGCGGGGGCTGACATGACAAACGGACGGGCCTTTGGTTTCAAGGCGTTAAGCGTCCTCAGTCCTCCCCGAGCGCAGCGACGTGGGCGACCGCAGAGCGGCCTAGTCCTTCAAGGTCGTAACCGCCCTCAAGCGCGGACACAACCTTGCCCGAACAGGTCCGACGCGCGACCTCCAGAATCGCACGCGTCGCCCAGGCGAAATCCTCGGCCTCCAGCGACTGATGCGCCAGTGGATCGCGCCGGTGAGCGTCGAAACCGGCCGAGATCAGTATCAGGTCCGGCCGGAACGATTCCAGCGCCGGCATCAATCCGCCGGCGAAGGTGGCGCGCCAGCTCTCGCGCGCTGCATGGGGCGCCACCGGGGCGTTGACGATATTGCCCACGCCCGTCTCTGACGCCGCGCCCGTGCCGGGATAGAGCGGCATCTGGTGGATGGAGGCCAGGAACAGGCTGTCGTCGTCCTCAAACGCCGCCTGGGTGCCATTGCCGTGGTGAACGTCGAAATCGACCACCGCAACCCGCGCCATCCCTTCGGCCTGAGCCGCGCGCGCCGCGACGGCGACGGAGGAGAACAGGCAGAATCCCATCGCGCGGTCCGGCTCAGCGTGGTGGCCCGGCGGACGCACGGCGGCGAAGGCGCGATCCATCTCGCCCCGCGCCACGGCTCGCACCGCATCGATCGCCGCCCCGGCCGCCAGCCGCGCCGCCGGCACGCTGCCGGGTGAAAGGACGGTGTCGGCATCCAGCTGGATCATGCCGGCGACCGGCGAGGCGTCCAGCAGGCGTGCGACATAGGCGGCGGGATGCACTCGCTCCAAATCCGCAACCTCGGCATGGGTCGCGGCGCGCCGGTCCCGGGCCAGGCCTGCGTCGTCCAGAGCCTCCAGCACCGCCTTGAGCCGCTCGGGACTTTCGGGATGGCCCGCGCCCGGCGTGTGGGACAACATGGACGGATGGGTGAAGATCGGCAGGGACATTGAAGCGACGATACGCCGGGCTTTCGGACTTGTCGCCCGTGACGCGCATGAAGGCGCGCGCTAGAGCCGACACATGACCGAGATCGTGATCCGCCCTGCCCGCCCCGAAGACGCCGCCGCCCTGGGCGCGCTGGGGCGCCAAACCTTTATCGACACCTTCGTCGAAGGGTTCGGCATCCCCTATCCCGAGGCGGACCTGAACGCGTTTCTGGACGCCAGTTTCGATCTGGAGCCGACGCTGAAGAAGTTGGCGGAGCCCGACTGCGCCTGGTGGGTGGCTGACCGCGAGGGTGAGCTTCTGGCCTTCGCCAACGCTGGCCCCAACGGCCTGCCCCACCCCGAGGCTCGATCGTCGCACATGGAACTTCGCCGGCTTTATGTGTCAAAGGCGGCGCAAGGTCTCGGGCTGGGAACCCGACTGCTGAAACTGTCTCTGGACTGGATGCAAACCCACACGGACGGACCGCTGTGGATCGGCGTCTGGAGCGGCAACGACAAGGCTCAGCGCCTCTACGCCGCCTACGGCTTCGACAAGGCGGGGGAATACGACTATCCCGTCGGCGCCTGGCGCGACCGCGAGTTCATCTTGCGGCGCGACTGATCCGGGTTCACATCCCTCTCATGCTTTTGCCCTTCTTCACCGCCCTGCGCGACGCCAAGGTTCCGGTGTCCATGAAGGAATGGCTCCATCTGATGGAGGCCATGGATCGCGACGTGGCGGGGCGGGAGGTCGAGGCCTTTTATCACCTGTCGCGCGCGGTGCTGGTCAAGGACGAGAAACACTATGATCGGTTCGATCAGGTGTTTGGGACGGTGTTCAAGGGCGTCGAGTCGGTCGGGGCGGGCGAAGACCTGACCACCGATATTCCCGAGGACTGGCTGCGGCTGCTGAACGAAAAATATCTGACCGACGAAGAGAAGGCTCAGATCGAGGCGCTGGGCGGATTCGACAAGCTGATGGAGACGCTGAAGCAGCGCCTGGAAGAGCAGAAGGAGCGGCACTCCGGCGGCTCGAAATGGATCGGCACGGGCGGGACCAGCCCCTTTGGACACGGCGGCTACAATCCCGAAGGCGTTCGCATCGGCGGTCCGGGCAAGCATGGCCGGGCGGTCAAGGTGTGGGAGAAGCGCGAGTTCAAGAACCTGGACGACACGGTCGAACTGGGCACCCGCAACATCAAGGTGGCGCTGCGTCGTCTGCGCCGGTTCGCCCGACAGGGTGCGCCGGACGAGCTGGATATCGACGGCACCATCGACGGCACGGCGCGTCAGGGCTGGCTGGACATCCAGATGCGGCCCGAGCGGCGCAATACGATCAAGGTGCTGCTGTTCCTCGACATCGGCGGTTCGATGGACGGGCACATCAAGCTGGTTGAGGAGTTGTTCTCGGCGGCCAAGACCGAGTTCAAGAACCTGGAGTTTTTCTACTTCCACAACTGCCTCTACGAAGGCGTCTGGAAGGACAATTGCCGCCGGCACACCGAGCGGATCCCGACCTGGGATCTGCTTCACAAATACCCCGGCGACTGGCGCGCCATCTTCGTTGGCGATGCGACGATGAGCCCCTATGAGATCACCATGCCCGGCGGCTCCGTCGAGCATTGGAACGAGGAGGCCGGCGCCGTCTGGATGAAGCGGGCGCGCCAGCAGTGGGAGAAGTCGGTCTGGCTCAATCCCGTTCAGGAGCGGTACTGGGACTATACCGCCTCCGTCGGCCTATTGCGTGAAGTGATGGAGCAGCGGATGTTCCCGCTGACGCTCGAAGGCCTCGACAAGGCGATGCGCGCCCTGACAAGGTAAGGGACGTTCGGGCGACCGCCTGAACCTTCACGAAGGGCCCGACCATGAACGCCGCCGCCTTCGCCTTGCTTATCCTCCAACAGACTGCGCCGACCGTCGTGGGGGATGCGCCCGCGCCGGAGGCGGTCGTCGAGACGCCGGCCCCACCCCCAGCGCACAATGTGCCTGCCTGGGGCCTGGCCGATCCCTTTGGCTTCGAGCGCGCACGGTGCAGTCCGCTGGTGCGCGGCGAGGCGTCCATGGCCGAATGCCAGACCGAGGTGCGCGAACAACTGGCCATCGCCATGGGACCGGACCTGCCGGAAGCTCTACGCCCCAGCGGCATGGCCGGCGACTGCCAGATGATCCGGGCCAGCGCCGGCGGTTCGGACTACGCGGTCCAGTGCGGCCCGCAGTCGCGCGTGGCGGCCGCGCCCTCGAACCTGCGCGAAATGGATTGTCGTCCGCGTCCGGTCCAAGGCGGGTTCAGCTCTGAGTGCCGCCCAGTCGATGGCGCCGACAAGAAGGGTCCGTCGTTGACCCTGTGGGGCGACAAGGATTGATCGAGACAGAAAAGCGCCGCCCGCTTTCGCGGACGGCGTTTCGCATCTTCGCGCATTTCTAGTGAGGCTTAGGCCTTGTCGCGCAGGCTGTCCTTGGCACCGCCAACGGCGTTCTGAACCTTGCCTTCGACCTGATCGGCCTTGCCTTCGGCTTGCAGCTTGGTGTCGCCGGTCATCTTGCCGACGCCTTCCTTGATCTTGCCGCCGATGTTCTTGGCGGCGCCTTCGATACGGTCATGATCAGCCATGGAAATCTCCTGTTTTCTTCGCCGCGACAGGCCGTTGCGGTTCGCAAAATAAACGATTTCCCCAAGTGGCTGTTCCGTACGGCTCAGCTTGGACGGCGCAGCCACACGGCGACAGCCCAGGCGTGGGAATCGTGACGCAAGCGCGAGATGGCGAAGGTCGGATCCAGCCACACCAGCGTGTGATCATCCTCGCATTTCGCATCGGGATTTTCGGCCGCCACGGTCGCCGTCCAGAAGCCGCCGACATTGTTCACCGGCTCGCGGGTCGAACGCACGAAGTACTGGCTGGCCTCAGCGATGCGGTTCAGAGGCGTGACCGTCAGGCCGGTTTCCTCAACGAATTCGCGGATCAGGGCCTGAACCTCGGTCTCCTCCATATCCACGCCGCCTCCGGGCAGATCGAAATAGGGACCGGTCTCGCGCTCTACGCGCACACAGGCGATCAGGCCGTCGCGCTCGACGATGCCAAACGCGGTGGCGCGGTGACGATAATCCGAAGCGGGTTTGCGAACGCCGAACTGCAACATGATGAAAACCGACCCTAAAGGTCGAACGACAGCCTGGCGCGCACGCCCTTGTGGGCGTCGTCGAACTCGACCGCCGACCGCAGACCCGACGCCATGGCGGAAATGATCTTGGCGCCCAGACCGGTGCCCTTCGGCGTGCCGTCGCCCATACCGGGACCGTCGTCCTCGACCGTCAGCATCACGCGATGCTCGCTCTCGCGGCGCATATGAATGCGAATCTCGCCCCCCTGCCCGGGGGCATAGGCATATTTGACCGCGTTGGTGACCAGCTCGGTGACGATGACGCCGATCGACACGGCCTGGTCCGTCGTGACCGACAACGGCTCGGCGTCCAGCGTCAGTTTGGGCGATCCTTCGTCCGGTCCGATGGACTTGGACAGTTCGTCCATCAGCCCGACCAGATATTCGTCCATCGCCACGTGGCTCATGTCGCCGGACGTGTAGAGGCGGCGGTGAACATGGGCGACGGCCTCGATCCTCGCCTGCGATTCGCGCAACGCGTCCTTGGCCCCCTGATCGGTGACGTGGCGCATCTGCAAGGACATGAAGCTGGACACCAGTTGCAGCGAGTTGCCGACCCGGTGGTTGACCTCGCGCAGCATCGCCTCGGCCCGATCCCGCGCCAGGCGGATTTCTTCCTGCGCCAGTTGGTTCTCGCGCTCTAGTCGACGGCGCGACAGGGCGTCCTCGAGCGCCGAACGCAACAGGGAGGTGAAGTCCTCCGTCACATCCTTGATGACATAGTCCGCCGCGCCCGCGCGAAGGGCCGCGACGGCGATCCGACCATCCTGCGCGCCCGTCACATAGACGACCGGAGGCGGCGTGGTCAGGGCGAGGATATCCGGCAGGACGTCCAGCCCGTCTCGCGTCGGCATGTAGTGATCCAGCGCACAGATGTCGTACTCGCCCTGCTGCAACAGCTCCAGACCCGCATCGCCGTCTGGCGCGCAGGTGACGGCGTAGCCGTGACGCCCTAGCTCCTTTTCGACCAGCCGGGACAGACCCCGATCGTCGTCGATGTAGAGCAGGCGGATGGGCTGGGACGCGTCGATCGTCAGATCTCCGGCGCCTGGATCACCGACAGGAACAAGCCGAGCTGACGGATGGCGCCGGCGAAGGATTCATAATCCACCGGCTTGGTGATGTAGACGTTGCAGCCCAGGTCATAGCAGCGCTGGATCTCGACCTTGTCGTCGGTCGTCGTCAGCACCACCACCGGCGCGCGGCGAAGGCGCTCGTTGGCCTTCACCTTTTCCAGAATATCCGTACCCGACATATCCGGCAGGTTGAGGTCCAGCAGGATCAGCAGCGGACCATTGGTGAGGATTTCATCGCTGAACAGATAATCGAGCGCCGAACCGCCGTCGTCGAAATGCTTGATCTCGTTGTTGATGTTGGCCCGGCGGATGTTCTTTTCGATCAGCTTGGCGTGGCCGTGGTCGTCTTCGACCATGATGATTTTGACGGGTTGCGTCACAGCGCGCCTCCGGGTTCAGACAGGATCAGTCGTTTGGGGAATTTGAGCAGGAAAGTCGAGCCTTTACCGAGCTCGGACTCCACGTCGATGGTGCCGCCCAGGCGGCGCACGCTGTTTCTGACGAACGCCAGCCCCAGACCTTCGCCGGATCGGTCCTGTTTTCCGGAGCGGCGGAAGAGTTCGAAGATCCGCTCGTGGTCTCGCGGGGCGATGCCCCGGCCGTTGTCCGCGATCCGGTAGACGACCCAGCCGCCCGGTACGTCCTCGCCCGATACGACGATCTCGCCAGGCCGGTCGTGATCCAGATATTTGACGGCGTTGTCGATCAGATTGCCGACGATCTGCTCCATCGAAATGCGGTCGCTTTCAATCTCGGGCAGCGACTGCACTTCGATGCGCGCACCAGAGGCTTCGGTCTGGTGGTGGACGCTGTTGGCGATATTCTGAGCCATCGTCGTCATATCGAGCGGCTCCGGGAGCAGGTTGCGACGACCTTCACGCGACAGCTTCAGGATGGCGTTGATCAGCCGGTCCATCTTCTCGGTCGAGGCGCGGATAAAGCCGATGGCCTCGGGCATTTCCTCGCGCACGGCGGTGACGATCTCGGCATCGACCACGCGAGTCTTCTCGGCCTCATAGATCGCCTTGTCGACGATCTTGCCCGCCTGCTCCAGTTCGGAGGTGTAGCCCATCACATTGACCAGCGGCGCACGCAGGTCGTGACTGACGATGTAGGCGAAGCGCTGAATCTCCTCGTTGGCGCGCATCAGATCGCCGGTGCGCTCGCGGACCTTGTCCTCAAGGCTGGCGTTGGCGGCGTCCAGGGTCGCACGGGCGGATTGGATCTCGGCCACGTAGCGCCGCACCAGCCAGGCTGACAGCAGCGCCAAGACGATGACTAGAAGTCCTGCGATGGCGTTCATGACCACGGTCAGGACGCCGAACCGTTCCGACGCGACGCGTCGATCTTCGATCCGCTTCGACTTGAGCGCGTCGAATGTGTCCACGGCCGCGCGCAGTTCGTCCATGTAGCGCTTGCCCTCGCCTGAGCGCACGGCCTGAATCGACTGACCGATCCGTCCCTGCTGAGCCAGCGAAACGGTGCGCTCCATCTCGGCCCATTTGCGATCGGCCAGTCGATGAATAGGTTCGACGGTCGACTTCAGCGTCGGGTCCAGCGCCGCCCCCTCGTCCAGGAAGGCCAACGCCGGCGCCATATCCGCCCGCGCGTTTCGATAGGGTTCGAGAAAGTCGCTGCGTCCGGTCAGCAGAAAACCCCGCTGGGCCGTCTCGGCGTTCAGCATGGCGATCAAGGTGGTGCGCGCCGCCCGGCGCATCTGCTGAGCGTGTTCAATGCTCTGGTTCACTGACGCCGTGCGCTGGATCATCACGAACGTCGTCGCATTGACCAGGATCAGCAGCCCGAACACCAGGACCAGCATCGCCGACATGGACCGGGCCAACGACGGCGTACGCATGAAGTCGCGCAGGCGCGACCATTGGGATCGGGGGTTCGGACTCATGACGGCGGAGCTTTAGCGGGGCGCGTCGCCGCGTCAAATGTCAAACTGCCCAGCCGGCGGGATCAGACTTGGCCCAGGGTCCGCAACCGGGCCTTGGGATGGATCTCGTTTTGGCTCATCACCACCGTCTGTCCTCGGAAGCGCTCGATGATCGATCGCACATAGGGCCGCGTCATCGGGCCGGTGAGCAGCACCGGGTTCTCGCCCGTCATGGCGATCCGCTCGAAGGTGTCGCGCACGGCGCGGATGAAGTCCTGAAGGCGCGACGGCGCCATGGCCAGTTGCTTGTCCTCGCCATTGCCTATCAGGCTTTCGGCGAAAGCGTTTTCCCATTCCGGCGACAGGGTGACGATGGGCAGGGCCCCTTCGCCGTCCTTGTTCTGCCAGCACAGTTGGCGGCCCAGGCGCGCGCGGACGTGTTCGACCAGGGTCGTGACGCTGGAACTGTGCGGCGCGGCCTCGGCCAAGCCTTCCAGGATCGCCGGCAGGTCGCGGATCGACACCTTTTCCCGCAACAGCGACTGCAACACCCGCTGCAGCGTCGTGACGGTGACCACGCTGGGCACCAGTTCCTCGACCAGCTTCTTCTCTTCGGCGCCCAGTTCCTTCAGCAGCTTCTGCACCTCCGCATAGGACAGCAGATCGGCCATGTTGTCTTTCAGGATCTCGGTCAGATGGGTCGTCAGGACCGTTGACGGATCGACAAGCGTATAGCCCCGGAACGTCGCCTCTTCGCGCAGGCCTTCCTCGATCCAGGTCGCCGGCAGGCCGAAGGCGGGCTCGCGCATATGCTCGCCCGGAAGTTCGACCTGGCGCCCCGCCGGATCCATCGCCATCAGGTGGCCCAGCCGCACCTCGCCCGCCCCCGTCTCCATCTCCTTGATGCGGATGGCGTAGCCTTGGGTCGGCAGGCGCATGTTGTCGAGGATGCGCACCTGGGGAATGACGAATCCGTATTCCTGGGCCAGCGATCGGCGCAGGGCGCGGATTTGGTCGGTCAGGCGCCGTCCCTCAAGATCGTTGATCAAGCTGAGCAGCGAATAGCCGAGTTCGATCTTGACCTCGTCGATGGTGAGGACGTTGGCGATCGGCTCTTCGACGTCTTCCTTGGGTTTTGCGGCCGCTGCCGCCGCCGCGATCTCCGCCTCTGTCGGCTGAGGCTTCAAGCGATTGCGGCCCAGTCGCCAAGCCATGAAGCCCGAGCCGATGGCGAGGGCCGCGAACGGGATCAGCGGCATGCCGGGGATCAGGCCGATCAGACCGGCCGCGCCCGAGACCACGCCCAGCGACACCGGATTGGTCGCCAGCTGCGTCACCATCGCCTTGTCCGCCGTGCCTTCGACGCCCGCCTTGGACACCAGGAAGCCGGCGGCGATCGAGATGATGATGGCTGGCACCTGCGTCACCAGACCATCGCCGATGGTCAGTTGGACATAGGTATTGGCGGCCTCCATCGCCGGCATGCCGTGTTGCAGCGTGCCGATCAGGATGCCGCCGATGGCGTTGATGAAGGTGATGATCAGACCGGCGACGGCGTCGCCGCGCACGAATTTGGAGGCGCCGTCCATGGCGCCGAAGAAGGTTGATTCCTGCTCCAGCTCCTTGCGGCGCAGCTTGGCCTGATCCTCGGTGATCAGACCCGACGACAGATCGGCGTCGATGGCCATCTGCTTGCCCGGCATGGAGTCCAGGGTGAAGCGGGCGGACACTTCGGCGATCCGGGTCGAACCCTTGGTGATGACGACGAAGTTCACCACCAGAATGATCGCAAAGATGATCACCCCGATGATGAAGTTGCCGCCCATCATCAGCTGACCGAAGGCGTTGATGACCTGACCCGCCGCGTCGTGACCTTCCTGGCCGTGGGTCAGGATCAGGCGCGTGGAGGCCAGGTTCAGGCCCAGCCGGAACAGGGTCGAGACTAGCAGCACCGTTGGGAAGATGGCGAAGTCCAGCGGCCGCTTCATCATCACGGCGGTCATCAGGATCAGCACGCTGGACACCAGCGAGAAGGCCAGCAGCAGGTCCAGCAGGAACTTGGGCACAGGCAGGATCAGCAGCATGATCACGCCGATCACGCCCACCGCCATCAGGACTTCGCCGCGGTTCAGCCACCCGATCACGTCGCGTCCCGTCGGGCGCGCCATGCCGTCCCTCATCAGGATCGGCGCATCAGCCACGACCCAAGACCTTCAGTGCGCGACGCGTCGCCTCGGCGATCACGGCCGCATTGGCGTCGTCAGACGTCGCCCGGTTGGCGTGGTAATAGGCGGCGACGATCACGGGTTGGCCGTTCGACGGATACAGCAGGCCGATGTCATTAGTCGGCCCATAGCCCCCCGTCCCCGTCTTGTGCGCCACCCGCCAGTCCGCAGGCGTCCCAGCCCTAAGACGATTCTGACCCGTAGGCGTATCGGTCATCCACTGCAGCAACAGGGCGCGTGACGCTGCGGTCAGGGGCGAGGCGGGATCCAGAAAAAGACGTTGGAGATTGGCGACCGATTGGTTGGGAAGGATGGTGTCCTTGTCGCCGTCCAGACGATTCATCTCCGGCTCGAAACGGTCCGAGCGGGTGCTGTCGTCGCCGATGCCGCGATAGAAGGTCTGCATCGCCGACGGGCCGCCCATGGCCTTCAGCAACAGATTGGCGGCGGGGTTGTCGCTGACCTCCACCGCGCCCTTCATCAACTGCTCAACCGTCAGGCTGGCGCCGACGGCGGGCTCGGTGACCGGCGCGTGGTTGATCATGTCCGCAGCCGTTATGGAGATGCGGCGGTCCAGTCGCTCCTGCCCGGCCTGCGCCCGCAACAGGGTGGCGGCGGCCAGATACATCTTGAAGGTCGAGCAATAGACGAAGCGTTCGTCGCCGCGCCAGCCCAGTTTACGGCCCGTCGCCGCGTCCTGAACGACGAAGCCGAGACGGCCGCCATTGCGCGTTTCCAGGTCGGACAGGTCAATGACCTCGTCTGACACAGGGGCGGGCGCCGCAGGGCGTGATTGCGCGCGCGGCGAACAGCCGACCGCGCTCAGGGCGGCCAGCCCCGTCAGGACGCGTCGGCGCTCCACGGGTGCGCGCATGGGTTCAGGCCGCGTAGCCCGAGGCGGAGACGCCGCTCATCGGCGCCGGAATGGCCGTGCCCTCATCGGCGTATTCGTTCAGCTTGTTGCGCAGGGTCCGGATCGAGATGCCCAGGATGTTCGCCGCATGCGTGCGATTGCCCAGGCAGTGCGTCAGGGTGTCCAGGATCAGCGTCTTTTCCATCGCCGCCACGGTCTGACCCACGAAGCTGCGGGTCACGGCGTCGGCCGCCTGGGCGGCACGCGCAGCCACTCCGGCTTGCGGCGCCTCATAGGCCTGTCCCGCCATCATGCCCGCGCCCATGCCGCCCAGCGGCTGACCGTCCGGCAGGCGGATGGCGTCGACGTCGATCTCCGGGCCGGTGGCCAGCAACACCGCGCGGTGCATGGCGTTTTCCAGCTCGCGGACGTTGCCCGGCCAGCGATGGGCCGAAATAGCCTGACGCGCGGCGGCCGAGATCGGACGCACCGGCACGCCGTTGGCGGCGGCGTATTTCTTGATGAAGTGGTCGGCCAGCACCACGATGTCGCCGGGCCGCTCGCGCAACGACGGCAGGCGCAGGTTCACCACATTCAGGCGATACAGCAGGTCTTCGCGGAAGGCGCTCTCCGCCACGGCCTTGGCCAGATCGCGGTTCGAGGTCGCGATGATGCGGATGTTGACCGAGACCGGCTTGGAGCCGCCGACGCGATCGATGACGCGCTCCTGGATGGCGCGCAGCAGCTTGGCCTGAAGCCGGGCGTCCATTTCGGAGATTTCGTCCAGCAGAAGCGTGCCGCCGTCGGCCTCTTCAAACTTGCCGATGCGGCGCGCGACGGCGCCGGTGAAGGCGCCCTTCTCGTGACCGAACAGTTCGGATTCCAGCAGATTGTCGGGAATGGCGGCGCAGTTGACGCTGATGAAGGGGCGCTCGGACCGGCGCGAATGCTCGTGCAGATAGCGCGCCATCACCTCCTTGCCGACGCCGCTTTCGCCGGTGATCAGGATCGAGGCTTCCGAGCGCGCGACCTGGTCGGCCAGCTGCAGCACCGCCTTCATCGAGGGGTCGGCCGAGATCATCGGCTTTTCGTCGTCGGCGACGGCCGACAGGACAGCGGCGATCAGTTCGGCGTCGGGCGGAAGCGGAATGAACTCCTTGGCGCCGGCCTTGATGGCGGCGGCCGCCTCTCGCGCATCGGCGTCGACGCCGAAGGCCACGACCGGAATGGTGATCCGCTCGGCCTCGTTGGCGGCGATCAGGGCGGCGATGTCCAGCTGATAGTCGACCATCAGCAGGTCGGCGCCCTGCCCCCGGCGCAGTTGCTCGGTCGCCTGGTCGGCGCGCTCGACGTGATTGACCTTGGCGCCGTGCGCCATGGCCATCTTCACCGCCGAAGCGAGCTGGCCGCTCAGTCTGCCTACCACCAGAAGACGCATCGTTCTTCTCCTCTAATCTCTAAAGCCGGTCGCCAATCAGGCGCCCGAGTCCTCGGTCTTGATGATTTCCGTCATGGTCACGCCCAGCCGGTCGTCAACGACCACGACCTCGCCGCGCGCGATCAGGCGGTTGTTGACGAAGATGTCGATCGCCTCTCCGACCTTACGGTCCAGCTCCAGCACCGAGCCCTTGTTCAGCTTCAGCAGCTGGGCCACCGACATGTGCGACTTGCCCAGAACGGCCGAGATGTTGACCGGCACGTCGAAGACGGTCGCCAGGTCGGCGGCGCTCTTTTCGCCGCTGTCGTCCAGGGGCGGCAGGCCCGAAAGGCCGGAGAATTCCTCCAGCGCCAGGTCGTCGGATGCCATCAGAACATGCTCCTTTCGACGGGAAGGGTTTCGGCGTGTCCGGCCTCGGCGGCCAGGGCGGCGGTCAGGGCCTCGGCGACACGGTCGGCCGAACCTTGCGGATCGTGATCGGCGCGCCCGTCGGCCCATTCCAACTGGAAGGCGGCCTGAGCCATGCCCGGTTCATCGCGGAAGGCGACCACGCCGGTAAAGCCGCTGTCGGCGCAGGCGCGCTCGATCAGGCCGCGCGCCTCGTCATCCAGACCCGAGGCGCGAACGACCAGACGCGGCGAGGCGTCGATCTCCTGCGCCAACAGTTCCAAAGCAGCTTTCAGCGGCGCATGCGGAAACCGGTCTAGAGCGGCCCCGGCGATGGTGCGCGCAGCAGCCAGGGCTAGGTCAGCGGCCTGTTCGCGGTGCGCTTGGGCCACAGCCTTCAGGGTCGGCATGGCCGAGGTCACAGCCTGGGCGATGTTGCTCAGGGCCATGGCGCGGATGTTTTCGACCTCGCTGAGCGCCTGCTCGCGCGCTTCCAGACGCCCTTGCGCGACCAGGGCGTCAACCTCCGCCGGCAGATAGGAGCGTTTGGCCGGCGTCCAGGCGCCAGGGCGCACGACCGCGCCGTCCGCGTCGAACTCGGTGTCGAAGGCGAAGAGGCGTCGGATTTCAGGGGACTGGGTCATGTCAGTAGATCAACTCGTCGTCGGCGCCCTGACCGGCCAGCATGATGTCGCCCTTGGCGGCCAGATCCTTGGCGACTTGGACCATGGCCATCTGAGCGGCGTCCACGTCCTTCAGACGCACCGGACCCATCGACTCCATGTCCTCGCGCATGATCTTGGACGCACGCTCGGACATGTTGGAGAAGAACATCTCGCGCAGACCTTCGGATGCGCCCTTCATCGCCAGACCCAGCGAATCCTTATCCACGGCCCGCAGCAGGGTCTGCACCCCGCCCGGATCCAGCTTGGACAGGTCTTCGAAGACGAACATCAGGGCGCGGATGCGTTCGGCCGACTCGCGATTGCGCTCTTCCAGGGCACCGATGAAGCGGGCCTCGGTCTGCCGGTCAAAGCTGTTGAAGATGTCGGCCATCATCTCGTGGCTGTCGCGCTTGGAGGTGCGCGCCAGGTTCGACATGAATTCGGTGCGCAGCGTCGCCTCGATCTTGTCCAGGATCTCGCGCTGCACCGGCTCCATCCGCAGCATCCGCTGGACGCATTCCAAGGCGAAGTCTTCCGGCAGGCTGGTCAGGACGCGGGCGGCGTGATCCGAGCGCACCTTGGACAGGATGACAGCGACGGTCTGGGGGTATTCGTTTTTCAGATAGTTGGCGAGAACGGCCTCGTTCACATTGCCCAGCTTGTCCCACATGGTGCGACCAGCCGGACCCCGGATCTCTTCCATCAGGCCGTCGACGCGATCCTTGGGCAGGAAGGCGGCCAGCAGCTTTTGCGTCTGCTCGTAGCTGCCCATGACCGAGCCCGAGCCGGACAGGCCCGACACGAACTCGATCATCAGGGCCTCGACCGCCTCGGCGCTGACGTTGCCCAGGGTCGCCATGGCTTGGGAAATTTCCTTGACCTCGTCGTCGTCTAGCCGCTCCCACAGGGCGGTATGCTCTTCGCCCAGCGCCAGCAGGATGACGGCGGCCTTCTCCGGTCCCGACAGCTTGTTGGGATCGTCGATCGAGGCCTTCTTGTTAACCAGCTTCGCCATCAGCCTTCGGCCACCCAGGATCGCAGAATGCCGGCCGCGTCATCGGGATGCGACTGAACGAAGTCGGCGACCTTCTTGACCGACGACGCCTTCACCTGGCCCTCGATGCGGGCGATGTCGATCTTCTGTTCCATCTCGCTGGGCGCCGGCAGCTGGACCAGCTGAGGCTGGCCGTCCGGGCCGATCACCGTGGTCGCCACGGTGGTGACCGGCACGCCGTTGGCGCCCGCCAGCGCCGGCAGATTGCCCCCGCCGCCCGCCGCCGTCTTCAGCAGAGGACGCAGCACGAAGAATATCAGCAGCAGGGCGACGACCGTCAGAATGCCCAGTTCGACGAAACGCATGATGTCGTTTTTGGAGAAGTCCAGCAGCGACGACTTGCCGTCCAGACCGCCCTCGATGCCGGTGTCGTGGTTGAAGCGGACGTTGATGACCTCGATCTTGTCGCCGCGTGCCTCGTCGATGCCGGCGGCGGCCGCGACCAGTGATTTGATCTGGGCGATCTCCTCGGCGGTGCGCGGCGCATAGGTCGGCTCGCCCTTGCCGTCCTTGGCCGGCGTCCACTTGCCGTCGACCGCGACGGCGACGGCCAATTTCTTCACCTCGCCCGGCTCCTTGGTCGTGGTCGTGGTGGTCTTGGAGATTTCGTAGTTGGTCGTCTCGGCGTTTTCCGAGTTGGTCGAACCAGCCGGCGTCGCGCCAGGCGCAGCCCCGCCAGGAATGTTATTCGTCGCGGTCACGCCGCCGTCGGGCTGGGCGCTGTTGTCTGCCGATTGTGAGCCGTTGGTCGTGGTCGAGCGGACGACCTGACCGTCGGGATCGAACTTCTCTTCCTGGGTCGTGGCGCGGCTTTGGTCGATGTCGGCTGTGACCTGCACGCGGGCGGCGCCGGCGCCCACGACGCCTTCAACGATGTCCTTGATGCGCGCTTGAAGCTGGCTCTCGGTATTGCCCTTGGCCTCGGCGGCGGACGCAGAGGTGAAGGTTCCGTCGTCGCTGCCGGCCGCTAGGGTGCGGTTCGTCTGGTCCGCCACGGTGACGCGGTCGGGCTTCAGGTTCGGCACGGACGAGGCCACCAGGTTGCGGATCGCCCGCACCTGATCGCTCGTCAGGTCACGCCCGCCCAGCCCTACCAGAACGGCGGCGGTCGGTTCGCCGGCGGCCGAGGTGAACATCTCGCGGCGCGGCATGGTGATGTGGACGCGGGCGGCCGTGATGCCGCGCATGGACATGATGGTGCGCGACAGTTCGCCCTGCAGGGCGCGCTGTTCGTTCAACTGCTGCTGGAACTCGGTCTGGCCCAGCACCGACTGGCTGTCGAACAGCTCGTAGCCGACCGATCCCGACGTGACCAAACCCTTGCCCGCGACCAGCATCCGCGCCGTGCCGACCTCGTCGCGGTTAACCATGATGGTCGAGCCATCGCCCTTGGAGGAATATTTGATGCCAGCCTGGTCCAGGGCGGCGGTGATCTCGCTGGCTTCGCGCAAATCCAGGTTGGAGTAGAGCAAGGCGTCGGGCGCCTGGCCCATGCGCAGCATGACGGCGACCAGCACGGCCGCCACGCCTGCGGCGACGCCGAGGACCGCAGCCAGACGGCCGATCCCGAACTTCTGCAACGCCGCTGTGAAGCCGCCCACGCGTCCCCGCCCCCTACTCGCGGGAGACACGAACGCCCCGCTAGGCAGAAAATGCCGCCTGGATGGTAAACGTCGCGTTAAGACCCGCTTAAGGGCGCGCCCCGCCCGCCTGAAGCTGCGGCAAGACCGCCGGCGCACCGGACGGCAGAGGGGCTTTCGGGTCTCTCAACCACGAGACGACGTCGCGATAGACGATCTCGGCGTCCAGATCGCGGTTCAGCAGATGCCAGCCGTTGGGATACCAGGCGGTCCGCAGCGTTCCGCCCTCCCGCTCGGCCCGCTCAAGCGCCGCCTTCATCGGCCCCTTCTTCACCACCTCGTCGTGGGCGCCGTACATCAGGATGGCGTCGCCCCGGATGCGGCCCAGGCTGCGCGACGAGGTCTCCATCAGATCGACCAGCCCATAGACCGTGTCGAACCGGGTCGCCAGGATGCTCATCGGATCGCGCCCGTTGCGGATCAGCTCCAACGTATTCGAAGAGGCGTGGATGTCGCGCGTGATGAACTCCGGCGGCTCCAGCGCCACGTCGCCCAGCGCCCGCGCTGCGATGTTCAGCGCCGTGCTGTTCAACGGTCCTTGCGTCGACCAGCCCCAGACGCCGGGCGCCAGCAGGACGATCCGGTCCGCATCCGGCGGATTGTCGGAGCCGAACGCCGCCGCCGTCACCGACCCTCCCATACTCTCGCCCACCACGGCGATGACGGCATGGGGATAGCGGGCGCGCGCCATCGCGGTGATCTCGCGCAGATCATCGGTCATCCGCTGCTGCCCCGCCCATTCGCCCCGCCCCGGCGCCCCGCCGAAGCCACGCTGGTCGTAGGACCAGGTCTCGATCCCCTGCTCGGCCCACCAGGGTCCGGCCAGACGGAAGCTGGCGTCGTGATCGTTCATGCCGTGCAGGGCCACGATCACCGCCCAGGGTGCCCCATCCTTTGGCCCCCAATGCAGATACGGCAGGCGCGCGCCATCCGACATGACCAGGGCGCGATCCTCGACATGGGCGCCGACAAAGCCCGGCGGCGGCGTCAACGGCGGCTGAATGTGGGGTGCGGCGCAGGCGGAGAGAACGAGCGCGGCGGCCAGCGGCATAAGTCTGGAAGCGATCAAGGCCGTGTGTCCCAAGCAGCGCTCACAATATGACCGGCAAGCCCTTCTCGCAGGAGCGAACGGCCGCCGGATTTGCAGAAGTCAGAATGCGCCGAACGCGTTCCCGCAGATAGGGAAGCACCTCCGCCTCGAACCACGGATTCTTTTTCAGCCAGGCCGTATTGCGCCACGACGGATGCGGCAGCACCAGCAAATCCGGCGCATACTCACGCCACGCCCGCACCGTCTCGGTCATGGTCCGTTTGGCCCTGTCGCCCAGAGCCCACGCCTGCGCATAGCCGCCGACCAGCAAGGTCAGCTCCATCTGCGGCAGGGCATCCAGCAACTGCGGTCGCCACAGTTTCGCGCAGCGTGTCGGCGGCGGATAGTCGCCGCCTTTCGGCGCGGTGCCCGGATAGCAGAAGGCCTGAGCCGCCACCCCGATGCGCGGGTCGGCGTAGAAGGTCTCGTAGTCCACGCCCATCCAGTCACGCAGACGATCACCTGAGGGATCGGTGAACGGCAGGCCACTCTCATGGACCCGTCGTCCCGGCGCCTGGCCGCAGATCAGCAGCCGCGTCTCTGGAAAGACCCGCACCACCGGGCGCGGGGTGTGCGGAAAGACGCCCGCGCAGGCGCGACAGGCGCGGATGTCGTTCAGGATATCCTGGAGATCAGTCGTCATCGCCCTCGGCGACCGGCGGACGGCGGCTCAACGCCAGGGCCGTTTCTTCCTCGGTCGCCTGGCGCAGGCGCGTGACGCCGCGGAAATTGTCCGGATCGACCGCCTTGCCCTTCTTGGTGATGGTCAGCTTGCCCTGGCGCATCAGGCCCAGAGCGGTGGCGCGAACCTTGGGCAGCATGCGCTGCCACTGCTCGGGCTGTAGCTCTTTGGCCACTTCCGCCGGCTCAATGCTCTTGCCGGGCTCAAGCGCGGCGATTTTGTTCAGGATTGCGGTTTCGATCGGGTCGCTCATTGCGCCTATATGCTGCAACGCACGCCCATAAGTAAGGCCGAGTCTGCATGCCCAAGAAAATCACCATCACCGAAGGCGAGTTCGCCGGCTGGCAGACCTATGATCTGCACGACACCTTCGACACGGTGGTCGGCCCCTTTTACGGCAAGCCAGACCCCGATGGACATATGCGCTGCGCCTTCCGCGCCGAGCAGAAGCATATGAACGCAGGCGGGCGGATGCATGGCGGCTGCCTGATGACCTTCGCCGACATCGCCATGTTCCAGATCGCTTATCAGGAGATGGAGGGCGCCTCGGGCGTCACGGTCCAACTGGACTCCACCTTCATCGACGGGGGCTATGTCGGCGAACTGATCGAGGCCACCGGCCAGGTCACCAAGGCGGGCAAGAGCCTGATCTTCGTGCGAGGTCAGATCAATACCGGCGAGCGCCTGCTGATGACCTTCTCCGGCGTCATCCGCAAATTCACGCCGCGCTGATCGTGTCCTAGCCGAAGACGACGCTGGGCATGGCGCCGACGATGGCCGCGGTCATCAGTGTGGCCAGGAAACCGGCAAACAGGCCCTTCCAGACCATGCCCAGCACCTCTTCGCGGCGTTCGGGCATCAGGACCGACAGGCCGGTGACGGTGATGCCGACCGAGCCGATATTGGCGAAGCCGCACAGGGCGTAGGTCATCAGCATGCGCGTACGCTCGGTCATCTCGGCGGCCGGCACCTTGCCCAGGTCGATGAAGGCGACGAACTCGGTCAGGGTCAGTTTGACGCCCAGCAGCCAGCCGGCGACGTCGGCGTCCTTCCACTCGACCCCGATCAGCCAGGCCACCGGCGCGAAAATCCAGCCCAGCATCCGCTCGACGGTCAGGGGCGCATCGAACACGACGAACCCGCCCAGCATGACGTTGACCAGGGCGACCAGGGCCACGAACACGATCAGCACGGCCGAGATGTTCAGCACGACCATCAGGCCGTCGGACGTGCCCTTGACGATGGCGTCGATGGCGCTGTCGTATTTCAGGGCCGAGTCATAGTCGGCGACCGCGCCGCCCATCCCTTCTTTCTCGGGGATGATGATCCGCGCCAGCAGCACGCCGGCCGGCGCCGACACGATCGACGCCACCAGCACGTGGCCCGCCGCATTGGGCAGCACCGGCGACAGGATCGTCGCATAGGCCACCATGGTCGAACCGGCGACCGTCGCCAGGCCCACCACCATCATCAGGAAGATCTCGGACCGCGTCAGCTTGTCCAGATAGGCGCGGATCACGATCGGGCTTTCAATCATGCCCAAGAAGATATTGGCCGCGACCGCCAGGGCCGAGGCGCCGCCCAGACCCATCGTCTTCTGAAACAGGAAGCCGAAGCCCAGGGTGATCCACTTCAGAATCTTCCAGTGCCAAAGCAGGGCCGACAGGGCGGAAATCACCAGGATCAGCGGCAGAACCTGGAAGGCGAAGGTGAACAGCGCGCCCTGGTTCGAGACCGTATAGGGTTGGTCCCCGCCCGCCAGATAGCCGAAGACGAACTTGGTCCCCTCGGTCGTGGCGACCGCCAGACCATCCACCGCACCCGTCACCGCCGCCAGCACCGCCTGCGAGCCCGGAATGGCGAACAGGGCCAGCACCAGCCCGGCCTGCACCAGGATCGCGCCGATCGTCAGCCGCCAGGGAAAGGCCTTGCGGTTCTCCGAGATCGCCCAGCAGACCGCGACGATGACGACCAGACCCAAAAGGCTCTGGAGGTTCAGGAGGCTGAACATGAAAAACGATCCCCGCATCCGGCGCGTCTGCCGGTCTCTATTCGCTTCAAGGACAAAGTGACGCGGCTGGCAAGCGAAACGAAAAAGGGCGGCCCCTTAAGGGACCGCCCCCATCCTGTCGTCGCGCCTCGGCTTACAGTTGGCCGCGCACCAGCTTGCCGTAGTGATCCATCAGGTCCAGCGACAGGGCGCCGGGGGTAAAGCGGTATTCGCCCACCTCGGCGACCGGGGTCACCTCGACGGCCGTGCCGGTCAGGAAGCATTCGGTGAAGTCCGACAGTTCTTCCGGCTTGATCTCGCGCACCACCACCTCGATGCCCTTTTCGCGAGCGATCTCGATCACGGTCTGGCGGGTGATGCCGTCCAGAATGTGCTCGACATTCGGCGTGTGGATGACGCCGTCCTTGACGAAGAAGACGTTGGCGCCGGTCGCCTCGGCGACATAGCCGCGCCAGTCCAGCATCAAGGCGTCGGCGAAACCGCGACGCTCGGCGGCGTTCTTGGACATGGTGCAGATCATATACAGACCCGCCGCCTTGGCCGTCGTCGGGGCCGTCGCCGGATCGGGACGACGCCACTTGGACCACTCCAGACGCAGGCCGCGCGCCTTGACCTCGGGGTCGAAATAGCTGGGCCAGTCCCAGACGGCGATCGCCAGATGGACCTTGTTGTTCAGGGCCGAAACGCTGGTCTGCTCCGGGCCGAGGTAGGCGACGGGACGCACATAGCAGTCCGTCAGACCGTTCTTGGCGCAGGTTTCCTTACAGAAGGCGTCGATTTCAGCGACGCTGTAGGGTATCTCGAAATCGAGCAGGTTGGCGGACCGCTTCAGGCGCTCGGAATGTTGCGTCAGCTTGAAGATTTCGCCGCCGTACATACGCTCACCCTCAAAGACCGACGAGCCATAGTGAAGGGCATGGGTCAGAACGTGCGTTTTCGCTTCCCTCCAAGGGACGAAATCGCCATTCACCCAGATGAAGCCGTCACGATCGTCGAAAGGAACGAAGGCCATTGAAATACGTCTCCCGCGAAACTGACGGTCTTAGAGCCGCACGAATCGCTCAGGTCAACGCCGCAAGCGGGGGAAACGTCGCATGAGCATGACGGAATCGCGTTCGCACGGCCGCTCAGGCCCCATCGCCGGCCCCGGCGTCGGCCGCCATCTGCTGATTGTCGACGACGACGATCGCATCCGCGAACTGCTGAAGGAATTTCTGGCGCGCGAAGGCTATCGCGTGACCGGCGCCGCGCACGCGGCCGCCGCCAAGCGGATGATGGAGCTGATCGAGTTCGATCTGGTCGTGCTGGATGTCATGATGCCGGGCGAAAGCGGCCTGGACCTGACCAGCTGGGTCCGCAACAAGGCCGAGCTGTCCAAGACGCCGGTGCTTCTGCTGACCGCGCGCGGAGACGCCGAGGACCGGATCGAGGGTCTGTCGCGCGGCGCCGATGACTATATGTCCAAGCCCTTCGAGCCGCGCGAACTGGTGCTGCGTATCGACGCCATCCTGCGCCGCACCGGCGGCAAGCCGATCGGGCCCAAGGAGATCAAGTTGGGGACCGCCGTCTTCGACATGGAACGGCTGGAGTTGAGCCGTGACGGCGCGCCCCAGCGCCTGACCGAGGCCGAAGCTCAGTTGCTCAAGACCCTGGCGCTCCACGCCCATGCCCCGGTCGAGCGGATGAGCCTGTCGCCCGACACCGCCGATATCACCGGCCGCGCCGTGGACGTTCAGGTGACGCGCCTGCGCCGCAAGCTGGAGGTCGATCCCAAGAATCCGCGCTATCTCCAGACGGTGCGCGGCGTCGGCTATATGCTGGCCCCCGACTGAACCGATGCGGCTTCTGCCCGCCTATCTGTGGCCGCGTTTCCTGAAGCGGCGTCTGCCGACCTCGCTGTGGGGCCGGTCACTGCTGATCATCGTCCTGCCGGTGCTGGTCATGCAGATGGCGGTGACCTGGGTCTTCTTCGACGCCCACTGGCAGACGGTGACCGCACGCCTTTCCGAAGGCCTGGCCGGCGACATCGCCTGGGCTGTCGAGAGCTATGAGGACGACCCCAGCCCGGCGAACCTGGACAAGCTGGCCAATCGCGCCGAGCGGTCGATGTCCCTGTCCATCGTGCTTCAGGATGGGCGCACCCTTCCGACGGAAGAACGCCGCGGCGCCATCGGCGTGGTGGACCGGGTGCTGGACAAGGCCCTGGATGCGCGTCTGGACCGCCCCTACTGGTTCGACACCACCCGCTATCCCGCCTACGTCGACATCCAGGTCCAAGAGCCGCAAGGGGTGCTGCGCATCATCGCCCCGCGCGAGCGCGCGGTGGCGACCCAGGCCCATATCTTCGTCCTGTGGCTGGCGGTGGCGACCGTCCTGTTGATGGGCGTGGCCATCCTGTTCATCCGCAATCAGGTCCGCGCCATCGAGCGTCTGGCCGACGCAGCAGAGGCCTTCGGGCGCGGCGAAACCGTGCCCCGGTTCAAGCCGCATGGCGCGCGCGAGGTCCGCGCCGCCGCCGTCGCCTTCATGGCCATGCGCGACCGCATTCAGCGCCACATCGATCAACGCACCGCCCTGCTCGCCTCGGTCAGCCACGACCTGCGCACCCCCTTGACCCGTCTGCGTCTCGAACTGGCTCTGGCTCCACCGTTCAAGCGCCAGTCCGCCATGCGGGGCGACCTGGACGAGATGGAACATATGATCGACGAATACCTCGACTTCGCCCGTGGCGAGGCGGGCGAACCGCCGAAGCCTGTCTCGATCTCCGACCTGCTGAAGGCGGCCGGCGAAGATGCGAAACGCGCCGGCGCCGAGGTCGAGGTGGTGGTCGCCGAGGGCCTGACCGCCTCGGTTCGCCCCCTCGCCTTCAAGCGCGCCCTGGTGAACCTGGCCGGCAATGCCGCATCCCACGGCGAGCACGTGCGCCTGTCGGGCCGCGCCTTGGCGTCAGGCGGGCTGGAGATCATCGTCGAGGACGACGGACCCGGCATTCCCGAAGCCATGTATGACGAGGCCTTCCGGCCCTTCTCGCGCCTGGACGAGTCCCGCAATCAGAACCGCAAGGGCGTCGGTCTGGGCCTCGCCATCGCGCGCGATGTGGCGCGCGGCCACGGCGGCGACGTCACCCTGGATCGCAGCGAACTGGGCGGGTTGAAAGCGACGATCCGCATCCCCGGCGCGGTCACCGTCGCCGAGTCCGCCTAAGGCTTTGAACCTTTCGTCAGCAGGGTCTGGCGAAACGACGCTGCAAGGGTCATCTTGAAGGCGACAGGGCTTGGAGATGATTTCGATGCGTAAACTCGCCTTCTTTGCACCGCTGGCCGCGACCGTCGCCGTCGCCGCCATGGCTCAGGCTCAAGCGCCGACGGTGAACGTCACGGTCGGGCCGCAGCTTCAGCGCGAGGTCGAAAAGCTCGGCGACCGCGAGGTCAACGAACAGATCGCCGGCCTTCAGGCCGAGGTCGGCAAGGCCTTGGCCCAGCGTTATCCGGGCGCGACCGCCAATCTGGTGTTGGTCGATCTGAAGCCCAACCGGCCGACGTTCGAACAGGTCCGTCAGACGCCCGGCCTCGACCCGATCCGCAGCGTGTCGGTCGGCGGCGCGGCCATCAAGGGTGAGATCGTGATGGCGGACGGCGTGACGCGGCCCGTGGACTATTCCTACTTCACGCCCAGCATCAACGACGTCTGGGGCTACAGCGTCTGGCGTGACGCCAACCGCGCGTTCGAGCGTTTCGGCGATCAGATCGAGCGCGGACGCTTCTAGGCGCCCATCTCGCGGTTGCGTCTGACCGCCGCCGCGACCGTCTCGTCCAGCATCGCCGTCAGGCGGCCGTCCTTCGCCATGGCGTCAAGCCCGGCGCGGGTCGAGCCCCCCGGCGAGGCGATGCGCCCGATCAGGGCTTCCAGCGCGTCGTCACCCATGGAGTCGGCTGCGGACCTCAGCGTCGCGCGCGCCAGCACATCCGCTGTCGCTGCATCCAGACCCGCCGTCTCCCCGGCCCGGGCCAGCGCTTCGGTAAAGGCGTAGAAATAGGCCGCGCCCGAGCCGGCCACCGCCGTCGCCGCATCCATCAGCGCCTCGTCGGCCAGCACGACCGTCTCGGCCATCGGTTCGAACAACGCCCGCCCAATGCCCTCGGCGCGCGGGTCCGCCGACCAGACCGAGGCCACGCCGCGCCCACGCGACACGCCGGTCGTCGGCATCACCCGCACGATGGGCCAGCCTCCCAGGCCTTCCGCTAGGGTCGGCGCCGTCACGCCCGCCATGACCGACAGGATGACGGCTCGATCGTTCAGGAACGGCGCCAGCGGAGCCATCACGTCACGCCACATGGCCGGTTTCACCGCCAGAACGATCACCCCCGCCTCAGTCAGGACCTCCAGCGGCGGATTGATCCGCGCGCCCTTGGCCCGCGCCGTTTCGGCAGCCGGCTTTTCCGACGGGCTGAGAATGATCAGGTCGGGCGCCGCCACCGTCTCGGTCAGCAGCCAGCCTTCCAGAATGGCGGAGCCCAGCCGGCCGCAGCCGACCAGAACGACGGGACCCGGCACAGATGCCGCGCTTGGCATCAGGCGGTGCCGACGGTCTCGAACAGGCAGGCGTCGATCGCCTCCTGCGGCTTCTTGTTCCCGCGCACCATGAAGTCGAAGGCGGGATAGTAGCGATCCGAAGCCTCGATGGCCGCGTCGATCATCGACGCCGCCTGGGCCAAGGTCGGGCGCTCGCCCATCGGCAAGGCCAGCGAATGGCGGAAGACGATCTCGCCGTCCTCGGCCCAGACCTCGAAATGGCCCATCCAGGTGCGCTGGTTGATCAGGCCGACCAGTTCATAGGCGGCCGTCTTGCGGCTCTTGGCCACCTTCAAATCCAGCGCGCAGCACAGCTGAAGACAGTCGCCCTCGGGACGCCAGGCGAACCACAGCTCATAGTCCTTCCAGTCGCCGGCCAGCGCAAAGGCAAGGTCGCCGTCGTCGGTGCGGTCGAAGGGAAGGTTCTCGGCCGTGAGCACATGCTCGACGACCTCAAGCGGGTCGAAGGGCACGTCCACTTCCTCGGGCCGGGCGATGTCCATCAAGTGTCTTTCACGCTGCGTCCGCGAGAATCGCGGGCGTTAACAGAACGGTAAGCCTGTTCGCAGATTCGGCTCAACCGGCTGCGTCCCCGGGTTGAGTTCCATCTGTGGACGTTCCCTTCCCGGGCTTTGCAGCCGGTTTTTGGGCGACCTTCAGCTCTGCGATCTCGGCCCGCAATGCGGCGATCTCGTCCTTCAGAACGTCGAATTCGTCGCGACGGACCAGGTCCATTTCGGCGGCGATCCGGTCGGCCTGGGCGCGCCAGGCGGTCTTGGCCTCTTCGCCTGCGGCCTGGGCCAGGCCCATGGCGCCGGTCGTCAGCTTGGCGAACTCGTCCAGAATGGGATTGCGGGTCTGCATGGCGGCTCCGACCTCAACGTCGTTAACGAAGGTTCACCGACTATGGTGAACGAAACCTTTCTTTCTGCTGCTTCGCGGGCGCCATCAAGGCGTCGTGATGCGTCTTCACAGGCGACGACGGCGGCGACGCTTGCTAAACCGCTGTCAAAGACAGTCCCGCACAGGAACGCCCCTTGCCCTTTCCCGAATTCGATCCGGTCCTGATCCACCTCGGACCGCTTCCGATCCGCTGGTACGCCCTGGCCTATGTCGCCGGCATCGTTCTGGGCTGGTGGTACGCCGCGCGCCTGGCCAAGACCCAGCGGCTGTGGGCGCCGGGCAAGCCGCCCGTCACCACGACGCAACTGGACGACCTGGTGCTGTGGATCGTGCTGGGCATCATCCTGGGCGGTCGCCTCGGCTATGCCCTCTTCTACAAGCCGGCCATGTATGGCCAACTGTTCACCGGCAAGACGCTGGGCGAGCGGTTTGAACTGTTCCAGCTTTGGACCGGCGGCATGAGCTTCCACGGCGGCTTCCTTGGCGTCTGCCTGGCCATCGTCCTTTATGCCCGGTCGCAGAAGATCGACATGCTGCGCCTTGGTGATCTGGTGGCGCCCGTCGTGCCGATCGGCCTGATGTTCGGCCGCCTGGCCAACTTCATCAATGGCGAGCTGTGGGGCCGCGAGACGACCGTCCCCTGGGCCGTGCGCTTCTGCAATGCCCGCATCGAACAGATGTACGGCTTCTGCCCCGCCGGCGATGCGCCCCGCCACCCCAGCCAGCTCTATGAGGCGGGTCTTGAGGGGATCGTCCTCTTCTCCGTCCTTTCCGTTGCGATCTGGAAGTTCGGCCTGCTGAAGAAGCCCGGCTATATCACCGGCCTGTTCCTGGTGGGCTATGGCGTCTGCCGTGCGGCGCTGGAGAATGTGCGCGAGCCGGATATCGGCATGCCGGATTTCCCGTTCGGCCTGACCATGGGAATGATGCTGTCAATCCCGATGATCCTGGTCGGCGCCTGGCTGATCTGGCGGGCGTGGAAGCGTCCGCCAGCTGCTGCTGAGGCATGAGCGAGGCCGAAACCCTGAAGGCCCGTCTGGCGCGCGAGATCGCCCTGACGGGTCCGATGACGGTCGCCGACTACGTCACCCGCTGCCTGCACGATCCCAAGGGCGGCTACTATGCGTCGCGTCCGGATTTGGGCGCGCGCGGTGACTTCATCACCGCCCCCCTGGTCAGCCAGATGTTCGGCGAACTGATCGGCCTGTGGGCGGTCGAAACCTGGAACCGGCTGGGCGCGCCCGAGCGGTTCCGCCTGGTCGAGGTCGGCCCCGGCGACGGCACGTTGATGAGCGACGCGTTACGCGCCGCCCGCCTGGTCCCGGGCTTTCTTGAAGCCTGCGATCTGATCCTGATCGAACCCAGCGCCCCCTTGCGCGATCTCCAGGCCAAGGCCCTGGCCGGCGCCGACCTGTCGCCGCGCTGGGTCCGCAGCCTGACGGCGATCGAGACCGACGCCCCGGTCATCTTGATCGCCAACGAAGTGCTGGACTGCATGCCCGCGCGCCAGTTCGTCCGCACCGACGGCGGCTGGGCCGAGCGCCGCGTCGGCGTCACAGACGATGGCGACCTGATGTTCGGCCTGACCGCCATGTCCGGCGGTTTTCAGAAGCCAGACTTCGAAATCGCGCCGGGCGGCATTCTGGAAATTTCGGACCAGCAGGCGGTCTTCGGCCGCGACCTCGGCCTGTTGATGAAGGCCGCCTCGGGCGCCGCCCTGCTGATCGACTATGGCCGCGCCCGGCCCGAGGCCGGAGACACGCTCCAGGCCCTGCGTCGTCACCAGAAGGTGGATCCCCTCGCCACGCCCGGCGAAGCCGACCTGACCCAATGGGCCGACTTCCCCCTAGTGCTGGAAGCGGCCGTCCGCACGGGCGCTGACGTCACCGGCAGCCTGCCCCAGGGCGAGTTTCTGCGCCGCCTAGGCATCGAGGCCCGCGCCGAGGCGCTGAAAGCCGGCCGGCCTGCCGCCTCCGGCGTCATCGACCGCCAGCTGGACCGGCTGACTGGCGACGACCAGATGGGCGCCCTGTTCAAGGCCGCCGCCATCTTCGCCCCCCGATCCCTGGTCGTGCCCGGCTGGGACGCCTGATATAGGTGGGGGCATGAGCGATCTCGCCCCCATCACCCACCCGCTTCTGACCGCCGCCGGCATCGCCCACGGCTTCTTCACCCGCGCGGGCGGCGTCTCGACCGGCCTCTATGAAGGGTTGAACGCTGGCGTCGGCTCCAAGGACGACCCGGCCGCCGTCGCCGAAAACCGCCGGCGTGTCGCGGGCCATTTCAACGCCGACCCGGACCAGCTGAACGGCTGTTACCAGATCCATTCCGCCGTGGCGCGTGTGGCCGAAGGTCCCTGGCATGGCGATCGTCCGGAGGGCGACGCCGTCGTCTCGGCCGAGCCGGGCCTGCTGTGTTCCATCCTGACCGCCGACTGCGCGCCGATCCTGATGGCCGATCCCGAGACCCGTATCGTCGCCGCCGTCCACGCCGGCTGGAAGGGCGCGCTGGGCGGCGTCATCCACTCCGCCGTTTCCGCCATGCAGGCCCTGGGCGCCGAACCTCGGCGGGTGGTCGCCGTCGTCGGCCCCTGCATCGCGCCCGCCAGCTATGAGGTCGGCGTCGATTTCGAAGGTCGCTTTACACACCATGATCCTGGCAGCGACCGCTTCTTCCACCCCGGAGAAACCGACGACAAACGCCAGTTCGACCTGCCTGGCTTCGTACTGTGGCGGCTGCAGCAGGCGGGGGTCGGTCAGGCCGTCTGGACCGGCCACGACACCTGCGCGGACGCAGAGCGGTTCTATTCGAACCGCCGCGCCTTCCAGCACGGCGAGCCGGACTTCGGTCGATTGATCAGCGTGATTGGAGTTTAAAGCGACAGGTCGAGCCGACGGGTTGTTCTCTCATAAAGGGCGTCTGCCGCCACCATAGCTTCGTCTGCGATTGGAGGGGTGCTCCCCGCAAACTGAACGCCGTGTTCTAGTTCTTGCTGAATGAACTCAATAAGGACGGACGGCGCCTGTCCTCGCCCCATCTCTCTAGTGCTGGCTTTCAACTCCACCAGCTCCGTCAGCTGGGCGCGCAACGCACGTGGCGTCTCCGCCTCATCCACCAAGACAGAAAGGCTCATGGGGGCGACGGCTGAACCAGCATGGAGACGCAGCCAACGTAACGCCATCGCCGGACGCAACGCATAGAACAGCTTCTTCAGTGGAATGGTGCCGTCGTTCTCCAGATGCACATCAAGCTGTCGTCTTCCGAGGTGAAGGTAATGGGTGACTATGCGGCCGCGATCGAGCCAGGTATTGGCGAATGACAGCATTTCATCACGGAATATGATGTCTCCGCTGTAGACAATCGGGGAATTCAACCATTCGACAACGACCGCATTGCCTTTAAGCAGCAGTCGGAGGGCCTTCGAAAGGTCCCAGCCATTGACATCCATGTCGCCCACCAGCGGCATCTCGATCACGTCACGTTTCGGCCAGATCGACAACGACTGCGCGGCGGGGCGGACATAGATGAAGCGACAATCGTAATCGCTGTCCGGTGAGGGAAATCCCCACGCACGGCTGCCGCTCTCGATCGCCAGCGGAATATGGACCTGATGGTCAATCCGAACTTGCCGCAGCAGTGCATCGACCTGCGTCACAGCCTCTGGCGACATCGTCGGATCAAGATTGCGCATTCCTCAACTCACGCCAAAATGCGCAGTGAGGTCAACCGAATGTCAGCCCGCGCGCGCCAGCTCCGGCACGCGGGTCACTTCACGCCACGCGTGCGGGGCGGCCAGCAGGGCGCGGACCAGCTTGTTATTCAGGGCGTGACCGGCCTTGTAGCCTTCGTAACGACCCAGCAGGGGCGCGCCCAGCACATACAGGTCGCCGATGGCGTCCAGCGCCTTGTGACGCACGAACTCGCGTTCCATGCGCAGGCCGCCGGGATTCAGAATCTCGTCGCCGTCGATGACCACGGCGTTCTCCAGCGAACCGCCGCGCGCCAGGCCCGCCTTGCGCAGCGCCTCGACCTCATGGGCGAACCCGAACGTGCGGCAGGCCATGATCTGCTTGCGGAAGGTCGGTTCGTCCACGACGAAGTCGATCACCTGATTGCCGATCACGGCCGACGGGAAGTCGATCTCGAACCGCATCTCGTAGCGGTCGCACGGCATCAGGGCCGCATGCTTGTCGCCCTCGACGACATGAACCGTTTCCAGGATCTCGATATAGCGCTGCGGCGTCGGCTGCGGTCGGAAACCGGCGCGGTCCAGCAGCTTCACGAACTCCAGCGCAGAACCGTCCAGGATCGGCAGCTCCGGTCCGTCCACCTCGACCACGGCGTTCGACACGCCCAGCGCGGCGAAGGCGGCCATCAGATGCTCGATCGTCGACAGGCGAACGCCCGCGCCGTTCTCGATCATGGTGTTCAGGCGGGCGTCAACGACCGCATCGCCCGACACCGGAATGCGGTTGTCGCGGTCGGTGATGTCGGTGCGCACGAAGACGATGCCCGTGCCCGACGGCGCAGGCCGAACCGCCAGCCGAACCCGACGGCCGGTGTGCACCCCGACCCCGGCGATGATGGCCGGGGCGACGATGGTGCGTTCGTGATGGTCGTTTCTGACCGACAAACCTGAACTCGCTCTTTCCTTTGCGCGCCGCACGCCGTGCGTATTGCGCCCTGGGTGTCATTAGCGGTCATGCCGCAAGCGCGAAATCAAAGTCCGGTTTCGGATTGTTTCGGTCTGAGACACATCCGGAAACGAGAAACGCCTCGGAGGCGGGCTCCGAGGCGTTTGGTCGTCATTTGGGATGTTTAGTTGGCCAGACGGCGGAGAAAGGATGGGATTTCCAGGTCATCATCGGCCTGTCCCGCCTCCGGTTCTGGCTGTTGGACCGGTTGAGCCGACGCGCGCGCCGAGTGCGACGATTGCGGCGCATAGGACATATCGTGCTGAGGCTGGGTGCGTTTGCCGCGCCCGAACAGGCTCCAGCCGCTGCGGCGGTGGTCACGGTCGTCGTAACCATCGTCAGCTTGGGGTTGCTGGGCCGCAGGCGCGGCGCGCTCGTAGAGATCACCTTGCGGCGCGACGCGCGGAGCCGGTGCCCGGGTTTCATATTCCTCGACCCAAGGATCGACGATGGGGTCCAGAGTGCGCGGCTGCGGCTCGGCGACGCGGATCACCGGCTCGGGGCGCGGTTCCGGTTCGCGAGCGGCAGGGGCCTGAAAGGTCGGCACGACCGGCGCCGGCTCGATGCGGGGCTCGGGCGCGCGCGGGGCTTCGGCGCGGACCGGCTCGCGATAGGTGTCGCGGGTCGGCTCCGGGGCGCGCGAGGCTTGCGTGCCATACAGGCCGCCGGCCGAGCGGCGCGCATCATGGCTGGCCAGCGGCGCGCTGGCGGCCGGCGGGGCGATGGGTTCAATGCGACGCACTTCGCCCTCGTCCATGCCGGTCGCGACGACCGAGACGCGGATCTTGCCATCCAGGGCCGGGTCGAAGGCCGCACCGAAGATGATGTTGGCGTCGCCGTCCACTTCTGCGCTGATGGCGTTGGCGGCCTCGTCGACTTCCAGCAGGGTCATGTCCAGACCGCCGGTGATGTTCACCAGCACGGCCTTGGCGCCCTTCAGGCTGGTCTCGTCCAGCAGCGGGTTGGCGATGGCGTTCTGGGCCGCCAACAGGGCGCGGTCGTCGCCCGTGGCCTCGCCCGTGCCCATCATCGCCTTGCCCATCTCGGACATGACGGCGCGCACGTCGGCGAAGTCCAGGTTGATCAGGCCCGGCAGGATCATCAGGTCGGTGATTGAGCGCACGCCGGAGTGCAGGACCTGATCGGCCATGCCGAAGGCGTCGGCGAAGGTCGTGCGCTCATTGGCGACGCGGAACAGGTTCTGATTCGGGATGACGATCAGGGTATCGACATAGCGTTGCAGCTCGGCGACGCCCGCATCGGCCAGACGCATGCGGTGACGCCCTTCGAAGGTGAAGGGCTTGGTCACCACGCCGACGGTCAGGATGCCGCGATCACGCGCGCATTTGGCGATGACCGGCGCCGCGCCGGTGCCGGTGCCGCCGCCCATGCCGCAGGTGATGAAGACCATGTGCGCACCTTCCAGGTGCTGATGGATCTCGTCGGCGGATTCCTCGGCGGCGTTCATGCCGACTTCGGGGTGGGCGCCGGCGCCCAGGCCTTGGGTGATGGTCTCGCCCAGTTGGATGCGGCGATCGGTCTTGGCGAAGCTGAGGTGCTGCGCGTCGGTGTTGGCCACGACGAACTCGACCCCTTCGAGGCCGGCGTCGATCATATTGTTCACGGCGTTGCCGCCGGCGCCGCCGACGCCGAACACGACGATGCGGGGCTTCAGTTCAGTGTGTTGCGGCTTGACCAATGAAAGCGACATTTTCTGTTTCCGACCTGCTGACCCGCCCCTTCAAACCAACCGACCGCCCCGCCGAATCGCTTTGGTTATGAGCGCGTTAAGGATTGCGCCCATGAAGGTTAAGAGAAGGTTACGGCGATAATGTGAGTCGGACCGAAGAACACCCCAAACCGAAAGCGTTGCTGGACTTTTCCTGTCGACAAAAGAAAAGGGCGGCTCTTTCGAGCCGCCCTTTCCGTTTCGCTGAAGCTAAACCTACCAGGTGCGCAGGTTCAGACCGAAGAAGTAACGGGTGCCGTATGGGTCGAAGTTGGAATACAAAGTGTATCCAAGCCACGGTGCCTGCTCGGCGTCGAACGCGTTCACCACACCAGCACGCAGCGTCAGGTCGTCACGCACCTTGTAGCGGACGGTGAAGTCGTGACGGGCGAAGTTGCCGGTGTCCATGTATTGGACTAGGCGGCTATCCGCATTGTTGACGAACGTGCGGGCTTGGACGATGTCCTGGGCCGTCTGCCAGTCGACCGACCAGTTGATGCTCAGCCGGTCCGTCGGCGCGTAGGTCAGCGACGATGTGAATCGGACCCGCGGATAGTAGAGCAGTGACGCCGACTCGGTGAAATCGCTCGGATTCTGGGCATTATTGAAGTTCTTCTGTTCAATCAGCCACGAACCGCCCAGGCTGTAGTCGAAGCGACCCCAGTTTTTGCCGAACAACTCGTCGGTATCCACGCTGTACCGAACATCAAAGTCCAAGCCGCGCGTGGTGCGCTTGGCGTAGTTGATCGAGCCCGAGATGTAACCGCCGAGAGGGTCACCGGTGGGAGCGCCGACGCCGAACGGAACGTTCGGATTGTTACGGAAAATGGTGGCGCAGGCGGCGGTATTAAGCGTCGACCCATTGACGCAGTTTTGTGCGGCGACCTGCGGAGTAACCGTAGCGATCACATTGGAGATTTCGATCTCGTAGTAGTCTAGCACCAGGCTGAAGTTCGGGATGAAGCGGGGCTTCAGGACCGTCGAGAACGTGAAGCTTTCCGATTCTTCCGGCTGCAGGCTGGGGTTGCCGCCGCTGACGCCCGCGATGCTGCCCGTGCCGTAAGCCAGGCCGAAATCGTCAGTGTTGGTCGCCGTAGCGCCGGCGAAGTCGAACGTATAGCCGGCGGCTTGAGCCAGAGCCGTACAGTTACGAATCCGGTTCTCACGATACTGCGCATTCCCCGCAGCATTGATGTTCGCCGTGGTGCAGGGGTCGTCCGATCCGAAGAACGAGAAGGTCTGCGAATAGGGCGAATAGATTTCGCTCAGGTTGGGCGCGCGCAAGGAGGTGTTGAAGCTCGACTTGAAGGCGATGTCCGAGATCGGACGGTATACCACGTTGACGCCATAGACGTCCCCGGTTCCGGTCGTGGAATAGTCGAAGCTGCGGTACGAACCGCTCAGTTCCGCATATTGCCCCAAGAAGGAGTCACGGAACAACGGCACCGACAATTCGGCGAAGACTTCGTTCGAAGTGTACTCAACCCCCGGCAGGTCGGCGCCGGTGTTCAGGAAAAGGAAACGATCGCCGGTTTCGGCGTCACGACCGGTGGCCTCAGTGAACTCCCGGCGATATTCGGCGCCGACAGCCAGACCCAGAGGACCTGCGCCCCAGAAGTCCCAAAGTTGCCCCGAGACAGAAGCCAGGGCCTGTTCCTGCTCGTTGCGCTCCGTGATGCCCACTTCTGCGTAGACATAGTCGAGAGCCGCTTGGCTCTGATTGCCTTTACCGAAAATGTTAAGCGGCTGACACTCGTTGATGGCGGCGCGGCCGGCGGCGCTGCCACGGACATCACCGCCACGAACGGCGTCGGCGATCAGGGCTGCATTCTGTGCTTGCAGGTTCTGCACGCGGCAGACGATTTGGCCTTGCGAGTTGACGATGGCGTCCGCAGCGAAGGCCATACGCTCGACATCGACGCCCTTCTCACGGTTGACCACTTCGACCTGACCATAGGTGTAGCCGACGTCCCAGGAAACGTTCTTCACGAAGCCGAAGCGCTCGTGGTCGCCCTCAAACGACAGCACACCGCGCCACAGGTCACGCGTGTTGAACTGGCTACGATCCGGACCACGCAGGGCCGAACGTGCATAAGGCGCCGGAGCAGTGCCAATCAGTTGGCCGGCTTGGGTCGCTGTGGGCTGGCTGTAGATGTTGATCCGGTTCTGTTGGATCGCCGTCTTCAGGTTCGCCGGCATGAAGGCGTTGTCGCTCAGACGAATGTCGAACGCACTGCCGCTACGGATGGTCGAGACCGCACCAGCGCCGGTGCGGTCGGAGATGAAGATGTCGAAGAAGGTCGGCTGTCCTTCGTCGAACGTTTCCTCTGTCACGTACTTGGCTTCAAGGTGAGCCCGAATATCCGACGTGATCTTCAGATTGCCGCCGATCTGGTAGCGCTGCGATTTCGACTCGGGAACCTGCGAATACTGGCCGTACTCGGACGCCAACTCACCGTCACCACCGACGTTCAGGACACGTTGAACGCTGCCCACGCCGACGCGCGTGCCGAAGTCGGCCAAGCGAGCGGTCGTACCGTCGAACACCCAGGAATAACCGGGGTTCAGCGCCGTACAGTTGGTGTTGCTGTAATTGGCGGCCGTCGGATTGAGGCCGACGGTGCCGCAACTGGCGTAGGGAATGTCCGGATCGCCGAGCGGGCTACCCGGCTGATTGTTAGCCAGGTTCACGATGCCCCAACGCAGACGCTGCATGGTGCGCAGGTTGCTGAACAGAGTCGTATCCGTCACACCGTCGTAGGGAGAGGCGGTCGGATCCACATCAGTGGTGACCAACGATGTCGAACGCGCCATCCAGTCAATCTGGTTCGTGCGAACTTCGTCCAGGTCTTCATACTCGGCAAAGGCGTACAGGTTCAGGCGGTCATCAAAGAAATTCTTGCCGACCAGGGCCGAGATACGCTTGTTGGCCTGCCCGTCTTGGTTCTTCTGGCCATAGTTGGCATCGATTTCTAGACCTTCAAAATCGCGACGAAGCTTGAAATTCAGCACGCCGGAGACTGCGTCAGCGCCATAGACCGACGAGGCGCCGCCGGTGACGATCTCGATGTTTTCGATCAGCAGACGGGGAATGGTGTCGACGTCGACGGCCAGCGAGCCGCCGTTCGAACCAACGTGACGACGGCCGTCGACCAGCGTCAGCGTACGGTTGGAGCCCAGCGAGCGCAGGTTGGCGAACGACAGGCCGCCGTCGCCCAAGTTGGAGCCGGTGGTATCGGAGGGGACGACCGAGTTCGACAAAGCCGGGATCGTGGCCAGATAGTCGATCATCGTGTTCTGACCGGAGGTCACCAGGGTCTCGCGGCTGACTTGGATTAGCGGCGTCGGCGCGGTCGTCGGATCGCGACGGATACGCGAACCCGTGACGACGATTTCGTCAACCTGAGTAGCGTCCGCAGCTTCAGCGGCGGTTTGCTGCGCCTGAGCCCAGGCGGGGGCCGACACGGCGAGAATGCCCGCCAGAACCGTCGTCCCGAACAAATAATTACGCTTCAGTTTCATAATCAGTCACCCCACTAGAATCGATTTGCGAATAGCCGAGCCGCAAAAGCCCATGGCTTCTCCAAAACCGTCTAGCGAAATATGGCTGTCAGGCAACCAATGTGACCCAAATCGGGCCAGCACGCGTCGATGATGTTACAATCATGACACAGTTCAGCTACCGAGGATTGGTTAGCTGCTGCCGCTGTCATGGGCGCTTAAGTGGATGAGTCGCAGCGCGTTTGACTGCGAAGAGACAGCGTCACAGATTGTCGCGCAGCCAGCCGGCCACACGCCCCACCACATTCCCGCGGTGAATGCGCGGCGCATCCGCAGCCGTGATCTGGCGCGCCATCAGCTTTCTCGCCGACACCGCCTCGCGCGGTCCGTAGGCGGCGCGGAGGAGGACGCCGGCGCTGGCGCAGAAGGCGGGGCCGGAGGCGGCGTCGGCCAAATGTGGCGCCCGTTGGGGTTTTCCGAGGCGGACAGGACGGTCGAAGACGCGCACCGCCAGCTCGCGCACGCCATTCAGCTGGCTGGCGCCGCCGGTCAGGACCAAGCCGGCGCCGGGCTCCAGGCCGACGCCTGCGTTTTTTAGCCGATCACGGAGCAGTTCGAGGGTTTCCTCGACGCGGGGCGCGATGACGGTCTTCAGCATGGCGCGCGGGACGATGACGGGGCCGGCCGAGGCGTCCTCGCCGCGCGGCGGGGCCTCCAGCATCTCGCGGTCTTCGTTGGCGCTGGCCATGGCCGAGCCGTGCAGGGTCTTGAGCCGTTCGGCGCCGGCCTTGGACGTCGACAGGCCGCGCGCGATATCGGAGGTGACGTGATCGCCGCCGACGTTCAGGCTTTCAATATGCAGCAGGGAGCGGCCGCCCCAGACCGCGGCGCTGGTCGAGCCGCCGCCCATGTCGATGCAGACGGCGCCCAGATCCATCTCGTCCTCTTCCAGCGCGGCCAGAGACGAGACGACGGGTGCGGCGGCGACGCCTTGCAGGTCGAGGTGAGCCAGCTCCAGGCAGTGGCTGAGCGTCGTAAAGACGTTCTCGGCCATCGAGACGACCAACAGATCCAGCCCCAGAGAACCGCCCCGCATCGAACGCGGATCATGCACGCCCCGCGCGCCGTCGACCGACCAGGCGATGGGCAGGACGTGGATCGGGCGACGGTTGGGCAGGCGAATCTGGGCCAGGGCCATGCCGATGGCGCGCGCCAGATCGGCGTCGCCGACCGGATTGGCGCCCAGCGAGACGCGGGCCTGCACCCGGTGGCTGGCCATCTGGCCGATAGCCGTGGTGACGACGACGCCGGATACCGGGCTCTGGGCGGCGCGTTCGGCGCGTTCGACGGCGTGGCCGATGGCCTGAGCCGCCTCATCCATGTTGATGATCGCCCCGCCCCTGACGCCCTTGGACTGGACATGGCTGGCGCCTGCGACGCGGATGGTGCGGTCGGCGTGGCGCACGCCGTCCGGCTTCATGATGAAGCACGAGACCTTGGATTGCCCGATATCCAACGCAGCGACCACGGGCGCACGACCGGCGCGAGGATCCATGCCCCGACCGTGATCATTCGCCGCGCCGCGTTGCTTGGTCATGTCTCTACGGTCCTTAGGCGTCGCCGGCGGGTCGCACGGCGACCTCGTCGGGGGTTCTGAGATCGACGCGGGCGAAACCCAGGTCGAGCAGGCGTTCGCGCTGGTCCAGCGCATCGAGGCGGATCAGGGCCGCCTCCTGTTCAGTGGCGGGCAGCTGGATCAGGCTGCCGTCCTTGAGACGCAAGTCCCAGCGGCGCTCGTCCACGCGCACCAGGGCGTCCACCATTCCCATCAGTCGCGGGCGCTGGGCCAGCAGAGGCAGGATTTCGCCAGCCGCCACGTCGGCGCCCTTGCCCACGACCAGCGGCAGCGTCGGATAGCGACGCGCGTCGGCGCCGTCGATGACCTGGCCCCGGTTGTCGATGACCTTGATCTGACCGGCTTCCTGCCAGACGGCCAGGCGGTCGTGTTCCTTGACCTCAACGATCAGGGTGTCGGGCAACAGGCGCACCACGCGCGCCTCCTTGACCCAACCCACGCCTTGAACCCGCGTCCGAATGGCGTCCAGATCCAGGCTGGTGATCGGCTGACCGGAATACAGGCCCAGCGCGCGCTGGATCGCCGGCTCGGCCTCAGGCGAGGCGCCGGTGATGTGCACCCGCTTCAGCGTCAGGCCCATGCCGGCCGTCACACTGTCCAGGCCATGAGAAACCGAGGCGCCGATCCGCTCGGCGCGAGCGCCCGTGGCCAGAACCCCGACCAGCAGCAGCGCGCCGGCGCCCAGGGCGATCACGGCGGTGCGGGGCGAAATATCGACACGGCCGATGGCGGCCATCTTGCCGGGAACGGCGGACGCGTTCTGGGCCCCGCCGCGCGACCGTCCTCCGCCCTTGGAAGCCGCACCGCCTTGTGGAGCCTGATTAGAACCCTGTCGCCGGCCGCCGCGAACTACCGCGGGCATGAGGCGTCCTCCACCATCCACCGAACCAAATCGTCATAGCTCATCCCGGTATGGGCGGCCTGCTCGGGCGCGAGCGAAGTCGGGGTCATGCCGGGCTGCGTATTGACCTCCAACAGGACCAGATCGTCCTTAACATCATCATAACGGAAGTCGGATCGCGACACGCCGCGGCACCCCATGGCCAAGTGCGCCGCCTCCGCCTGACGCAGCGCCTTTTCGAACACATGCGGCGGCAGGACGGCCGGCAGGACGTGCACCGATCCGCCCGGCGCATATTTGGCCTCGTAGTCATAGAAGCCCTTGGTCGGAGTGATGTCCGTGACGGTCAGGGCGCGCGGCCCCGTCGCCTCGCCCAGCACGGTGACGCACAACTCCTTGCCTGCGATATAGGGCTCGACGACGACCTGCTCGCCGTAGGCCCAGCCCGGTTCGCCCACCTCAGCGACCGGACGGTTGGCACCCTCGCGCACCAGGAAGACGCCGACCGACGACCCCTCCGCATTCGGCTTGACCACATAGGGCGGGTCGATGACGTGGCGGCTGGCGACTTCGTGACGATCGTAAAGACCACCACCCGGCACCTTGATGCCCGCCGCCCGCAGGACGGCCTTGGACTTGTCCTTGTCCATCGCCAGGGCCGAGGCCAGCACGCCGGAATGGGTGTAGGGAATACGCAGCGTCTCCAGCACGCCCTGGACGCAGCCGTCCTCGCCCCAGGCGCCGTGCAGGCAGTTCAGCACCACGTCGGGCCGGATCAGGCCGGGCAGCACATTGGCCAGATCCCGCCCGGCGTCCACGCGGCTGACGCGCACACCCTGCCGCTCCAGCGCGCGCGCGCACTGCTCGCCCGACGAGAGGGACACCTCCCGCTCTGCGGAAAGGCCGCCCATCAGGACGGCGACATGAAGGTCTTTGAAAGCGCGGGCCATGACGCCTTGGATTGGGGCCTACATGTTTAACAGGCCGTCAACCATTCGCGTCCGAAGACCATTTTGCGCGGGATTTTTTATCGCGCCCGGCCGATCCGCTTGATTTCCCACTCCAACTGAACGCCGGTCTTAGCCAGCACATCGGCGCGAACCGCCTCGCCCAGGCCTTCAACATCGGCCGCAGTCGCTTCCCCGGGATTGATCATGAAGTTGGAGTGCAGTTCGCTGAACTTGGCCCCTCCCCCGGTTTCGGCGTGCAGCTTGCCGCGCCAACCGGCCTCATCCACCAGCTTCCACGACGAATGGCCCTCGGGGTTCTTGAACGTCGAGCCGCCGGTCTTTTCACGGATCGGCTGGGTGGTCTCGCGACGACTGGTGATCTCGGAGATCCGGGCCGCCACCGCCTCGGGTTCGTCGGCCGTGCCGCGATAGGTCGCCTCGACCCAGATGATGTCGGCCGGCGCCTGCGAATGGCGATAGGTGTAGCCGAAGTCGGCCAGAGCGTAATGGACCCGCTCGCCCGCCCGCGTCAGGCCCCAGGCCGACACCAGCACGTCCTTGGTCTCGGAGCCGTAGCAACCGGCGTTCATGGTCAAGGCGCCGCCTATCGTGCCCGGAATGCCGGCATAGAATTCCAGCCCGGCGATTCCTGCCTTGGCGCTGGCCTTGGCGACCATCGAGTCCAGCGCGCCCGCGCTGGCCGTGACGGTGTCGCCGTCCGTCGTGATCTGCGCCCACGGGCGGCCCGCCAGGCGGATCACCACGCCCTCGACCCCCCCGTCGCGAACGATGACGTTCGATCCGACGCCCAGAACCGTCACCGGCACGGCCGGGTCCAAGGCCTTCAGGAAGTCCCCCAGATCCTCAGCGTCCGCCGGAATGAACAGGGCCTCGGCCGCGCCGCCCACCCGGAACCAAGTATAGGGCGCCAGCGGCTCGTTCCGCAGCAGCTTGCCGCGCACGTCGGGCAAAACGATCACGCCAGAGCCTCCAGCTGCGCCGGCAGGCCATAGGCCCAGCTGGTGATGTCGCCGGCGCCCAGCAGCACCACAACGTCGCCGGATTTGGCCTCATCCTTGATCAGGCGCGGCAGGACAGCGGCGTTCTCCAAGGCCTGGACGTGACGGTGGCCGTAGCGGCGCACCCCGTCGGCCAGCGCGTGCTTGTCCACTCCTTCGATCGGCTGTTCGCCGGCGGGATAAACATCGGCGACGATCACGCTGTCGGCGTCCGAGAAGCAGGTCGAGAACTCGTCCATCAGGTCGCGCAGGCGCGTGTAGCGGTGCGGCTGAACCACGGCGATGACCCGACCCTCCGTCACCTGACGCGCGGCCTTCAGCACGGCGGCGATCTCGACCGGGTGGTGGCCGTAGTCGTCGACGATGCGAACGCCGCCCACGACGCCCGTGGTGGTGAAGCGGCGCTTGACCCCGCCAAAGCCGGCAAGGCCCGCGCGGATCGCGTCGTCCGACACATCCAGCTCGCGCGCCACAGCGATGGCGGCCAAGGCGTTCGACACATTGTGCCAGCCAGCCATCGGCAGATGGACGCCCGAGATCAAATGGGTTTCGCCATTCTGAATGACCACGTCGAAGCGGCAGCCGTCCGGCCCCATCTCGACATTGTCGGCCCGCACCATGGCCTGCGGATTGACCCCGTAGGTCACCAGCCGCCGGTTATCGATGGCCGCGACCAGTTTTTGCACTTCGGGATGGTCCAGGCAGACAGCGGCGAACCCGTAGAAGGGAATGTTTTCGACGAAGTCCACGAACGCTTTCCGCACCCCGTCGAAGTCGCCGTAGTGGTCCAGATGTTCGGGATCGATGTTGGTGACGATGGCCACCGTCGACTTCAGGCGCAGGAAGCTGCCGTCCGACTCGTCCGCCTCCACCACGATCCAATCGCCGTCGCCGACCTTGGCGTTGGTGCCGTAGGCGTTGATGATGCCGCCATTGACCACCGTCGGATCCAGGCCCGCCGCATCCAGCAGGGCCGCCACCATCGAGGTCGTCGTCGTCTTGCCGTGTGTGCCGCCCACAGCGATCGAGAACTGCAGCCGCATCAGCTCGGCCAGCATCTCGGCCCGGCGCACCAGCGGGATGCGGCGCTCGCGGGCCGCCTTCATCTCGGGATTGTCGGCTTTGACCGCCGTCGAATAGACCACGGCCGAAACGCCCTCGCCCACATGGGCGGCGTCGTGGCCGATGAAAATCTTGGCGCCCAGCTGTTCCAGCCGCTCGGTATTGGCGCTGGCCTTGGCGTCCGAGCCCTGAACCGAATAGCCGATCTTCAGCATGATCTCGGCGATGCCGCTCATGCCGATGCCGCCGATGCCGACGAAATGAACGGGACCGAGGTCGAACGGGACGGGGCGAAGGCGTGCAATCATTTTCGCCTCATAAACGCCGCCTCGCCTCCTGCGAAGGGCGCGCCGCATACGGAGCGAACTTTTCTAGCGACGATCGGGCGCGGCTGTGCGCGAACTCGCACAGAACTATTGCGCCTCCACCGAGTTGTCTTCGGGAACGCGCGCGGCTCCCGCTTGCGCCGCTGCTCCAAAGGATTCCTAAGATGGCCAAGAACGCAAAGCCGGCCGGCGCGCCGACAATCGGCAACGCTGGCGAAGTGCACCAGACCGCCTCGACGCCTGAGACCCGCCTGACCACCAATCACGGGACGCCAATCAGCGACAATCAGAACTCGCTGAAAGCCGGCCCGCGCGGCTCGACCCTGCTGGAAGACTTCATCCTCCGCGAGAAGATCCAGCATTTCGACCACGAGCGTATCCCTGAGCGGATCGTCCATGCCCGCGGCTCGGCCGCCCACGGCTTCTTCGAACTGACCGACAGCCTTTCGGACTTCACTACCGCGAAGATTCTGACCGAGGTCGGCAAGAAGACCGAACTGTTCGCCCGCTTCTCGACCGTCGCCGGCGGCGCGGGCTCGGTGGACACGCCGCGTGACGTGCGCGGCTTTGCGGTCAAATTCTACACGACCGAAGGCAACTGGGATCTGGTCGGCAACAACATCCCCGTCTTCTTCATCCAGGACGCGATCAAGTTCCCGGACCTGATCCATTCGGTGAAGATGGAGGCGGACAAGGGCTATCCCCAGGCGGCCAGCGCCCACGACACCTTCTGGGACTTCATCGGCCTGATGCCCGAGAGCATGCACATGGTCATGTGGGCCATGTCGGATCGCGGCATTCCGCGCAGCCTGCGCATGATGGAAGGCTTCGGCGTCAACACCTTCCGGCTGATCAACGCCGAAGGCGAGGCGACCCTGGTCAAGTTCCACTGGCGGCCCAAGCTGGGGGCGCAATCGACCTGCTGGGACGAGGCGGTCAAGATCGCCGGCGCCGACCCGGACTATCACCGTCGCGACCTGTATGAGGCCATCGATCAGGGCGACTTCCCCGAATGGGAGTTCGGCGTACAGTTGTTCACGCAGGAACAGGCCGACGCCCTGCCCTTCGACATTCTGGACGCCACCAAGCTGGTGCCGGAAGAGGATTATCCGATCCGCGTGATCGGCCGCATGGTCCTGAACCGCAATCCCGACAACTTCTTCGCCGAGACCGAACAGGTCGCCTTCCTGCCGACCAACATCGTGCCGGGCATCGACTTTTCGGAAGATCCGCTGTTGCAGGGACGGCTGTTCTCCTATCAGGACACCCAGCTGTCGCGCCTGGGCACGGTCAACTTCCACCAGATCCCGATCAACCAGGCCAAGGGCTGCCCCTTCCAGAACTTGCAGCGCGACGGCCATATGCAGATGGCCGTGCCCAAGGGCCGCGCCAACTATGAGCCCAACAGCCTGTCCGAGGCGGGCGAGGACGGCGGCCCGCGTGAAGATCCCAAGGGCGGTTTCCGCACCGCGTCCATCCCGGTCGAGGGCGAAAAGGTCCGGCTGCGCGCCGAAAGCTTCGCCGATCACTACAGCCAGGCGCGGCTGTTCTTCCGCTCCCAGACCGAGATCGAACAGGCCCACCTGGCCAGCGCCATCGTCTTCGAACTGTCCAAGGTGTCGCTCGCTCACGTTCGCGAGCGCATTTTGGCCAATCTGCAAAACGTCGATGAGACCTTGGCTCAGCGGGTCGCCGACGGCCTGAACCTGTCCCTGCCCAAGGCGTCCGACCCCGGCGTGGCGCCCATTGATCTCGAAGCCTCGCCCGCCTTGCGCATCGTCGGCAAATATCCCGATACTCTGAAGGGCCGAAAGGTCGCCATCCTCGTCGCCGACGGTTCGGACGGCGCGGTCGTCGACGCCGTAAAGGCGTCGGTTGAAGGCGACGGCGGCTCGGTCTTCATCGTCGCGCCCAAAATCGGCGGCGTCAGGCTGAAGGACGGCAAGACGCTGGCGGCCGACTGCCAACTGGCCGGCAGCCCGTCGGTCTTGTTCGACGCCGTGGCGATCGTTCTGTCCGAGGACGGCTGCGCCCAAATGCTGAAAGAAGGCGCCGCGGTCGATTTCGCCAAGGACGCCTTCGGCCACCTCAAGGCCATAGGCCACACGCCTGAGGCCCAGCCCCTGCTCGACAAGGCAGGCGTCGAGCCGGACGCTGGCGTGATCGACCTGTCCAAGAACGCCGAAAACTTTCTCGCCCCCGCCCGCACCCGCCAATGGGATCGCGAACCCAAGGTGCGGATTTTGGCCTGACCGCGGTAAACTTGATCAGAATGAAAAAAGGCCGGGCGATGCATCGCCCGGCCCTCTTCTTTCAGCATCGCGACGCGATCAACTGTCGGCCTGCCAGCCCCCGGCCAGGGCGCGGAACAGGGCGATCTGGTAGGTGGTGACCAAGGCGTCGGACTGGGCCAAAGCCGCGTCGGCCGCCGCCTGGGTGCGTTCGGCGTCCAGCACCAGAAGGAAGCTGTCGGCGCCGGCGTTGAAGCGCAGGCGCGACAGGTCGGTGGCGCGGGCCGCTTGGTCCCTAGCCTCTGTCAGGGCCGCACGGCGGTCCAGTTCGTTGGCGTAGTTGCTAAGGGCTGTCTCGGTTTCCTGAAGCGCCGTCAGCACCGTCTGGTCGAAGGTCGCCAGAGCCGCGTCCGAACGGGCGCCGGCGGCCTTGATCTGAGCGCGGGCGGCGAAGACGTTAGGGAAGGACCAGCTGATCAGCGGACCGAAGCTGAAGCGGAAGTTCTGGTCGTTACCCAGTTCGCCTGAGTCCAACGCGGTGGAGCCAAAGGACCCGCCCAGGCTGATCTGCGGAAACAGGTTGGCGGTCGCCACGTTCACGCGCGCGGCGGCTGCGGCCAGTTCGGCCTCGGCCTGGCGCACGTCGGGACGGCGGGCCAGAAGCGCCGCGCCGTCGCCGACCGGGATCGGCTGGCTGAGCTGGGGCGGACGCACGCAGGCGGCGGCGGCCTGGCTGGCTTCGGCCGGGGTGCGCCCGGTCAGGGTCGCCAGGCGGAACAGGGCCTCGTTACGGGCTGCGCGCAATGTCGGCAGGGTCGCCGCCGTCTGGGCCAGGGCCGCGCGGGCGCTGGCCACGTCCAGCCCGGTCCCCGCCCCGCCGTCCAGCAGAGTCTGGGTCAGATTGGCGGTATTGCGTTGCAGCTCCAGCGTCCGTTCGGCCACCGCGATCTGCGCATTGGCTGAGCAGGTGTCGGCATAGGCGCGGGTCGTCTCGGCCGCGACCGTCACCTGGACCGTGGCCAGGGCGGCCTCGGCGGCGCGGGCGTCGGCGCGGGCGGCGCGAATGGTGGATTCCACCCGTCCGAACAGGTCGACCTCATAGGCCGCCTGAATGCCGACGTCATAGGTGTCGATTTCGGGCGCATCCTGCCCTGCTGGCAGGCCCTGGACCGTGGCGGCCGAGGCGCGGCTGCGCTGGGCCTGGGCGCTGGTCGTCGTGGTCGGGAAACGGCCGACGCGGGCCTCCGACAGCGACGCCCGGACCGCGCGCAGATTGGCGAAGGCGGCCTCGAGCTGGTTGTTCTCGGCGAAGGCCTGCTGGATCAGGGCGTCCAGCGTAGGGTCCTCGTACAGCCGCCACCAGTCGTCGCGCGCCGCAGCGGTCGAGACGGTAGGGCTGGCCGAGCCGACGAACGCGCCCGTGCCGGCGACGGGCAGGTCGGCGACCGGCGCCTTGGGCCCGACCGCGCAGGCGGCGAGCAGGGCGCTGGAGGCTGCGGCGGTCAGGAAGCTGAGGGTCTTGTTGCGGATCATCAGATGTCCCCTCCCCGGCCGGTCACGGGCGCAGGCGCGTTCGGATCGGTCAGGTCGCTGGTTTCGTCATAACGCACGGGCCGGTCCGAAGGACGGTCAGGCGTCGGGGTCGGTTTCTTGCCTTGCGGCAGTTTCGAGGACAGCCAGCGGCAGACCACATAGAAGACCGGCGTGAAGATCAGGCCGAAGAAGGTCACGCCCAGCATGCCCGAGAAGACGGACGTGCCCAGCGACTGACGCATCTCCGCGCCCGGCCCCGAGGCCAGCATCAGCGGCACGACGCCGAGGATGAAGGCGAACGAGGTCATCAGGATCGGACGCAGACGGGTCTTGGCGGCGGCGACCGCAGCCTCGAACCGGTTCATGCCCTGCTCTTCCTCGGCCTGTTTGGCGAACTCGACGATCAGGATGGCGTTCTTGGCCGCAAGCGCGATCAGAACGACAAGTCCGATCTGGACCAGGATGTTATTGTCCAGGCCGCGCAGGTTCACCCCGATGATGGCCGCCAGCAGACACATCGGCACGATCAGAATGACCGCCAGCGGAAGCGTGAACGCTTCGTACTGAGCCGCCAGCACCAGGAAGACGAACACCACCGCCATCAGGAAGATGACCGTCGCGCCGGAACCCGCCGCCTTCTGCTGATAGGCCAGACCCGTCCATTCGTAGGAGAAGCCCTGCGGCAGGGTCTGGGCGGCCATGGTTTCCATGACCTGCAGCGCCTCGCCGGAGGAGACCCCTGCTGCAGCGTTGCCCTGAAGCTCGGCCGCCGGGAACAGGTTGTAGCGGACGATCCGCGCCGGACCGGAGTCGTCGATCAGATTAGCCACCGATCCGATCGGCACCATGGCGCCGGAGGACGACTTGGTCTTCAGATTGGCGATGTCGGCGATGTCGTCGCGCGCCGTCGGCTCCGCCTGCGCCGTCACCCGGAAGGTTCGGCCCAGCATGTTGAAGTCGTTGACGTAGGACGAACCCAGATAGACGCCCAAGGTGTCAAACACCGAGCTGGGCTGGACGCCCAGCATCAGCGCCTTGTCGCGATCGACATCGGCGGTCACGCGCGGCGAGGCCGTGTTGTAGGTCGAGAAGACCTGGCTGACCTCGGTCGGCTTCTGGGCGGCGGCGCCCATCATGGCGAAGGTGGCGCCTTCCAGCGGACGATAGCCGGCGCCTTCGCGGTCCTGGATCATCATCGAGAAGCCGTTGCCGGTGCCCAGACCCTGGACCGCCGGGGGGGCGATGACGAAGATCTGCGCGTCCTCGATCTGTCCGGTCGCCTGGGTGATGGCGCCGGCCAGAGCCGTGGCGGCCTGCTCCTTGGTGCGATCCTCGAACGGGTTCAGACGCACGAAGATGGTCGCGGCGTTCGAGCCGAAGGAGAAGCTTGATCCGTCCAGACCCGCAAAGGCGATGGCGCCGTCGACACCGTCGGTCTTGCGGATGATGTCTGTAGCACGCGTCATCACCGCTTCCGTACGATCCAGCGACGCACCGGCGGGCAGTTGGATAACGCCGATCAGGAAGCCCTGATCCTGTTCAGGAATGAAGCCCGAAGGAGTATCGATCAACCGCCAGGCGGTGAGGCCCAGCAGACCGGCATAGATGATCAGCACCAGGCCGACCGTACGGATCAGACGTGCCGTCAAACGACCGTAGCGATCCGACAGCCAGTCGAAGCCGTCGTTGAACTTCCGCCCGGCCCAGCCGCCGTAGTAGACCACCGCACCCAGGACGCCCGGCTTGCGGGCATGTTCATGATCCTTCTTGTGCGGCTTCAGCAGCAGGGCGGCCATGGCCGGCGACAGCGTCAGCGACACGAACAGCGAGATGACCGAGGCCGATGCGATGACGACCGCGAACTGGCGATAGAAGATGCCGGGGATGCCGGGCACGAACATCGTCGGCACGAACACCGACACCAGCACCAGGCCGATGGCGATCAGGGCGCCGGAGACCTCCTGCATCGATCGATAAGCGGCCTCCTTGGGACTGAGGCCTTCGCTGATCGCGCGCTCCACGTTCTCGACCACGACGATGGCGTCATCGACCACGATGCCGACCGCAAGGACCAGGGCGAACAGGGACAGGGAGTTGATCGAATAGCCCAGCGCCAGCTGCACCGCGAAGGTGCCGACCAGAGCGACGGGGATGGCGACGATGGGAATGATGGCCGCGCGCCAGGTCTGAAGAAAGACCATGACCACGATGATGACCAGGATGACGGCCTCGACCAGGGTGTGCTGAACCGACTCCACCGAGGCGGCGACGAACTCGGTCGGATTGTAAGGCACCGAGATGGCCATGCCGGCCGGCAGTTCGCCCTTGACGGCCTCGACTTCCTTGAGGACCCGATCAGCCGTGCCCAAGGCGTTCGCCCCCGGCTGCTGAACGATCGCGACGCCGACGCCGCGTTGGCCGTCGAAGAAGCCGCGGATGCCGTAATCCTGGGCGCCCAGTTCGATCCGCGCGACGTCGCGCAGGTAGGTGACGCGACCCTCGGCGTCCGTCTTCAGCACGACGTTGGCGAACTCATTGGGATCGCTCAGACGCCCCTGAACCTGAACAGGCAATTGGAACGCAGCGGCGTTGTTCGGGAAGGGAGGTTGGCCGATGGAGCCGGCGGCGGCCTGCACGTTCTGGGCGCGGAGGGCCGAGACGATCTCAGGGCCCGTCAGACCGCGCTCGGCGGCCTTGGCCGGGTCGATCCATACGCGCATCGAATAGTTGCCGCCGCCGAAGAGCTGAACTGCGCCGACGCCCTCGATCCGCAGCAGACGATCCCGAAGCGTGGAGTTGGCGTAGTTGCCGACATAGTCGTTGTCCAACGTGCCGTCAGGCGACGTCAAACCCAGGATCATCAGGAAGCCGCTCTCGGCCTTGTTGACCACGACGCCCGTCTGGCGAACCGCTTCCGGGAGTCGAGGCTCGGCCAAGGCGACCCGGTTCTGGACCAGCACCTGAGCAGCATCCAGATCCGTTCCCGGCTGGAAGGTCACAGTGATGGCCACCGTCCCGTCCGACGTGGACGAGGAGGAGATGTAGAGCATGTTCTCGACGCCGTTCACCTCCTGCTCGATGGGGGCGGCGACGGTTTCGGCCAGGGTCTCGGCCGAGGCGCCGGGGTAGGCGGCGTTAATCGTGATCGTCGGGGGCGCGATCTCGGGATACTGCGACAGGGGCAGCAAGGGATAGGCGGCGATCCCGATGATCGTGATCACCACCGAAATCACGGCCGCGAAGATCGGCCGGTCGATGAAGAAGCGGGAGATATTCATGACTTAGCCGGCCGGCAGGCTGTTGGCGAAGGAGGCGCTGGATGCCGGAGCCGCCTGCGTCACCGGCGCCTGGGAGGCGTTGCCTGCGACGGGTTCGATCTTGCCGTTCTTTGGCGTGACCTTGGAGCCCGGCTGGGCGGCGCGTTGCAGACCCGCGATGATGACGCGGTCAGTCGGAGCCAGGCCGGAACGAACGACGCGCAGGCCCTGGACGATCGGGCCGAGCTGGACGGCCTTGTTGGTCACGGTGCCGTCGGCGTTGACCACAGCGACGGTGCGGCGGGCCTGATCGGTGCCGATGGCCGAATCCGGCACCAGCAGGGCGTCATAGGCGCCGGCGCCCGCGACCTGGGCGCTGCCGAACATGCCGGGGCGCAGGAAGCCGTCGGCGTTGGGCAGGATGGCGCGCAGACGGATCACGCCCGAAGCGGTGTCCACGGCATTGTCAGCGAAGTCGAGACGGCCGGTATGCTTGTAGGTGCTTTCGTCCTGCAGGCGCACGTTGACGACCGCACCCTGATTGGCGCCGCCCTGACGTAGATACTTCAGCAGAACCGCTTCCGAACCGTCGAAGACGAAGTGGATCGGGCCGCCGGAAATGATGGTGGTCAGGATGTCTCCAGCCGACGAGCCGCCGGCGACGAGATTGCCCGGATCGACGCGACGGTCGGATACGCGACCCGAGGTCGGCGCGGTGACGCGGGTGTATTCCAGGTTCAGACGCGCATTGCGAACAGCGGCGTTGCCAGCCGCCAGATTGGCCTGGGCCGCATCGACGGCCGCCTTGTTGGAATCATATTCGGCCTTGGACACAGCTTGCGAGGCCAACAGAGCCTCGCTGCGGGCCAGGTTGGCGCGGGCCAGCGACAGCTGCGACTGGGCCTGAGCGACCTGGGCCTGAGCCTGGGCCAGCGCGGCCTGGGCCGGGCGCGGATCCAGGGTGAACAGCAGCTGGCCCTTCTGAACCATCTGTCCGTCGCGGAAGTGAACCGCCTGAATATAGCCGCCGACGCGGGCGCGCACATCCACGCTTTCGACCGCTTCGAAGCGCCCGGTGAACTCGTCCCAGTCCCGCACCTGCTGCTTCAGCGGCACGGCCACCGTCACGGGCGGCGCGCCTTGCGCCGGCGCCTCTGCCTTTGGGGAACAACCGTAAAGCGCACCCGTCACCATGACGGATACCGCCGCAATCTTCAGCCCGCGCATCTGCGCATCTCCCTGTCGGAGGTAAATCCCTGTCGTGCGGACATAGGCCGATGGGGAGTCGGCCTTGTCAACGGTTGTGACTTAATGGTCGGAGCCGTGGCGCTTGTCAACAGGCGTTGACAAAGCCATATGTGATCTACGGTTATTGTCTGTGGAGTGTCATCACCTTGTTATGTCCCGGCCCACGCCCGAGAAACGCCGCCGCCACGCGCACGGCCATTCTCGATGCTGCGCGCGAGAGATTCGCGGCCGAGAGCTATGACGACGTGGGCATGCGCGACATCGCCCGCGACGTCGGTGTCGATGCGGCCCTGATCAGCCGCTACTTCGGCTCCAAGGACGACCTGTTCCTGGCCGCGCTGGACAGTTGCGGCGACGGCAGCGCGCTGATGCAGGGCGAAAAGGCCGACTTCGGACGGCGCGTGGCGCATGAGATCGTCTTTGAACCCAAGAAGGCCGAAAAGCTGAAGGGCATGTCGATCATGCTGCGCTCCATCGGCTCGGCAAAGGCGTCGGAGATGGTTCAGAACACCTGCACTCAGCGCTTCTTCGGTCCGCTGGAGGAATGGCTGAGCGGGCCGGACGCCACCGTCCGCGCGCGGCTCTTGGCAGGCTTCATCATGGGCATGTCGGTCAGTCGTGAGCTGGGCGGCGGCAGCTTCAACATCGAACCCGCCCAATGTGAGGAAATGCGCGACCGACTGGCGCCCATTCTTCAGTCCCTGATCGACGGCTGATCCCATCGCCGAAATGAAAAAGGGCGCGGAGGCCAGCCTCCGCGCCCTTCGTCTTGTCTGGCGACCGGCTCAGTGCGAGGCGGTCGAGGTCACTTCGGTCCGAGCCTTGGTGCGGATGCAGCCGATGGCGAAGATGGTCAGGCCGACGTAGCCCAGCATCGGCACGATGAAGGCGGGCTGAAGCTTGCCGGCCGCATCGGCGATATGCGCCGCGACCTGGGGCAGCAGGGCGCCGCCGATGATGCCGAACACCAGCAGGCCCGACGTCGCCGACGTCGGCGCGGTCGAGCGCTCCAGCGTCAGGGTGAAGATGGTCGGGAACATGATCGAGTTGAACAGGCCGATCGACAGGACGGCATAGGCCGCCGTCGGGCCGCCGATCTGGCTGACGGTCAGGCACAGGACGGCCGCCGCGACGGTGCAGAAGGCCAGGACGACGCCGGGGCGAACCTTGGTCAGCACGAGCGAGCCGATGAAGCGGCCGACCATGGCGCCGCCCCAGTACAGGGCGACCATCTTGCCCGCCGTCTCGATGGGGGCGTTCAGGATTTCGGGGCTTTCGAGGAAGTTTGTCAACATGCCGCCGATGGCGACTTCGGAACCGACGTAGAGGAAGATGGCCAGGGCGCCGAACACGGCCCACGGCGACGACAGCGCCTTCAGCGGCGAGACCGCGTTGTGAAACTCCGGCGCCGCCGCATTGATCTTCTTGCGCGCGGTGAAGATGAAGACGGCGATCAAGGCGAAGAAGGCGCCCATGCCCAGGAAGGCCATGTCGATGCTGCGCAGCGACTGGGTGCGGGTCGCGGCGGTCACCACGGCGCCGGCGGCGAAGACGCCGCCCGTCAGCAGGACGTGCGAGCCCAGCCAGGGACCGACAGTCGTGCCCAGCGAGTTGAAGGCCTGCGACAGGTTCAGTCGGCTGGAGGCGCCCTTGGGGCTGCCCAGTTCGGCGACCAGCGGGTTGGCCGCGACCTGCAGCAGGGTCACGCCCGAGGCGATGACGAACAGGGCGATCAGCACGCCAGGATACCAGTCGGCGGCGGTGGCGGCCGGCACGATCAGACAGCCCGCGACCATGACGATCAGGGCACCGATGATCGAGCGGCTGTAGCCCAGTTTGCTGAGGACCGAGGCCGCCGGCAACGACATCAGCCCGTAGGCGATGAACCAGGCGAAGGTGGTCAGGAAAGCCTCGGCGTTGTTCAGGTCGAACACCCGCTTCACCGCCGCGATCAGCGGATCGATCAGCGAGGTCGCGAAACCCCAGGCGAAGAACAGCGTGGTGACATAGGCGAAGGCCAGGCCTGCACCCTGGCGTTTTCCGGCGTCCGGAACGGTCATGAATGATCCCCCAGTGAAATCGAACGGCCGCGCTGTGGTCGCGCGGTTCTCATTCTGCTTGGTTCGGCCATCGCGAAAGGCGCGTCCAGCTGAAAAGAGTGCTCTGTAACGAAACTTTTCCGCCGAGCAGGGTCGCAGGCAAAGAAAAGGGCCGCCTCGCGAACGCGGCGGCCCAAGTTTGCTCAGAAGAGAGGGGAAATCAGAACTTGTAGTTCAGCCCGACAGCGAAGGTGCGGCCGTAGTGCTGATAGTCGATGGTCCGGCGCTCATCGCCGTTCTCGAAGGTCTTGAACGGCTCGTCGGTCAGGTTGTTGACCTGAGCCAGAACCGAGAGGCCTTCCAGCGGACCGGACTGGAACTCGTAGCCGACCTGGGCGTCGACGACCGTTTCAGCCGCCACCGATCGCAGGGTGCGGCCGTTGCCGAAGCCGGCGACCTCGCCCAGGTAATCCGAACGATAACGGGCCGAAATCCGCGACTGGAAGCCATAGCGCTCGTAGTAGAGCGAGCCGTTGATCACGTTTTCCGACAGACCCGGCAGGGCGGTCGGGGCCTGGGTTGGATCGGGCCGGACTTCGCTGTCCGTGGTCGAGGCGCTGAACTGGGCGCCGAAACCTTCCAGGGCCGGATGGAAGATGTCGAACGGCGCCGAGATCGACAGTTCAAGACCCTTGATCCAACCGCCTTCGCCGTTGTCGGGCGCGCCGACCAGGCCTTGGCGCAATGCCGGCTCGGGGTTGGTCGGCGAGATCACGCCGATAGGATAGCCAGTGAAGTCGAAGATCTGGTTGCGGTTATAAACGTAGCTTTCCAGATTCTTATAGAACGCCGCCAGCGAGACGTAGCCCTTGCGATTGGCGAAATACTTCTCGAACGACACGTCGATCACGTCGGCGATATACGGCCGCAGTTCCGGATTGCCGCCGCCGCCGCCCCAGGGGGAACGGTTGATGTCGGTCGATTGGGCCAAGCTGGGGTTATAGCTGTAGTTTCGCGAGGCGCGCATATCGTCCATGCGCGGACGCGCCAAGGTGCGCGAAACCGCCAGACGCGCGAACATGTCCTCGCCAGTTTCCAGGATGAAGTTCGCGCTGGGCAGAATCTCCAGATATTCGTCGCCGCCCGTCACCGCGATGGTCTCGGAGACGCCCGGTCCGACCTGCCGCGCCGAGAAGCCGCTGGAACTTTGGTCGGTATAGACGAACTGCATGCCGACGTTGCCGGTCAGGGCCCGGCCGAACAGGTTGTGATCGATGTTGGCGCGGACGTAGGCGGTCGAGACCTTTTCCGTCACTTCCCAGTTGCCTGCGGTGACGTCGGCGTTCGGGTTGCGGACACGGTTCAGCGCGCCACTGTTGACCAGGCCGAGAGCGTCGTAGCTCAGCACGGCGCTGATGCCGAGATAGCCAAGGTCGGTCGGGTCCAGCAGGAAGGCCGAAGGCACGGTCAAATCGCCGCCGCCGGGGACGCCGAGATAGAACTGATCGTTGACGAAGCTCTTCTGACGCTCGGTATAGTTGGCGCCGAAGTCGATCGACTTGAACGGGCTCTGGTGCAGTTGGCGCGTCACGGAGAAGCGAGCCGCCTTGATCTCGTCCTCGATGGAGGGCGTGTTCATATAGCCGGCCTGACCGCCCGGAATGACGTCGCCGCCCCAGCCTTGCGGGCTGGTGATACGGATCAGGTTGGGATCGGCGTAGTTCAGACGGCTGGTGAAGCGGGTCACGCCGTCGTCGGTCAGTTCAAAGCCCAGAGTGTCCAGCGCGCCGTTAACGTTGCGGCCGGTGCCGGCGTTGGTTTCCAGGATGATGTCGTTACGCTCGACCTTCGAATAGCTGAGATCCAGGTTCGCCGACCAGTCGTCGCTGAGCGTGAACTCGGTGTTCCAGCCCAAGGCGGTGATGTTGCTGTCGCGCTTGTTCAGGTCGTTGCGAACCACGCCCTTGATGTTGTCCCAGGTGCCGGCGACGATGAGGCCGTCTTCGACAGTGTAGCCGGGACGCAGCGACGGCGCCGGACGGCAGACCGCCGAGGGGACGTTCACGGTGCAGTCACCAGAGGAACCACCCCAAGCCAGCGGGAACTCGATGCCGCGCAGAACCTGGGTGTTCTTGAACTCGGAATAGAAGGCGTCGATCGTGGAGTGGATGCGGTCGTTCGGGCGCCATTCCAGCACGCCCATATAGCCGTCGCGCTCCAGCTCCGACGACATCACATAGGGCTTCACGCCGCCGGTCAGCAGATTGCCGTCCGTGTAGTTGGGATAGCCCCAGGCGTTGAAGCGCTCGGACTGATAGGGCGAGCTCATGTGGGCGTAGCCCAGAGCCACGCCCAGCGTGCCGTCCAGGAACTGATCGATATAGGAGATGGTGTAGCGGTCGCCGTTGTCGGTCGTGCCCGAGTTCAGGGCGCCCAGTTCGTTCCACTCATGACGATAGTTCAGAGCGATGGCCTGACGGCCGTATGCCAGCGGGCGAACGGTGCGCAGGTCGACGGTGCCGCCCAGTCCTTGACCGATCAGGGCCGCGTCCGGGGTCTTGTAGACGACGACGCTGTTCAGCAGTTCGGCGGGGAACTGGTCGAACTCGACGCCGCGGTTGTCGCCGGTAGTGACCAGTTCGCGCCCGTTCAGCAGGGCGGTTGTGAAGTCAGGGCCCAAGCCCCGGATGGAGATCGCCTGGCTGCGGCCGTCGAGGCGCTGCATGGTCACGCCCGGCAGGCGCGCCAGGGATTCGGCGATCGAGACGTCCGGCAGCTTGCCGATGTCTTCGGCCGAGATGACTTCGACGATCGAGGTGTTGTTGGCCTTGGCCGAGATCGCGGCCTCGATCGAACGACGAATGCCGGTGACGACGATTTCGCCGACTTCAGTGGCTTGGTCGTCGGCCTGGGCCGTCGTGGCGGCTGCAGTTTGTGCGTGGGCCGAGCCGACCGCCATCAGGGCGGCTGCGCCGAAGGCGACGCCGGATAGCAGGCGCGCGCGCCGGTTGAGACGTTGGAACATGGTCATCCTCCCTGGGGCTGACCGCGATTCTGAACGTCGCGATCTGAAGCCGTCGCAAAAATATGCAAATCTTTTGGAATGTTGCAAGCAGTTAATGCGGGCGTCTGATTTCCGTCGCACTTCGCGCCCGTCGATAGCCCCCAAAGGCGCGGGAATGTGCGGTTTCGCGCTACTCCCATGGTGCATCGCAGCATTTCAGCGACGCGTTGACAGCCCCGCCCATTGCTGCAAAATCTTGCAAATCGATCTGGAAGGCTTTGCACTTTCCAGACGCAAGGGAGTGAGGGTCATGGCGAGGGGAACCCCCAGAAGGGCCGGACTGCACGCGGCGATGGCGGCGGCAGCTCTGCTGAGCGGATTTGCAACGCCGACGACGGCGCAAAACCGCCAGGCCGAAGACGCCCTGTCAGCCCTGCGTCAACGCCTGCCACAGGACGAGGTGATCTACTTCCTGCTGCCGGATCGCTTCGCCAATGGCGATGCATCGAACGACCACGGCGGTTACGCCGCCGACCGACTGAAAAGCGGGTTCGATCCGGCCGATACCGATTTCTATCACGGCGGCGACTTGGCCGGCGTGACCCAACAGCTGGACTATATCCAGGGCCTCGGCGCGACGGCGGTCTGGTTGGCGCCGGTGTTCAAGAACAAGCCCGTGCAGAGCCATGGCGGCTATACCGGCGCGGCGCACCACGGCTACTGGATCACCGACTTCACTGCTGTCGATCCGCACTTCGGCGACGAGGCTGCGATGCGCGCCCTGGTCGAGGCGGCCCACGCGCGCGGCATGAAGGTCTATCTGGACATCGTCGCCAACCACACCGCCGACGTCATCCAGTATCGCGAATGCCCGGAGGGTCGCTGCGCCTATCGCAGCCGCGCCGACTATCCCTACACCCGTCGCGGCGGCGTCGACGGTGCGCCGATCAATGAGGGCTTCGACGGTCGGGACTTTTCGCGCCTGACCCGGCCCGACTACGCCTACACGCCCTATGTCCCGGCGGGCGAGGAGAACGCCAAGGTTCCGGCCTGGCTGAACGACCCGATCCACTATCATAACCGGGGCGAGAGCACCTTCACCGGCGAAAGCAGCCTGGATGGCGACTTCGCCGGGCTGGACGATCTGCTGACCGAGGACCCGGTGGTCATCCAGGGCATGATCGACATCTTCGGCGGCTGGATCGACAAATACGGGATCGACGGCTTCCGCATCGACACCGCGCGCCATGTGAACCCGGGCTTCTGGCAGGCCTTCATCCCCGCCATGATCGCCCGCGCCGAGGCCAGGGGCATCCCGAACTTCCACATCTTCGGCGAGGTCTACGATTTCGATCCGGCGGTGACGGCGCGGTTCACGCGGGTCGACGGCTATCCGGCGGTTCTCGACTTCCCGTTCCAGAAGCAGGCGACCGATGTGGCGGCCGGCAAGGTCGGGACCGACGCCCTGGCCAAGGTGTTCGACGCCGACACGATCTATGACAAGGGCGCTGAAACCGCCGCCATCCTGCCGACCTTCCTGGGCAACCATGACATGGGCCGGGTCGGCTTCTTCGTGAAACAGGCCAATCCGAACGCCGACGACGCGGAAGTGCTGGCGCGCATCAAACTGGCCCATGCCCTGATGATGTTCAGCCGGGGCGTGCCCACCCTCTATTACGGGGATGAACAGGGTTTCGCAGGCGCGGGCGGATACGGAAACTCGCGCCAGGACATGTGGCCCAGCCGCACGCCGGTCTATGCGAACGAAACGCCCGTCGGCGGCCGCCAGCCGGCCTATTCCACCGACGCGCCGCTGTATCAGGCGATCTCAGAGATGACTCGCCTCCGCGCCGAAGAGCCGGCCCTGCGACGCGGCCGTCAGGTCGTGCGCGCCTATGGCGACAAGCCCGGTCTGTTCGCAATGTCTCGCATCGGCGAGGATGGATCGGAGATCCTGGCCTTGTTCAACTCCTCAACTGCACCCGTCGCCGCCCAGGTCGAGGTGGAGCCCAGCTCGCTGCGGTGGCAAGCTCTGCGCGGCGATTGCGCACCCGAATCCTCCGCGCCCGCCAGCGTCGCCGTTCGCGTGCCCCCCCTCGATTACCTCGTCTGCAAGAGCGTGCCGTGACTGCCCTGCCCCTCGATCTTTCCACGGCTGACGCCGCCCCCGCATTGGCGCAAGACTGGTGGCGCGGCGCGGTGCTTTATCAGATCTATCCGCGCAGCTTCGCCGACTCCAACGACGACGGCGTCGGCGATCTGAAGGGGATCACCCAGCATCTCGACCACGTCGCCTCTCTAGGCGTGGATGGCATCTGGCTGTCGCCTTTCTTCACGTCGCCGATGAAGGACTTCGGCTATGACGTGTCGGACTATTGCGACGTCGATCCGATCTTCGGCACATTGGCCGACTTCGACGCCCTGATCGCGCGCGCCCATGCCCTGGGGCTGAAGGTCGTCATCGATCAGGTCTTCTCCCACACCTCGGACGAACATCCTTGGTTCACCGACAGCCGCGCCAGCCGCAACGGCGAGCACGCCGACTGGTACGTCTGGGCGGACGCCAAGCCGGACGGCTCGCCGCCCTCGAACTGGCAGTCGGTGTTCGGCGGCCCGGCCTGGACCTGGGACGCGCGGCGCGGCCAATACTACATGCACAACTTCCTGGCCTCGCAGCCTCAACTGAACGTCAGGAACCCGGCGGTTCAGGACGCCCTGATCGCCGCGGCGCGGTTCTGGCTGGATCGGGGGGTGGACGGCTTCCGTCTGGACGCGATCAACTTCGCGATCCACGATCCGTCCCTGCGCGACAATCCGCCGATCCAGGACGGCAGGAAGCGCACGCGGCCGTTCGACTTCCAGGACAAGATCTACAACCAGTCCCACCCGGACATCATCGGCTTCCTGAACCGGATCCGCGCGCTGACCGACAGCTATGAAGGCCGGTTCACGGTGGCGGAGGTCGGCGGCGATCACGCCGACCGCGAGATGAAGGAATTCACCGCCGGCGACGACCGTCTGCACTCGGCCTATGGCTTCCTCTACCTCTACGCCGACACGCTGAAGGGCGAACTGATCGGCATCGGCGACGAAATGTGGCCGGATCAGCAGGGCGAGGGCTGGCCGTCCTGGACCTTCTCGAACCACGATGCGCCGCGCGCGGTGTCGCGGTGGGCCCAGGGCCGGGACGAGAAGGCTTTCTCGGAAATGGCCCTGCTGCTGCTGATTTGCCTGCGTGGCAATGTCTTCGTCTATCAGGGCGAAGAGTTGGGCCTGCCTCAGGCCGAGGTGCCGTTCGAGCGGCTGGTCGACCCCGAGGCCATCGCCAACTGGCCTGAAACCTTGGGCCGCGACGGCGCCCGCACGCCGATCCCCTGGGTGGCCTCGGCGCCCAACGCCGGCTTCTCGACGGTCGAGCCCTGGCTGCCCGTCGATCCGCGCCACTTAGCGCTGGCGGCGGACGCGCAGGAGGCGGACCCGACATCGATCGTGCACGCCGCACGCCGCATCATCGCCCTGCGTCAGGCCCATCCGGCGCTGCGGACCGGCGGGCTGGAGATCGAGAGCGCGGGCGACCTGTTGGTCTTCCGCCGGTTCGAACGGGCCGACGGCGGCGAGCGTCTGCTGTGCGTGTTCAACCTGGGCTTCGAGGCCTTGGACTGGTCCGCGCCTGCCGGCGCGCGCCGGATCGCGACGGTCAACTGGACCGAGGCGGACGGATCGACGCTGAAGCCGCTGGCCGGCCTGATCTTCGCCGACGCCGGATGACGGGGTCAGCCGCCGCAGGTCTCGCGAACGATCAACTCGGTCGGAACGCGCTCGGAACGGCCTGCTGCGGCGCCGCCGTGATCCAGCAGTTTGGACACCATCAACCGGCCGGCCTTCATCGTGTCCTGGGCGATGGTGCTGAGCGCCGGGCGCGAGTAGCGGCTGAAAGGCACATTGTCGAATCCGATGACCGAGACCTGACCCGGCACCTCGACGCCGGCGTGCAACAGGGCGCGCACGGCGCCGAGCGCGATCTGGTCGGACGCCGCCACGACGCCATCGAAATCCAGGCCGCGTCGGATCAGGGCGTCCACGGCGGCCTCGGCGGATTCGACCTCGAAATGCGCAGGCACGATCAGGTCGGCGTCCACGTCCAGCCCGCTCTGGCTCATCGCGTCCAGATAGCCGCGATGCCGCTGCATGGCCTCGGGCGGATCCAGGTCGCCCAGGAAGACGATACGCTTTCGCCCCAGCCGCGCCAGATGCAACGTCGCGCGGCGCCCGCCCGAGATGTTGTCCGAGCCGATGGAGCAATAGTCCTGATCGGGCAGTTCGGCGCCCCACACGACGAAACGATGGTCGGCGTCGACCAGACGGTTGAAGGCCGAATGCAGGCTGGATTGACCCAGGAAGATCACGCCGTCCGCCCGGCTGGTGTTCAGCGCCGCCGACAGCTCGTCATAGTTGGCGGGCGAAATATGGCTCATCAGCAGGTCGCAGCCGCGTTCGCGCGCCGCCTCGCCCACCCCGGCCAGAAGCTCCAGGAAGAAGGGGTCGCTAAGGCGGCCTTCGCGCCCCTGTGGACGCGGCACCACCAGGGCGATCGTGCCCTGGGCGCCGATCGGGCCGGCGGGCATGTGGCGGCGGAACGGATAGTCGTGTTCCTTGGCCAGCTTCCAGATCGTCTGTTTAGTGCGATCGTTGACGGCGGGGCTGTCGTTCAGGGCGCGCGAGGCGGTGGCGATGGACACGCCGGCCAGGCGGGCGATGTCTTCCAGGCGGGTGGTCTTGCGGCTCAAGGTCGCGGGTCCTCACAGCAGCATGGTGAAGCTGCAAAATTTTCTGCAAATATTTCAGCCACCGTTCGCGGCGGTTGGCAAGAGGCGGCGTAACGGAGTTCCCATGATGCAGCGCAGATCCTTCCTGGCCCTTGGGGGCGTATCGATCCTGGCTCTGGGGGCGACGGGCGTGCGCGCCCAGACCGCGCCGAACCATGCCCGGGCGTCCTCGCCCGGCGGCGTGCTGACGGTCGAGGCCTTCACCGACAATGACGGGCGGCCGATGTATTCGGTGCTGCGTCAGGGCCGTGTCGTCGTGGCGCCGTCCAAGCTGGGCTTCCTGCTGACCGACGCCCCGGCCATCGAGCGCGGCCTGACCCTGACCGCAGGCCAGCCGGTCACGGTCGACGACACCTGGGAGCAGCCGTGGGGCGAGCGGCAATTCATCCGCAACCACTACAACGAATGGCGCGTCGCCTATGCCGAGACCGGCGGCCTGCAACGCCGCGTGGACGTGGTCTTCCGCCTGTACGACGACGGTCTGGGCTTCCGCTATGAGTTCCCGCAGCAGGCCGGCCTGACCACCGTCCGCATCGGGTCGGAAATCACCGAGTTCAACCTGGCCGAAAACGGCGAGGCCCTGTGGTGCCCGGCCTGGGAATGGAACCGCGAGGAATATCTCTACAGCCGCACGCCCATCGATGCGGTCGGCAGCGCCCAGACGCCGATGACGGTTCGGGGCCAGTCGGGCTTGCATGTCTCCATCCACGAGGCCGCCTGCATCGACTATGCGGGGATGAACCTGCGCCGGTCGGAGGAAACGAAGTTCCGCGCGCAGCTGACGCCAGGCCTGACCAATGCGGCGGTGGTGCGCGAGGCGCCGTTCAACACGCCTTGGCGGACCCTGCAAATCTCCGACAGCGCCGCTGGCCTGCTGGATTCCAGCCTGATCCTGAACCTCAACGAGCCCAACACGCTGGGCGACGTCAGCTGGTTCAAGCCGATGAAATACGTCGGCGTCTGGTGGGAAATGCACCTGGACCTGAAGACCTGGAACTCCGGACCCAAGCACGGCGCGACGACCGAGAACGCCATCAAACACATCGACTTCGCGGCCAAGCACGGCTTGGGTGGGGTGCTGGTCGAGGGCTGGAACAAGGGCTGGGACGGCCAGTGGTTCGCCAACGGCGCGGACTTCAGCTTCACCGAGGCCTATCCCGATTTCGACATTGAGGCGGTCTGCGCCCACGCGCGGTCAAAGGGCGTGCAGCTGATCGGCCACCACGAGACCGGCGGCAACGCCTTCCACTATGAGCAGCAGCTCGAGCCGGCCATGGCGCTTTATGAGCGCCTCGGCGTGCATTCGGTGAAGACCGGCTATGTCGCTGACGCGCAAGGCGCCCGCGTCGCCGGGCCGGGCGGACAGATGGTCATGGCCTGGCACGAAAGCCAGGCGATGGCACAGCACCACATGCGCGTGGTCGAGGCCGGCTATCGCCACAAGGTCGCCGTCAACGCTCACGAGCCGTTCAAGGACACTGGCCTTCGCCGCACCTATCCGAACATCATCAGCCGCGAGGGCCAGCGCGGCATGGAATATTCGGCCTGGGGCAATCCCGGCAATCCGCCCGAGCATGAGCCGAACCTGGTCTTCACCCGCCTGCTGGCCGGTCCGATGGACTATACGCCCGGGATCTTCGGCATGGAGACGCGCAGCCCCGGCGGCGTGCAGACGACCTGGGCCAAGCAACTGGCGCTCTATGTCGTCATCTACAGCCCGATCCAGATGGCGGCGGACCTGCTGGTCAACTACGAGGCCAACCCCGGCCCGTTCCAGTTCATCAAGGATGTGCCTGTCGACTGGAGCGAGAGCCGCACGCTGGATGCCGCCATGGGCGACTATGTCGTCACGGTTCGCAAGCAGCGCGGCACGGATGTCTGGGCCTTGGGCGCCGTCACCGACGAGCATCCGCGCGTGCTGAAGGCCCCGCTCGACTTCCTGGACGCCGGCCGTCCATATCGGGCCGAAATCTATCGCGACGGGCCCGACGCCGACTATCGCGGCAAGCGCGAGGACATCGTCATCGAGCAGCGCGAGGTGACGTCGTCTGACACCCTGACCCTGGCGCTGGCCCCCGGCGGCGGTCAGGCGATCCGGTTCGTGCCGGTCGGCCGGGCGCGACGCGGATGAACCTGCTCTCGCACCGCCCGCGCCTGTCCGGCCTGGCGATCTGGAACATGTGCGTCGGCTTCTTCGGCATCCAGATCGGCTTCGGCCTGCAGAACGCCAACACCAGCCGGATCTTCCAGACGCTGGGGGCCGAGGTCGACAGCCTGGCGATCCTGTGGATCGCCGCGCCGCTGACGGGCCTGCTGGTCCAGCCGATTATCGGCCATTTCAGCGACAAGACCTGGACCCGGTTCGGCCGGCGTCGGCCCTATTTCCTGATCGGGGCCATCGCCACCACCCTGGCTCTGATCGCCATGCCCAATAGCCCCAGCCTGTGGTTCGCCGCGGCCATGCTGTGGATCATGGACGCCTCGATCAACATCACCATGGAGCCGTTCCGCGCCTTCGTCGGCGATAACCTGCCGGAGGAGCAGCGCACGGCCGGCTATGCGATGCAGAGCTTCTTCATCGGCGCCGGCGCGGTCTTCGCCTCGGTCCTGCCGTGGCTTTTGTCCAACGTCTTCGATATCGCCTCGACCGCCGAGGCGGGCGTGGTGCCCCTGTCGGTCAAGATCGCCTTCTATGTCGGCGCCGCCGGCCTTTTCTCGGCCGTGCTGTGGACGGTGCTGTCGACCAAGGAATACAGCCCCGAACAGATCGCGGCCTTCGAACGCGCCCGAGACGACGCGCCAGCAAAACCCGTCGAGGTCGAAGCGCCGGCCCGCAGCGTTCAGGGCTGGATGACTTCGGGCCTGGTGTGCGCCGTCCTCGGCGGGCTGGGTTTCGTGCTGATCGGCGCGCTCGATCTGGAGAAGGAGTTGCTGATCCTCGCCGGCTTCTTCGCCGGGTTCGGCCTGCTCCAGATCGCCGTCGGCATGATGCAGCGTCGCCGCATCACCAACGCCGCGACCGAAATCCTGAACGACATCTTTCGCATGCCCGAGACCATGCGCGGCCTGGCCGTTGTTCAGTTCTTCAGCTGGTTCGCCCTGTTCGCCATGTGGATCTACACCACCGCGGCCGTGACCCGCGTCCATTACGGAGCGACCGACACCACCTCGGCCGCCTACGCAACGGGCGCGGACTGGGTGGGGGTTCTGTTCGGGGTCTATAACGGCGTGGCGGCCCTGGCGGCCTTCACCCTGCCGGTCATCGCCAAACGGATCGGACGCAAGGCAACCCATGCGCTGATGCTGATGCTTGGCGCGGCCGGCTTGTTCGGCGTCTTCGCCATCCGCGAGCCGGGCCTCTTGTGGCTGCCGATGATCGGCGTCGGTTTCGCCTGGGCGTCGATCGTCTCCATGCCCTACGCCATCCTGTCGGCGGCGGTGCCGGACCGAAAAATGGGCGTCTATATGGGCGTCTTCAACATCTTCATCGTCGTGCCCCAACTGCTGGCCGCGACGGTTCTGGGCCTGATCCTGAAGACCCTGTTCGATGGTCAGGCAATCTGGGCCCTGGTGCTGGGCGCCGTCTCCTTCGTCCTGGCAGCCGCCAGCGCGCTGATGGTCAAGGAGCATCGCGGATGAACCGTCGGGGTCTTCTGGCCCTCATGGCCGCCCTGCCCTTCGCCTGCGCGGCGCGCGCCGAGGGCGCCCTCGCGGGCGGGCGGTTGGTGCTGCATGAGGCGGTCGCGTCGGCCCATGTGAAGGCGCGCAACGTCTCGGTCTGGCTGCCGCCCGGATATGAGGCGACCGACACCGCCTGGCCTGTCCTCTATATGCACGACGGCCAGAACCTGTTCGATCCGGCCACGGCCAACTTCGGCGAATGGGGCGTGGACGAACATCTGACGCGGCTGATCGCGAGCGGCCAGGTGCGGGCTCCAATCGTCGTGGGGATCTGGAACACCGACCTGCGGCTGAGGGAATATGTCCCCGCCGACCTGATCGCCGCCCTGCCCGCCGACATGCGCGACGAGGTCCAGGCCATCTACGGCGGCCCGTCCTTGTCCGACGCCTATCTGCGGTTCCTGGTCGAAGAGTTGAAGCCCTTCATCGACGGCGCCTACCGCACCCTGAGCGGTCCGCTGGACACGATGATCGCCGGCTCCAGCATGGGCGGCCTGATCTCCATGTATGCGGTGATGAAACAGCCGCAGGTCTTTTCCGCCGCCGCCTGTCTGTCCACCCATTGGCCGCTAAAGGTCGAAGGGCTTGAGCCCGGCGCGGCGCTGGACGCCTGGCGCGAACGCCTGGTCGCGGCCTGGACCGGCGTGATCGAACGCGGCCTGCCCGAACCGGGCGACCACCGCTTCTATTTCGACCGGGGCGACGAGACGCTGGATCAATTCTACGCCGTCTTCCAGACCCAGGTGGACCAGACTTTCCGCCGTCGCGGCTTTGGCCCCGGCGATTTCCGCAGCCTGGTCTTCCCCGGCGCCCAGCACAATGAAGCGTCCTGGAACCGGCGGCTGGACGTGCCTTTGACCTTCCTTCTTTCCCCCGCCCCCACGCGCAACCCGTGAGGACCACAATGCGTCACTTCCGTACCTTCTGCCTCGCCGGCGCCGCCGGCCTGGCCCTCGCTTCCGCCGCAAGCGCCCAATCGGGCGTCGCGCCCGGCGCGCCCGGCGCCCCGCCCGTCTGGTCCAGCGCGGCCAAGACCGGCGCCGGCGCCTCATACGAGGCCTACGTCGATGGCCAGTATCGCGACGGCGGCCCGACCGGCGCGGTGTCCAAGGTCTGGTATTCCATCGCCGACGGCGTCCTGACCGAGACCATGTACGGCCTGATCCATGAGGCCCAGATCAAGGCGCTGCGCTTCGCCGGCGTGACTCAGGACGGTCTGGTCGTCGAGGGCGACGACACCACCAGCCGCACCGAATATCTGCACGTCGACGCCCAGGGGCGTCCGCTGTCGCCGGCCTATCGCGTCACGACCCAGGACAAGAACGGCCGCTTCCAGATCGAAAAACAGATCTTCAGCGATCCCGACCGCAACGCCCTGGTGCTACGCGTCACCATTACGGCGCTGAAGGGCGATGTGACGCCCTATCTGATGCTGGAGCCGCACATCGCCAACACCGGCGTCGAGGATCGCGGTCAGGTCACACGTGACGGCTTCCACGCCTGGGAAGGCGATACCCACCTGTTTTTGAAGCCCAGCGAAGCCTTCGAAAAGGCCAGCGTCGGCTTCGTCGGAACCTCCGACGGTCTGACCGATCTGAAGGACGGCAAGCTGGACTGGGCCTACGCCTCGACCGGCGATCAGGCCGGCAACACCATGATGACCGGCGCCCTGCCGCGTCTGCGCCAAAGCAGCCGGATCACGCGCGACTTCGTCATCGGCTTCGGCCACAGCGAGGCCGAGGCGCGCGCCGCCGCGGACGGATCGTTCGCGACTGGCCTGGACGAGGTGCTGGCCCGCTTCAACGGCGAGGGCGAGCGCGTCGGCTGGGAAGACTATGTCGGCTCCCTGACCGAACTGCCGCGCATCGCCGAACAGGCGACCGACGGGGGCAAGCTGGCCTACGCCTCGGCTCTGATGCTGAAGGTGCAGGAGGATCGCACCCACGCCGGCGCCCTGATCGCGTCACTCTCGAACCCGTGGGGCGATACGGTGGACGCGTCGAAATCCTCGACCGGCTACAAGGCCGTCTGGCCACGTGACTTCTATCAGGTGGCGATGGCTCTGGCGGCGCTGGGCGACAAAGAGACGCCGCTGGCGGCCTTCAACTACCTGCCCCAGGTCCAAGTCGGCCCGAACACGCCCGGCAACACCGGCGTCGGCGGCTGGTTCCTGCAGAAGACGCACGTGGACGGCGAACTGGAGTGGGTCGCGGTCCAGCTGGACCAGACCGCCATGCCGATCATGCTGGGCTATCGCCTGTGGAAGATGGGCTGGCTGTCGGACACCCAGATGACCGAACACTATCGGTCCATGCTGAAGCCGGCGGCCGACTTCCTGGTCGACGGCGGCAAGATCGGACTGATGTGGAACGACGCGGAGATCAAGCCGCCCTTCACCCAGCAGGAGCGCTGGGAAGAGCAGCAGGGCTATTCGCCGTCCTCGACCGCCGCCGTGGTCGCGGGCCTGACGGTCGCCGCCGAAATGGCGCGCGCCTCAGGCGACGCCGCCGGCGCGACGCGCTACCAGATCGCGGCCGACAGCTATGCGTCCAAGATCGAAGACCGAATGTTCACCACCAACGGCGACTTCGGCGACGGTCGCTACTTCATTCGCATCACCCAGAACGAGAACCCGAACGACAAGGCCCCGATCGGCGCCGCCAATGGCCAGATCGCCCCGGCGGAAGACCGTGTCGTGGACGGCGGCTTTCTGGAACTGGTACGCTATGGCGTGCGCAAGGCCGACGATCCGCACATCCTATCCACCCTGCCCGTCTATGACGATCAGTCGCTGGAGCCGCTCCATCGCGTCCGCTACGACTTCGGTCCTGAGGGCGACAAGACGCCGGGCTGGCGCCGTTATGGCGTCGATGGCTATGGCGAGGACCATCTGACGGGCGCCAACTATGGCGTCGGCGGGGAGATGAGCCCCGGTCAGCGCGGCCGGGTCTGGCCCTTCTTCACGGGCGAGCGCGGTCACTATGAGTTGGCCCGCGTCAGCGTGAACGGCGCCCCTTCGGCCGCCGACATCGCCGCCATCCGTCAAACCTATGTGCGCGGCATGGAGCGGTTCGCCAACGGCGGACTGATGCTGGCCGAACAGGTGTGGGACGGCGTCGGCAACCCGACGGCCAAGGACTACGCCGTGGGTCAGAACACGGACTCGGCGACCCCGCTGGCCTGGACCCACGCGGAATATCTGAAGCTGCTGCGGTCTCTGGCCGACGGCAAGGTCTGGGACAGCTACGACCCCGTCCACGACCGCTACGCCCGCTGATACGAAAACGGCCCCGGAGATCGCTCTCCGGGGCCGCACTCATTTCGGGCTGGCGCGGCTCAGAAGGTGAGCTTCACAGCGCCGACGATGCGGTCTTCGGCGCCGGGCACGCCGTCCACGTCGGTGTCATGATAGCGGACATCGAGGCCCACCTTGTCGGTCAGGGCATAGCCGACGCCGACGTTCCAGGTGGTGTAGTCGTCGCTGACGTCGAGCCATTGCTTGCCGAGCGCGCCCGACACCGTCCATTTGGGCGCCGGTGAGAAGGCGGCGTTGATCTCGGCATAGGTCGCTTCATCATCGATGCCGAAGAAGTCGGGCGAGTAATAGACGGCCGCGCCGAAGGTCGCGGGGCCGACCGCCCGCGAGGCCGCAGCCTTGAACTCGGCGTAGTTATAGTCCGCGCCGTCCGGCTCCCCGACATACAGATAGCCGATCACGCCGAAGTCGAGCGCGAAGCCGCCGGCCTCAGTGCGATAGCCGCCGTAGAGATCAACCTCCGCATCGGTGTCGTCGCCGAAATCGACGTTGGAGGCCCAGGCGCCGGCGTAGAAACTGCCCGACGTCAGGTCGACGCCGCCCTGAATGGCGGGATCTTCACTGGTCTGGCTGAAGCCGCGGAAGACATAGTCGCTGACCGCGCCCACGTTCCAGGCGACATCGACGGTGCTCTGGGCCGAGGCCGGTGCGGCGAGGCTGATCAGTCCTGCGGCGAGGATCGCGGCGGCGGCCGCGCGGATGATGGTCTTTTTCATAGTCTATCCCCTTGTTGTCGTTATTCGAGGTCGAGGCCGGGCGCGGGTTTGGGAGCCGCGCCCGTTCTCAGCTCAGTGTTCCAGCGCCTCGCCATGCAGCGAGGTGTCCAGACCGGCGGCTTCTTCCGCTTCGCTAACGCGCAGGCCCGTGGTGAACTTGCAGATGAACAGGATGATCAAGGTGCCGACGGCGCTGTACACGATGGTCCACAGCAGCCCCAGGGCCTGGGCGCCGACGTTGGCGCCTTCCGACAGGCTGTTGATCGCGGTGGTGGCGAACAGGCCGGTCAACAGGGCGCCGATCAGACCGCCCGCGCCGTGGATGCCGAAGGCGTCCAAGCTGTCGTCGTAGCGCAGCAGCTTCTTGATCCACACCGAAGAGGCGTAGCAGGCCGGACCGGCGATCAGGCCGATGATCACCGCGCCCTTGGGATCGACGAAGCCGGCCGCCGGAGTGATGGCGACCAGACCGGCGACGACGCCCGACAGCATGCCGATCAGCGAAACCTTCTTCTTCTCGATATATTCGACGACCTTCCAGGTCAGGGCGGCGGCGGCGGCGGCCAGGATGGTGTTCAGCAGCGCCACGCCCATCAGATCATTGGCGGCGCCCGCCGAGCCGGCGTTGAAGCCGATCCAGCCGACCAGCAGCAGCGAGGCGCCGATCATGGTCAGGACGGGGTTGTGGGCGGTGATGACCTCTGTGCCGTAACCCTTACGGCGACCCAGGAAGATGGCGCAGACCAGGCCTGCGACGCCCGAGTTGACGTGAACGACGGCGCCGCCCGCGAAGTCCAGCACGCCCGCAGAGCCCAAGAAACCGCCACCCCAGACCCAGTGGCAGATCGGCGCATAGACCAGCAGCGACCACAGGGCGGTGAACAGCAATAGCGCCGAGTATTTGAACCGCTCGGCGAAGGCGCCGGTGATCAGCGCCGGGGTGATGATGGCGAAGGTCATCTGGAAGGAGATGAACAGGAACTCGGGAATGCCGGGCAGCAGGGCGTTGGCCGTCTTCAGCGACACGCCGTTCAGGAACAGCATGTCCAGACTGCCGATGAAAGGCTGAAGGCCGGCGCTCGCGTTCTTGCCGAAGGCCAGGCTGTAGCCGGCGATGAACCACACCAGCGACACCACGGCGAAGACGCCGACGGACTGGGTGATGGTGGCGATGACGTTCTTCTTGCGCACCATGCCGCCATAGAACAGCGCCAGACCCGGGAGGGTCATCAGCAGAACCAGGGCGGTCGAGGTGCCGAGCCATGAGGCCCCGGCGCTGTCGAGCTCAAGCGCAGCCTGGTGGCCGAGCAAGGCGGGCGCGGCCTCCTGCGCATTGGCTGCGCCGGCCGCCATCAGACAGAGTGTGGGAAGAAGGAGCGCAGCCGCTCCCGTAAGTCGTTTCGTGGTCTGCGACATGAGCTAGTACCCCCTATGCAATCTCGCAGTTGCGAAGATTTTACCGCATTTGCGATACGCGCAAGGGGCTAGACCGTGAACGGCGCAACTTTCTTGCAACGGTCATGAGTAAAAACATCAGGACCGCACGATCCTTCGATCATACGGTCCGATGTAAGATTGACCATGCCAAAGAAGCCAAGCTCCGCGGCAGGATTTTCAACGTCAGTTCAAGCCGTCAGGCCCAATGCATCTGCACGCGATGCGCGGCCGCCCAGTGGATGGCGCGGATGGCGTCGATAACGGCCTCGGTCGCCGCGCGCGTGCCCAGCGCTCCGCCGAGATCGGCCGTCCCGGCGCCGGCCGCCAGAACAGCGGCGACGGCGGCCTCGATAGAATCGGCCTCGTCCTCCAGCTTCAGGCTGTGACGCAGCAGCAGGGCCGCCGACAGGATGGTCCCGACCGGATTGGCCAGATCCTGACCGGCGATGTCCGGCGCGGAGCCGTGGATCGGCTCGAACAGGCCCGGCCCGCCCGCGCCCAGCGACGCCGACGGCAACAGGCCGATGGAGCCGCCCAGCACCGAAATCTCATCCGACAGGATGTCGCCGAACATGTTTTCCGTCAGGATGACGTCGTAGTCGCGCGGCTTGCGGATCAGGTGCATGGCCATGGAGTCCACCAAGGCGTGCTCCAGGGTGATGTCGGGGAACTCCTCGGCATGGATGCGGGTCACGACCTCGCGCCACAGACGGCTGGTCTCCATGACATTGGCCTTGTCGACCGAGGTCACCTTGCCGCGACGCTGTTGGGCGGTCTGGAAGGCGGCGCGGGTCACCCGCTCGATCTCCGGCACGGTGTATTCGCACAGGTCGGTGGCGCGGTCGGCGGTGCGGGTCTTCTCGCCGAAATAGACGCCGCCGGTCAGTTCGCGGAAGACGATCAGATCGACGCCCTCGACGATCTCCTTCTTCAGCGGCGAGCGGTGCGCCAGCACCGGCGACACCTGCAACGGCCGCAGATTGGCGAACAGGCCCATCGCCTTGCGGATCGCCAGCAGCCCCTGTTCCGGACGCGCCTTGCCGCCATCCCATTTCGGCCCGCCGACGGCGCCCAGCAGCACGGCGTCGGAGGCGACGCAGGCGGCGCGCGTGGCCTCCGGCAATGGCTCGCCCGTCTCGTCGATGGCCGCGCCGCCGATCAGATGCTCGGCGAACTCGAAATGGTGACCATAGAAGTCGCCGATGACCCGCAGGACGTCGCGCGCAGCCCGTGTGACTTCCGGTCCGACGCCGTCGCCGGGCAGCAGGACGATGTTGTAGGTCTTGGCGGCGGCGGTACTCATCTTACGGTCTCTTTCGATCGCTCGTAGGCTTCGATTTCAGGCATGTTTGATTGCAGCCAGCCCAGGGTGTCCACCCCGTCCAGCAGGCATTGGCGGGCGAAGGATTCGACCCCGAACGGCACGGGTTCGGCATTGCCGCGCTGGATCTGATTGGCCTGGAGGTCGATCGTGACCGGCTGGTCCGGCTGCGACGCCAGATCGTCCCAAACCGCCTGGCTGACGACTATGGGCAGCAGGCCGTTTTTCAGCGCGTTCGAGGTAAAAATGTCAGCGATCTCGGTCGAAATCACCGCCCGGAACCCATAGTCCAGCAGCGCCCAAGGGGCATGTTCGCGCGACGAACCGCAGGCGAAGTTCCGGCCCGCCAGCAGGATGCGATGCTCGGCCGGATCGATGCGATTCAGAATGGCCTCGGGTTTTTCCGAGCCGTCGTCTTCGTAACGCCAGTCATAGAAGGCGGCCTTGCCCAGCCCTTCGCGCGTGGTCGTGGTCAGAAACCGCGCCGGAATGATCTGGTCGGTGTCGATATTGGCCTGACTCAGGGTCACGGTCTTGGAGGTCAGCACCTGGAAGGGTTCAGACATGCTCGACCTCCTTCAGATAAACGCGCGGATCGGTCAGCACGCCAGCGACCGCCGTCGCCGCCGCCGTCGCCGGACTGGCCAGGATGGTGCGGGCGTCCTTGCCCTGACGCCCTTCGAAATTGCGGTTCGATGTGGATACAGCCAGTTGGCCCGGCGCGACGAAATCGCCGTTCATGGCGATGCACATCGAGCAGCCGGGAATGCGCCATTCGGCCCCGGCGGCGATAAACACCTCATGCAGCCCCTCGGCCTCAGCGTCGCGACGCACGGCCTCGGACCCCGGCACCACCAGCATGCGCAGACCCGGCTTGACCTTCCTGCCGCGCAGCACCTCGGCGGCGGCGCGCAGATCGGGCAGACGCCCGTTGGTGCAGGAGCCGATGAAGACCACGTCCACCGGCTGGCTGGTCGTCGCCTCCCCAGCGGTGAAGCCCATATAGGCGATGGCCTTGCGGTCCGAGTCCGACTGCGGCTGCGGCACGGGCGAGCCGATCGGCGCGCCCGCATCCGGCGTCGTACCCCAGGTCGCCATCGGCCGGATGGCGGAGCCGTCGATGGTCACTTCCTTGTCGAAGACCGCGCCTGCATCCGTCGCCAGTTTCAGCCATTCGGCCGCTGCCGCCTCGTAGTCGGCGGTCACGTGCTTGCGGCCGCGCAGCCAGTCGATCGTCTTCTGGTCCGGGGCGATCATGCCGGCCCGCGCGCCAGCTTCGATGGACATGTTGCACAGGGTCATCCGCCCTTCCATGTCCAGCGACCGCACCGCCTCGCCCGCGTATTCTATGACATAGCCGGTGCCGCCGCCGAAACCGATGGCGGCGATGACGGCCAGCGCAACATCTTTCCCTGACACGCCCGGCTGCAGTTCGCCGTCCACCGTCACCCGCATGGCCTTGGCCTTGCGCTGCAACAGACACTGTGTCGCCAGCACATGGCCGACCTCGGACGTACCGATGCCGAAGGCCAGGGCCCCAAAGGCGCCGTGCGTCGCCGTATGGCTGTCGCCGCAGACCACCGTCATGCCCGGCTGGGTCAGACCCAGTTCCGGCCCCATGACATGGACCACGCCGCGATCGTCCGATCCCCACCCCGCCAGTGGCACGCCGTGGGCGGCGCAGTTCCGCTCCAGCGTATGGACCTGAGCCTCGGCTTGGGCCGTGACATAGGGCTTCAGCCCGTTCAGACCCGCCGGCAGGGTCGGGGTGGAATGGTCCAGGGTCGCATAGGTCCGGTTGGGACGGCGCACCTTCAGCCCGCGCGCCTCGATCTCGCTGAAGGCCTGGGGGCTGGTGACTTCGTGGACCAGATGCAGGTCGATATACAGCACGCCCGGCGTGTCGGCCGTTTCCGACCGCACCACGTGGGCGTCCCACACCTTGTCGAACAGGGTCTTGGGATCAGGCATATTGGGCCACGATCTCGGACACGCCGTCGACCCGATCGATGATGGCGATCAGTTCGGCGTCGTTGATCTCGCCGATCTGATCCGCGCGCGACTTGAAGCCGGCGACCACCGCCGCCAGACGCTCGCCCTCGATGGGACGGCCGATGGTCTCGGCGCGCTTGGCGATGGCGTGACGGCCCGAGTGCTTGCCCAACACGAACCAACTGCCTTCGAAGCCGACATCCTGGGGCCGCATGATCTCATAGGTGCGGCTGTCCGCCAGCATGCCGTGCTGGTGGATTCCCGCCTCGTGAGCGAAGGCGTTGATGCCCACCACCGACTTGTTGCGGGCGATGACGGTCTCGGTGATCTCGCACAGGATCTTGGAGGCGCGCACCAGATGACGGCTGTCGGCGCCGGTCGTGACGCCATAGCGGTCCTCGCGGACCTTCAGCGCCATGATGACCTCTTCGATCGAGCAGTTGCCGGCCCGCTCGCCGATGCCGTTGATCGCGCCCTCGATCTGACGCGCGCCGCCCTCGACGGCGGCCAGGGAGTTGGCGACCGCCATGCCCAGGTCGTCGTGGCAGTGGGCCGAGAAGATCACGTGCGGATGCCGCTTCTTGATCCGTGCGGCCAGGGCGGCGAAGCGCTCGCGAACCTCCTGCGGTGTGGCATAGCCGACGGTGTCGGGGACGTTCAGGGTGCGGGCGCCGGCGTCGGCGGCGGCCTCCAGCACATCGGCCAGAAACTCCGGCTCGGTGCGGAAGGCGTCCTCGGCCGAGAACTCCACGTCGTCGAACAGGCTGCGGGCGTATTCCACCGACCGCACGGCCGTCGACAGCACCTCATTGGTGGACATCTTCAGCTTGGCCGAGCGGTGGATCGGGCTGGTGCCGATGAAGGTGTGGCACCGACGGTGCGACTTCGGCGCCGGCGCCAAGGCGCGGAAGGTGGCGTCGATATCCTTCTCGCTGGCGCGCGACAGGGAGCAGAAAACCGGTCCCTCGACCTCGCCCGCCACGCGGCGGATGCAATCCTCGTCGCCGCGCGAGGCGGCGGCGAAACCGGCCTCGATAACATCGACGCCCAGGTCCCGCAGAACCTGGGCCATCTTCACCTTGGCCTGGGCGGACATGGAGAAGCCCGGGGCCTGTTCCCCGTCCCGCATCGTCGTATCGAAGACGATGACACGGTTGGGATCGGCGGCGATTTCCTCGGTGCGGGATACGCCCGATACGCGTACGCTTTCGGGGGTAATCATCACGCGGCCTCGGATTGAATAATGTCGTTGCTGATGCGGCGCACGCCGAACAGTCGGTCGATCTGGCGACCCAGGTTGTCCATGCAGCGGCCGGCGTCCCGGCCGCGCACGGTCAGGGCGATGCGGCGAAAGGCGCCCTCGTCAGCCAGGGCCATGCCGTCGATGTGGAAGCCGCGGCGCTCCACCAGGCCGATGAGACGCTGAAGCGAACCGTCCGCACGGTCGATCTGGATGTGGATCGTGTTGCTCATCTCAGGAGCCCTCCATCATTTCAGCATTGTTCTTGCCCGGCGGAACCAGCGGCCAGACATTGTCTCGGGGGTCGATGACCACATGGGCCAGGCAGGGGCCGTCGGCGGCCAGCAGGCGCTGGATGCCGTCCGACACCTGATCGCGACGATCGATGCGGAAGGCCTCGATGCCGAAGGCTTCGGCGACCTTCACGAAGTCCGGATTGTCGGACAGGTCGATCTCGGAATAGTTCTCGGCGAAGAACAGCTCCTGCCACTGGCGCACCAGACCAAGGGACGAGTTGTCGATCAGCACGATCTTCAACGGGATGCCGTAACGCTTCAGCGTCGCCAGCTCCTGAATGTTCATCATGAAGCCGCCGTCGCCGGCGATCGTGACGACCGTCGCCGAAGGATCGGCCAGCTTGGCGCCGATGCCGGCGGGCAGGCCAAAGCCCATCGCGCCCAGACCGCCCGAGGTGATGTGGGCTTCCGGCCTGGCGAAGCGGCAGTGCATGGCCGCCCACATCTGATGCTGGCCCACGTCGCAGGCGGCGACGAAGTCATCGCCCGCCGCTTCCGAGATTTCCTTCAGCAGGGCGGGCGCATAGACCCCCTCGCCCGGCGCGTCATAGCGGTGAGCGCCCGCTTTGGCCGCATCGGCGCAGTCGTCGGCCCAGACCTGGATGTCCAGCGCCGCACCCGACCGCATCCGCGCCGTCAGCGCCTCGACGCCTTCGCGCAGCTCACCGACGACAGCGACATTGGCGCTGCGCAGCTTGCCGACTTCCGAGGCGTCGATGTCGAAATGAACGATGCGGGCATTGGGCGCGAATTCAGACAGCTTGCCCGTCGCGCGGTCGTCGAACCGGGCGCCGACGACGATCAGCAGGTCGCTGTCCTGCACCGCATGGTTGGCGGCGCGCGTGCCGTGCATGCCCAGCATGCCCAGCATGCCCGGCGCATCGGTCGGGATGGTGCCCAGGGCGTTCAGGGTCGAGACCTGGGGGATGCCGGTCGCGGCGACGAAGGCGCGCAGGGCTCCTGTCGCACCGCCGATCTTCACTCCGCCGCCGATGTAGACCAACGGCTTCTTCGCCGCCCGGATCGCCGCTTCGGCGGCGGCGATGGCCTCGTAATCGATGCGCGGCGTCTCGTTGGGAATCGAGAAACCGTAGTCCTCGCCGGTCGTCTCGAACTGCACATCCTTGGGCAGATCGACCAGAACCGGACCGGGGCGGCCCGACCGGGCGATATGGAAGGCTTCCTCGATCGCAGCAGGCACCTCGGCGGCCGAGCGGACCAGGATCGAATGTTTCACGATGGGCAGGGTGACGCCCAGGATATCTATCTCCTGAAAGGCGTCGGTGCCCATCAAGCCTTGGGCGACATTGCCGGTGATGCAGACGATCGGCACCGAATCCATCATCGCATTGGCGATGCCGGTGACCAGATTGGTGGCGCCGGGGCCTGACGTCGCCATGCACACCCCGACCTTGCCGCTCTTCCTGGCATAGGCGTCGGCCGAGAAGGCTGCGCCCTGCTCATGGCGGACCAGGATGTGCTTCAGCTTCGAGCCGGCCAGGGCGTCATAGACCGGCATGATGGCGCCGCCCGGATAGCCGAACACCACCTCCACCCCCAGCCGCTCCAGGGTGGAGACCAGCAGACGCGCACCCGACTGGGGAGCGGTCTCGGCTGAGGGTTTGAAGGCGGCGGCGGTCATCAGGGTCATCCGGTCGTTCAGGCGGCGATCAGGCCGCTTCAGCCTTGGGCGTGTTCAGCCAGGCCATGCGTTCGCGCAGACGCGCGCCGACCTGTTCGATCTGGCTCTCGCGGTCCGCCTTCAGCCAAGCCTCGTACTGCGGCTTGCCGGCCTCGTTCTCGGCGATCCAGTTGCGCGCAAAGGTGCCGTCCTGGATCTCGTCCAGAATGGTCTTCATGCGGGCCTTGGTCTCTTCGGTCACGACGCGCGGGCCGCTGGCGACGGCGCCATATTTGGCCGTCTCGGAGATGAAGTGGTGCATCTTGGAGATGCCGCCCTCGTAGAACAGGTCCACGATCAGCTTCAGCTCGTGCAGGCATTCGAAATAGGCGATCTCGGGCTGGTAGCCGGCCTCGACCAGGGTGTTGAAGCCCTGCATGACCAACTCCTTGGCGCCGCCGCACAGGACGGCCTGTTCGCCGAACAGATCGGTCTCGGTCTCTTCGCGGAAGGTGGTTTCCAGCAGGCCGCCGGTCGCGCCGCCGTTGCCCTTGGCGTAGCCCATGGCCCGATCGCGCGCCTTGCCGGTCACGTCCTTCTCGACGGCGAACAGGCTGGGCACGCCGCGGCCGCGCTGGAACTCGCGGCGGACCAGATCGCCCGGTCCCTTGGGCGCGACCAGGATCACGTCCATGTCGGCGCGCGGGGTGATGCGCTCGTAGATGATCGAAAAGCCATGAGCGAACAGCAGGGCCGAGCCTTCCTTGGCGTTCGGCTCGATGATGTCGCGATAGACGTCGCCCTGAACCATGTCCGGCGTCAGGATGGCGATGATGTCGGCGCCCTTGACGGCCTCCGCCGGCTCGGCGGTCGGGACGCCGTCGGCGGTGGCGTGCTTCCAGCCCGTGCCGCCGTGACGGACGCCGGCGACCACGTCATGGCCGCTATCCTTCAGGTTCTGGGCGTGAGCGCGACCTTGCGAGCCATAACCGATGATGGCGATGCGCTGGCCGGCGATCGCGCCCGGCTTGATGTCTTCGTTGGTGTAGATGGTGATGGCCATGAGAATTCAGGCGTCCTGAGCAGCAGCGGATTTGTGAGAGGCCGGGATTTGCGCCGGCGGCGGATTGGGAATGGTGACCGCGCCCTGGGCGGCGGAGGCCACCGAGGCGCGGTATTTGGCGAAGACACCTCGCGCCGGGCGGACTACGTGGGGCGTAAAGCCCGCCCGGCGCGTCGCCAGATCGACATTGACGTCGATGCGGCGGTTGGTGACGTCGATGGTGATGCGGTCACCATCGCGAATGAGGGCGATCGGGCCGCCGACGGCGGCTTCCGGCGAGACGTGTCCGGCGACGAAGCCGTAGCTGGCGCCCGAGAAGCGGCCGTCGGTCAGCAGGGCGACATTGTCGATCCTGCGACCCTTCAGGGCGGCGGTGACCTGCAGCATCTCGCGCATGCCCGGACCGCCCTTGGGTCCTTCGTAGCGAATGATGATGACGTCGCCCTCGCCGACCGATCCGTCCTGAACGGCGTGGAAGGCGTCTTCCTCTGAGTCGAAGACGCAGGCCGGACCCTCGAACGTATCGACCTTGTGACCCGTCAGCTTGATGACCGCGCCTTCCGGGGCGACGTCGCCATAGATGACGGCGAAGCTGCCGCGATCCATCACCGGGGCGTCGAAGGTGGTCACGACCACCTGACCCGGCGTCTCCTCGGCCTCGGCGGCCTCGGCGAACAGGCTGCGGCCGGTGACGGTCGGGGTGTTCACGATCTTACCCGCCTCGGCCATCCGCTGGGTGACCAGACGGGTGCCGCCGGCGGCGAACAGGTGCGAGGCCAGGAAGCGGCCGCCCGGCTTCAGGTCGCAGATGACCGGCGCCTCGACGCAGGCCTGATGGCAGTCCTCGACCCCGAACTCGACCCCCGCCTCCGCCGCGATGGCCGTCAGGTGCATGACCGCATTCGTCGATCCGCCTGAGGCAGAGACCGCGACGGCGGCGTTCTTCAGACTGGCGCGAGTGATGTATTTGCGGGCCGTGTCGCCGGAAAAGACGCGCTCGACGATCAGCCGACCGCAGCGCTCGCCCTCGGCGGCCTTGTTCGGATCGACGGCGGGAACGTCGTTGGCGCCCATGGGCGAGATGCCCATGATCGACAGGGCCATGGCCATGGTGTTGGCCGTGAACTGGCCGCCGCAGGCCCCCGCGCCGGGGCAGACGGCCTGTTCGACCGCCTTCAGACCTTCGTCGTCCAGGGCCCCGGCCGAATGGGCTCCGATGGCCTCGAAGACTTCCTGGACCGAGACTTCCTTGGTCCCGATCACGCCGGGCATGATGGTGCCGCCATAATAGACCAGGCCGGGGATATCCATCCGGGCCAAGGCCATGGCCGCCGCCGGGATCGTCTTGTCGCAGCCGACGATGCAGACCACGCCGTCCAGCTGGTGGCCTTCGATGGCCAGTTCGATGGAGTCGGCGACCACCTCACGGCTGATCAGCGAGGCCTTCATCCCCGCCGTGCCCATCGAGATGCCGTCGGTCACGACGATGGTGTTGAAATCGACCGGATAGCCGCCCGCCGCGACGATGCCGGCGCGCACATCCTTGGCCAGCCGATCCAGGTGCATGTTGCACGGCGTGACGGTCGACCAGGTGTTGACGATGCCGATCATCGGCTTGTCGAAGTCGGCGTCCTGCATGCCGGCGGCGCGCAGATATGAGCGGGCGGCCGCCCGGTTCGGGCCAGCCGTCACCGCCGCGCTGCGCGCGTTGGGCTTTCTGGGCTGGGAGGTAGAATTTTGCGTCATCGGTCCGGTTCGTTTCGAACCGCCGCGCACTAAAAACCCCGCTTCCTTTCGGAGGCGGGGTGGTGCGAGGCGATCCTGAGTGTGTCTAAGGTCAGGTCGCGTGCATCCACGCCGCTTGCGTAAGCAGGCCGAGAAGTACGAGCGTAATGAGGAATACGGGGCTTTCCAGGCCGACCGGCGCGCGAACGGCTGCGACCGCCTTGGCGGTGCGTCCCTTCGTTATGTCGCGCGTCATCGTGGCCACGGGCGGCTCCCTGTTCTGACGCCAAGAAACCATAGCCGCCGGAGTCGCACAACCCCCGTCGCAATAATTTTGCGTCACGAAAGCAAAATGATCGAAACAAGGGTGTTTCTTGCCGCTGCTACATTTGGACAGCCGACGAAGCGTAACCGTCCATCACATCATGTTACGTGCGCGGGGTTGAAACCCGTCCGCGACCGCTCCATTGAGACGCCAACCTATATGTAGCGCACAACACCCTACCGTTCAGAGGAGCTTCCCATGACTGTTCGCGTCGCCATCAATGGTTTCGGCCGCATTGGCCGTCTGGTCCTTCGCTCGATCATCGAGCACGGCCGCACGGACATCGAGGTGGTGGCGATCAACGATCTGGGTCCGGTCGAGACTAACGCCCATCTGTTCCGCTACGATTCGGTCCACGGCCGCTTCCCCGGCACGGTGACCTCCGGCGAAGACTGGATCGACGTCGGCACGGGCAAGATCAAGGTTACGGCCGAGCGCGACCCCGCCAATCTGCCGCACGCCGAGTTGAAGGTAGACATCGCCTTCGAATGCACCGGCATCTTCACCTCCAAGGACAAGGCCAGCGCCCACCTGAAGGCCGGCGCCAAGCGCGTCCTGGTTTCGGCGCCCGCCGACAACGCCGACAAGACCATCGTCTACAAGGTCAACCACGAGACCCTGACTGCCGACGACATCGTCGTGTCGAACGGCTCGTGCACCACCAACGCCCTGGCCCCGGTAGCCAAGGTGCTGAACGACCTGTTCGGCATCGAGCGCGGCTATATGACCACCATCCACTCCTACACCGGCGACCAGCCGACGCTGGATACGATGCACAAGGACCTGTACCGCGCCCGCGCCGCAGCCCTGTCGATGATCCCGACCTCGACCGGCGCCGCCAAGGCCCTGGGCCTGGTCCTGCCGGAGCTGAAGGGCAAGCTGGACGGCTCGTCGATCCGCGTCCCGACCCCGAACGTCTCGGTCGTCGATCTGAAGGTCGTCGCCGGTCGCGAAGTCACGGTCGAAGAGATCAACGCGGCGCTTCAGGCCGCCGCCGACGGCCCGATGAAGGGCGTGCTGTTCACCACGACCGACCCGCTGGTCTCGCACGACCTGAACCACATCGCCGCCTCCTCCACCGCCGCCCTGCCCCAGACCCAGGTCGTCGACGGCAAACTGGCCCGCGTTCTGAGCTGGTACGACAACGAGTGGGGCTTCGCGACGCGCATGAGCGACACGGCGCTGCAGATGGCGAAGTTCCTCTGATGCAGCCGCGCTGGGCTCAAAAGCTTGACGCCCAGCGCGAGCCCGACCGCTCGCCGCTTGCGACGCCTGCCTCAGCCAAGGCTCATGTCGGCTTTCTCGGCATCGCAGTATTTTTTGGCATCTTCGCAGGGCAGGCGGCTGGCAGTGTTGCTATTCGCCTCCAGCTCTCTGTCGAGGCAAGCCTTATAGCCGCGACAGTTGCTATCGCTCTGACTATCTGGGCGGCATCCCTTCTTGCGCGTCGTAGCAGCTATCTGGCCTTTGGTTTCAGCATCGTTTTTGTCATTGCCTTGATGGGCTCGACCGTCCTCAAACTACTCATGGCTATAAAATAATGACCTTCCGCACCCTCGACGACGCCAAGGATTTTGCCGGCAAGACCGCTCTGGTCCGCGTGGACTTCAACGTCCCGATGGAGGGCGGCAAGGTCACGGACGACACCCGGCTGCGGGTCGCCCTGCCGACGATCCAGCGCCTGCGCGACGCCGGCGCCAAGGTCGCGCTTCTGGCCCATTTCGACCGCCCCAAGGGCCAACGCGTTCCGTCGATGAGCCTGAAACCCGTCGTTCAGCCGCTGGAAGAACTCCTCGGCGCCCCCGTCCGCTTCGCCGACGACTGCATCGGCCCTGACGCCGTGGAGGCAATTCGCGATCTGGACGCCGGCGGCGTGGTCCTGCTGGAAAACGTACGATTCCACGCGGCGGAAGAGGCCAATGATCCGGTCTTCGCCCAGAAGCTGGCGGATCTCGGCGATCTCTACGTCAACGACGCCTTTTCGGCCGCCCACCGCGCCCACGCCTCGACCGAAGGCGTCGCGCATCACATCCCGGCCTATGCCGGCGAATCCATGCGCCGCGAACTGGACGCGCTCGACGCGGCGCTCGGCAATCCGCATAAGCCGGTCGTCGGCATCGTCGGCGGCTCCAAGGTCTCGACCAAGCTGGATCTGCTGAAGAACCTGGTCGGAAAGCTGGACACGTTGGCCATCGGCGGCGGCATGGCCAACACCTTCCTCTACGCTCAAGGGATCGATATCGGCGGCTCTCTGGCCGAGAAGGATATGGCCGATACGGCGCGCGAGATCCTGGCGGAAGCCGAGACCAAGGGCTGCGACATCCTGCTGCCCGTCGATGTCGTGGTGGCGACCGAGGTCAAGCCCGGCGCCGACGCCCGCACCGTCAAAACCGGCGAAGCGCTCTCGACTGAAGACAAGATCCTGGACGCCGGCCCCGACACCGTCGCGCGCCTGAACGCCGCCATCGACGGGTCCAAGACCCTGATCTGGAACGGCCCGCTGGGCGTGTTCGAGGTGCCGCCCTTCGACGCCGCCACCGTCGCGGCCGCCAAACACGTCGCCGAGCGCACCAAGGCCGGCGCGCTGATCGCGGTGGCCGGCGGCGGCGACACGGTTGCGGCCGTCGGCCATGCCGGCGTCGCGGCGGACCTGACGTTCGTCTCCACCGCCGGCGGCGCCTTCCTGGAATGGATGGAGGGCAAGCCTCTGCCCGGCGTCGAGGCCCTGCGCGCCTGAAGGCTCAGCGATGCAGGCGGATCACGCCGGCATCCTGTCTTCGAAATCGGCGCTGAAACGGCTGTAACACGGCGTGACTTCACGCTGTCCGGCGTCTAATCTCTCGCCCAACCAAAAAACTATTCGGCTCAGGAGACTACTTAATGGCGCGCATCACGCTGCGACAGCTGCTCGACCACGCGGCAGAGAACGACTACGGCCTGCCCGCCTACAACATCAACAACATGGAACAGGGTCTGGCGATCATGGAGGGGGCCCACGAGGTCAACGCCCCCGTTATCATCCAGGCCTCGCGCGGCGCCCGGAGCTACGCCAACGACATCGTTCTGGCCAAGCTGATCGACGCCCTGGCCGAGCTCTATCCGCACATCCCGGTCTGCATGCACCAGGACCATGGCAACGGCCCGGCGACCTGCGTCACCGCCATCCAGTACGGCTTTACCAGCGTGATGATGGACGGCTCACTGGAGGAGGACGCCAAGACCCCCGCCAGCTATGAATACAACGTCGACGTCACCCGTCGCGTCACCGAAATGGCCCACGCCTGCGGCGTCTCGGTCGAGGGTGAACTGGGCGTGCTGGGTTCGCTTGAAACCGGCATGGGCGAGGCCGAGGACGGCCACGGCTTCGAAGGCAAGCTGGACCACTCGCAACTGCTGACCGACCCGGATCAGGCCGTCGACTTCGTCGCCGCCACCAAGGTCGACGCCCTCGCCATCGCCATGGGCACCAGCCACGGCGCCTACAAGTTCACGCGTCAGCCGGATGGCGAGGTCCTGGCCATGAACGTGATCGAGGAAATCCACCGCCGCCTGCCCAACACCCACTTGGTGATGCACGGCTCATCGTCGGTGCCGCAGGATCTGCAGGACATCATCAACCAGTACGGCGGCGAAATGCCCCAGACCTGGGGCGTGCCGGTCGAGGAAATCCAGCGCGGCATCAAGCACGGCGTGCGCAAGGTCAACATCGACACCGATAACCGCATGGCCATCACCGGCGCCATCCGTAAGGCCCTGATGGAGAAGCCGGGCGAGTTCGACCCGCGCTACTATCTGAAGCCCGCCAAGGAGGCGATGAAGAAGCTCTGCATGGAGCGCTACCAGCAGTTCGGTTGCGAGGGTCAGGCGTCCAAGATCCGCCCGCTGTCCACCGCTCAGATGGCGAAGCGCTACGCCTCGGGCGACCTGGATCCGTCCTTCCGCGGCGCATCCGTCAAGGCCGCTTAAGGACCGTCGTCTAGACCGGGTAGCGGCCGCTCAGTTCGCGCCGCACCCGGCGAACGTCCCATTCCGCCTGATCCAGCGCGTCGCGGGCCTCCCGGGCATTGCGACGCGCATCGCGGATCTCGCCTCTGACCTCTTGGATGCGGTCACGGATGCGCTCCCGCTCCTCGTCCGTCAGGCCTTCGCCGCGCAGTTCGCGCTCCTTGGCCTCCAGCTTGTCTTCGCGGTTCTCGATCCGGGCCTCGGCGCTGTTCAGCGCGCTTTCCGCCGTCTCGTAAGCGTCCTCGACCTCATGCAGCAGTCGGCCGTCACGATAGGCCGGCAGAAACGCCTGTTCCTCCTCAGGCCGACAAACGCCGTGATAGGCATTGCCCGCCCGCCCCTCCTCCCAACCGCGCTGGAAGGTGCAGTAGGTCCGCAAGCCATCCTCGCGCGCCGAGCCATAGGCCGCCGGATTGGGCGCGATCTGAAACTTGGCGCAGGCCCTGGCGTGGTCGTCCAGTCGCGTCATCGGATAGCCCGACGCCCCGTCCGCATAGCCCTTCTCACCCCAGGCGCCGGCCAGGCATTCGTCCTTGCTCATGGTCGTGCAACTGCTCAGCAGCGCCGCTGCGGCAAACGCGCCCCCGGCGATCATCAACCGCTTCATCGGATGTCCCCTACGCCCCCAAGCTTGACTATCACCTCACCCGCGCCCCTCGCGCAAGCGGCCGGTCGTGCTAGGAAGACGACGTGTCCGCCCGAGATCTGATCGATGACGACGAAGACCCTGCAACCGGCGCCCCCGCCGAGGTGCTGGAGGCTCGCATCGACGCGGCCGGCGTTCGCCTGGACAAGGCCCTGGCCGGCGCCTTCCCCACCCTGTCGCGCGCCCGGCTCCAGGCCCTGCTGGCCGAAGGCGCCGTCAGCCGCGATGGCGCGGTCCTGACCGGCGGTTCCGCCAAGGCCCAGCCCGGCCTCTATGCCGTCGCCCTGCCGCCCGTCGCGCCGGCCACACCCCAACCCCAGGCCATCCCCCTGATCGTCCTCTACGAGGACACCGACCTTATCGTCATCGACAAGCCCGCCGGCATGGCCGCCCACCCCGCGCCCGGCACGCCCGACGGCACCCTCGTCAATGCGCTGCTGGCCCATTGCGGCGACAGCCTGTCGGGCATCGGCGGCGTCGCCCGCCCCGGCATCGTCCACCGGCTGGACAAGGATACCTCCGGCGTCATGGTCGCCGCCAAGACCGACCGCGCCCACGCCGGCCTCTCCGCCCTGTTCGCTGCGCATGACATCGAGCGCACCTATATCGCCCTGACGCGCGGCGCGCCGTCGCCCGCGACCGGCCGCATACACACCCGCATCGGCCGCTCGACCGGCGACCGCAAGAAGATGGCGGTCCTCAAGGCCGGCGGTCGCGAGGCCATCACCGACTATGTCGTTGAAGCGAGCTTCGGGCAGCCCGCGAAAGCTGGCGGCGCCCCCATGGCTGCGCGGGTCGCCTGCACCCTGCACACCGGCCGCACCCATCAGATCCGCGTCCACCTGTCGTCCAGGGGCGCGCCGATCCTTGGCGACGCGACCTACGGCTCGGGCAGCCCCGCCATACCCGTCCGCACCGCCATCGCCGAAGCGGGCCTGATGCGTCAGGCCCTCCACGCCGCCGTCCTGGGCTTTGTCCATCCTGTCACGGGTGAGGCGCTTCGCTTCGAGACCGCGCCGCCCTCCGATATGCAGAGTCTCGAAACGCGCCTCGCCGAACTCTGAACAGCCGTCCGTCTAGGCCGGTCTTGAATAGCAACTGACGAAGTTCTATATAGGTCGTCGATCGGCGCGAGTGGCGCCAGGGCCACGGTCACGCTTTCGTGTGACGATCCGCCTCTAAAAATGGCGGCAACCCATCGCTACTTTACCGGTTGAGGGGTGAGACGTCGGCGCACACACCGTGGCCGATGACGAAGAGCCCGCTCGTTCAAGACGGTCGGAGGGACCTGTATATGGCTGCCAATAGTACGCTCGCGGTGATGTCGCCTGAACAAGGCCTGTCGCGTTATCTGACGGAAATCCGCAAGTTTCCGATGCTGACCAAGGACGAGGAGTTCATGCTCGCCAAGCGTTGGTCCGAGCACCAGGATCCCGAAGCCGCCCACCGTCTCGTCACCTCGCACCTTCGTCTCGTGGCCAAGATCGCCATGGGGTATCGCGGCTACGGCCTGCCGATCGGCGAAGTCATCTCCGAGGGCAATGTCGGCCTGATGCAGGCCGTCAAGAAGTTCGACGCCGACAAGGGTTTCCGCCTGGCGACCTATGCCATGTGGTGGATCCGCGCCTCGATCCAGGAGTACATTCTGCGCAGCTGGTCGCTCGTGAAGATGGGCACCACCGCGGCGCAGAAGAAGCTGTTCTTCAACCTGCGTAAGGCCAAGAGCCAGATCTCGGCCTTTGAGGAAGGCGACCTGCATCCTGAACACCTCGCCGCCATCGCCACCAAACTGGGCGTGACGGAGGAAGAGGTCACCAACATGAACCGCCGTCTCGGCGGCGACGCCTCCCTGAACGCCCCTCTGCGCGCCGACGGCGAAAGCGAGTGGCAGGACTGGCTGGCCGACGACACGGCCGTGTCCCAGGAAACCCAGCTCGCCGACGACGAGGAAAAGGGCATCCGCATGAGCCTCCTCCAGGAGGCCATGGAAGAGCTGACCGATCGTGAGAAGCACATCCTGACGGAACGTCGCCTCAAGGACGATCCGGTCACGCTGGAAGAGCTCGCTGGCCAGTACGGCGTTTCGCGCGAGCGCGTGCGTCAGATCGAGGTCCGCGCCTTTGAGAAGCTGCAAAAGGCCATGCGCGCCGCCGCTGAAGAGCGGAACCTGGTCGACGCCTGAGCAAGTCGGTCCGCCGCGCCTTCAACGGCGCGGCGGACCATCCATCATGACGCGCGCGCCACCGGCGCCGCTTCATTGGCCGCTCTCGCAGCCGTCACCACCGTGCCGATCGGCTGGGCCAGTCCCGCCTTCGTCACCTGACCGCTGGCCACATAGGCCTGCAGGGTCGCCACAGCCATTGCCAGTCGCGCGTCCGCCGTCTTGATGGCCAGACCGTTCAGCGTCTCGGCCTGCTGGCGAATGGCGCGCGTCGCCTGCGACGGATCCTGCTCAAACTGCGACATGGCCGAAACCAGGATTCGTGACGTCTGATCGCGGATTTCGGCAGGGCCGCCTCCGGCCGCACCATCGCTGCGGCGCTTGCGGGCGCCTGAATATTCGCCTGAGTTGAACCGGCGACGATCCGGCCCGACATAGCCGACCGCCTCGATCCAGGGTCGCGGCTTCAACGTCACATTCTCGACCCGCTTGAACAGGTCGCCCGTCGTGAACGGCTTTCTCAGGAACTCGTGGATGCCGGCGTCGCGCGCGCCCTTGATCGCCGCAGCGGTCGCCTCGCCCGTCACCATGATGATCGGCGACATGCGGCACGACATGCTGGAGCGCCGAATGCGCCGCGCCAGCGTCTCGCCGTTCAGCCTGTCTCCGGACCGTTCTGTGAAGATCACGCCTGGCTCGACGTCGCGCAGCAGCTCCAGCGCGCGTCCTTCGTCACCCTCTGAATAGACCTCGCGCGCACCCATGCCCTTGACGATGTCCGTCAGCAGTCGCGCCGACGACAGGTTGGCGTCCACGATGACCACCCGACGAAGCGACGGCTCCATGCGGCTTATGGTTCTGGCGTTTGCGGCGAACACATCAGACTCCGAGGTTGGAGCCATTATCCTTACCGCCGACGGGTTAAGACCTGTTGAATAGGTCTTTCTGCGTAGTCCGCCGCCTCACGTCGCCCCTTCCAAAGCCTCAGCCCTGGAACGGATCGCGCATCAGAATGGTGTCGTCGCGCTCGGGGCTGGTCGACAGCAGGGCCACCGGCGCGCCGATCAACTCCTCGATCCGGCGCACATATTTGATGGCGTTGGCGTTGATGTCCTTGAAGCTGCGGACCCCGGCGGTGCTTTCGCTCCAGCCCTCCAGCTCCTCGAACACCGGCTCGGCCGCCCCCTGGGCCTTCAGGCTCGAGGGCAGATAATCCAGCAACTCGCCATCGACCTTATAGCCGACGCAGATCTTCAGCGTCTTCAACCCGTCCAGCACGTCCAGCTTGGTCAGGGCGATCCCGTCGATGCCGTTGATCGCCACCGACTGGCGCACCAACACGGCGTCGAACCAGCCGCAGCGGCGCGCGCGGCCGGTATTCACCCCGACCTCACGCCCCACGGTCGCCAGATGCGCGCCGACCTCATCATTCAGTTCGCAGGCGAAGGGGCCTTCTCCGACGCGCGTCGTATAGGCCTTCACGATGCCCAGCACATAGCCGACGCCGCGCGGACCGATGCCCGACCCAGCCGCCGCTTGACCGGCCACTGTGTTGGAGCTGGTGACATAGGGATAGGTGCCGTGATCCACATCCAGAAAGGCGCCCTGCGCCCCTTCGAACAGCACACGCTTGCCGTCCTTCTGCGCCTGATCCAACACGCGCCAGGCCGGTTTCACATAGGGGAGGATCTTCGGCGCGATCTCCAGCAACTGCGCCAGCAGCGCGTCGGGATCGATCGGCTCCAGCCCAAGGCCGGCGCGCAGCGGATCGTGGTGCGAGCGCAGCCGGTCGATCTTGACCTTCAGATCGTCTTCATTGGCCAGATCGCAGACCCGAATGGCGCGACGCCCCACCTTGTCTTCATAGGCCGGACCGATGCCCCGCCCGGTCGTGCCGATCTTGGCGCCCGGCGCGCTGGCCGCCGCCTCGCGCGCCACGTCCAGCGCAGGGTGGATGGGCAGGATCAGGCAGGCGTTGTCGGCAATGGTCAGTATCTCGGGGCTGATAGTCACGCCCTGGGCGGCAATTTTCTCAATCTCGCCGACCAGATGCCAGGGATCGACAACCACGCCATTACCGATGATCGACGGCTTGCCCTGCACGACGCCGCTGGGCAGCAGCGCCAGCTTATAGACCTTGCCGTCGACGACCAGCGTATGGCCCGCATTGTGACCGCCCTGGAACCGCACGACCATGTCGGCGCGGTTGGACAGCCAGTCCACGATCTTGCCCTTGCCCTCGTCGCCCCACTGGGCGCCGACCACCGCTACGTTCGCCAAAACCGTCTCTCCGCACTGGAATGCGGGCGCAGCCTATAGCGAGGGAATCGTCCGATGTCGTCCCGTCAGGCGGATTTATCCGACTTCGCCGACCGCCGTCTCGAACGCCCATTCCAGCCAGGGCGTCGCCGCAACCACATCGGCCGTCTCGACCGTGCAGCCGCACCATAGCCGAAGACCAGGCGGCGCATTACGGTGCGGCTCCATATCGAACACGGCCGCCTCGCCTTCCAGCAGGGCCTTGAACCGAGTGACAAAGGCCTTCTGCGCCTTGTCGTCCAGCGCGGCGATCCGCGCATCGGTGAACTTCAGGCAGACCGAGGTCGTCGACCGGATCTCCGGCCGATCCGGCAGGAAGGCGATCCAGTCGGTCCGTTCGACCCATTCCGCCAACGCGGCGTAGTTGGCGTCTGTCCGCCGGATCAGTTCGCTCAATCCGCCGATGTCCCTGGCCCAGCCCAGGGCGTCGATCCAGTCTTCGATGGTCAGGATCGAGAAGGTGTTGATCGCCACGCCGTCCGCCAGCGCCCGATCGAACCGTCCCTTGCCGTCCGTCAGCCGCAACAGCTTGGGAATCGCCCGATCCGGCCGGTACGTATCCAGCCGCTCGACCGCGCGCGGCGACAGCACCATCACCCCGATGCCCGCCTCGCCGCCCAGAGCCTTCTGGAAGCTGAAGGTCACGACATCCAGCTTGTCGAACGGCAGCGGCATGGCGAAGGCAGCGGAGGTCGCGTCGCAGATCGCCAGCCCCTCGCGATCGTCGGCGATCCAGCCGGCGTCCGGCACGCGCACGCCCGAGGTCGTGCCGTTCCACGGGAACACCACGTCCTTGGACCAGTCGGCCCGGCTCAGATCCGGCAGTTCGCCCCACGGCGCCGTCAGGGCCTCGGGATCCAGCCCCAGATGATCCCTCACGTCCGCCAGCCAGGTCAGGCCGAAGTTCTCGAACGCCATGACCTGCACGGGCCGCGCGCCCAGCATGCCCCACAGCGCCGCCTCGACCGCGCCTGTGTCCGACCCTGGCGTGTAGAGCATCACATGGCTGTCGGGCACTTCCAGCACCTCGCGTGTCAGCCGCAGGCCATGCGCGAACCGCTCGACCACCTCCGGCGCGCGGATGCCGCGTCCCAGCAGATCGGACGGCAATCCGCCCAGCGCATAGCCCGGCCGCTTCGCCGTCGGCCCTGCCGAAAACCACGGCCGCGCGGGCTTAACATCAGGCTTCGTGCTCATGCTCTTTTCCTTTGGCGCTACCGCGCTTCGCGCTGCTTGAGCGCGCTCACCGCCCCGGCGTATAGGGCCGCTTGGCCCGCCAATCCTCGGCGAAGGCGGTCAGTTCGGCGTCCGGCGCATCGGGCAGCGTCACCATCACCCGCGCCAGCAGATCGCCGCGCCTGCCTTGCGCAAACGCGCCGCGGCCCTTCAGCCTCAGCACCTTGCCCGAGTTCGATCCTGCCGGCAGCGTCATCTGCACCACGCCCTCGGGCGTCGGCACCCGCACCTTGGCGCCCAGCACCGCATCGGGCACCGACACCGGCAGGTCCATTGTCAGGTCCGCCCCGTCGCGCTTGTAGATGGGGTGCGGTTCGATCCTCAGTTCGATCAGGGCGTCGCCGTTCTCGGCCCCGCGCCCCGGCGATCCCTGACCGCGCAGGCGGATCGTCTGGCCTTCCGACGCGCCCTTGGGAATAGTCACGTCCAGGGTGCGCCCGTCCGAGAACTGAATCCGCCGCGTCGCCCCGGCGATGGCGTCTTCAAGACTGATGTCCAGCGTCGCCTTCACGTCCTGACCGCGTGAGGTGAAGTCCCTTGCGCCGCGCTGACGCCCGCCCCCGCCGAACATGCCGAACAGCTCGTCCAGATCAACGCCTTCGAAGTTGGCGCGGCCGCCCGGTCCGCCGCCTTGTCCGAACGGATTGCCGCCCTGGCCGAACGGGCTGCCGCCGGCGCGACCGCCCCCGCCGAAGCCGCGATACTGTTCGTTGCCGTCGCCGTCGATCTGGCCCGCGTCGTATTTGGCGCGCTTTTCCTTGTCGCCCAGGATGTCGAAGGCCGCCGTCACCCGCTTGAACTTGTCCTCGGTGATCTTGTCGCCGGGGTTCTTGTCGGGATGCAGCTCCTTGGCGAGCTTGCGATACGCCTTCTTGACCTCGTCCGCGCTCGCGCCCTTTGAAACGCCCAGTTCCTTGTAGGGGTCGCCTGCCACGTCCGTTGTCGCTCCAGCTGAAAAAGGTCGAGAGGCCGTCAGTTAAGCCATGCCCCGCCCCGCGCAAAGGGCTGGACCCGCCCTATTTCATTAGAGCCGCCGGATTTCCGCCTCCACCTCTGCTTCTGAGCCCCACCCGAACCCCTCGCCCCACTGCGCCACGGCGATCCGCGCCATCGATGTCGCGCCTTCTGGGAAGTCCGCCGCCAAGTCGGTCGCTGCATAGAAGCCCGACACGCCCTCCACCTCCATTGTCCGCACCACGACATCTCCGTCCCGCACACGCAGCCGGAACCGCATCGAATCGACCGTTGTCGGTTCCCCATCCCAACTGTCGCCGAACAGCCGCACACGCGGCGTCCATCGGATCGCTAGACCCTCGGCCGACGTCTCGACCATCAGGCCGCACGGCGACCACGGCCGATCATGCACGCCCCTCGCCACGAACAGGGTCTCGCTGAACCCCGTACCGCTCGGCGCAGCGCCAGCCGGTCCCGCACGACAGACCAGCGGCAGTCCTCGCTCGCCCCGCCCGATCTCCGCGCGCGCCAGCCGGTCGTCCAGAAACACCACGACGCCCCCCGCCCCGGCGCCCGCCCGCATCTCCACTTCGGTCCCCTGCTGCCCGCGCAACAGACCCGTCAGCCGCCAAGTCCTTGGCCCGACCAGCGCCGCCGACCGATACTGGACGATCTCCCAGCCTACGACCGTCTCGACCGCCAGCGCATTGCCGCCGCCCAGCACCGCCGCCTCGACCGCGCTTTGCGGCGCCTCGCCCTCGACCCGCACCACCAGGGCGTTGGCCTCGTCCCAGCGGTGCCGCACGCCCGGCCCCAGCGCCTCGAGCAGCACCCCGACCGTCGCCGGCGTCTCCACATCGCCCCTCGCCGTCAGAGTCTCTGCGGTCGGCCCCGCATGCAGCCGCATCGTCCGCCAAGGCTCGGCCGCCACGGCGATCAAGGGCCGAGCGTCCGCCTCACGCCCCATCAAGGGCGGCAGGTCCAATACCCTCAGAAACGGCGCGCCGACCACGACTGGCGTCTCACCCCCGCGCCAGACGCCGTCATCCTCGACCACCCGCCGGGCCGTCACCGGCTCCAGCACCGCCGATGGCGTCTCGTCCGACGTGACCCGCACCACGCGCCAGTCGTCCGGTCAACCCTCCAGCCGCACCCCGTCTCCTGGCTCCAGCCGCAAGGCCTCCAGCGGCCCCAGCGCCAGCGTTCTCGTCTCCACACCCTCGCCGTCCAGCGCCCGCTGCGCCGCCGCCTTCGCCAGCCCGCTGCCGCACACCAGCGGCAAGTCCAGATCGACCCCGCCCGCCGTCGCCGCCGCATCGTCCGACCGCACGACCACCGCCCCGGTCTGATAGTCCGCCGTCTCGTCGATGAACCGCACGCGCGCCTCGCCCGCCCTGGGCTCCAGCGTCCGCGTCGCCGTTTCCGCCGCCCCGCTGTCGGGCAGAGCCAGCGCCTCGCCCGCGATCTCGACCACCGTCTCCACTCGCCCCAGGACTGCGACCTTCCCGTCCCGCTCGGCCGCCACGGCGTCGAACGCCGCCAGCAGGGGCTCCAGCGCATCGCGCGTCCGCATCGGCCGGTCGATGACATAGCCGGCCGCCGCCCCCTCGACGCCCTCGATCGCCATCTCTTCGGGCGACAACCCGCCTCGCGACAGCACCGCCTCGATCAGATCGCGCCCGTCGCCCGCCAGCCGTCCGTTCAGCCAGTGCCCGGCCCGCCAAGCCCCTGCGTCGGCCCAGACATCGGCCCTCGCGGGAAAGGCCGGATAGGGTCGCGCGTCCCAGCACCAGACGTCCGCCGCCTCCAGCATCCGCCCGCCATAGACTTCCGAAACCGGATTGTTCTCAGCCGTCGCAAAATGCCCCAGCACAGCCTCCAGCGCCGCCCGCTGCACCGCATCGTCGCGCGCGCCGGTCGACCCCGGCGGCAGTCGGCTCTCGCTGCTCTTCACATCCTGAAACAGGTTCGGCGCATTGCCGCCCCGGTCCACCGCCGCGCAGCCGAACTCCGACAACCGCAGCGGCTTCATCCCCGGATCCAGGCTGTTGGCACAGCACTCCGCACCCCGCCCGGCCGGTCATGGTGCGGGTTTGACCACCAGCCCTTCAGGTCCTTGGGCCGAAACACCCAGTCCTCGCCATACGCCCCGTCGACGATGGGCGTCCTGACCTGCGCCGCCCGATCCGCCGTGCTGGCGTAATACCAGTCGAACCCGTCCCCGCCCGCGACGCCCGCCGCCAGATAGGCCGGATCCGCCGCCCCGCCGAACGTCGCCGCATCCACGCCACCGTCGCCCGTTCGCCAGTCGCTCAGCGGCGGATACCAGTCGATCGACACATGATCGATGTTCGCGTCGGCCCACAGCGGATCGAGATGGAACACCACCTCCCCGCCCGTCTGCCGCCCAAAATATTCGCTCCAGTCCGCCGCATAGGACAGTTTCACGCCCGGCCCGACCACCGCCCGACACTCCGCCGCCAGCGCCCGGAACTGATCGACCGCGGGAAAACCCCCGGCCGCATCCCGCGTCCAGGTCACGCCGCGCATCTCCGACCCGATCAACAGGCCGTCCGCCCCCTCATCCGCTGCGATCCGGGCATAGTGCAGCGCCATCCGCCGCAGCCCCCAATCCTCGCTGCCGCCGAACAGCGCCGCGATCTCCGACGTCGCCCCCGCTCCATCGACGCCCGCCACACGCCCCCGCCACGGATAGCCGGGGCAGTCCATGAAGACGAACGGATACAGGGTCACTTCCAGCCCCCGCGCCTTCAGCTCGCGGATCGCCTGACGCACGCTCCCGTCCGACGGCGTCCCGCCGTAGGCCGGCGCCCCGTCCGCCTGACTGACGACATAGGCGTCTGCGCGCCCCACCCCCGCCACGGACCAGTCCATCGGCTCGGTCGGCTTGTCGCGCCGCTCCACGCCCGGCCGCACGCGGCATTCGCCCGCCCTCAGATCGCCGCCGAACCACCCGACCACCAGACTGACCCGCTTCAGGTTCGGCAGTTGCGCCTGAAGCTGATCCAGCGAGACCAGCAGGTCCGCCCGCCCTTCGCCGTTATGCACATTCTCCGCCGTCGTCCGCGTCAGCCCCTCGCGGCGCAACACCGCCTCGGTCGCCAGGGCGAACTCCCCGGCGCCGGGGATCAGACACACCCCCTCCAGCATATCCTCCAGCCGGGGCGCCTGCCCCCTCGGCCGCCGGAACACCTCGAAACTCAGCTGAGGAACCCGGTCCCCGAACGGCCCCAGCGGCAGGTCCTCGAACACCACATAGGCCGTCCCGCGATAGGCGGGCGCATCACGTTCCACCGCCTCGATCAGCGGATCCGCCGTCTGGTCCTCGCCCCCGCGATGCACCCGCATCACCACGCCGGTCATGTCCATCAGACGCCCGTCGGCCCAGACCCGCCCGACCCCGTCGATCTCGCCTTCGCAAAGCGCCACGGCGAAGCTCAGCGAATAGACATAGTCGACCGTCTTCGGACCACCCTTGCCCGCCCGTCCCTTGTTCTTGCCTTCCAGGAACCGCGCCGCCCAGATCACCTGACCCGTCACCCGCGCCCGTCCGAAGACGCAGGCCATCGGCGCGCCTTCCGCTGTCCCCTGGACCTTCAACGTCTCCAGCCTCGGCCCCACCTGCCGCGCCGGACCCAGCGACCCCACCACCCGATTGTCGATCGCCCGCCCAAGGGTCGCGCCGATCATCCGCCCGACCGGCCCGCCGACCGACTGCCCGACCGCGCTCAAAACGACTTGCGCCATGCCTTTAAACTCCGTCATCCTCGGTCAACGAGGCGGCGCACGCCGCCGAGGCCGAACCGGGGACAGGAAACCGGAACACGGCCGCCAGCCGTCTTCGCCACCACACGCCCATCCAGCTCTCGACCACCGCGCGTCCCCAATAGGCGTGGATCATCCTCGGCTCCGGTCCGTCGAGCTCGCTCAGGATGGCGCAGTGCTTCACCGCCGCCCCCGGCGACATGCGAAACAGCAACACATCGCCCGGCCGCATCTGATCGACCGCAACCGGCCGCATCCACCGCGCCGCCGCCTCCAGCAGCGTCTCGCGCCCGCCGACCTCGGCCCAGTCCGCCGAATAGGCCGGCAGGACCTGCGGCTCCTCGCCTGCCACCTCGCGCCACACCCCGCGCACCAAGCCCAGACAGTCCGCGCCCACGCCCTTCACGCTGGCCTGATGCCGATACGGCGTGCCGAGCCAGGACCGGGCGGACACCACCACCGCACTCCCGTTCACCGCCGGCTCCCGCCGTCGTTGCGCGCACTTCCGGCCGGATAGGCCGTCAGGAAATCGTCCCCCGGCACGTCCGGAAATCCGCGAAAGTTCGCGCCATTCCCGAACGTCCCGACGCAGGTCTCCCACCGCTTGTCGCAGACCCGCCCCGCCGGCGCCGCGACCCCGCATCTCTGGTCTCCCAGCCGCGCATCGCACATCCGCCCATAGGTCCGCCCGACCACTCGCTCCAGCTTGGCTAGCGGCCCTTCAAGCTCGGCGACGAAGCTTTCCCCCTGCCGCCGGATCTTCGCCAGCGCCCCCGACCACAGCCGCACCTTCAGATCAGGCCGCGCCCAGTCCACGCGCCACAGTTCGACCGTCGCCGCATCGAACAGACCCGCCGCCACATCCCCTTCAGTGATCGCCGCGTCGTCCAGCACGCCCGCCGCTGAAACCACCCCCGCCACCAGCCCGACCGCGCTCTCGCCCGCCCCCGCCGTCCAGCCGCTCGCCGCCTGACAGACGACCCCGTCCACCATCAGGTCCCGGTCGTGATCGGTGAACCCCATCGCCACGCCGTCGGCCCGTTGCAGCCGCCAGACATGGCACAGCGTCGCCGCCCCGCTCTCGATGCGGGCGGCCATTTCTTCCGTCATGTTCCTCATCGTCGTCCTCGCCATGAGGGCGTGAATCGTGAGCCGTGACTCGTGACCTTGCCGGGCGTGCTCCCGCCCCAGTCACGATTCACGAGTCACCCCTCACGCGCCCGTCCGAACCTCGATCAGCGGAACCGCCGCCATCCGTCCGGCCTCGAAGCTCTCCAGCGTCGTCTCGATCCGGTCCGAGTCGAACCGCACCGGCGTGTCGAACTGAAACCCAGCCGTCACCGCGACGACCGCCTCCGGCGCGCGCTCCAGCGTCACCCGCCCGGTCGCGAAGTCGACCGCGAAGGCCGTCGTCTCGACACCGCCGACTGCAATCCGCACCGATCCCTCGACCGGCTTGACGATCGACCGCTCCACATCGCCGTAGCGCTTCACCAGATCGAACGCGGTCCGAACCCCGTCGCCCACGCCCAGCACCTGATCGGCCGCCGCCACCACCCCGCCCGGCGCGCATGATTTGAAATCGGCGAAGTCCTTGAACCGGAACCCGTACAGCCGCCCCCGCCGCGCCTCGAAGAAGGCGACCAGCTCGGCCATGTCGTCCAGCGACCTCAGGTTCGCCCCGATCAGATACCGTCTGCGCCCCAGCGCCCAGGGCGTGGAGCGCCGCTCGAACTCCGACGCCAGCATCGTGATCTCCGTCCTTCGCTCCACCCCGCCGGTCGAACCGAACGCCAGCCGCGCGGGCAGGCGCACCTCGTGAAAGGCGTCCATCAACACTCTCCTGTTGTGCAATGCCGCCCGCCCGGTCCACACCTTGGCGGCGGCGCCCCTGCCGCGTCTTTGCGAGACACGGCCTTGCGCGGCGAAATTCTCAGCTACGATCCCACGACCGGCGAGGGGTTGATCAGCGGCGACGACTTGCAGCGCTACGCTTTCACCTCGGCCGCCGCCGGTCTCGAACCCGGCCGCCGCGTCGATTTCGTGGTTCAGGACGCCCAGGCGCTCAGCCTGATGGTCCTGCGTGACGGCCCTCTGGGGCCGGCCCTATACGCCCCCGAACCGGACCTGGGCGTGTGGGGCTATTTCGTCCGGTGCGTCACCGACCTCTATATCGAGGGCCACGGCCGGGCGCGGCGAAAGGAATACTGGTCCTTCGCCCTGTTCCACTTCCTGATCCTGATGCTCGCCTTCATGCCGATCATCGGCCTTGCCGTCCTCGATGCCGAGGCCGGCTACGATATGGAGGCCTGGGGCGTCGCCTGGATCTGCATCGTCGCCCTGGTCTATTTCGCGCTGATTGTTCCCTACGTCTGCGTCACCATCCGCCGCTTCCACGATGTCGGGCTCAGCGGCTGGCTGATCCTGATCAGCCTCGTCCCCTATGTCGGCGGCCTGTTCACCTTCATCGTCAGCCTCCTGCCCTCGCAGCCCGACGCGAACGTCCACGGTGCGCCGCCCAAGGGATCGCCCGCATTACAAACGCGTCAGGATCGGCCAGCTTGACCTTTTCGGGTTGCTGGGATTGCACGGGTCGGCAATGTTGCCGCCGCGCCGGACGTGGCGCCAGTCATGGAGATCTCAGTGCGCGGTGAAATTCTCAGCTACGACGCCTCGACCGGCGTCGGTCTGATCAGCGGCGACGACGGCGCCCGTTACGACTTCACCTCGGCCGCGCTGCAATCGCCCGCCGTGCCCGCCGCCGGCGTCCGCGTCGACTTCGTCCCCGAAGGCGCCGCCGCCACCCAGATCCTGATTCTGGCGGGTTCGCCGACCACAACCGGCGTCGCCGGCGGTTACGCCAGCTCGACCTCGACCGCTGTCGCCGGTTTCGACTGGCAGAAGCTGTTCCTGTCCTTCGAGGGTCGCATCCGCCGCAGCCATTTCTGGATCGGCTGGCTGATCCTGCTGGGCGTCAACGTTGTCATCAGCTGGATCCCGATCATCAACCTGTTCGGCCTGGTCCTGATATGGCCCAACCTGGCCATTTCGGTGAAGCGCCTGCACGACATGGGCAAGACCGGCTGGCTGATCGCCATTCCCTGGGTCGGCTCGGTCGTGGCCGTCATCGCCGGCTTCGCCATGATCATCGCCGCCCACGTCGCCAACGGCTATTCGGAGGACTACTACGAGGGCAACCCGGCCGCCGTCTTCGCCCTGATGGGCCCGGCCTTCGGCCTGTTCGCGATCGCTGGCCTGCTGGGCCTGGCCTTCCTGCTGTGGATCGGTCTGGTCGACAGCCAGAAGGGCGAGAACCGCTTCGGCCCGAACCCGAAGGGCGAGTGAACTTTCACGGGTGAATCGTGATGCGTGAATCGTGAGCGGAAGGTGGCGCGTTTGCCAACACCGCATCCCCAATCACGATTCACCACTCACCATCCACCCGTCGTCACATCCGCCTGGCGCCCAGGCTGACGGCCCGCGCCAGCATCTGGGCGATCTGCGCCTCGGACCGCAGCAGGGCCGGCGCCCCGCCGTCCACCGCCACATTGACCGTCACGCCCCCGCCGCCGACCGGCCCGATCTCGCCGCCCGTCGCCGGTCGGAACACCTCCGGCCCGCGCTCGCCGACCAGATAGGCGGCGCCGCCCAGCACCGGCCCGCCGTCCGCCCGCGCCCCGCCGAAACTGGACATCACCGACTGGATCGCCGCGCTCAAGCCGCCGCCGTTCGCCCCGGCCGCCGCATTGACCGCATTCAGCACCGCCCGCGCCAGTTCCGCCAGGGACACCTCCCCGTCCGCCGCCGCCCGCGCCAGCGATCGCGTCAGGCTGTCGCCCGCCCGCCCGAACGCCGCTTCGATGGCGTCCGCCGCCTCCTGCGCGGGCGCCTTCAACGCCTCCAGCGCCGCCCCGGCTTCGGCCGCTCTCAGCGCGACCTGATCGATCCCGTCTCGCCCGAACTCATCCGCCATCCGGCCAACCCTCCATCAATCGCGCAAGCCCCTCGCGTCCCAAAGGGGCCGTGCCGCGCGGCGCCTGCGTCAACATCCGCCACTCCTTCAACGACAGCCGCCAGAACGCCTCGGGCGCCACGCCCATCGCCGCCGCTAGCCGCAACATCTCGCCCCACGGGGTCATCGTGCAGCGGCCGCAAACGCCTGCGCCACCGCGACCGCCGCTTCGCGCGGATCGACCGCCGCCACCTCCGGCTCGACCTCCCCGCCCCCGCGCAAGACCGCCGCCAGCACCACCATCAGATCCCGCGCCGACAGCGTCTTCATTCGCTCTGCGATCGCCGCCATCCCATCGACGCCCAGCCCCGTCTCGATCTCCGCCAGCGCCCCCAGCGTCAGACAGGCCCGACGCCGCACGCCGGCCAGGATCACCGCGGCCTCGCCCCGCACGCCGTTCATATCGCGCTGAACCCGATGGCCCCGGCGCTGGCCAGGCTCAGCGCGAACGTCGCCTCCCCCTCGTGCTCGCCGGCGTATTCCAGCGCCGCCACCAGGAAGGGCCCCTCCAGCACGCCGAAGTCCGGCACGATCAGCCGCCACCGCTTCGCCGCCTGATCGAAGAAGGCCTCGCGCACCAGCGCATCGGAGGCGGCATCGCGGAAGATGCCCTGCCCCGACACCGCCGCCGACTTCACACCTGCGCCCGCCAGCAGCTCGCGCCACCGCCCGGCGCTGTCGCCGTCGGTCGCATCCACCGTCTTGGCGTTCAGCGAGATCGTCCGCGCCCTCAGCCCCGCCACCGTCGTGAACACGCCCGGAGACGCCACTGGGGCGCCCTCGATCTTTAGCAACATGTCCTTGCCCGCTTGTGCGGTCATTTCTGTCTCTCCCTCTCGTCGTGAATTGTGACTCGTGACGGGTGATTGCGCGCCGGCAAGCGTCGTCGCCACTCACGACTCACGCGTCACCACTCACCTCTTCCGTCACCGCCCTTAGCCGCATGACCGCATAGGTCCGCCGCCCGTCGCCCGCGCGGAACACGTCCGCGAACGTCGCCCTCAGCGTCGACGTCCGCACCCCGTCGGCCTCCAGCATGGCCTCGTGCAGACAGGCCCGAACCGCCGCCGCCACCGCCTTGGCCTCTTCCGAACCGGCGAACCGCGACACGCCCGTCAGGGTCAGCCTCTGCTCGACCCCGCCCCCGTCGGCCGCCACCGGCCGGCTCTCGCACCGCCCGATCACCAGATGCGGAAACGCGGCGTCCTCCGGCGCCCCGAAAGCGGCGAAGTCGAACATTCGCCCGCCCAGCAGGGCCTGCACCGCCGCGTCCCCCTTCAGCGCCGCCAGCACCGCCTTCTGCAGCGCGCTTTCATGATCCCTCATCGCACCCGCTCCAGATCCAGCTTCGACCGCCCCGGCCGCACGTCCTCGACCGAGACAATCCGCCAGTCCGCCCCGCCGAACCGCAGCACGCGACCGACCGACAGCCGGGCGTCCGCCCGCGCCTCGGCGCCCATCGTCTCGACCGTCCGCCGCTGATCGCCCTCGCCGCGTTCGGTGCGCCGACGCGCCCCGCACTTCAGCCAGGCGGACCCCACAGCCTCGAACGACACGCTGCGCCCGCCATACGGCGTCTCGGCCTTCACCGGCTGAAACAACCCCGCCAGGATCCTCATGTCGGCGCTCAAGTAGGCCGAAGGCCGATAGCGCCCAGTCAAAGTCGCACCACGCGGTATGGCGCGATCCAGCCTTCCACCCGCTCGATCTCCACCGCCTCGCCCCGCTCATAGGCCCGCAGCACCAGCATCAGGATCGCCAGCCTCAGCGGCGCGGGCGAAGTGGACGTCAGGCTCAATCCCACATCCGCCTCCACCCTCGCCTGCGCCGCCGCGATCAGGGTCTGGATCAAGCCGTCCTCGACCTCGTGCTCGACCCTCAGAAACAGCTTCGCCTCCGCCACCGTCACCGGCTGCGCCATATCAAACCTCGCTCCGCTCGGAAGTGGCGAGTGACGAGTGGCGAGTGGCGAGACCGCCACGCCTACCCAGCCCCAACGCCGTTTCAAACGTCAGCGGCGAGCGACCACTCGCCACTGACCACTCGTCACTCCGCGACTACGTCGCGGCGAACTTCATCACCTTGATCGCGTCGAAGTTCTGCACCCCGCCCCCCACGCGCTTAGTCGTGTAGAACAGCACATAGGGCTTGGCCGAATAGGGATCGCGCAGCACGCGCACGCCCGCCCGATCCACGATCAGATACCCCCGCTGGAAGTCCCCGAACGCGATCGACAGACTGTTGGCCGCCACGTCCGGCATGGTCTCGATCTCGGTGACCGGATAGCCGAGCAGGCTGGCCGTCTCGCCCAGCCGCGTCGCCGGCTGCCAGATATAGTTGCCGTCCGCGTCCTTGAACTTGCGCACGGCCGAGACCGTCTTGCGGTTCATCACGAACCGGCCGTTCGGTCGGTACTGGGCCTTGGGCGCATAGATCAGGTCGATCAGGCGATCCGCCGGACTGGTCGCCGCAAAGCCGCCCGCCGCGCCAGAGGGGACATAGCCGATCTGACCCCAGGCCTGGCCCGCGTCCGCCACGGTCGGATAGGACAGCAGCCCCTTGGGCTTGTTCACTCCGTCGCCATTGATGAAGGCCTGGGTCTCCTGCGCCGCAAAGGCGTCCTCGACCTCGGCCGCCAGCCATTCGTCCAGATCGACCATGGCGTCGTCCAGCAGGGCCTGCGTCGCCGCCGGATTGGCGTAGAGATCGGCCGACGGAAACTCCAGCAGGGCCAGGGTCGCCGGGTCCGTCTCGGGCCGCGCGGCCGTCTCCGCCACCCAGCCGCAGGCCACGCCCGCCGTCGACACCGGCTTACGGAACACGCCGGCCGCCACGGTCCTGACCGTCGCGATCTCGCGCATCGGACTGGCCGCCATCAGCCGACGCTCGATGGCCCGCTCGGTCTCATAAGGCACGACATAGCCGCCCGAGGTCGCGCCGCCCGACAGGCCCGCCTTGACCTCCAGCGCGCCAGACTGGCCTGTCTTCAAATACCCGTCCCACGCCGCCTTCGCCTCGGGCGCAGACGCCGGCTCGGCCGGTTCGCCGCCGATCGCCGGACGACGGCTCTGGCTCATCACCCGGTCCAGCCGCGCCTGGGCCGAGGCGACCGCCTGGTCGATGCGCGCCACCTTCTCCTCCAGCAGCACATCGGCCGCCGCCTTCTGCTCGATCTCGCCCAGCCGGGCGTCGTTCGCCCCTTTGAACGCCTCGAACGCCGCCATCATCTCGCGCACGACATCGCGCGCCTCGGGCTGGCCCGAAGCCTGTTTGGTCTCTTTCATGATATCTCCGGTTGAAGAACCGCGTGTTGCGGTTAGGGTCGAGGCGTGACCGACACGACCTCGAAACTGGTGGCAGGCCTGCAGCGCTCCTGGCTGCTCAAGCTCATCTGGATAGGGGCGCCGTTCGTACCGCTAACGGCCGTCGCCATCTTGAACCACTACGAAGGGTCGGTTCCCGAAATCGTCTATGCATTGCCCGTGCTGGCGATCTTTGGCGCCTTGGGCCTTCAATATGGCCTCGCCTTCGTCGCACGTCGCAAACGGCGCGCGCTTGCGCGTCGCCTATCTCCGCTACAGCGTCTTCAGACATCCCACGAACTCGATCCTGTTCCTCTCGGCGAATTCCTGCTCGTCACCAAGAAACCGCCTATCGAAACCGTGCCACGCTCCATCCAGGCGTTGATTGCGCGATGGGGCGCTCCGCCGTCCAAAAGGACCGACAACATCATCGACGTCGTGTCCATTTCCGTGTGGATCATGTTCTGCGCGGTGGCGGGCTTGCGCGACCCGCTGGGTTTCCTGAGCCACTTGGGGATACCGACCATCCCGTATTGGCCTGTCTTCACGACCTTGTTTGTACTGGCCTTGCTGCTTTTCCTTCGAGCACAGCTGCGCAAGATGAACGATCACTACGTCGCTGAGGCGAAAGCTTCAGGTCGTCGCCCCTTCCCTGCTCTGTGACGCCCGCCCCATGTCCCATCTGACGCCCCTCGAAAGCGCCGTCATGGACGCGATGATCTGGCAGATGGGCGACAGCGTGCCGGACCTGCGGGCCCAGGTCGCCGCCAGTTCGCCGGGCCTGCGTCGCAACACCGGCGCCGGCCTCTATTCCCAGATCGTCGTCGATGCGAACCGTCTGGCCGCCAACCCGGACGCCACCGGCCTGTTCGGCACCGTCCATGCCATGGTCGCCGGCCTGCCCGACCCCGTCGGCTTCCAGATCGAGCTGCGCCAGGGCCGGCTGACGGCCCTGCATGGCCAGAGCTATGGCCAGGACACCCGCGCCATCGACTTCTCGACCACCGCCTTCGAAGAGGTCTTCACCGTCGACGAAGCCGGCCGCTCGATCCTGTTCCGTCCCGCCCGGCGCGCGCCAGATCCGATCCCGCCCAGGCCCAAGCCCAGCGCCCGGCCGGCCTCTGCGCCCGCCGCCCAAGCCGCGCCAAAAGCCCAACCCAAACCCGCGCCCCAACCGGCCTCAAAGCCCGCCGATCACGCCCTGCCGTCCGCCGCCGCCTCACCGGGTCTGGCCGAGATCATCGCCGGCCTGTCCAACCCCACGGCCTCGCGCGGCGGCCAGCTGGCGCTGGTCTATCTCGGCGCCTATGCGCTGGCGGCCGTCTTCATCCTGTTCGCCCACCTGGTGCTGCACGTCGGCTGGATCTTCGGCCTGGTGCTCGCCGGCTGGGCCTTGCGCTATCTCCACGGCAAGAAGGGCCGCGCCCAGATGGCCGCCCTCGCCGAAACCCTCGACCGCAACGGCGTCTTCCAAGCCCTCAAGCCAAACTGAACCGCGCTTGGCAGCAACGGCAAACGTTGCGACACTCTACTGCGCCGACATAAGGGCTCACCTAATGAGCACCGGCTAAACAAGATGAATGATCGAATGACCCGTCTATTGCTCGCCGCACTGATGGTGGTCACGGCAGGTTTAGTCTGCGATATCGACAGAGTGTTAGCCCAAGACGCAGAATGCTATGACGCCGAAGTCTCGGCTCACATCTCGTCGCAAACACCGACCGTGTTCCCCGATTGTCTTGACGATTGCATCGTAATCAGTTGGCCATGGATAGTTGATCTAGACGTCAGCCGAACTCACTTTGGCGATGTCCGCCGCGGAAGCCTGACCGTTCTGGCTGTACTACACACAGGCTACCGCGACGATCTTGGCTCGCGTCGCTGGAAGCTGCGGCGCAACGACTTGGGCGGCTTCAATCTTCTTGGCGGCGCGGAAAACCTGAAAAACAGATGTGCCGACGATCAACCGCCCGCAACAGCTTACATCAAACCGCCTGATGGCCAGACACTCGAAGACCTCCGCCGCATGGGTCGTGAGCATTACGATCGCAACAACTGAACCGCGCCCCCGGCAGCATCGGGAACGTCACCAGCGACACCTCCCACAGCTCGACCGCGCTCAGCACCCTTAAGCGTCCCTGACGCCGGGCCCGCGCCGTGCGGTAGCCGATCGACAGCCCGTCCAGCGCCCCGGCCCGGCTCAGCGCCCCGGCGAACCGCGCCTCGGCCGACCAGTCCTCGATCCGGCCGCGCACGAAGAGGCCGCGCGCATCCTCGACGATTTGCTCCCAGACCCCGACCGGCGCCCGCGCATCGTGCTGGTTCAGCATCCGCACCCCCTCAACCCCCGTCCTGGCCAGACTGTCCGCAAACGCCCCCGCCTGCAACACGTCCCCGTTCAGATCCGCCACGCCCCACAGCGAGGCGTAGCCTTCTATAAGAAGTGGCGAGTGGCGAGTAGCGAGTGGCGAGCGCTTCTCACCTCGCTCCGCTTTCTTGCCACTCGTCACTCGCCACTCGCCACTCATCTCGCCCCCTCCAACCGCCGCTCGATCCGCTCCACGGCCGCCGCCGTCGCCTCGCCTTGGACCTCCAGCCGCGCCAGCCGTTCGGCGACCAGCCTCTGCTCCCCGACCCGCTGCTCCAGCGTCGCGATCCGCGCCGCGGCGCCCCCGGCCCAGACCAGGCCGCCCACCGTCTGCACCACGACGGCGATCAGCAGCGCCGTCGGCACGCGCCGGATGTGATGTTCGGTCATGCCCCCAACCCCGCCATCCGCCGACGTTCCTCGTCCGTCAGGAAGTTCGCCGCCTCCAGCCGCGCCCACAGGGCGTCCCGCTCGGGCTGCAAGGCCGAGACCGCATCCAGGTCCGCCCGGATCTCACACCCCGCGAACCGTTCGCCCAGCCAGCCCGTCATCGCCCCCGCCGCCTTGCGCACCAGCGGGATCACCGTCTGTCGCCAGAAGGCCGCATTGGCCTCGCGATAGTTGGCGTAGGTCGCGTCGCCCGGTATCCCCAGCAGCTGCGGCGGCACCCCGAACGCCAGGGCGATCTCGCGCGCCGCCGCATGTTTGCCGGCCGTGAAATCCATTTCCGCCGGCGTCAGGCTCAGCGGCTTCCGGTCCATCCCGCCCTCCAGCAGGATCGGCCGCCCGGCGTTGGTCGCCCCGGCGTAGACGTTCGACAACTGATCCTTCAGCGCCTCGAACTGTCCGTCCGTCAGCCGCTCGCCGTTCCTCGCCCCATAGACCAGCGCCCCGGACGGCCGCGCGGCATTGTCCAGCAGGGCCTTGTTCCAGGCGCCGGCCGCATTGTGCGCGTCCACCCCTTGCGCCGCCGCCTCCAGCGGCGACAGCCCGTACCAGTCGTCCAGCGGGTGCCACAGCTTCAGGTGCATCACCGGCGCCCAGCCGTCCGCCGCCCGCCCGATTCGCACCGACCGTCCGTCCACGGAATAATCCCACGCCTCGGGCCAGCCTGATCGCCCCGGAACCACCTTCACCCGATCCGACCGCAGCGCCCACAGCTCGTCCGGCGCCCCGTCCCCGTCCGCATCGCCGGTCGCCTCGACATAGGCGTTGCCCGACACCTGCAGCGCGCCATAGACCGCCTCCATCAGCTCCGCCCCCGACTGTTCGGGATTGGGTCGGCGGATCAGTTTCGCCAGCGGATGCGCATCGTCGCGCACCCCGTCCACGAACACCGCGAACGGCGCCGACGCCGCCGCCTCGGCGATCATGCGGATGCAGCGATAGGCCACGGCATTCCTCTGATAGCCCTCGCGCGCCAGGCTGGCGTAGTCGTTGGGCGTCCACCGCGGGCGCCCCACCCCTGACAAGGCGATCACCCCGCCCGCCCGGCTCTCCTTGCCCTCAGGCGCGCCCGTGCGCCTCGCCTGGCCGAACGGCCACCGGATCGAAACCATCGCAATCTCCTCAGATGTCTTGTCCCTTCTCCCAGTGGGAGAAGGTGGCTCGAAGAGCCGGATGAGGGTCGACCGGCGGGCCAGTTCGCACCCCCTGCCCCTCACCCTTTCGCGTTGACCGATCGCTAGGCTCTCGGACGCTCAAGCCCTCTCCCGCCGGGAGAGGGGGCGCATAAGTTTCAGCATCGGCCGCTCGATCCACACATGCACGACCGCCCCCGCCGCCAGACTGGCGATCACAGTCAGCCCCACCACCGCATCCCCCGGCAGGGCGACCATCCCGCTCTCGAACATCCGCCCCAAAGCCCGGATCACCAGCCCATGGACCAGATAGATCGAATAGGACGCATCCCCCATGAAGGCCGCCGCCTGCGACAGCCGCCCCGGCGCCCGGTCCGTCCGCTCCATCCGCACCACGCCGAACACCAGCAGGGCGCTGGGCAGACCCCAGATCACTGCCCGCCTCAACCCGTTCCACGGATCGTTCAGCGCCCGCACATCGTCGATGCCGCCATAGCCGACCACCAGGCCCAGCCCGAACCCGAGCATCGCCAGACCGACCGCCCACAGCCCCAACCGAGGCGGCGCGAACCGCCAAACCCAGGCGATCCCGACGCCCAGCAGAAACTCCACAATGATCGGCGCGCCCCAGAACCTCAGAACCGGCGCCGCCACGACCAATCCGGCCGCCAGCATCGCCGCATAGGCCCCGACCAGCCTCCAGCCGACCCGCCGGCCGCCCGCTATCGCCAGCCCAAACCCGGCGTAGAACAGCATTTCGAAACACAGGGTCCACCCCGGCCCCAGCGCCGGAAACGTCATCTCCAGCCCGCTGAACGGCCAGAACAGGAACGTCGCTGCCGCCACCTCCGGGCTCAGCGTCCCGCCCCGCGCCATCCCGATCAGGATCGGCAGCGACAGCAGCCAGTAGATCGGCGCCACCCGCCGAAACCGCCGCCACAGAAAGGCCCCGGCCGCGCCCACGCCCGTCTGACCCTGCGTCGTCGTGGCGATGATGAAGCCGCTGATGACGAAAAACACGTCCACGCCCACGGCGCCGAAGTTCTCCAGCGTCCCACCGGCCAGCGCGGTCTCCAGCCCCAGCCGCGTCCCGGCCAGATCCACGGCGTGCGTGACGACCACCGCCGTCGCCGCCGCGAACCGCAGCGCCTGCACCCCGTAGAACCGCTCCCCCATCCGCCACGGTTATCACCGCGCCAGCGCGCACGACAACCTCAGATCATCACCCGCGCTCGCACAGCCTCGGCGATCCTCGCCTGGCCCGCCGCATTGGGATGGACGGAATCGAACATCAGCCCGCCGGCGAAACTCCCGCCGAACAGGGCCGTCCCGTCGATGGGCGCCGCCAACCCTCGCGTCGCCGCGACCTCCAAAACCGCATCGCGGATCGCGGCTTGCGTTGCATAGCTCGCCTTGCCCTGGGTCGGATCGGACGGACATCCGGTCATCAGCAACACGTCCCCCGTCGTCAGGCACCGATCCACCAGCGTCCCCAGCCCGGCCTTGTAGGTCGCCACCGCCGTCCCCGCGTTCCAGTCGTTGATCGTCAGACACACGACCGACAGATCAGGCGCCGCCGCCGGGATCGAGCCATACGCCCGGTACGGCTGATCCGTCGTGATCCAGTCCGCGATCCGGGCCCCGCCCCACCCCGCATTGATCACCCGCGCCCGCTTGACGTCCGACCGCCACGCGATCCCGCCCGTGATGAACACCGCCCCGCCCGAGGCCCAGCGCACGCTCACCGGCCCGGTCGTCTCGGGAAAGGCCACCGTCGTGACCTCCATCGACGCCGCCTTGGTGGTGTTCACGGTCGCCCGCACCAACCCGTCCGTCTCGACCGTCAGCACCCCCAGCGCCGTGTTGGTCACGGCCCACAGATCGAACCGATCGACCGGCCCGTTCGGCTGAAAACTCCAGACGCCCGTCGACGACGCCGCGCCCGAAAACAGCTTGCCGCCCATCCCGGTCAGGGCGTTGACGCTCCATCCAGCGCCCATCGTCACGCGCGGATCATAGGCGGGATAACCCCCGCTCGCCCCGTCCGCCGCTCCGGCGCCCGCCACCGACGCCGCCGACGCCGGCAGGCCCCGCCCGCTCATCATCGCCGCCAGCCGCTCGGGCCAGGCGCCCGCCCGACCGTTCGGCGTCCAACCGCCGGAGACCGCGCCATAGCCTTGGGTCACGCTGTCGCCGATGCACAGCAGCCGCGCCTCGCGCCCGCCCGCCTGCATGGTCCTGACCGCCGCCGACCAGACGGGCAGATCGGGCACGGAGAACCGCGCCCGCCCCAGCACCCCGCCCGGCGCCGCCGTCGCCGCTCCGATCTCGACGCCCGACATCAGTCGAAGGCCGCCACGATCTGCATCGCCGTCGTCCCGGTCGCCAGCACCCGGCGCACCTGCACCGGCAACCACCCCACCGGATGGTTGGCGAAGGTCACGGCGTCCCCATCCTCGGCCCCGACCGTCAGCACACGGACATTGCCCGCCCCGCCGACATACAGCGCCTTGGCGTAGGTCGTCAGGTCGGCCGTATCGCTGGGCGTGACAGCCGCCGCACGCCTCGCCGGCCCGCCCGCGTCGCGCCCATGATTCAACAGTCCGTCCCGCTCGGGAATGGCCGGCATATCGTCTCTCCTATGCAATAGATGCGGTCGTCATTCCGGGGCCGCGCCCCGCGCGGAACCCGGAAGCCAGGGCCGCCCCTCGGCGCTGACCCCAGCGTTTTCAAAAGCCCCCTGGGTTCCGGGTTCGTCCATCGGACGCCCCGGAATGACGGGTCTTGGTCCACTAAAGCCGGCTTATCCTCGGCGCCGACTGCGGCCCCAGCATCAGCCGCGTGATCGCCCACACGAGGGCGTCGGCCCGATCCGGGCTGGGTCCGCCCTCGCTGCCCAGCGCCAGCATCTCTTCTTCCAGCGCCGCGAAGGCGTCGCAGTGGACCACCCGCCCCTGTTCATAGAGCAGGGCCACCGGCTCGGCCCGTGCAGCCTTCGACCGCGACGCGTGGACCATCTCGATCCGGCACGGACACGCGGTGATGGCCAGGACCGAGCGCACCATGTCGCCGCCCTGATTGCTCTCGGCGACCACCTCGTGCGCGCCGAATTCTTGCGCGGCCGCGCTGACCGCCCCGCCCCAGCTCTGGGGCGAGCGCCCCTGCACCGTCCGGTCAGCCAGCACGAAGGCGTGGCGACCTTTTCGCCCCACGACCACGATGCCGCAGGCGTCTCCGGTCGCGGTCGCCGGCGGATCGACCGCCACGACGATCCGGTCCAGTTCGGCCGGCCGCGCGCCCCTGGCCCGCTTCAGATCCGCGATGCGGAACAGGGCGCCCTCGCCCTCGACCACCACGCCTTCCAGCTCCTGCGCCGCCAGCCGCGTCCCGCCATAGACGTCGTTCAGATGCGCCAGAAAGCCGGGCGACAGGTTCTGCGCGTTCAGGGCCGTCGCCGCCCGTTCCGTCACCGTCCCCGCCTCGGCCATCAGTCGTCTCAGCGCCGGGATCGGCCGGGGCGTCGTCGTCACCGCCAGCAGGGGCGAGGCCCCCAGCCGCAGTCCAAACCTCAGGTTCGACAGCACCATTTCCGGCCGTCGCCAGGCGCAGAATTCGTCCGCCCAGGCGGCGTGAAACTGCGGCCCCCTCAGACTGTCGGGATCCTCGGCCGAAAACGCATAGGCCGCCGATTGATTGCCCCACACCAGCCGACGCCGTCCCGCCTCTCAACGCGGCCGGTCGCCCGGCTCCGCCAGCGCCTTGATCCCCGACGCCCCCTCCACCATCACCTCGCGCACATCGTGCAGGGCGGGGCCGACCAGGGCCAGGGTGATGCCGGGCAGCTCTCGCGCCATGATGTCGATCCAGACCGACCCGGCGAAGGTCTTGCCCGATCCCCGACCGCCCAGCAGCAGCCAGGTCTTCAGGTCGTCGTCAGTCGGCGGAAACTGATGCTTCGCCAGCCGACAGTGATTGCGATGCAGCCTTAGCCCGCGCTCTTTCAGCAGCTTCGGCGTTCTTCTCTTCCAGAATTCGATCAAGCCGCGCGTGTTCGACGACCAGTTCCTGTCGGATTCGCTCGTCCTCGGCGGGGTCGTAGGTTCGTCCACCCATCTCGTCCTCTTCGTTGTCGCTCAGGCACAGCAGCCGCATCGCCTCGACCGCCTTGGCCGACCGCGCGATCACCCCGATCTGGCGCGCGACCTTCTCGGCGACGGCGGCGTCCTTGACGTCGGTCTCGCAGACGCTTTTCGCCGTCTCTTCGATCTTGGCCTTCATCATCAGGAACAGGGGCTCCATCCACCCGGCGCAGGACGCAGCCGTCTCGCGCGCGCCGCCGCAGCCGCCCTCTTCGTCGTCCTGATTTCCCGTCATGCCCAAACCATAGCGGACCAGCGTCCTCAGGCCGGAAGAACGCCCACATAATTCGCCAACGGATTGTTTTCGCAGCCTTTCAACCAGCGTCATTGCGCTGGCTAGGGGGTGCTACCCTATCACTCCCGGCCCCGCTCGACCGCCCATTCCGGCGCCTCGAAATCCAGCGCATCCTCCGGCTCGGCCAGGGACAGCTCCGAGATCGTCTGCCCCCGCACCGACACGCCCGCCGTATGCACCGTCTCGCGACTGCCCGAGATCAGATGATGCCATTTCGCCAGCGGCCGCCCCTCGTGCAGCCGGCGATAGGCGCACGACTTGGGCATCCACTCCAACGCCTCGATATTGCCGGGCGTCAGCTTGATGCAGTCCGGCACCTGGGCCTTGCGGTTCGCATAGTCCGAACAGGCGCAGGCCTTGGGGTCGAACAGCTTGCAATGCACCCGCGTCGGAATGACCTCGCCCGTATCCTCGTCCTCGAACCGGATCACGCAGCACAGCCCACACCCGTCGCACAGCCCCTCCCACTCGGAAGGCGACATCTCGGTCAGGGTCTTGGTTTCCCAGTAGGGCTGCATGGCGCGCCTCATACGCGCCGCGCCGCCGCTTGTCACAGCCTCAATGCCCCACCGTCTTGGAGAACAGGTTGATCACCACGACCCCGCCGACGATCATCGCCAGCCCGACCATGGCCGGCAGGTCCAGCCGCTGGCGGAACACCACCGTCCCGATCACCGAGATCAGCACCACCCCTAGCCCGCTCCAGATCGCATAGGCGATCCCCACCGGCATCTGCCGCAAGGCGATCGACAGCAGGTAAAAGGCCAGGCCGTAGCAGACCGCCATACCCGCCGTGGGCCAGGCCCGCGTAAACTGCTGCGAGGCCTGCAGCATCGTCGTGCCCGCCACCTCCAGCGCGATGGCGCCCAGCAGCGCGGCCCACGTCACGAGACTCACGCGTCGTTCGCCGTGATCGGATGGCCGGGCGTCAGCAGCGACAGCAGCGCCTGTCTCTGTTCCGGCGACACCGCATGGGTGCCGAACAGGTCCGACATCCACAGCCCGTCTGCGATCAGCCTCAGCATCAGGGCATCGTCCGCCCCGACCGGATCGCTGGGATCGTCCACCTTCACCTTGTCGATCCAGCCGTTCCAGCGCTGCGCCAACGCCGGATCGATGGCGCAGGCGGCCATGATGACCCGACCGATGCTGACGTCCTGCGGCGTCACCGGCTCATTGACCGTCGCCCTCAGATAGGCCCGCGCATTCCGGCCATAGGGTTCGGGATCGCGCGCCGCCTCAGCCAGGATCGTGTCCGTATGCATCCGCCCCAGATGATCGACCATGCCTTCCAACAGCGCGATCTTGCTGGGGAAATGATGCAGCAAGGCGCCCTTGCTGACGCTCGTCCGCGCCGCCACCGCATCCAGCGTAAAGCCTGACGCACCCAGCTCGGCGGCGACCTCCAGCGCCTTTTCGATAATCTCGGCGCGGGTGTCGTCAGGCGCGCGACGGCGGGTGGTGCTATCCATCCGCGCTACATACCAACCGGACGGTAACTGTCAATCCATCGCCATGGCCAAGGTCAGCGCGGCGTCCGCCGTCGACTCCAGGCTACCCAGGCGACGCCGATGACCGACAGGAATATGCCCCCGAAGAACGCCCCCAACGCCGACAGGATGGTCACGAACATCCCGGTCATGAAGCCCTGCCCCACGGCGATCACGGCCTGCGGTCCATCACGGCCGTCGTAATCCCCCGACACGCGATAGGTCCCGGCCCTGTCGATGCGGAACGCCTGGATCGACTGCCCTTGGCGCCCGCCGAACGTATAGGTCGAGCTGGCTCCTGGCGTCCGCGTCGGCACCGCCTTTCCATCCGCCGCCTGGACCTTTACCGCCAGCCCGTTCACGTCCTCGACGACATAGACCCGCCCATCGACGACGCTGCGGTATTCCAGAAACACCGTGTGGTCGCCCGGCTTCAAGGCCAGATCGCGGCCGCCCGGCACGACGATCTGCTCCAGCCCGTCGTCCAGCGCCGGCAGTTTCGTCGCCAGCAGCACGACCATCGCCACGATCCCGCAGATCGCCGGCAGCGCGGCCAGCAGGTAGAAGATCCGCCCCGGCCTGCGTTCTGGCGCGCCCCCGCGCCCGTTCGACGTCATATCCATCCCTGCATCCCCCGCGTGCAAACCGCGCACGAACTACACCGTGTCGGCCGCTAACCGTCAACGTCGATGGCGGTTAGCCTTCCCCTCCTCTATATGGCCGCCCATGGCAGCCAGACCCCCTCTCGTCGCACTCAAGGACGTCCGTCTTCAGGACGGCCAGCGCCCCCTCTTCGACGGCGTCGACCTTGCGGTCGAACCGCGCAGCCGCGCCGCCCTGGTGGGGCGCAACGGCGCGGGCAAGTCCACCCTGATGAAGGTCGTCATGGGCCTGATCGAGCCGGACAGCGGCGACCGCTCGATCCAGTCCGCCATGCGCTTCGCCTATGTGCCGCAAGAGCCGGTCATCACTGGGGAAACTTTGCTGGACTATGCGTCGTCGGGCGAGGCGGAGACCTGGACGGCCGAAAGCTGGCTGGAGACCTTCGGCCTGAACCCTGCGAAGTCGACCCAAGGCCTGTCGGGGGGCGAAACCCGCCGTGCGGCGCTGGCCAAGGCCTTCGCCGAAGAACCCGATCTGCTGCTGCTGGACGAGCCGACCAACCACCTCGACATCCTGGCCATCGAACTGCTGGAGAACGAGCTGATCCAGGCCCGGTTCGCCCTGCTGGTCGTCAGCCACGATCGCGCCTTTCTGAACCGCGTCACCAACACCGTCCACTGGCTTGAGGGCCGCCGGGTCCGCACCCTGAACAAGGGCTTCGTCGAGTTCGACGAATGGTCCTCCAAGGTGCTGGAGGAAGAGGCCGAATCCCTGCGTCGCCTGACCAAGACCATCGAGCGCGAGACCGCCACCTTCTACTCCTCCATCACCGCCCGCCGCAGCCGCAACGAGGGCCGCGCCCGCTCGCTTCAGGCGCTGCGCGCCGAACGCGCCGAGAAGATGAAGGACGTGCCGCGCGAGCTTTATCTCGGCGTCGATTCCGGCTCGACCTCGGGCAAGCTGGTCGCCGAGATCAAGCATGTCTCAAAGGGCTTCAACGGCCGCACCCTGTTCAAGGACCTGACCACCCGCATCATCCGCGGCGACCGCCTGGGCATCGTCGGCCCCAACGGCGCGGGCAAGACCACCCTGGTCAAGACCCTGCTGGGCGAACTGGCGCCCGACGAAGGCACCGTGCGCATGGGCGCGAACCTGGAGCCGGTCTATCTGGACCAGTCGCGCGAGGGGCTGAAGTCGGACATGACCCTCTGGGACGCCCTGACGCCGGGCGGCGGCGACAGCATTCTGGTGCGCGGCGTGTCCAAACACGTCGCCGCCTACGCCAAGGACTTCCTGTTCTCCGAGGCCCAGCTGCGCCAGCCGATCTCGACGCTGTCCGGCGGCGAGCGCAACCGCCTGCTGCTGGCCCGCGCCCTGGCGAAACCCGCCAATATGCTGATCCTCGACGAACCGACCAACGACCTGGACATGGACACGCTGGACAAGCTGGAGGAGCTGCTGGAGGGCTATGACGGCACCCTGATCCTGGTCTCCCACGACCGCGACTTCATCGACCGCCTGTCCACCTCGACCCTGGCCCTGAACGGGCGGGGCGACATCGTCGAGACCCCCGGCGGCTGGACCGACTTCATCCGCCAGAACCCCGGTTTCCTCCAGCCCGGCGCGACCCCCCGCCCCCAGGACAAGGCCGCCGCCCAGCGCGCCGCCGCGGCGCCCCCGCCCGTCGTCGCCCCCAAGAAGACCGCCAAACTCTCCTTCAAGGACGCCCACCGCCTGAAGGAGCTGGAAGCCTTGATCGATGCGTTGCCCGCGACCATCGCCAAACACGACGCGACCCTGGCCGACCCCGGCCTCTACGCTCGCGACCCCAAGGCCTTCGACGCCGCCATGAAGGCCGCCGAAAAGGCCCGCGCCGAGCTGGAATCCGCCGAACTGGAATGGCTGGAGCTGGAAGAGAAGAAGGCGGCCCTGGCGGGATAAAGACCGAACGGCTCGTCACTCTGGCGAGGACGGCTTCAGGTCCTAACCCTGACTGTCCGGATCCCCGGGCGGCGTCTTCGCCGCGCCCCGGTTCTGCATCACGCCGACCGCGATGCAGGCCACCAGGCCGAACGCGAACCACAGGCCGAACTTGCCCGTCAGAAGCCCGATCAGGCCGAAGATCAACAGGACGCCGAAGGGGGTGAGCCGTTTCATGGGGCGGACGATAGCCGGCTTTGTCGTGGCTGACGAGGCTCGGCCGAAAGCGCCGACTTGAAACCAAACCCGCCGCCGCACACTCAAGCTTCATGACCCTGCGCAGCCACCTTGTCGAGTTCGCCCCGCCCCAGCAGGCGGCGGTGCGGCGGATCAACGCCGTCCTCGCCCGCGCGCCGCGGTTGCGCACCGACGGCTGGCGGATCGATGCCGGCCAGCGGCTGTCGGTATGGCTGGACGCCGCCGCCGGTCGGGTCACCACGCCACGCCTGAAGAAGCGCGGCGTCACGGTCGAGATCGTCCACACGGACGGCGACCACCCCGTCCCCTTGCGCATCCTACACCCCACAGGCACGCCGCGCGCCGTCATTCTGGACATCCACGGCGGCGGCTGGGTGCTGGGCAGCGCCGGGCTGAACGACCGGCTGAACGCCCATCTGGCCCACCACGGCTTCTGCGTCGTCTCGGTGGACTATCGCCTGCTGTCCGAGCGGCGCCAAATCTATATCGACGCCGCCATCGCCGACTGTCTGGCCGCCGCCTATTGGACCGTGACCAACGTCGATCGACTGGGCGCCTCGACCCTGTTTCTGGCGGGCGAATCCGCCGGCGGTCATCTGGCGGCCCTGACCGCCGTCGCCCTGCGCGACAAGGGGCTGATTGATTTGGTGAAGGGCTGCGTCTTCACCTACGGCGTCTTCGACTTGTCGGGCACCGAAAGCGTGCGCTCTGCCGGACCGGAAACCCTGCTGTTCAACGGCCCTACGATGCAGGCCGATCTGGCGCGCCTGGCGCCGGATCGCGACGAGGCGGCCTTGCGCCGGCCCGACGTCTCGCCCCTGTATGCCGACCTGACCGGCCTGCCGCCCGCCCTGTTCCTCGCCGGCGAACAGGATCCCCTTTTCGAGGACAGTTTGTTGATGGCCACGCGCTGGGGCGAGGCGTCGGACGCCGACCTGATCCGCGTGCCCGAGACCCCGCACGGCTTCCTGCATTTCGGCGGCCCAGCCGCGCGCGGCGCCCGCAAGGCGATCCGCACCTGGCTGAACGCCCGGCTCTAGCGGGCCTCGATCAGTTCGCGGATCCGACTGCCCAGCGCCTCCATGGCGAAGGGCTTGGTCATGACGTGCATGCCAGGGTCCAGATGCCCGTTGCCGACCACCGCATTCTCGGCATAGCCGGTGATGAACAGCACCTTCAGATCGGGCCGATCGATCCGCGCCGCATCGGCCATCTGACGCCCGTTCATCCCGCCCGGCAGGCCCACATCGGTCACCAGCAGGTCGATCCGAGCACCGGATTGCAGCAGCTTCAGCCCCGCTGCGCCGTCCGACGCCTCGATGCATTGATAGCCCAGCTCATGCAGGATTTCGGCGACCAGCATCCGCACCGTCGGCTCGTCGTCCACGACCATCACCGTCTCGCCGGCCTGGGCGCGCGGGGCCTGTTCGACCTCGGGGATCAGATCGGCGTCGTCCACCTCGCCGAAGTGGCGGGGCAGATAAAGGCAGATCATCGCCCCCTCGCCCGCCTCGGAATAGATCCGCACCTGCCCGCCCGATTGGCGCACGAAGCCATAGATCATCGACAGACCCAGCCCCGTCCCCTCGCCCAGCGGCTTGGTGGTGAAGAAGGGTTCGAACGCCCGCGCCGCCACCTCGGGCGCCATGCCCGTGCCGGTGTCGCTGACGCAGATAGAAACATACTGGCCCGGCTCTAGATCCTGGGCCTTGGCCGTGCGCGCGTCGATCCAGCGGTTGCCGGTCTCGATGGTCAGACGCCCGCCGCTCGGCATGGCGTCGCGCGCATTGATGCACAGGTTCAGCACCGCGTTTTCCAGCTGGTGCGCATCGATCAGAACGGGCCACAGGCCGGCGCCAGCGACCACCTCGACCTCAATGCCCGGCCCTGTCGTGCGCCGCACCAGATCCTCCATCCCGCGGATCAGGCGGTTGGGATTGGTCGGTTTGGGATCCAGGGTCTGACGTCGCGAGAAGGCCAGCAGCCGGTGCGTCAGGGCCGCCGCCCGTTTCGCCGCACCCTGCGCCGCCACGGTGAACCGCTCCACCTCGGCATGACGCCCCTGGGCGATCCGGTTGGTGATCAGTTCCAGACTGCCGCTGATCCCGGCCAGCAGGTTGTTGAAGTCGTGGGCGATGCCGCCCGTCAACTGTCCGACCGCCTCCATCTTCTGGCTTTGACGCAGCGCCTCCTCGGCCTGCATCAGGGCGCTGGTGCGTTCGGCGACCTGGTCTTCCAGGGTTTCGTTGAACCGCGCCAACTCGGCCGATTGCCGACGGAAATCCTCGATATCGGTGCTGGTGCCGACCCAGCGCGTGATCCGCCCGTCCTCGTCATGAACCGGCTCGGCGCGAATGCGAAAGGCGCGATAGACGCCGTCGTGGCGGCGCATGCGGAACTCGGCGTCATAGACCTGGCCGCTCGCCATGGCGTCGGTCCATGCCTTGACCGCTTCGTCCCTGTCGTCGGGATGCAGCCGCTCCAGCCAGCCGTCAGGGCCGTCCAGTTCGCCCGGCTTGGCCCCCATATAGGCGTAGACCTGGGGGTTGAACCAATACAGCGACCCGTCCGGCCAACTGGCCCAGATCTGGATCGGCGTGGACTGGGCGAAGACCCGGAACTGGGCCTCGCTGTCGCGCAGCGCCGCCTCGCTACGCGCGCGTTCGGTCGCCGTGCGCACCCGCTCCGCCACCTCGCGCATCAGCCGCAAATCGCTGTCGCTGTAATGGCGCGGCGCGGCGTTGTTGACGAACACCATCGCCACAACCCGCCCCTGTTCCATCAGCGGCATGTTGACGAACGACCCGGCGCTGATCCGCTTCAACACATCGGCGGTCGCGGCGGTGCGGGGATCCAGCGCGACATCGTCGATCGCCACTGTCTCGCCGCGCTTGATGTCCTCGATGTAGGAGCCGTGCTCGCGGAAGGCCAAGGTGCCGGCGATGCTGCTCACCCCCGGCTGGTTGTAGTCGCGCGCGATGGTGATGGTCTCCGCGACCGTATCCACCGTCCCGTAACCCGCCCGGCTGACGCCCATCGTCCTGGCCAGAACCTCGGCCGAGGCCTGGGCGATGTCGCCGGCGTCGGTCAGGTCGCGGATCGCGTCATTCAACTCCAGCAGCGCGTTCTGGCGCGTCTCGCTCTGCTTTCGCTCGGTGATGTTGTTGAACAGGATGGCGACCTGCCAGGCGCCCGGCTGGCCGATCCGCAGCGCCTGCACATCATACCAGCGGCCGAAGATGTCGGCCGGGTTTTCGAACCGCACCGGCTCGCCCGTGCGCGCCACCCCGCCGTAGAGATCGAACCAGTGCTGCTCCAGGCCTGGCGCGATCTCGCTGACCCATTTGCCGTAGGGGTCAACGAGGCCGGTCATCTCCTCGAAGGCCTTGTTGCCCTCGACGATCCTGTAATCGACGGGCCGGTCGGCCGCGTCGAACTTCATCTCGATGACGCAGAAGCCTGTCGCCATCGCCGCGAACAGGGCGCCGTATCGCGCTTCGCTCAGCGCCAGCGCCTGGTCCGCCCGGTGGCGATCCGACACATCCATGCCCTGGATGAAAATGCCCCAGACCCGATCGTCCTCCTTCAGCGGCTGGAAGACGAAATCGACGTAGCGCTCCACCACCTCGCCGCCTGGCTCGGCCTGAACGGCATACAGGGCGCTGTCGGCCCGGTGCGCCTCGCCGGTGCGGTAAACTTGGTCCAGCAGGTCCAGATAGCCTTGCGCCACCGCATCGGTCAGCACCTCGCCCACCGTGCGCCCGATCACCTCCCGGTGCCCGATCACCTTCTGGTAGTTCGGATTGGTCAGCTCGAACCGATGGTCCGGCCCCGTGACCAGCGCCATGAACCCCGGCGCATGGGCGAACATCTGGGCCAGCTGGCTGCGATTGATACCGATAGACAAGGCGTGGTCAGACCCGGTGCTGGACAACGAATTCCCCAAGGACTTTTGTCCGTTGATCACAGAACCCAAAGCGCGCCGCAGGGTTGCAGCGCAATGTGTCCGACGCCGGACATAAGCCTCTATCGCCGCGTTTCTGTGGACAAGGCAAGACGCTGATCCGCAATCGCGAATTTGATCCGTCCACCGATGTTCACAGGCTTGTCCACCGCCGCCGGGCCAATCGTGCACATCGGGGCGAGTTCGGGCGCTTGCCTCATAGCCGGTTTCGTCCGAACGTCAACAGGCCAAGGGACACGGGGCAGCGGAAATCCAGGGAGACCTGGACCTCCAGCGAACCGGCCCGGCTCTCCGACCCGGCGCTTCGGGCGATCTTCGGATCGTAACGTGCGACAGGCGGGATCCAGGCTCCAGTCCTCGACGGTCTTCGGATCGACGACAGACAGGAGAACCGGATCGGGATCGACGGACGACGCGGACGCAATGCCGCGGGACGCCGAAGACCAGGAGCGCGACAGGATACAGCCGACCGCCCTTTCGGGTTCGCTCGAAACGGCACCGACGCCAAGGTCCAGACCCAAACGGCCAAGTCCAACCCGGACTTGGCGAGGGGACGAAGCTGACGGGTCCGCCCGAACGCTTCGTCCCCTCGCTCAATTGGGGCGCCGACAACGCGGCCGACTGACGCCCCGCCTTCCCAAGGCCCCTATCGCCCCGTAAGTCAGGGGCATGAGCTTGTTGGGGAATCGCCTGCTGACCCGTCGCCGTGCGCTGATCGCGGGCGGGGCCGCTGTGGCGGCGGGGGCGATCGGTCTTCGGGCCTGCGGGCGGGCCGAGGCGCCGGTCGACGAACAGGGCCGGGTGCGGCTGCGGTTCGCCACCGACTGGCGCGCCCAGGCCGAACAGGGCGGCTTCTATCAGGCGCTCGCCAGCGGGGCCTATGAGAAGCGCGGACTGAACGTCCAGATCGTTCAGGGCGGCCCCGGCGTGAACGTGCCGCAACTGCTGGCCTCGGGCGCGGTCGAACTGGGCATGGGCTCCAACAGCTTCATCCCCCTGAACCTGGTCGCGTCCGGCGCGCCGGTGAAGGCGGTCGCCGCCTTCTTCCAGAAGGATCCGCAGGTCCTGATGGCCCATCCCGACGCGGCGCTGGAGACTATCGCCGATCTGACCGGCCGGCCCTTCCTGCTGTCCGAGGCGGGGATCAGCACCTTCTGGGTCTGGCTGAAGGCCAAGTACGGCTTTACCGACGAGCAGCTGCGACCCTTCGCCTACGACCCCGCCGCCTTCATCGCCAATGCGCGGGCGGTGCAGCAGGGCTATCTGACCAGCGATCCCTACGCCATCGAACAGACCGCCGATTTCGACCCGCGCGTCTTCCTGCTGGCCGACGAGGGCTATCCCTCCTACGCCGCCATGGTCCTGGCGCCCAACGCCTTCGCCCGGGACAATGCAGCGGCGCTACGCAGCTTCATCGCCGCTTCGGCCGAAGGGTGGCGCGACTATATTCGCGGCGACGCCTCGGCCGCCGACGCCCTGATCCGCAAGGACAACCCGGACATGACCCAGGCTGTGCTGGATCAAGCCCGCGAACGCCTGCGCGACTACGCCATCGTCGATGGCGGCGATGCGGCGCTTTACGGCCTGGGCGCCCTGACCGAGGAACGCTGGCAGGCCTTCTTCGACGTGACCTCGAAAGCCGGGGTTTACGAGGTCGGTCTGAACTGGCGCGACGCCTTCACCGACAACTATCTGCCCGGTCGCGGCTGACACGCGGTCGTTGTCGAATCCTGGCTTCACATTAGCGCGGGATTAAGGGTCCGAGCCCTAGTGTGTGCGCTGGAATTCCTCTCCGGAGAGCCGCCGTGCGCCGCGCCCTCGCAGTTTCGATCGTCCTGACCGCCGTCAATCTGGCGGCCGGCGCCGCCGTGGCGCAACAGGCGCCGACCAACGCGTCGGGCCTGCGCTACCTGTCCTGGCCCGGCAAGCCGACAGTCGCCGCCCGTGCGACGCCGACGCCCGCCGTCATCCAGGCCGAGGCGCCCGCCCCGACCGTGACCGCCGCCAACCGCACCCTGCCCGGCGCCATCCCGCTGGCCCGCCTGTCGCCCGCCCCTTCGGGCATCCCCGCGACCGCCACGCCGCGCAGCAACGGCCTGACGCCCGCCAGCGCCTGGATGCCCCAGCGCGCGCCGATGCAGGCCCAGCCCGCGCAGACCCCACCCGTAGAGGCCGCACCCGCAGAGACGCCCCCGGCGCAGGCGACGGCGACGCGCGTCGCGCCCTCGCCCTATGTTCCGGAGCCGCAGCCTTCCGCGCCTCAACCTCAGCCTGAACCTCAGATGCAGGCCGAGCCGGCGCCCGCTCCGCAACAGGCCGCGCAGGCCGAGCCGCCGCCCGCGCCCCAGCCGGCGCAGGCGGCCGTCGCCGATCCGATGGCCCCGCGCCGCGACGCCCCCATCTATCGCCTGCAACGGCCCCAAGCCGGCGCGCCGCTGGACGTTGTCGCCGTCAGCGGCCAGGCCGCCCAGACGCCCCCAGCCGGCGACAACACCGCCCGCTACTATTCGGTCCACCGCCAGGCCGGCCGTCACCCCGACGCCATCCCTGCGCCGCAGCAGACCTACCTCGACGCCATGCCTGTCCAGATGGCCCAGACGCCGCAGTCCAGCGACCTGGCCCAGCCGGACGGTCCGCCCGCCCTGATCCGCAACGCCAACGGCAGCTTGCGCGCCGTGCCACAGACTGAAGCCGACAACCTGCCATGAACGATCGCGCCGTGATCGAACCTGCCGAGATCAAGGGCTCGCGCCTGCCCGAACTCATCGCCCTGGCCAGCGAGGAGTCCAGCGAAAAGCGTCGTCTGCTGCTGCGCGAACTGACGGCCCACTTCTTCGGCGCGCCGGCGCCCAACGCCAATGAAACCGCGCTCTACGGCACGGTCCTGGCCAAGCTGTCGGCCGAGATGGAGGTCGCGGTCCGCGCCGAGCTGGCCGCCCGTTTCGCCCAGGCTCCCAACGCCCCCCACAGCCTGATCCGCCGTTTCGCCGACGACGAGATCGAGGTCGCCGAACAGGTTCTGCGCGCCTCAACCGTCCTGACCGATGAAGATCTGATTCAGGTCGTGCGCAAGCGCAGCCAGGGCCATCTGCGCGCCGTCTCGGGCCGCGCGACGGTGTCCGAGGCGGTTTCCGACGTCATCGTCGAGCACGGCGACGACGACACTTTGAATACCTTGCTGCGCAACGACGGCGCCCAACTGTCGCGCGCCGCATCCGAAACCGCCATCGAGCGCGCCAAGGCCAATCCGGCCCTGCACGCCGCCACGGTCGAGCGCCAGAGCCTGCCCGCCGATCTGCTGAACGAGATGTATTTCGTCGTCGAGGCCCGGCTGCGTCATCAGATCCTGGAACAGAACGCGCGCATGGACCCGGCCCTGCTGGAGGCGGCGCTGGCCGCCGGCCGCACCCGCGTCGCCACCGACGACGGCGCCCTGCCGGCCGACTATGCCGAGAACCTGGCCTATATCGACGAGCTTCAGGCCGCCGGCCAGCTGACGCCGCAGACCCTGATCCGCTTCCTGCGCTCCAACGGTCGCACGCCCTTCCTGATCGCCCTGTCCAAGCTGGCCGACATCGACTTCCACACCGCGCGCGGCATCGTCGAGCGCAAGGACCTGGACGCCCTGTCGGTGGTCTGCAAGGCGGCCGACATGGACCGCGCCGTCTATCTGACCTACGCCGTCGCCGTCCTGGGGGCTGAGGACAACCCGATGGGCAAGGCCGCCGCCTACGGCCGCATGTACGGCGAACTGACCCGCGACGCAGCCCTGCGCACCCTGCGCTTCTGGCGCATGCGCCGCACAGCCCAGGCGGCCTGAAGCATCACCGACTTCTCCCTCCCCTGCGGGGGAGGGTGGTCGCGCAGCGACCGGGTGGGGGCGGCCCGGCAGAGGACTCATCAGAGCAAAGACAAATCCGTGGGACGTCGCCCTGAAGTCCCCACCCGGCTTCGGCTGCGCCTCAGCCACCCTCCCCGGTGCGGGGAGGGAGAATGCTCGTGCGCCCCAAAAGCAAAAAAACGCCCGCCCCCTGATGGAAGCGGGCGTCTCATGACCGAAAACGGTTCGGTTTATTTCTTCGCGCGGGTTCCGGCGGCGCGGGCGGGCTTGCGGCCGCCTTGGCCCAGGCCCATCGACTTGGCCAGTTCCGAACGCGCCTTGGCGTAGTTCGGGGCGACCATCGGATAGTCTTTCGGCAGACCCCATTTGGTGCGGTATTCTTCGGGGCTCATGTCGTATTTGGTGCGCAGGTGGCGCTTCAACGACTTGAACTTGCGGCCGTCTTCCAGGCAGATCAGGAAATCGGGCGCGATCGACTTGCGGATCGGCACCGCCGGTTCTTTGGGTTCAGGTTCGGCCTCGACCGGACCGTTCGACACACCCGACAGGGCGGCGTGAATATTGGCGATAAGCGCAGGCAGGGCCTCTGCGGAGACCGAGTTATTGCCGACATAGGCCGACACGATGTCTGCGGTCATCTCTAGCAGTTCGGGCTTATCTTCCATTATCGGCTTCGCTTTCCTGATCTATTGAGTTCGGCTGATTCTCCAACCGAACGACCCCAATAGCGTCATAGGGTTGTTTCGCCGCGAAAGCAAACACGCGTATAAGCGGTGCGATATGCACGTCTATGCATTCGGCTTTAGTGATCAGACCTATCGCCCGAAGTCTTCGGCCAGCACCATCATCGCCGCCCGCTCCGGCGCCGAATATTCATCGACGGCGTCATCCTCCCCGTCACGAATGGCGCGCAACAGCGTGGGCGTCAGGGCCGAGGACAAAGACCAGTTCCAGTAACGCAGCACCGTCTGGGCGCGATCGACGGCCAGCATTTCATAGGTGATCTGCACACGCTCCCAGTCGGGATGGATCTTGCCGTCCGCCGTCGTCTCGGGCCGCCGCATCGAGCGCCACAGATGGGTCAGATCGACGCGCGACATCCCCGTCGCCTTGCACAGGATCGCCAGCGGCTCGCCGCCGGGATCACCCAGAAGCTTGGCCCCCGTCAGCGGCTTGATCCCCGCCAGGAAGGCGATCTCGGACGCCGTCTCGCGCGTCAGCCCGTCGCTGGCGGCGACCATGACGGCGTGTTCCAGATTGTCGAACGGGCTCTTTTGGATGGCCGCGCGATTGCGCTGGCGGCGCTCGATGAACTGAAGCGCCTTGCGCGCGACAGGATCGGACCAGCTTTCGTCATTGGCGATGGCGAAGACGTCCTCGGACGCCTCCTGCATGACTTCGCGCGACACGGCGAACCGTTGCAGGATGGTGCGGCGATCCTCGGGCGCGCACCACCAGAACATGACATAGGCGCCTGACGGCCTCAGCTCGGGTCGCTTCAGCAGGGGGCTGCACAGGTTCGGCGACTGGCGGCTCAGGCCCACCACCGTCTCGATGCCCAGCTGCGACAGGCGCGCAGTCGTGTTGCGCAGCACCGCCTCGATCACCTCCATCTCGCCGAAGGAGAACAGCGTCTCGGTCACGATCTCCGACAGGCCCCGGCGCACCGCCAGCAGCATCCGGTGTTCGAAACTGGCGTCGCGCGCACAGCCGACGATGTCCGCATCGCTCAGCGAGGCGCATTGTTCGATCAGCAGGCCGGCGATGTCCGGATCGTCGCGCAACAGGATGCGCGCCACGCTGTTGGGCAGTTCGGCCAGCGGCGCCAGACGCGCGGCCACGCGCTTGCGCTCATCGTGCGAGGCCAGCCGCAGCATCTCGACCAGCAGGTCGCCCGTCACCGCCCGCTCGAAGGCGTTGATCCGGCTGGCGGGCAGGGACACGACGTCGGCGAGACGCTTCAGCAGCGCCCGGCGCGCACGCAGCGGCGGCGGCGTCGCCTCTTCCCCGATCATGGCTGCCAGATCGCCCATCCCCCCACCTTAGAAGCGAGCGGTTAACCGGGCGTGAGCCGGATCAGCTCTTGTTGACCACCACCACGATGGCCAGGATCACGAATGCGACCACCGCCAGCACGCGCGCGATCCACGGCGCGGCGACGAAGACGCCCAGCACAGTGATCCCGCTCTTGACCGCTTCGGGCCGCGTCAGAGCCTCCTTGAACGTGCCCGGCGGCCGCGCTGCGTCGCCCGCGATCGGATGGCCGCAGTTGGGACAGGCGACGGCCGCCTGCGACACCTGACGCCCGCAGGCGGGGCAAGGGATCAAGGCCATGCTCAGCCTCCCGCGCGCGGCGTGATGCGGATCTCGACGCGGCGGTTCTTCTGGCGCCCGTCGGGATCGTCCGAGCCGTCCGGCTTGACGTTGGGGGCTACAGGCCTGCGCTCGCCAAAGCCCTCGGCGCCAAGAGTGCGTCCGGCCGCGCGTTGCAGCCGCGCCGCCACAGCCCGGGCGCGGCGCAGCGACAGCCCTTCGTTATAGGCGTCGTCGCCCTTGGCGTCAGTATGGCCGCCGATGCTGACCTGGGCCTGCGGATAGCTTTTCAGCAGTTCCGCCGCCCGCGTCAGGGCCGGCTCGGCGTCCGGCCGGATCGTCGCCTTGTCGAAGTCGAACAGAACGTCGGCCGGCAGGTCGATCACGATCACCCCGTCGGTGCGCCGCGCGTTCAGTTCGCTCAGCAGGCTGCGGGTGGTCTCGAACCGTTCGGGCGCGACCTCGGACGAGACGAACACGCTTTCCAGCGCACTGTCCGGCCCCGCCTTGGCGAAGGTGGACCGGGGCGCGGCCATATCCTTTTCGAAGGTGGAGCGCAGGCCGATGGCGCTGCCGCTCATCAGCCGCACCGTCAGGGCCGAGGCGACGCAGGGCGTCAGACCCGCGGCCAACAGCGCCGCCGCCATGGCGGGCGCGTGTCGTCCCGTCATCCGGCCGCTCCGCTCGCCGGAGTCTGGGCCGCCTGACTCTGGGCGGCCTGGGCGGTCAGCGGAATGGTCATGCGCAGGAACGGGCCGATGATGCTGTCCGAGGTGGAGCCTTCGTTGAACACGACCGAAATCTGGTTCACGCCGGCCGGCACCGCGCCCATGAAGACCAGCCGGCCGTTCATGGTGTCGCCCTTGGCGATGGTCATGTACGGATTGCCTTCGGGCGGCTTCAGACGCAGCTTCTGACCGTTCGGCAGTTCGACATAGGTGGCCTCGGAGGCCATCTGGACGCTGTTGGTCATGTCGCTGGCGAACGAGATGCTGACGTCCAAGATGGTCGCGTCTTCGGCCAGATCGACGTTCTTGACCCGCACCGTGGCGCCCACCTCGGTCACGCCCTGCACGTCGACCGGCACATTGCGGATCTGACGCGGTTGGGCAGTCACGGGGGTGTTGGCGGCGGCCGCGGCCTGTTGCTCGGGCGACATCGACGGATCGACCGCCGCCTTGTCGTCGTTGTTGGAACAGGCCGCGAGCGCCAGGGCCGAGACCCCGGCGACGGCGATCAGGCGAAGGGCGGCGACAGGCATGAAACGCTCCGGCGTTGTTGATCCGCCGCGCGTCGCCCCTCATCCCAAGCGGAGCCGCACGCGCGTCCGTTATCGAACACGCGAGCGGCCTAAAGGCTCCGCTTACAAGCCCTCGAAAAGGGCCGTGGACAGGTAGCGTTCTGCGAAGGACGGGATGATCACCACGATCGTCTTGCCCGCATTCTCTTCGCGCGCGGCGATGCGGAAGGCGGCGGTCAGGGCCGCGCCCGAGCTGATGCCGACGGGGATGCCCTCGACCCGAGCGGCCTTTCTGGCCATGTCGAAACTGTCGTCGTTGGACACCTGCTCGACCCCATCGACCACCGACGGATCATAGATGGCGGGCACGAAGCCGGCGCCGATGCCCTGGATCTTGTGCGGGCCGGGCGCGCCGCCGGACAGCACCGGAGAGGCCTCGGGCTCAACGGCGATGAACTGCACCGACGGCTTCTTGGCCTTCAGCGCCTGGCCCACGCCCGAGATGGTGCCGCCGGTGCCGACGCCGGCGACGACGATGTCCACCGCCCCGGCGGTGTCGTTCCAGATTTCCTCGGCCGTCGTGACGCGGTGAATGGCGGGATTGGCCAGGTTCTCGAACTGCGACGGGCTGATGGAGTTCGGCACGGTCTCCAGCAGCTCCTGCGCCCGCGCGATCGCGCCCTTCATCCCCTTTTCGGCCGGCGTCAGCTCCAGCCGCGCGCCCAGCAGCGCCAGCATCTTGCGCCGCTCGATCGACATGCTTTCGGGCATGCACAGCGTCAGCTTCAGCCCCTTGGCTGCCGCCACGAAGGCCAGGGCGATGCCGGTGTTGCCGCTGGTCGGCTCGATCAGCACCGTGTCCTGGTCGATCTTGCCCGCCTCCTGCAGCGCCTCGACCATGGCCACGCCGATCCGGTCCTTGACCGAGGCGATCGGGTTGAAGAACTCCAGCTTGGCCAGAACCGTCGCCTTCGTATCGTACTCCGCCGACAGACGCGGCAGACGCACGATGGGCGTGTCGCCGATGGTGTCGACGATCGAGTCATAGACCTTGCCCCGGCCCTTCTTCAGGTGGCGGGATGCGTCATAGCTGAAGTCGGTCATGGAAAAGGTCTCCTCGAATGCTGGCGCACAACAGATAAGGCCTTGCCGCCCCACGCAAGGGGTGACGCGCGATGATTTCTGCGCGAACCTTTCAGAGCGGCTATGTCAGCCTATATGTCGCCGTCGCGCGAACCGAGATTTCCGTCCTTGCCTCATACCCGTCCGCTCTCCGACACCGGCCTGACCCCGGAAATCGCCGAACTGGTCGCGGAGGTGCACGCGGATACGGCCGCCCAAACCCAGATCCGGATGGACGCCCCGGTCGCGCCCAAAGTCGAGGATGCGCCGGCGGCCGAGACGCGCTCCACCGCCGACGAGCTGCGCTATCGCCTGAAGCAGCAGTCGCTGCTGGCGCGCTTCGGCGAGGTGGCCCTGCGCGAGCGCGATCGTCAGGCCCTGCTGGACGCCGCTTGCCCGGTCTGCGCCGACGGGCTGGAGACGCCGCTGTCCAAGGTGCTGATCCATAACGAGGCGCGCGACCGGCTGGTGCTGATCGCGGGCGTCGGCTGGACGGGGCCGGTCGAGGGCCAGGCCTCGCTGAGCGTCGAACTGGATTCGCCGGCCGGCTACGCCTTCCAGACCGGCAAGCCGCTGATCTCCAACCATCTGGAGAACGAACAGCGGTTTCATACGCCCAGGCTTCTGGCCGACCACGGGGTGCGGCGCGCCATCAACGTCCTGATCCGGCCCGAGCTGGACGGCGAACCTTGGGGCGTGCTGGAGGTCGACAGTCCAGACGAGGGTCAGTTCGACGCCCGCGACGCCCTGTTCCTGGACGCTTTCGCCGCCGTCGTCGGCGCCGCCATCGCCCGCCAGCAGACCGAGCAGCGGCTTCTGGCCGCCATAGAACATCAGGCCCTTCTGACACGCGAGGTCAGCCACCGGGTCAAGAACAGCCTGTCCCTGGTCTCCAGCCTGCTGTCGATGCAGGCGCGCGGCGCGGCCTCCGACGCGGTGCGCGCCGCCCTGGCCACGGCCGGATCGCGCATCCAGGCCATCAGCGAAGTCCACGACCAGCTGTGGCGCGGCGCCGACGTCCAGACCGTGATCCTGTCCGACTTCCTGTGCCAGCTGTGCGAGGCCATCGACGCCGGCAGCGACCGCCATGTCGTCACCTGCGAGGCGTCCGACGCGCCGCTGGGCGCCGACATCGCCATCCCGCTCGGTCTGATCGTCAACGAGCTGGTCACCAACGCGATCAAATACGCCTATGGCCCCGAAGGCGGCGGCGTTGCGGTCACCGGCCGCATCGCCGACGGCCGCCTGACCGTCACGGTCGCGGACCAGGGCAAGGGCTTCGACTTGATCGCCGCCCGCAGCGACCGCAGTCTGGGCATGCGCGTCATCGACAGCCTGGTCCGCCAGATCGGCGGCACGATCGAGAACAAAACCCAGGGCGTCGGCGCGATCCTGGTGGTCGAGGCCCCGGCGACCTAGCGCTCCAGCACGGCGCGGGCGGGGTCGAAGCCGACGACTTCGCGGATGACAATCATGCTCTTGAAGCCGCGCACGCCCTTTTCGGGGACCAGCTCGCGGATGCCGAAGGCTTCGTAGTCCTGCATGGAGCGGACGGCGACGGTCAGCAGATAGTCGGTTTCGCCCGTCACGTCCCAGCAACCCTGGACCTCGGGGCTGGCCTTCATGGCGCGCTGGAACGCCTCCATGACTTTACGATCCTGGGTGTTCATCTCGACCTGGACATGCAGGACGATGCGCGGCTCGACCCGGGCGGGATCGATCACGGCGACGTCGGCGGCGATGACGCCCTCGGCCCGCAGGCGACGCAGGCGGCGCAGGACGGCGGATTCCGACAGGCCCACCGCCTCGGCCGTCACCCGCGCCGGCTCCAGATTGTTGCGGCGGACCCGCATCAGCAGCTTATGGTCGAAATCGTCGAGGGTGACGAAATTCGTCATTATAGATCCTTCAGTGACGATTTCCGTCGCATTCAAGCGGAAAATCGCCGGGAAGCGCAAGCGGCGTTACGCTAGCTTTACGCCATGACGTCGCTGGCCCTGAAAACCCACTTGAACTCGCCGCTGGCGGCGCGCCTGATCCCCTATCTGGCGCTGTTTGCGGGCATGGTGACGCTGGCGTGCGGCACCTCCTTCGCCAAGACGCTGTTTCCGGTGATCGGGGCGGAGGGGACCTCGGCCTATCGCGTCGGGATTTCGGCCCTTCTGCTGGTCGCCGTGTTCCGGCCCTGGCGGTTCCGCCTGACCCGCGCGGATCTGGGCGGCATTGCGCTGTACGGCGTCGTGCTGGGGGCGATGAACCTCAGCTTCTACATGGCCCTGCGCACCATTCCGCTGGGCCTGGCCATCGCCATCGAGTTCATGGGGCCCCTGACCCTGGCCCTGATCCATTCGAGGAAGCCCATCCATTTCGCCTGCATCGGTCTGGCGGTAGTGGGGCTAGGCCTGCTGCTGCCGCTGAAGGCCGGGGCCGGCGCGCTGGATCCCGTCGGCATGGCGCTGGCCGCCTTCGCCGGCCTGTGCTGGGCGCTGTACATCGTCTTCGGCAAGCGGCTGTCGCACCTGCACGCCGGCCAGTCGGTGGCGCTGGGCATGAGCGTGGCGGCCCTTGTCGTCGTGCCGTTCGGCGTGGCCCATGCGGGCGCCGCCCTGCTGAACCCCGCCATCATCCTGGCGGGCGTGGCGGTGGCGATCTTCTCCAGCGCCCTGCCCTATTCGCTGGAGATGATCGCCTTGCGCAGCATCCCCAAACGCACCTTCGGCGTGGTGCTCAGCGCCGAGCCGGCCGTCGGCGCCCTGGCCGGGCTTGTGATCCTGCACGAGCATCTGACCGGCCAGCAATGGCTCGCCATCGCCGCCATCGTCGCCGCCTCGGTCGGCGCCATCGCAACGACGCGGGCTGATCGCGTTGAGATCGAACCGGCTTAAAGATTCCGCTCATCCCCGCGAAAGTGGGGACCCAGCGCTTTGGGCGTTTCATCGTTTGAGTTCGGTCACACCGCCAATCCTACGCACCCTGCCATGCGAAAGGACTGGGTCCCCGCTTTCGCGGGGATGAGCGGAGGCGGGGTGGTCAGAACTCTTCCCAGCCCGCGTTCGATGCCGCCGCCGCCGCGGCGCCGCCGCCGCTGGCGAAGGCCCGGATGCGGGCGCGTTCGCGGGCCAGGGGGACGGGGGCGGCGGCCTGCGACAGGTCGTGGACGCGGGCCTGTGCCGGCGCCTCGCCCGTCTCGAACCGTTCGACCAGCAGGGCCAGTTGCTCGGTCTCGGACTTCAGGCTCATGGCGGCGGCGGTCGTCTGTTCGACCATGGCCGCGTTCTGCTGGGTCACCTGGTCCATCTGGTTGACGGCCGTATTGACCTGGCTCAGCCCCGTCGCCTGTTCCTGGGCCGAGGCGGCGATCTCGCTGACCAGGGCGTCCATCTCCGCCACCTTGACGGCGATCGCCGACAGGGCCGCGCCGGTCTCGTCGACCAGCTTGACCCCTTGCGCCACCTCCTGGCCCGAGGTGGTGATCAGCGTCTTGATCTCCTTCGCGGCTTCCGCCGAGCGCTGCGCCAGAGCCCGTACTTCGGAGGCGACGACGGCGAAGCCGCGCCCCGCCTCGCCCGCCCGCGCCGCCTCGACCCCGGCGTTCAGGGCCAAGAGATTGGTCTGGAAGGCGATCTCGTCGATCACGCCGATGATGTCGCTGATCTGGGTCGAGCTGCGCTTGATGCCGTCCATCGCCGCGATCGCCTGGCGCACGACCTCGCCCGACCGGTCCGCCTCGGCGCGCGCGCCCAGGGCCGCAGCCGAGGCCTGTTTGGCGCCGTCTGCGCTGCGCTTCACCGTTGCGGTGATCTGGTCCAGCGCCGCGGCGGTTTCTTCCAGACTGGCGGCCTGCTGTTCGGTGCGGCGCGACAGGTCGTCGGACGCGCTGGAGATTTCGCCCACCCCGCCCCTCAGACCCGACACGGCCCGCAGCGCCTGGCCCATCGTCTGGCGCAGGCTTTCGACTGCGGCGTTATAGTCGTCGCGCACCCGCACATGGTCGCCCTTCACCGGCGCATCAATCCGCGCGGTCAGGTCGCCGGCCGACAGCTTGTTCAGCACCCCCGCCAGAGCGTCGACCAGCAGGGTCTGGGCGCTTTCCGCCTCGACCCGTTCGGCCTCGCGGCGCGCGGCCTCCTGCTCGTCGGCGGTGATGTCGATGGCCAGTTTGATCACCTTCACCGGCCGCCCGTCGGGGCCGAACACCGGATTGTAGGAGGCCTGCAGCCACACCTCGCGCCCGCCCTTGGCCAGCCGCCGGAACTTGCGCGCCAGGAACTGACCGGCGTTAAGCTCGCGCCAGAAGGCGGCGTAGTCGGGCGAGGCCGCCTCGGCCGGATCCATGAATGTCCTGTGGTGGGCGCCCCGGATCTCGTCCAGACTATAGCCCATCGTGGCCAGAAGGTTCTGGTTGGCGTCGATGATGGTGCCGTCCAGGTTGAACTCGATCACCGCCTGGGACCGACCGATGGCGGCCATCTTGCCGTCCAGATCGATCAGCCGGTCCTGCATGTCCGACGACTTCGGTTTACGCGCGAACATAGGTTACAACCTCTTCGCTATCGGCCGGCCCCCGCCCGCCTCAGTTGCAAGATTAACAGGCTAATTAGTTGAAAAATCGTTGCCCGCTTGAGTTGCAATCAAGACGCAATAATCGCGGCCTTATCCCCTGCGTTGCAGCAGCGCTTCATCGGTCGTTAACCACGTTGCCGCATCTGTTAAGACCTGTTCCTGGGGTCTGATTTTTGCGCAATCTCGTCGCCGCCGTCGAAGCGATCGATCCGCTGGTCGTGACCGGCAAGGTCGCGGGCGTGTCGGGCCTGCTGATCGAGTCGCGCGGCGGCTTGTCGCGCCTCGCCGTCGGCGCCCGGGCCGAGATCGGTCGGCGCGGCCACGACCCCCTGCCCGCCGAAGTCGTCGGCTTTCGCGACTCCAAGGCCCTGCTGATGCCCTTCGGTCCGGTCGAGGGCGTGGCCCCCGGCGCCGACATCCGCATCATCGACCAGGCCGCCAGCGTGCGCCCGACAACCGCCTGGCTGGGCCGCATCATCGACGCCTTTGGCCAGCCGATCGACGGCAAGGGGCCGCTGCCCCAAGGCCCCGCCCCCTATCCCTTGCGCGCCCCGCCCCCGCCCGCCCATTCGCGCGGCCGGGTGGGCGAGCGGCTGGATTTGGGCGTGCGGGCCATGGACGTCTTCACCACCACCTGCCGGGGCCAGCGCCTGGGCATCTTCGCCGGGTCGGGCGTGGGCAAGTCGGTGCTGCTGTCCATGCTGGCCAAGGAGGCGACCTGCGACGCCGTGGTCGTCGGCCTGATCGGCGAACGGGGCCGCGAGGTGCGCGAGTTCGTGGAAGAGACCCTGGGTGAAGAGGGGCTGAAACGCGCCGTCGTCGTGGTCGCCACCTCGGACGAGCCGGCCCTGAAACGCCGTCAGTCGGCCTATATGACCATGGCCATCGCCGAATATCTGCGCGACCAGGACCTGGAGGTCCTGTGCCTGATGGACAGCGTCACCCGCTTTGCGATGGCCCAGCGCGAGATCGGGCTGGCCGCCGGCGAGCCCCCGACCACCAAGGGCTACACCCCCACCGTCTTCACCGAACTGCCCAAGCTGCTGGAGCGCGCTGGTCCCGGCCCGATCCGACCCGACGGCACGACGGCGGCGCCCATCACCGCCCTGTTCACCGTGCTGGTGGACGGCGGCGACCATGACGAGCCGATCGCCGACGCCGTGCGCGGTATTCTGGACGGTCACATCGTCATGGATCGTAAGATCGCCGAGCGCGGGCGCTTTCCCGCCATCGACGTGCTGAAGTCGGTCAGCCGCACCCTGCCCGGCTGTCAGACCCCGCCCGAGCGCGAGCTGAACAAGCGCGCCCGCCAGTGCCTGAGCGCCTATGCCAATATGGAAGAGCTGATCAAGATCGGCGCCTATCGCACCGGCGCCGACCCCATCGTGGACCGGGCCATCGCCCTGAACCCCGCGCTGGAAGATTTTCTGGGTCAGGACAAGGACGATGCGACGCGTCTTTCCGATTCCTTTACCCGGCTGGAAGCAATCCTGAACCAAGGCATGATCAGGGAGTGATGATTTAGATGACCGCTTGGGCCCAATCCCTGATCCGCATCTCCAACTATGAGGTCGAGACGCTGCAAAAGCGCCTGGCCGAGATCGCCGAACGCCGCGCCGGCGCCGAACTCCGCATCGCCGTGCTGGACGCCGAGGCCGAGGGCGAACGCAACCGCGCCCGCATGGACGCCGAGGCCGGCATGATGCTGGGCGCCTATCTGAACGGCTGGAAATCAAGAAAGGCCGCGGCCGAAGGCGACCTGTCGGTGCTGGACGCCGAGGAAGCCGGTGCCCGCGACGCCCTGACCGGCGCCTTCGAAGAGCTGAAGAAGTTCGAACACGTCGCCGAGACCACTCGCCTGAACCAGCTGATCGCCCTGGCCAAGCGCGAAACCGCCGCCTTCGACGAGCTGGGCCTGCGGAAGCGAGCCGTTTGATCCTCCCTTCTCCCCTCGGGGGAGAAGGTGGGCCCGAAGGGCTCGGATGAGGGGGCGCCGGCCTCGAGATGAGAGATCAGGGATGACCATACAGCCCCCTCATCCGTCTCGCTCCGCGAGCCACCTTCTCCCCCGAGGGGAGAAGGGCTTTAGTCGCCGCACAATCCTCGTCGCCCCGCTCGCGCTTTCCTTGAGCAACCTGGCCGCCTGCGACCGCTTCGCCTCGGCGGAGCCGTCGCCGCCCAACGTTCCTCCGCTGAAATCCATCACCCCGGCGCCCTTCGGCACGGCGATCAAGGCCAGCCAGATCGACGACCCGGACTGGATCGCGCTGGCCCGCGCCAACGTCTCCCAACTCACGCCCGAGTGGGAGATGAAGATGGAATACATCCTGGCGAACGGCCTGGACCGGCCCAACTTCGACCGCTCGGACCGTATCGCCGCCTTCGCCCGGGCCGAGGGCATGGCGATGCATGGCCACACCCTGATCTGGTACGCGCAAGGCAAGGAGGCCTTCGCCGGCCTGTCGGGCGCCGGCTTCGACCGCGCCTTCGACGGCTATATCGCCACGGTCGCCGGCCGCTATCGTGGCAAGGTCCGCAGCTGGGACGTGGTCAATGAGCCGATCCTGGACGACGGCTCGGGCCTGCGCGACTGCCACTGGTCGGCGCGATACGGCCACGACGGCTATATCCTGCGCGCGTTCGAAAAGGCCCGGATCGCGGATCCTGACGCCATCCTGTTTCTCAACGAATACAATCAGGAAAGCGTGCCGGCCAAGGGCGCGCAGTTCCTGAAACTGGTCGAGCGGCTGCTGAAGGCCGGCTGTCCGCTGCAGGGGCTGGGCCTGCAATCCCACCTGTGGATCGACATCCCCGAGGGCGTCATCGCCGCCTTTATGCGCGAGATCGGCCAGTTCGGCCTGCCGATCCATGTGTCCGAGCTGGACTGCACCCTGCGCACCGAAAACCGGCTGGACCTCAGCAGCCAGGCCGACCGAATCGCGGCCCAGGGCGCCCGCGTCACCGAACTGGCCTCGGCCTTTGCGGCCCTGCCCAGGGCTCAGCAATTCGCCTTCACCGTCTGGGGCCTGCGCGACACCGACAGCTGGTATCGTCAGGGCGACAAGGACGACGGCCGGGACAAGCCCCTGCCCTTCGACAGCTTCGGCCGCCCCAATCCGATGGCGGCCGCCATAGCGGCAGGCTTCAAGACCCCCGCCTGACGACAGGCCTCTGAATACGGAAACACCCGGCCGTCTTGCGACAGCCGGGCGTTCCTGTGCGAACCGGAGGGGGCGGCCGGTTTACTTCTTCTTGGCGGTCACGGTCGCCGGCGCCTGGACCGAGGTCTGGGCCTGGGCTTGATGACCCCGGCGGTGCGCACGCGGGGCGCGGGCCGACGGCGCAGGGGTCGTCGCCGAAGCGGTCGCGACCGGACGAGCGGTCATGGCGGTCGAGGGCGCCGGGGTCGTGCCGGCGAAGGCGGCGCCGCTGGTCAGGGCGACGAAGGCGACGGCGGAAACGGCGGCGGCGGTGCGGAAGGATTTCATGTCGATGTGCTTCTTTTGAAGGTTGAAGTCTCAGGAGCGTCGGGGATCCTGCCGGCCGGGGACGCCGGCAGGACCAGCAAGGCGTCGGGCCTTACTTCTTCTTGGCGGGCGTCACGGCGCGGTGGGTGCGGGCGTGGCTGACCCGATGATGCGCACGGGCGGAGGCGGCGGGGCGGGCGTGAGCGCCCGACGACGGGGCCGAAGGGGTGCCGGCGAAGGCTGCGCCGCTGGTCAGGATCACCAGGGCGGCGGCGCCGAAAGCGGCGGTGGAACGGAAGGACTTCATGGCGGGTCTTTCTGTGTGTTTGGCGTCCGGCCTCGTGTCGGACAGTCACTGTTTCGGACCCGCGTCCGGCCGGTTCGGGGCCGGTCGATGTCGCCGCGTATCGTCGGCGAAGAGAATTGTGTCCGACTGTATCCGCCGCGCTTTAGCCATGAGACAGGACGACAGATCGCACGTCTTCCCGCTCGCCGAACGCCAATGTCCCAGACCTCCGCCGCCCCCGTCCTTCTGGTCGTCGACGACGACCGCGAGATCCGAAACCTGTTGTCCGACCATCTGGAGCAGCACGGGTTCCGCACGGTAAAGGCCGCCGACGGCCGGGCGATGAAGGCGGCACTGGAGGCCGGGCCGGTCGATCTGGTGGTGCTGGACCTGAACCTGCCGGACGAGGACGGCCTGTCGCTGTGTCGCGGCATTCGGGCGGCGTCCAAGACGCCGGTCATCATCCTGACGGCGCGCGGCGATCCCATCGACCGGATCGTGGGGCTGGAGATGGGCGCCGACGACTATATGGCCAAACCGTTCGAACCCCGCGAGCTGGTGGCCCGCATCCGCACCGTCCTGCGGCGTACCGGCGGCGAGGCGTCGGCGAGCGAGGGTCGACACGCCGACTTCTCCGGCTGGTCGCTGGACATCGCCGCGCGGGCGCTGACGGCGCCGGACGGACGGCTGGCCCCGCTGTCGGGCGCCGACTTCGACCTGCTGCACGCCCTGGTCAGGAACGGCGGCAAGCCCCTGTCGCGCGAGCGGATCCGCGCCCTGTCCACCGTCGCCGACGCCGACGACCGCGCCATCGACCTGAGGGTCAGCCGCCTGCGCCAGAAGCTGGGCGACGACGCCAAGGCCCCGGCCCTGATCCGCACGGTGCGCAGCCTGGGCTATATGCTGGCGGGGCCCGTCACATGGCGCGCGTGATGGGGGCGCGCCTGACCCCGCGCCACGGCCGGGCCGAGGCCGAGACCACGCGGCTGTTCCTGCTTCTGCTGGTCGGCGCCCTGCTGGCGGCGGGCGTGACCTTCGCCGCCCTGGGCCTGAACCATCGCCATCGCCTGTCCCAGGCCCATGACTTCACCACCGCCGAACGGATCGTGGACCTGGCCGGCTCCAGCGACGATCCCGCCGCCGGCCTGACCGACGGCCTGCCGGACGCCGCGGGCCAGAGGCTGGGCGCGCCCGACCCGTCCCTGACCCACGCGGTCGCAGAGGCCCTGAAGCGGCGGGGCGTGGACGGGGTTTCGGTCAAGGCGTTCGAGGCCTCGGCCGGGGCGTGCGGCGCGGCGACCGATCGTCTGCGGTGCCGCATCCTGGTCCTGCGGCCGGTCAATGGCGCGCCGATTCCGGTGGCGATCAGCCTGCCGCCCGCCCCACACCCCTGGACGCTCAGCCGCGAGGCCGCCGCCCTGCTGTCTGCGGGTCTGGCCGCCGTCCTTCTGACCGGCTGGATGGCGTCGCGTCTGGCGGCCGGTCCGCTGAACCGTCTGTCCCGGGGGGCCGTCGCCCTCAGTCACGATCTGGATCGCCCGCCCCTGGTCGAGGAGGGCGCGCGCGAGGTCCGCGAGGCCGCCGCCGCCCTGAACGCCATGCAGACCCGGCTGAAGGCCCTGATCGAGGATCGCACCCGCGTGCTGGCCGCCGTCGCCCACGACCTGCAGACGCCCCTGACCCGGATGCGGCTGCGTGTCGAAAAGATCGAGGACGAGACCCTGCGCGCCCAGTTCGTCAGCGACCTGGCGGGGATGCAGCATCTGGTCCGCGAAGGGCTGGACCTGGCCCGGATCGAGACGACGGTCGAGGCCGTGACTCCCGTCGATCTGGACGCCCTTCTATCCGCCATCTGCGAGGACGCGGCCGAGGCGGGCCAGCCGGTCGTCTTCACCCAGGGCTGCAGCGCCGTCGTGCCGACCCGGCCCCAGGCCCTGCGCCGCTGCCTGACCAATCTGATCGACAACGCGGTCCTCCACGGCGGCGAGGCGGCCGTCAGCGCCGTGCGCGACGACCATGCGGTCCGCCTGATCGTGCGCGACCACGGCCCCGGCGTGGCGCCCGACCAGTTGGAGCGCTTGTTCGAGCCCTTCTACCGCCTCGATCCGTCCCGCTCGCGCGACAGCGGCGGCTCAGGCCTGGGCCTGACCATCGCACGCCGCATGGCCGAACGCGCCGGCGCCCATCTGACGCTTGCCAACGCCGACGGCGGCGGGCTGGAAGCGACCCTGACCTTTCCGCAGTCCTGACGAAAAGCGTAGCGGCGCCTGCATCCGTTCGCCGCGCTCGCCGCCTCTCTCTGAAAGCGTTAGCGTGACGCGTTCAGGAGATCGCCCCTTGCCTCAGTCGCCCCTCACCCGCCGTCGTCCGGTCCTCCTGTTGCTGGCCGCCAGCGCCCTGGCCCTCACGCTCAGCCCGCTGGCCAGCCGCCCGGCCGCCGCCCAAGACGTGGCGCGCATGGACCAGGTGATCCGCGCCTCCAGCGACGCCGACGCCTTCTCCGGCGCCGTCCTGGTCGGCCGCGACGGCCGCATCCTTCTGGATCAGGGCTACGGCCTGGCCAATCGCGAGTGGAACATCCCCAACGACGGTGATGTGAAGTTCCGCCTGGGCTCACTGTCTAAACAGTTTACCGCCGTCGCGGTCATGCTGCTGAACCAGCAAGGCAAGCTGGATCTGGATGCGCCGATCAAGACCTGGCTGCCCGACGCCCCGGCCGCCTGGGACGCGATAACGCCGCGCCATCTGCTCAGCCACACCGCGGGCGTGCCCAACTTCACCGCCTTTTCCGACTTCGAGGCCCAGAAGACCCGGCCCGCGACGCTGCCGCAGTTGATCGCCCGCTTCCGCGACCGGCCGCTGGACTTCGCGCCGGGCTCTCGGTTCGCCTATTCCAACTCGGGCTATGTGCTGCTCAGCGCCATCATCGAGGCGGCCAGCGACCTGACCTACGCCGATTTCGTCACCGCCAATCTGTTCCAGCCGCTGGGCATGGGCGACAGCGGCTATGACCGCCATGACGTGATCCTGCCCCGCCGCGCCTCGGGCTATGCGCCGGGCGCAGACGGCGTCGTCAACGCCGACTATGTGGACATGACCATCCCGACCGGGGCCGGCGCCCTGTATTCGACCACCCACGACCTGCTGAAGTGGGAACAGGGCCTGTTCGGCGGCCGACTGCTGAACGCCCAGTCGATGACCGCCCTGACCACGCCGGTCCGCAACGGCTACGCCATGGGGCTGATGGTGTCCGAGGCCGACGGCAAGCGCCTGGTCTGGCACAACGGCGCCATCGAGGGCTTCAACACCTATATGGCCTATGACCCGGGCGACCGGACCGCCGTCATCGTCCTGGGCAATCTGAACGGCGAGGCGCCCGACAAACTGGGCGCGGCCCTGGTCACGCTGGCGCGCGGTGGAACCGTCACCCTGCCCAGCGAACGCCGCGCCGTCTCCCTCTCGCCCGAGGTGCTGAAGGCTTATGAGGGCGTCTATAATCTGGCCCCGACCTTCGCCCTGACGATTTCGGTCGTGGACGGCAAGCTGATGGCCCAGGCCACCGGCCAGCCGGCCTTCGCACTGACGGCGGAAGCTCAGGACGCCTTCTACCTGACCGCCGTCGACGCCCAGATCACCTTCACCCGCAACCCCGCCGGCGCCGTCGAGGGTCTGGTCCTGCACCAGGGCGGCCGCGACATGCCGGCCAAGCGTCAGTAGGGCCGAAGCCATTTCGGCGTCGGCTTAGAACGCCTTGTTCAGGCCGGCGTCCTTCAAAGTGCCGTTCGCCGTGTGTCGCGATTTGATGTCGCCATCGACGGTGAAGCGTTTTCCGTTGACCGGACTTTCCCAAACCTCGTGGTCGCCGCGCCCTTGGCGAACGAACCAGCACCCGGCGTCCTTGAGCTTGCGCTTGACGTCGGCCGTGTAGCTCAAGCGGCCAGGCCCAGCCTGACCCGGGTGCTGGCGTGGGCGATCAGTTCGATCGGCACATCTCGTGGGTAGCCGTTCTCGCCCTCGCTACCTTCCAACAGATCCTGAATCGCGCCGGGAATGCGTTCGATCAGCGCTTCCAGCGTGGCGGCCTCGATCCGAAGTCCGTGAACATCGCTGGACTCGGTCAGCCAAACGCCCGCTTCCGGGTCGAAAACGGCTTTGACGACGATGACCTTGCTCATGACAACTCCAGTTAAGGACAGCATATGGGTGTCGCCCAGATGCAGAGTCAAATCGGACCGCACAACGCGACCATCGTCCTGACGCCCTCAACGCAAAACGCCCGCCGTCACCGGCGGGCGTTTCGAAATCGCGGATCGAAGGTCGATCAGGCGGCGACGGTGACGACGCCCTCGGCCGGGTCGCGCAGGACATAGCCGCGGCCCCAGACGGTTTCGATATAGTGTTTGCCGTCGGCGGCGGTGGCCAGCTTCTTGCGCAGCTTGCAGATGAAGACGTCGATAATCTTCAGCTCGGGCTCGTCCATGCCGCCGTACAGGTGGTTCAGGAACATTTCCTTGGTCAGGGTCGTGCCCTTGCGGAGCGAGAGCAGCTCCAGCATCTGGTATTCCTTGCCCGTCAGATGGACGCGGTGACCGTTCACCTCGACCGTCTTGGCGTCCAGGTTCACGGCGATCTCGCCGGTGTGGATGATCGCCTGGGCGTGACCCTTGGAGCGGCGGACCACGGCGTGGGTGCGCGCGATAAGTTCGTCCTTGTGGAAGGGCTTGGTCATATAGTCGTCGGCGCCGCCGCCGAAGGTCTTGACCTTGGTTTCGATCTCGTGGCTGCCCGACAGGATCATGACCGGGGTATTGACTTTGCCGACGCGCAGCTGGCGCAGGACTTCCAGGCCGCTCATGTCCGGCAGGTTCAGGTCAAGAAGAATGAGGTCATAGTCATAGATCTTGCCCAGATCGATGCCTTCCTCGCCCAGGTCCGTCGTATAGACGTTGAAGCCTTCCGACTTCAGCATCAGTTCGATGCTTTGGGCGGTTGCGTGATCGTCTTCAATCAACAGGACGCGCATACGTGCCCCTCCAGGCAAAAGCTTTGCGGTAACCACCCTGACACACGGCCGGGTAACCTTGTTCGCAAGTTAAGACGTGAAAACCTTAAGAAGGGTTAACGCCATCCAATTGAGGCGAATCTAGGCTGATTTGCGAATCGGCGTCGAGGGGCTGGAGTCAATGATTCGAAATTTATTAACCCTGTTTGGGCGGCCTGGAGTGTGAGTGGTGATGCGTGACTCGTGAGTGGGCGACGCCGAAAGAGCGCATACGAATGCTCCCCCCTCACCACTCACCACTCACCACTCACCACTCACCACTCACCACTCACCACTCACCAAGCACAACGTCCCACCCGCAACCGCAAGGCGGTTAAGCCGCCACGACCGATTTTGGCGCATGGTAGGACGATATTCCTATCGCGACGTCCCGGCCGCCTATGATGCCGGCGTCGAGAGGTCGTGAGAGGGAGACGTTTCGTGCTGGAGGATTACAGGGTGCCGGTCACCGAGGAGGATCAGGTCAAGGCCGGGCTGGCCATTCATCTGATCGCGGCGCGCACCGGCGCCCATCCGTCGCAGATGACCGGCCGGGGCCGGATGAATCCGCGCGCGGCCCGCCCGCGCTGGCTGGCTATGTATCTGTCCCACGTCGCCTATGGCTGGACGTTGGAGCGGGTCGGACACGTCTTCGGCGTCAATCGCGCCAGCGTCGGCGCCGCCTGCCGCTGGGTCGAGGACGAGCGCGAACGGCGCAGCATCGACGACCTGATGAACGACCTCGAAGGCTGCATCCAGGGCCTGTATCAATCGCCCCGCCTGGAGCTGCCGCAATGAGCCGGCTTCTGGAACGCGCGCGCGATCTGATAGCCAAGCCCGGCGCCTGGCTGTCGGCCGAGGGCGGGGCCTATGCCCTGCGCCTGTCGCCGGATCGCCGCAGCCGCATCAGCCTGACCCTGACCGAGACCGAGTTTCGCGCCCTGATCGACCAGCCCGGCCTGCGCGTGCGGCCCGGCGGCGGCTGGTCGGGGCGGGTTCACCCGGACCCGACGCCGTCCCCTGCTCCCGGCCGTCCCGGCTTCGTGGCGGGCGAGCGCGACCTGATGCAGCCGGACGGCTGCATGGTGCGGGCGCGGGCCAATCTGGGTGAAAGCCCCATCGCCTGGCTGGCGCGACGCAAGGATGCGTCCGGCCGCCCCTGGCTGACCCCGGCCGAGACCGCCGCCGGCGAACGACTGCGGCGCGAGGCGGAACAGGCGACGAAGGGCGCCTCGGTCACCATGCGCTGGGACGCCCTGCCGACCTCCGGCTCGGGAACCGCCGCGCGGATGGAGCCGACCGACCGCGCCCTGTCCGCCGCCCGCCGCGTCGAACAGGCCCTGACCGCCGTCGGCCCGCGCCTTCGCCCCATCCTGACCCGCATCTGCATCCACGGCGACAGCCTGAAACTGGCCGAAACGGGCCTGGGCTTACGCCGTCGCCAGGGCAAGACCGTGCTGAAACAGGCGTTGCAGGCCCTGGCGGATCACTATGGGATCGGGTGAAGGGCACAGATTGCACTGCGTTTCCGATGCGCGATCCGGACGCGGCGCAGCTGTCAGTGGAAAGCGGAATGGTCGCATTTAGCCCTAGATTTCAAATTGGACGACGGCTTCGAGTGAAGCCGATATTTGGTTCGTACCGATACCAGCCAGTCAGCTGAGCAAAGGACACCGGTGATGATGCGGACAAAGGCCCGCACTCTAGGGTGGCAGGCATGAAATAATGAGTTATACTTTGGCTTCAGCACGGAGAAGCCCGGTGAAGACCTGCCTCATGGTTCGCCTCTGTTTGCTTTTCATTCTCGGCATCGCCAACGAGGTGGACGCCCAGGTGAACCCTGGCCAGCCACATCCTCTGATAACCCAACTCGAAGACCTGAACGTCACTGGAAAACAGACAGTCGAACAAGCGGAGGCGTTCGTCTCCAATATCGGCGCGCCCCCCTCTGGACGCAAAATGGCTGTCTGGTCGCGGTCGATCTGCGTCGGTTCGATTGGAATGGCCGCCGAGCCAGCCGGCTACATGATCGACCGGGTTCTCGATTGGGCTAACCATGTCGGCATCAGGACATCAGGACCCGGTTGCAACCCGAACATACTGATCGTTTCCACTGATGACGCAGACCGGACAGCGCAAGCGCTCGTTCGCGCGCGTCCACTTGATTTCGACGCGCGGGTGGAGAGCAGTCACCGCGGCCGCGCTGCGCTTCGTGAGTTTGAACAGTCGGATCGCCCCGTGAGGTGGTGGCATGTCAGCATACCTGTCGACCCTGACACCGGCGATGCTCTTGTCCGCCAAAGGGGGCAACAGCCGTTCTCAATTGCCGCTACTGATGGCATCATTAGAGCACCGTCGACTTGGGCGCTTATGGCCAGATCGTCTCGGCCTCTAGGCTGTATGACGACAGCCTAGATCACATGCAGTCGCTCGTAATTGTCATTGATGCCGTGGCATTCGAAGAGGTTAGCTTCTTTCAACTGTCGGACTATGTGGCGATGATTGCATTGGCTCAGATCAGTCCCTCGGCGACCCCATCAGTTCCATCTATTTTGACCCTGTTTGAACAAGGTGTCCCTCAGGAAGAAACGTTAACTCGCTGGGACCGCAGCTTTCTGGAGGCGCTTTATGGAACGCGCCAACGGAACTTCAAGGGTGCCGGGGACAATCGCCTTATTGCGCGCGGGCTAGCCCGAAGGATTGAAGCCGAGTCACGTTAAATCCGCTGGCAGAATGTCGTTGCACGACGCGATAGTCGCGGTTCTGAAATGGAGAGATCACGGCCGGCAAGGCTGGCGCACCAGACGGACGTTCGCCCTTAACGCCTTCGCGGTGCGCTCGGAAGCGACTCGTGTGCGCAGATAGAGAGAGCTCGAACAGGGCAGCTGCGAAAGTATTTCGAAGAGTGTAGAGACCTGATGGCCTACACGCCTTCTCAGCGATCCCTCCTGCGTTGGGGGGCCGTGGTGTCGCCATCGCAATCGGCGCAGCCGGAATTCTGCTCGCCCCTCGGGCTTCCTAAACTGAGCGCGCACCTTACGGCTCAAAAGTCCGCAACAAGGTAGAAATCCAAAATGGCCATGGTGCCGCCCTTCGCTTGGACTTCTCGCCACACCGACAAAAAGGCGCTCTCATTGCACCCAGTTTTCTCCCGCTCAGATCAGGGCGATGGGGATCAGGATGGTCAGCAGGTAGATCAGCGCCCGGATCAGGGCCAGAACGGCGGTGACGGCGCCGCGCGCCTTTGACACGTTCAGCCGCCGGGCGAACCAGCGGGACTGCACGACAACGAACCAGGCCGCGCCGACGATCATGATCGCCGCGCCGATCGCATTGGGCAGTTCGGGCCGTTGGAAGATAGTCCCGCCCGCCGAGACGAAGGCGGCGCAGACGGCGGCGAGATAGCATTGCGCATAGAAGGGGGCGCGCAGGGCCTCTCGGGCGATACGCTTCTTCTCATGGCGCAGCAGGGTGACGGCGGCGACCAGCGGGATCAGGCTGAAGGCCAGCGAGCGGAACAGGATCAGGTTCTGCTGGGACGCATAAACCATGCGGCTGAGGTCGGTCGCCTCGGGCGGCTGTGGCACATGCAGCGCCATCGACAGCAGATTGGTCAGGACGATGGTGGCCAACAGGAACAGCGGCGGGCTGAGCGCATCGTCGTAGCGACGCTCCTCGCTGTCGCTTTGCTCGCGGTCCGAATAGTCCATCGCCGCCAGCGGCCCGCGCAGGATGCGGCACAGGGTCAGGGGATAGAAGACCAGCCAGCTGACCGCCTCGAAGAGAAACTCCTCGAAACTGCGCAGGATCTTCAGCAGGTCCATTCGCGCCCCCGGTTACGACCCCGCGATCGTGGGTCGCCGGGCCGGCGGTTGCAACCCCCGACTACTGAACCGCCAGCGCCGCCTCGCGGATGCGGCCGACCATGCTGTTCAGGCCGTTGGCGCGCTGGCGCGTCAGGGCCGAGGGCAGGCCCAGCCGATCCAGCGCCGCGCGGGCGTCGAAGGCGACGATCTCCCGCGGCGTGCGGCCGGAATAGAGTTTCAGCAGCAGGGCGATATTGCCCTTGGACAGGGCGCTGTCGCTGTCGGCTGCGAACCACAGCCGCCCGTCGTCCTGGGTCGTCGCCAGCCAGACCTGGGCCGCACAGCCCGGCACCTTGTTGGCCTCGATCCGGTCGGCCTCGTCCAGCGGGGCCAGCCCCTTGCCCAGTTCGATGACGTATTCGATCCGCTGCTCCCAATCGCCCAGCAGGTCAAAATCCTCGGCCAGTTCGGCCAGGGTCTGGTCCAGGGTGTCGGTCGGCGGCGTGCGGTTGGTCATGCGCCGCCAGATAGGCCGCGCGGCCGTTAACGACAACCGGCCGTTTTGTCCCCTGATATTCATGGTGAACGCCGCAATGGGGTTCGCCTCAGGGGGGAGCGGCCTCGCACCGACTCAGCCGCAGCCCTAGTCTGGGCGCAGACGAAACCCATGGCCCGCCCTTCTTGAAACCCGACGCCCACGCCAGATTCGAGGACGACCCGACGCACGACGCGGCGCTGGGCGCCCCGCTGGTCGCCTTGTGGCATGCCATCTGGGCGGTGGCGGTGGCCCTGACGGCGCTGGCGGCCCAGATGATGGACGGGCTGAAGGACGCGCCGCTGGCCGCCCTGCTGCTGATGGCCTTCCCCGGCGTGTTCGGCGTCGTGCTGATGGTGCGCGACAGCGTGGGGCTGAGGCTGGCCGTCATGGGCGGCTGGATCCTGGCCGCCACCGCCTCGGCGGGCCTGACCGGCGGCGTGACCGGCGCCCTGCCCGGCCTGATCCTGACGCCGCTGGCGGCGGGGATCGCCCTGGATCACGGCGTGCATCATGCCCGCGTCGGCGCCGATCGCCTGACCCGGATGGGCGCCTTTGCGGTGACCCTGCCGCTGCTGGCGGGGCTGATCTCGACCTGGCTGAACGGAGCGGAGGCGCAAGGCCCTCTGCTGGCCGCCGTATCGGGCCTGCTGGCCATGGGCGCGGTCATCGCCGCCATGCGCCTGACCTGGAGCGCGCGCCAGCGTCGTCTGGCCGAAGCGGAAGAACAGGCGGCCCGGATCGCCGCTTTGCTGGAGGATCAGCCGGCCCTGACCCTGCTGCTCGATCCGTCGGGCCGCGCCGTCGCGACCTGGGGCACGCCGCCGCCCGCCCTGTCGGTGCTGGCCCTGACCGAACAGGGCCTGATCTCGGCCGTCCATGCGCCCGACCGCCCGGCCGTGTCCGCGGCCCTGGCCCGCGCCCTGTCGGGCCAGTCGGTCGAGGTCCAGTTCACGCCGCGCATCGCCCTGGACCGCCGGGTCGTCATGATCCTGGGCCCGTTCCAGCACGAGACGGACCGCCCGCGCCTGATCGCCCAGGCGTTCGACGGCACGGCCCAGTTCGCCCGCGAGCTAGGGCTGGAGACCGCCCGCGTCGAGGCCGAGGCCCAGTCGGCCGGCAAGACCCGTTTCCTGGCCAATATGAGCCACGAGCTGCGCACCCCCCTGAACGCCGTGCTCGGTTTCGCCGACATCATGCGCCAGAAGCTGTTCGGCCCCCTGCCCGAACGCTACGCCGGCTACGCCGACGCCATTCATCAGGCGGGCGGCCACCTGCTGGATCTGATCAACGACGTGCTGGACCTGTCCAAGATCGAGGCCGAGCGCTACCAGCTGGCGATGGAGACGTTCGACGCTCGCGACGCCGTGTCCGCCGCCGTCGCCCTGGTCCGGCTTCAGGCGGACGACAAGGGGGTCGAGCTGGCCGCCGTCCTGCCGTCCGAGCCGATCACGGTCCGCGCCGACGCCCGCGCCCTGAAGCAGATGGCGCTGAACCTGCTGTCCAATGCGGTTAAGTTCACCCCGGCCGGCGGATCCGTCACCATCACCCTGGACGCCGATGGGCCGGACCTGGATCTGGCGGTGTCCGACACCGGCGTCGGCATCGCGCCGCAGGACCTGCAACGCCTGGGCCGCCCCTTCGAACAGGCCGGCGGCGCCGACCAGAAGGCGCAAGGGACCGGCCTGGGCCTGTCCCTGGTCCGCAGCCTGACCGAACTGCACGGCGGCCGCATGACCATCGACAGCACCCTGGGCGAAGGCGCGGCGGTGATGATCCGGTTGCCGGTGATGGTGGCGGGGGAGACGGCTGTCGACGAGACGCCGGTCACGGTCGAAGCCTAGACCTCTCCATCAATCGATTTGTTTAATCTCGGCTGCTGTTTGGCATTGTCGGATGAAGGTGTCCGCCAGCTCTCTTGGCGGAGGCGGATATCGCGTCGCTCCATCGCCATCAGCATAGACTTCGCTCACCTCAAACCATGGCCCGCGTAGCAGTTGATTGAGCTCGGCCTGCGAGGGATGCAGGACATAATGCGCCGATTTGCTGAAGCCCCCATATTCCCATATCGGCTCGGCCAACAGCGACACGTCTCGGCTTCGAAGACCGAACATCGGCATCAAACGCGGCGGCCCGCCGAGATCGGTGCCGAACTCGTAGACTTTTCCCCAGACCGTCAGGCTCCTGTCTGCCTTGCATGAAAGCAGAACTTTGACGTCAGGGACTGACGGGTACAGGCTGTCTCTCTCGGCGATCACCAATGTCGGCGTGTTCGCCCATATCGCGGGTGCGCGGTCCCAGACATAGAGGCGGTCGAAGTCGTGTTGGGCGAACACCATCACGGGCGGTCGCGACGGCTCGTCTCCTGAACAGGCTGTGATCAGAGCTGCAACGACGACGACTGACAAGACATTGCGCATAGCCCGATGGATGCACGTCAGAGGAATGCCGACAACCGAAACCTAAACCTGCCCCATCGCCAGGAAGGCCCGGCCCGCCGCGAAGTCGCCGGCCTCGAAGGTGGAGCGGGCGATGCTGCCGTCGCGGAACAGGAATTCGACGGTGAAGACTTCACGCGGGTCCAGCGCCGACAGGGCGTCGGCGGCGGCGGCGGGGAACAGCCAGGCCTGACCGGCCGGGCGACCTTCGGGCAGCAGCATCGGTTCGGCGCTGGTCACGCCGGCGGCCCAGAAGGCGCGGCGCTGCGCGGCGGGCGGCAGGTCGTGCGACAGCCACGGACGCGGCGCCACCGTGTGGTCGCGCATCACCACCCGCACCCCGGTCGGCCGCGAGCGCCCCTGCCAGGACACGACGGCGGCCAGTTGATCGGGCCGATCCATGCCGCCCACCACGCCGAACCGCACGGGCGAGGCGCCGGTCACGGTCGCCTGCATCAACCGCCAGGTCGGGCGCGCATAGGCCGCGCGATCCGCGCTCCACTTTCGGCGATCGCCGGGAAACTCCATCCGCGTCGTGCGCGACCAGCCGGAAAAGGCGGTCTGGACCCGGCCCTGAACCGTCTTCAGATCGGTCGAGCCGCACGGCGTCGTGTTCGCCCGCGCCCGCGCCCGCTGCGCCGTCTCGGCCAGTTGCCGGTCGCTGGATCCCGCGCGCAGGGCCGCGCCCCGCGCCTGCCAGGCGGCGGCCGTAAGGGCGGCGGTCAGCTGCGGCTCGAACAGGCCGCAGCGGTCGTTGGCGGCCAGCACGAAGCTGCGCTCATAGAAGCGGTCCTGCGGCGCGGCGAAGGCGGCGACGGGCGTCGCGGCGATCAGCACGGCCGACAGGAAACCTCTGGCTTGCCGGGGGGAAAGGCCTATCCTCATCCCCCGACCCTAGCGCGCCAGGGTTGGGGTTCCGTGTTCGAGCAGGGTTAGCGAATTGCTTCTTTCCAGCGACCTGTGGGTCAGCGCCCTGATCCGCCGCGCCCAGATCGAGGGCGCCTATGCGACCGTGGTCAAAAAGGGCGACGCTCGCGCCGGCTCGGTCATCGTCAAGGCCTACGACACCTCCACCCGCACCGCCCGCCTGTTCACCGAAGCCTTCGGCACCGACGGCGACCGCCTGTGGATCCAGCCTGTCACCTCCGACAGCGAAAGGGAGCTGGACGCCTATATCGCCCGGCAGAGGGGGTACGACCCGGACCTGTGGGTGGTGGAGATCGAGGACCGGCAGGGGCGGCACTTCATCACGGAGACGGTGCAGGGGTAGGTGGCTCAAGAGACCGCCACGCCGTCTCGCTCTAACCTAGAGCCGCATCGCGCTCCGCCCTTGCCTTGATGATGCTGAGCACATTGTCATGGATGTCGCCCATCATCAGTTCGCCCCAAATTCTCGCGTACGGATTCACGTGCGTTTTGGCGACATAGCGAGTCGTGAGGGTCAACTCGGTCTGATGGGGCGAAATGCGGCGCAGCACATAGTCTCCGGATTTGATCGTCAGAAACTCACCGTCCGGCGAGATGTGCTTGTCGGTGTAGTCCTGAACCGAACTATTGGTGAAGTTGAAATCCCAGCCCAGTTTACGGCCCGGCGCCCAGGCGACGATCCGCTCCTCGAAGTTGACGTGGTCGCCCCAATAGGCCGTTCTGACCGCGCCGATGCCGGAGCCGACAACGCGGGACTCCGTCGGGCGTGGAATGCCGATCACGTCGTGGCTGATGGTCCAGCGTCCCTCGTCTGGTCGAATGTCATGGCTGGCGACGGCGTAGGGCCAGATGTCCTCTGGCGCGGCGCGCACGATAACCGTGCGGCTGACGGCGACAGCCTCATGGGGCGTCGGAAGCTGCGCCTCCACCATAGCCGCCGCCAAGGGAATGATCAGAAAGCTGGATTGCAGCGTCTTGCCCTTACGATGGCGTTGAGAGCGCATGATGAAGGCCCCCGCCCAGCCGCTGACGAGCCAGACGGGCGACAGCATGACGATGCAGATGACGCCTTCTTGCAGAACGAAATAGGAAGCCAGGCAGACTAAGACCCCCAGCAGACAGGGGACCAGCCAGTAAAAGCTGGTCGTTCGGGTTCGATCCGGATCGCCGATGTAGCAGATCAAGGCGCACAGGACGGCCGGAAGCAGCGCCAGAAACCAGATGCTGGCGAACCAGATCGAGCCTGATTTCGATGCAGATAGCAGCAGAAAGGCGCTCAGCGCGATCGCCAGCGCAAGGCCGAAGCCAGACAGAAGGCGTTTATGCAGCCTACGCTTCTGCGTCGTCACGTTGTCGTCGACCACGACCAGCTCCGTCTTTTGTTTCTGTAGAAAGAGAAATTACAGGCCAAATGATTCAAGATCCGCGATCTTTCGGCCCAACAAACTTCAGAAGGCTCACGACTTTCGACCCCATTCGGATCAGTCGCATCAGTGTTTCGGGAGGGACGGCGAGTATCTGTTGATACCAGCCGTCGACCGTGTTGACGAACCCTTGAAGCCGTTCCAGCCGCGCACGCACCTCGGGACTTATGCTTGCCCCCTGGCCGTCGACGCTGGCGACAGCATCGTTGATCGCCGCGACCATCGGGTCGATCTCACGGGCCTTGCGACCCTGCGCCACCTTGGTGGCCATCTGCCAGAGGTCGGTTTCAGCCTCGTAGTGATCACGGCGGTCACCCAAGACCGGAACACGGTGGATGAGCTTCCACGTCAGAAGTTCTTTGAGGCTGTTGGACACATTCGACCGCGCCAAACCCAGGGTCGTGGCGATGTCTTCGGCAGTGAGAGGCTTCTCGCTAAGGTACAGAAGCGCCTGGATCTGAGCCACGGAACGATTCACCCCCCACTGACCGCCAAGGTCGCCCCAGCGCAGCACGATCTGCTCAACGGCAAGCGGCAACGATCGGTCATTCGTTTCTGTCATGACAGAAATAAACGACGAACGGCGTTTTGAGTCAGCTGTCGGACACTGCGGTCGAGGTGCTGAACTGGCACCGCCCGGCGTGGCCACCGACCTGATGCCGGGCCATGCTGAAAACCCCGCCTCCATGCCGCTGGCCGATTATACGGCCGAGGTGATCGGCCTGATCGTACGCGGCGAGACCCCGCGCGGCGAAATCCTGGTCGAACGCGTAAAGCCGCTGCGGTTCGCGGAAGCGAACGGCTACGACGCGGTGTTCGAGCAATTGAACGACACGCTCTGAGGCGGCGTAAACGGCTATCCCTCCCCCGTGCCGGGGAGGGATAGGTCGTCGCTAGCTGATCAATCCTCGTCCATCTTCAGGGCGGCGATGAAGGCTTCCTGCGGAATCTCGACCTTGCCGAACTGGCGCATGCGCTTCTTGCCGGCCTTCTGCTTTTCTAGCAGCTTCTTCTTGCGGGTGGCGTCGCCGCCGTAGCATTTCGAGGTCACGTCCTTGCGCAGGGCGCGGACGGTCTCGCGGGCGATGATCTTGCCGCCGATGGCCGCCTGGATCGGGATCTGGAACAGGTGAGGCGGGATCAGTTCCTTCATCTTCTCGACCATGCCCCGGCCGCGCGTCTCGGCGCGGGCGCGGTGGACCAGCATGGACAGGGCGTCGACCGGCTCGGCGTTGACCAGGATGGACATCTTCACCAGATCGCCGACCTTGTATTCGGTGATCTCGTAGTCGAACGAGGCATAGCCCTTCGAGATCGACTTCAGCCGGTCGTAGAAGTCGAACACCACCTCGTTCAGCGGCAGCTCATAGACCACCATCGCCCGGTTGCCGACGTAGGACAGTTCGATCTGCTGGCCGCGACGGTCCTGACACAACTTGATAACGCCGCCGAGGTATTCGTCCGGCGTCAGGATGGTGGCCTTGATCCAGGGCTCGGCGATGGTCTCGATCTGCATCACGTCGGGCAGATCGGCCGGGTTGTGCAGGTCGATTTCGGAGCCGTCGCGCAGGCCGATCTTGTAGACGACGGACGGCGCCGTGGCGATCAGATCGAGGTTGAACTCGCGGCTCAGGCGCTCCTGGATGATCTCCAGGTGCAGCAAGCCCAGGAAGCCGCAGCGGAAGCCGAATCCCAGCGCCGCCGAGCTTTCCATCTCATAGGTGAAGGACGCGTCGTTCAGACGCAGCTTGCCGATCGCGGCGCGCAGGTCCTCGAAGTCGGCGGCGTCCACCGGGAACAGGCCGCAGAAGACCACCGACTGGACTTCCTTGAACCCCTTCAGCGGCTCGGCGGTCGGCTTCTTCTCGTCGGTGATGGTGTCGCCGACGGCGGCGTGGGCCACTTCCTTGATCTGGGCGGTGATGAAGCCGACCTCGCCGGGGCCCAGCTGCTCGACCGGGGTGTTCTTGGGCAGGAAGACGCCGACCCGGTCGATCAGGTGGGTCGAGCCGTTGCGCATCATCTTGACCCGCATGCCGGTCTTCAGCACGCCGTCGAAGACTCGCACCAGCACGACGACGCCGAGGTAGGGGTCGTACCAGGCGTCGACCAGCATGGCCTTCAGCGGAGCGTTCACATCCCCCTTGGGCGCCGGCAGCTTGGTGACGATGGCCTCAAGCACCTCCTCGATGCCGATGCCGGACTTGGCGCTGGCCAGGACGGCTTCGGAGGCGTCGATGCCGATCACGTCCTCGATCTGGGCGCGGACACGGTCCGGCTCGGCGGCCGGCAGATCGACCTTGTTCAGGACCGGGACGATCTCGTGGTTGTTGTCGATGGCCTGATAGACATTGGCCAGGGTCTGGGCCTCGACCCCTTGCGAGGCGTCAACGACCAGCAGCGAGCCTTCGCACGCAGCCAAGGACCGGCTGACCTCATAGGCGAAGTCCACGTGGCCCGGCGTGTCCATCAGGTTCAGGATGTACTCCTCGCCGTCCCTGGCCCGATAGGTCAGGCGCACGGTCTGGGCCTTGATGGTGATGCCCCGTTCCTTCTCGATCTCCATATTGTCGAGCACCTGCTCGGACATCTCGCGCGCGGTCAGGCCGCCGGTGTGCTGGATCAGGCGGTCGGACAGGGTCGACTTGCCATGGTCGATGTGCGCGACCACGCTGAAGTTGCGAATGTTCGAGATCGGGGGAGTCGTCATCCGCGCGCCCCTATCACGCGCGGGCGCCGGGGACCAGACGCGGCGCGATCCGGCCCCGATCAACGGGCGTATTACAGCTTTGCAATGATGGCGTTTGTCTTTGAGCGCGGCCCTGTGACGCGATAAGGAGACAGCCATCGCCTGATCGCTCTTCAAGGACGTTTTTCCGTGCTCCAGACGACCCGACCCACACTTCTGGCCGGTGCGGCCGTTCTGGCCGTCCTGCTGCTGGCCGGCTGCGGCGGCGGAGAGGACAAGAAGGCCGACGGCAAGGAGGCGGCCGGCGCGCGCCAGACCGTGACCGCCGCGACCGTGAGCCAGATCAATCTGGCCCGCACGGTCAGCGCCTCGGGCTCCGTCTCCGCCTGGGAAGAGGTGCCGGTGGCGGCCGAGACCGGCGGCCTGACCGCCGTCGCCGTCTATGTGGACGAAGGCTCCTACGTGCGTCAGGGCCAGCCGCTGGTGCAGATGAACGACGTCCTGCTGCGCGCCCAGCTGCGCCAGCAGCAGGCCCAAGTGCAGCTGGCCGAGGCCAATGTGGCGCGTGACAACGCCGCGCTCGATCGCGCGCAGCAGTTGAAGGAACGCGGCTTCCTCAGCCAGGCGTCGCTGGACACGGCCCTGGCGAACCAGCGCAGCTCGAACGCCAATCTGGCCGCCGCCCGCGCGGCCCTCAGCCAGACCCAGACCCAGCTGTCGCAGGCGACCATCCGCGCGCCCGTCGGCGGCCTGATCATCAGCCGCAGCGTCACCAAGGGCCAGATCATCGCCGCCGGGACCGAGCTGTTCCGCATGGTGCGCGACGGCCGGCTGGAACTGGACGCCCAGGTGCCGGAGACCGAACTGTCGCTGGTGCGCGCCGGTCAGTCCGCGATCGTGACTTCCAGCGAGGCCAGCCAGACCACCGGCTCGGTCCGCATCGTCACGCCCGAGGTCAATGCGCAGACCCGCCTGGGCCTGGCCCGTATTTCCCTGGCGCCCGGCGCCCAGCTGCGGCCCGGTATGTTCGCCCGCGCCGAGATCGCCGTCGGCGATCAGCCCGCCCTGGTCGTGCCGGCCTCGGCGGTCGTCTATCGCGAGGCCAAGGCCGGGGTCTATGTCGTGGGCCAGGGCGATGTCGTCCGCTTTGTTCCGGTCACGACCGGGGTTCGCAGCGGCGACCGCGTCGCGGTCACGGGCGTCCAGGCCGGTCAGCGCGTCGTCGTGCAGGGCGCAGGCTTCCTGGGCGAAGGCGACCATGTGACGGTGGCCCCGGCGACCGCGGCGCCCCAGCCGGCGACGCCTGCCGCCCCTGCCCCCGCGCCTGCCGCCGCGCGCTAAGGAACCGGACCGATGGGCTTTCAGAACATCTCGTCCTGGTCGATCAGGAACCCGATCCCCATCGTCCTGCTGTTCGTCGTCCTGACGATCGCGGGGACGATGAGCTATTTCAAGCTCAGAACGAACAACTTCCCCGACGTGGACCTGCCGGTCGTCGCCGTGACGGTGGTTCAGGCCGGCGCCGCCCCGACCGAGATGGAGACCCAGGTCACCCGCCTGGTCGAGGATGCGGTGGCGGGCCTGGGGTCGGTCAAGCACATCACCTCGGTCGTCAACGAGGGCGTGTCCACCACCTCCATCGAGTTCCAGCTGGGCGTGAACCTGGAGAAGGTCACCAACGACGTGCGCAACGCCGTGAGCGGCATCCGCCAGAACCTGCCCGCCGACGTTCAGGAACCGATCGTCCAGCGCATCGAGTTCACGGCCATACCCTTCGCCAACTATGTGGTGCGGGCGCCGGGCATGAGCCCCGAGGAGCTGAGCTGGTTCGTCGACAACACCGTTGCCAAACGCCTGCTGTCGGTGCGCGGCGTCAGCCAGATCAGCCGTGACGGCGGCGTCAGCCGTGAAATCCGCATCAAGCTGGACCCCGCCCGGCTTGCCGCCTCGGGCGTGACGGCGGCCCAGGTTTCGAACCAGCTGCGCGCCTCCAACATCAACCTGCCGGGCGGCCGCGGCGAGATCGCGGGCGAGGAGCAGGCCATCCGCACCGTCGGTTCGGCCAAGTCGGTCGAACAGCTGCGCGAGACCCTGATCCCCATCGGCAGCCGCAGCGTGCGCCTGGGCGACCTGGGCCAGATCACCGACGAATGGTCCGAGCCGCGCGGCCGCGCCCGCTTCAACGGTCAGGAAGTCGTCGGCTTCGGCGTCTCGCGCGCCATCGGCTCGTCCGAGGTGGACGTCTATGACCGGGTCAAGACCGAGATCGAGAAGCTGGACCAGGAGCGCGGCGACGTCGCCATCGAGGAGGTGGCCAACACCACCGAGGACGTCGTCAACAACTTCCACGCCTCGGTCGAGACGCTGGTGCTGGGCGCCCTGCTGGCGATCGCGGTCGTCTTCATCTTCCTGCGGGACTGGCGCGCGACCCTGATTGCGGCGGTGGCCATGCCGCTGTCGCTGATCCCGACCTTCTGGGTGATGGACCTGACGAACCAGTCGCTGAACGTCGTGACGCTGCTGGCCCTGTCGCTGACCATCGGCATCCTGGTGGACGACGCCATCGTGGAGATCGAGAACATCGTCCGCCACATCCGCGACGGCAAGGCCCCCTACCCCGCCGCCATCGAGGCGGCCGACGAGATCGGCCTGGCGGTCATGGCGACGACGGCGACCCTGGTGGCGGTGTTCGCCCCCACCGGTTTCATGCCCGGCGTCGTGGGCCAGTTCTTCAAGAGCTTCGCCATCGCCACCTGCGTCAGCGTTCTGTTCTCGCTGCTCGTGGCGCGGACCCTGACGCCCCTGATGGGCGCCTATCTGCTGAAGCGCGACCAGGGCAAGGAGCACAAGGAGCCCTTCTGGATGGGGCCCTATCTGAAGGCCCTGAACTGGGCGCTGGGCGATGACTGGCGCAAGCGCAGGGCCGACCACCACCCGCGCGCGAGCTGGTTCCGCCGCAAGGTCGCGGACCGGATGTTCGATCACCGGCTGTGGGTGCTGGGGATGGGCGTGCTGTTCTTCTTCCTGTCGATCTTCATGGCGACGAAGCTGCCGGGCGAGTTCATCCCGGTCGAGGACATCTCGCGCTCCACCGTGACGGTGCAGTTGCCGCCGGGCGCGACCTTGGCCGAGACGGATTCGGCCGTGCAGCGCATCAACCGCGAACTGATGAAGCGGCCCGAGGTCGAGTCGGTCTATTCGTCCGTCGGTTCGGCGACAACCAGCTTCGGCCCCGGTGGAGGCGGTTCGGCCGGCGAGGTGCGCAGCGCCAACCTGACCGTCAATCTGGTCGGGCGTTGGGACCGCAAGCTGAGCCAGCAGGAATTCGAGCGCGACATGGGACCGGTATTGCGCCAAATCCCCGGCGCGCGGATCCAGTTCGGCGCCGCGGGCGGCGGCGGCGGGTCCAGCCTTCTGACCATCGCCCTGGTCGGCGACGATCCCAATGTGCTTGAGCCCGCGGCCGCCAAGGTCGAGCGCGAGATGCGCAGCATTCCGGGCCTGTCCAATGTGGTGTCGTCGGCCTCTCTGGTGCGGCCGGAAATCCTGGTCACGCCGCGCGCCGACGTCGCCGCCCTGCAAGGGGTGTCGACCCAGGACATCAGCCAGGTGGCGCGCGTCGCCACCCTGGGCGACGCCGATCAGCTGTTGCCCAAGTTCAATCTGGGCGACCGTCAGGTGCCGATCCGGGTCATGCTGACGGAGCAGGCGCGCTCGGATCTGGGCGTGCTGGAGAACCTTCAGGTGCCGACGGCGTCGGGCGCGACGGTGCCCCTGTCGGCGGTGGCGGACATCAGCTTCGGCGCAGGACCGAACCAGATCAATCGTCTGGACCGACTGCGGGTGGCCAATATCACCGCCGAACTGAGCGGTTTGACCCTGAGCCAGGGCACCCAGGCGGTGAACGCCCTGCCCGCGATCAAGTCTCTGCCGCAAGGCGTCAGCCAGAAACCATCCGGCGACGCCGAAAGCTTCCAGGAGCTGGGCATGGGCTTCGCCTTCGCCATCATCACCGGCATTCTGCTGATGTATGTCGTGCTGGTGCTGCTGTTCAAAAGCTTCTTCCACCCGATCACCATCCTGGCGGCGCTTCCCGTGTCGTTCGGCGGCGCCTTCTTCCTGCTGCTGGTGACGGGCAAGTCGCTGTCCATGCCGGCCCTGATCGGCATCATCATGCTGACCGGGATCGCGGCGAAGAACTCCATCCTGCTGGTCGACTACGCCATCATGGCGATCGACAAGGGGATGAACCGCCACGACGCCCTGATGGACGCGGCCCACAAGCGGGCGCGGCCGATCATCATGACGACCATGGCGATGGGCCTGGGGATGCTGCCCATCGCGGCGGCGTTCGGCGAAGGCACCGCCTTCCGCTCGCCCATGGCGATCGCGGTCATCGGCGGGCTGATCACCTCGACCGCCCTGTCGCTGCTGTTCGTGCCGGTGGTGTTCAGCCTGATCGACGGGGTCAAGCGCCGCCTGGAAGGCCGACTGGACAAGATGTTCCACGGCCAACACGGGCACGAAGAGCCGGCGACGACGGAAGATCGTCCGGCCTGATCGGCCCAAGACCGAAACGACCGAGGCCCGGCGGAGCGATCCGACCGGGCCTTTCTCTTGGCGGTGTGGCGTGAGTCGGCGCTAAGGCGCGACGGGGGCGCTGGGCCAGGACAGGCGGGCGATCGCGCCAGGCGATGAGGGCTGCAGAGACCAGTCTCCGCCCAGCTGGCGGGCCAGGGCGGTGATGATCCGCAGGCCCAGGCTGGTCGGTTCGGCGGCCGTATCCTCGGCGACGCCCACGCCGTCATCGGCCACGGTCAGGGTGCGCACCGCGCCGTCGTCGCACAGGTCGATCTTGATCCGGCCGGGCCGATCGGGAAAGCCATGCTCCAGCGCGTTGTTGACGCACTCCAGCATGACGAGGACCACGGGCGTGGCCTCCTCGGCCGACAGGACCACATCCCCGCCGGAGATGGAGACGGCCACGTCGTCACGCGCGGCCGCCGTCAGCGCATCGTCGACGATCGATCGCGCCACATCGTGGAAGGCCGTCTTCTTCTGATCGGCGTCGGCCAGACTGCGCTGGATGCGGGCGACCAGACCGGTTCGGGCCGAGGCGTCGGTCAAGGCCTTTTTCGCGCCCGGATCGACGGTCGTGCGCGCCTCCAGCTTAAGCAAGGCGCTGACCATCTGGATGTTGTTCGACACCCGGTGCTGCACTTCCCGGAGCAGGATGTCGCGGCTTTCCGCCAGGGCGGTGCTGCGCTCGACCTCGCGCGCCAGCTTGGCCGACGCCTTGTCCATGCCGACGATGAAGAAGATGTCGACGGCGACGACGAAGGCGTAAAAGCCGATGGCGACGAAGGTCGCGACGCCCAGGTCGAAGCCCGGCGGGCCGATCCAGAACCACCAGGCCGACAGACCCGACAAGGTCGCTGTCAGAATGGCAGGCCGCAGACCGGCATAGAAGGCGACCAGGACGACGGCCGGAAAGAAAGTCAGATAAGGAAAGCCCGGCGGAAACCAGTGCGCCAGGCCATAGCGCAGGCCAAACGCAACCAGAAAGGCGACGACGGCCAAGGCGTATCCGCGCCAGGCTGGATTTCGAAACTTCTGGTGACGCATTCGCTTCCTCTGTGGACGCAGAGCGTCGGTAAAATCGTGTATCGGGCAGTCTAACGTCCGCGTCTAGAACAGTTCGGGGCCCGGAACCCGTTGATCGACCAAAACTTAGGCCCACTCCCCGTCTCGACAGCGCCGGGTCGCGCCCGCTGTCAGGCCTGATTGCAAAGAAAAAGGGCCGGCCGGTCGCCCGGTCGGCCCTTCGTCGGTCAGCCTTGAGGCTAAGCGATCAGTATTTGACCTTCAGCGTCACGCCGTAGGTGCGCGGGGCGCCGAGGTAGGCGTTGTAGGTCGCCGTGTCGGTGGCGGGATTGTAATAGGTGCCAGCATAAGGGCCCGAAGGCGTGATTACGGCCGGGTTCGTTGCGATGGCAGTTCCCTGCAGCGGAGCCGAGAAGCCGACCTGGGTGTATTCTTCTTCCAGCAGGTTCTGGCCCCAGACTTCCAGCGTCCAGCGTTCGTCCGCCGACCCGATCGAGACCCGGCCGTTGACGACGGTGAAGGCGTCCTGGTTCTTGTACGGCAGCAGGTCCGAGCCGGTGTTGTATTCGGTCGAATACTTGGCCGACAGGTTGAAGCCGCCGCGCAGGCCGCCGCCCAGTTCGCGGTCGAACGCCAGGGCGCCGGTCAGCGACCATTCCGGAGCGAAGGACGCACGCGCGCCCGGCAGCAGCGACAGCTGCGGGAAGCGGCCGGGGCTGGACAGGTCGCCGGCGCCGAACTGGCCGTATTTGGCGTCGGTGTAGGTCACGCCGCCCTGGAAGCTTAGGCCCTCCACCGGGGTGAACCAGACCATGTCGGCGTCGACGCCGCGCGAGGTCAGTTCCGGGATCGATTCCACCACGAAGGCGGTGCCCAGGAAGGTGTTCAGCTGGAAGTTCTCGAACTTCTGGTCGAAGTAGGTGACGTTCAGCAGCATGGTGCGGTCGAACAGGGTCGTCTTGACGCCCGCTTCATAGCTGTCGACGGTTTCGGCCTTGAAGAACAGCGAGGCGTCCGGCGTCACGCCCGTCTGCACCCGGTCCATATTGTAGCCCGCGCCCTTGTAGCCGCGCGCATACGAGCCATAGACCATGATCGACGGATTGAAGCGGTAGGACGCCTTGATTGTGCCCGACAGGTCGGTGTCGCTGAATTTCTCCTGGATCCGGCGACCGTCGTACTGCGGGTTGGACCAGGGCAGGCACAACAGACCGAGCGCAGCGGCCGGCGTGGCGACGTTGGCGGTGCCGGGGATCGGCGACACGGTGCGGTTGGCCGGGTTCTGATTAGCCAGGGCGCCGCCGCAGGCCGCGCCGTTGGTGCCCAGGTTGTCCTGGATGCCCAGCAGGCGCTTGCTGTCATAAGTGTAGCGCAGACCCAGGTTGATATCGAAGGCCTCGGTCACCCGGTAGGTGTTGTTGGTGAAGACAGCGACCGATTCCGAACGCTGCGAATAGTGGTCTTCATAGGCCTTGCCGACGCCGAAGGTCGGGGCGGCCGCGCTGGGCGGCACCGCGCCGATCACGCACAGCGGCTGACCCGCGGCCGCGCCGGCGGTGCCGACCAGGAAGCCGTTCGGATTGGTGAAGCAGCCCAGGCGCGACGGGCTGGGGCCGCCCACGGCCGCCGGCAGGGACGCCGTCAGCAGCAGGGAGGCGAAGGCGTTGTAGTCCGAGCCATAGACATAGCTGTCGTCGCGATAGACGCCTTCCTTGGTGGCGAACAGACCGACCAGCCAGTCCAGCTTGTCGGACGTGCCGGCCAGGCGGAACTCCTGCGTCAGGTTGTCGACGCCGTAGCCGTTCGAGCCGTCGTTGGCGCGGTACAGGATGTCGGCGCCGGTGTAGTCCGTGTCCATCCCCTGCTGGAACGACCAGTCGCGCCACGAGGTCTGCGACGTCAGGGTGGCGTTGATGCTGGGGAAGTCGATGGTCGCTTCCGCCGACAGACCCATGTCCTCGATCTCTTGCGGCGTCTCGCGGTTCGAATAGGCCAGGCGCGAGAAGGGCACCGTGCCGAAGCCGGCGACCGGCGGACGCTGGCCCGGGCCGTTCGGCGCGGTCAGGGCGGCGATGAAGGCCTGGGTCGGGCCGACGCGCGTCTGCACGGCGACGCAGCAGTATTCCTCGCGCTTGGTGTAGTCGGCGATCAGGCGCACCGAGACGTCGTCGCTGGGCAGGATCAGCAACTGACCGCGCGTGGTCCAGTAGTCCTGGTTCTGGTCGTCCTTGCGGGTGTTGGGGCCGTCGCCGTTGTTGACGTCGTAGAAGCCGTCACGCTCGCGGTGCGCGACGAACAGGCGACCCGCGATCTGGTCGGTCAGGCCGCCCGTGACCGAGACCGAACCGCCGATGGCGCCGAAGTTGCCGCCGGTCAGTTCGCCCGAGATCGACGGATCGAACGACGGACGCTCGGTGATGATGTTGATGACGCCGGCCGAGGTGTTCTTGCCGAACAGGGTGCCCTGCGGGCCCTTCAGGACCTCGATGCGGCTCAGTTCGCCCAGATCGCCGAAGCCGACCGAGTTGCGCGAGCGATAGACGCCGTCGATCACCACGCCGACCGAGCTTTCCAGGCCGGGGTTGTCGCCGACGGTGCCGGCGCCGCGAATACGGACGGTGGTCGAGGCTTCCGACTGGGTCGAGGTGACGGTCATGCCGGGCGTCAGGATCTGCAGATCCTTGATGTCCTGCACGCCCGCGCCGTCCAGGACTTCCTGCGACAGGGTCGTGACCACGATCGGCACGTCCTGCAGGCTCTGTTCGCGCTTCTGGGCGGTGACGATGATGTCGTCGACGCTGGCGGGCGCTTCCTGCGCGGCGGCGACGCTGGCGAAGCCCATGACGGCGGCGCCGATGACGGCGGCGGACACGGTTGTCCTGAGTTGAAGATTGCGGCGCATCGGCGTCCTCCCGGCTGAAGTTGCGACGCCATTGGCGATCGCAGCGTTTCCTGTTCCCTCGACGTCCCCTACGCGGGGGATCATTCGTTGGGGACAGGCTAAGCGCGGTTCGGGCCGACCGACAAGCGAGCGTTGTTACCCGCGACCATTTTTCGCCGTGGATTCGCCTTTGTGTGTCGAGGAAGCGACAGAAAACCCTGACGCTAGGTCAGTTTTTGCCCGTCTTTCGGCCCCAGCGGCTCCACTTCAGGGTGCAGGGCGGCGGGATCCATCTGGCGGCCCCGACCGGCGAAACCCAGCACCAGGGCCGCCGCGATCGCCGACAGGATCGAGCCGCCGATGACGCCCAGTTTGACCTCGACCTGTTCGGGCGAATCGACCGCGCCGGGGAAGGCCAGAACGCCGATGAACAGGCTCATGGTGAAGCCGACCCCGCACAGCAGGGAAACGCCATAGACTTGCAGCCAGCTGGCGCCCGTCGGCCGCGCGCCGATCTTCAGCGCCGAAGCCAGCCAGGCGGCGCCCAGGACGCCGATCTGCTTGCCGACGAGCAGGCCCAGGGCGATGGCGATGACCAGGGGCGCGAACGCCTGCTCCATCGACAGACCGGCGAAGGAGACGCCCGCCTTGGCGAAGGCGAACAGCGGCAGGACCAGGAAGGCGTTCCAAGGGTGCAGATCGTGCATCGCCTCCTTCAGCGGGCTCTGGCCGTCTTCGGCGCGGCCCTTGATCGGCACGATCATGGCGAAGGCCACGGCGGTGAGCGAGGTGCTGAGCCCCGACAGCACCGTCAGATACCAGACCAGGGCGAACCCCAGCACCCAGAAGGGCGCAGGGATGCGGATGCGGTGCGCCGCGACCGCGCCGACGGCCAGCGCGCCCAGCGCCCAGAACAGCGGCGTCCAGTTCGCGCCCTCGCTGAACAGCACGGCGATCAGCGCGATGGCCCCGAGGTCATCGACGATGGCCAGGGTCAGCAGGAAGACCCGCAACGATGACGGCAAGCCCTTGCCGACGAAGCCGAAGATGGCCAGGGCAAAGGCGATGTCGGTCGCCAGCGGGATGGGCCAGCCGGCGTGCGGCGCCCCGATGGCGCCGGACAACAGCAGATAGACCGCCGCCGGCCCCGCCATGCCGCCGAGCGCCGCCAGCACCGGCGTGGCCAGTTTGCGCGGGTCGCTCAGTTCGCCGCGCACGATCTCGTATTTGATCTCCAACCCCACGACGAGGAAGAAGATCGCCATCAGCCCTTCCTTGATCCAGTCGGAGATGGTCTCCTCGAGCCGGATCGGGCCGATCTGAAGCACGTGATAGCTCTTCAGCCAGGCGAAATAGTCGGCCGACCAAGGCGAGTTGGCCACCAAGACGGCGGCGATGGCCGCCAGGGCCAGGGCCGAGCCGGATGCGGCCTCGGTCTTGAGGAAATCGAGTGTCAGTTTGCGCGCCACGGCGGCCTCCTAGCGAACGGAAGTTTCGTCGTGACGCCAGGTTATCGACGGGCGTCGGACCGGATTCGCAAACCAAAATCGGCGCGCCGGCCTGGCCGCACGGGGCGACCTGATGGCTGGGGCCAGAATAGAGGATCAGGGCGGCCAAGCCAAGCCGATGCAGGTTAGCCCCTCGGGCCGAACAGGATGAGCCCGGCGCCGACCAGACAGACGAGGCCGCCCAGAATGTCCCAGCGATCCGGCGGAGTCTTTTCGACCAGCGCCATCCAGATCAGGGAGGCGCAGATATAGACGCCGCCGTAGGCCGCGAAGGCGCGGCCTGCTGCGTCGCTGGGGACCAGGGTCAGGAGCCAGGCGAAGGCGGTCAGGCAGGCGACGCCGGGCGCCAGCCACAGGGGTGAACGATCCAGCTTCAGCCAGGCCCAGAAGGCGAAACAGCCGCCGATCTCCGCCAGGGCTGCGAAGGGGTATATGAGGATGGATATCATGAGCGGGCGCCATACCAGTCGGCGGCCAGATCGAGCCATTGCGGATTCTCGGCTTCGATCAACGCCAGCTTCCAAGATCGCCGCCACTTCTTCAGCGCCTTTTCACGCACGATCGCCTCGATCATGGTCTCATGCTGCTCGTACCAGACCAGGGTCTTGCAACCGTGTTCCGAAGAGAAGCCCGGCGTGGCGCCGGTGCGATGCTGCCATGCCCGCTGCATGAGATCGCTGGTGACGCCGGTGTAGATCGTGCCGTTGCGAAAGTTCGCCATGATATACACGGCGATGACGGCGTCCGCTCTCATGACAGCAAGAGGACCACTATGGCGATGATCCCGCAATGGGCGTCACTCCGGGGCCGCGCAGCGGAACCCGGAGCCCAGGGCGGTCCCCCGCTGGATGATGCGGTCCTGGGTTCCGGGTTCTTCGCTGCGCGAAGCCCCGGAATGACGATTATTTTTCCTTCGCCGCCCGTTCGGCCGCCAGCTTGGCCAGGACCCGGCCGCGGCCGCGCGACAGGGCATGGATGGCGCCGCGCATGGTGGCGACCTCTTGTTCGGAGAAGGCGGCGCGGCCCAGCATGACGCGCAGGTTCTGGCTCATCGAGCGCTTCTTCTCGGGCGGATAGAAGAAGCCGCCGTTCTCCAGCTCCTCCTCCAGGTGCTCGTACATGCCGATCAGAAGGTCGTTCGACGCCGGCGGTTCGCCGTCGCGGAACCGCGGCGGCGGGGCGTCCAGGATCAGGGTGCGCCATTCATAGGCGTTGATCGCCACGGCCTGGGCCAGGTTCAGCGAGTGGTGCTTCGGGTCGATCGGAATGGTGACGATGCCGGCGCACAGGGCGATGTCGGTCGTCTCCAGCCCGGCGCGCTCGCCGCCGAACAAGAGGCCGGTCTTCAGGCCGGATGCGGTGTCGTCATAGAGGACGCGGCTGGCCTCGCGCGGGGTGCGCACGGGCTGGCGCGTCTCGCGCGGGCGGGCGGTGGTGGCGAAGACGGTGTTCAGGTCGGCGATGGCCTCGGCGACGCTGTCGAACACCCGCACCCCGTCCAGCACCCAGTCCGCGCCCGAGGCCGTGGCCCAGGCCCGCTCCTGGGGCCAGCCGTCGCGGGGGCTGACCAGGCGCAGGTCCGACAGGCCGAAGTTGGCCATCACCCGCGCCACGGCGCCGATGTTCTCGGCCATCTGCGACTTGTCGAGGATGACGGCGGGGGGTGTCAGCTCGGACAACGCAATCAGTCCTCGCCCACCATGGCGGTCCAGGGGTCGGCGGTTCCGGCCTCGACCTCGGCGACCTTGACGGCGGGCCAGCCGATGGAGGCGCTGCCGGATGCGGTCCAGGCGGCGACGATGAAGTCGCGCAGTTCGCCGGCGCCCGCCGCCAGACGTTCGTTGACGAAGGCCGCGCCGCGCGGGTCGGCGTCCTTGAAGCCGCCTGCCTTTTCCAGCCGATAGAAGGGGATCACCGTGCCGAGCGTCGTGGTCAGATAGGAGACGGTGCGCGCCTTGACGTCGAACCCGTCCAGTTTGGCGGCCGGCATGGCGGCCTCGACGGCGTCCAGACGGGCGACGCGATTGGTGAACTCGCCTTCGAACACGGCGTGGGTCTGGCGCGAGTTGGTGAAGCCTTCCGGGTTCGGGAAGTCGCCCCAGCCGTTGTAGTGAATGCTGGTGTGATGCGGTTGCGAGCCGTCGCCGACGTAGTGGCCCATCACGCCGATGTCGCGCAGGATCAGGGCCTCGCGGCGGATGCGGTCGGCGCGATACCAGGCCTGGCGCTCCATATTGGTCTCGCGCTTCTCGGCCGCGTTCAGCACGCGCCAATAGGCGAAGTCGCGACCCAACTGCTGCCAGGCGTCCATCATGGCGTAAGGCAGATAGCCGGCGTCGTTGACGTCCAGACCGGCCTTGGTCAGGGCGGCGTCATATTCGGACTTCAGGCGCGGCAGGTCATTGAGGCTCATGCCGCGCTGGTCGTAGACGCGACCCTGGTCGTCCAGATCGACGAAGTGGGCGGTGTCGCGCTCGCGGTCGTGCGGCTGGCCGGCGCCCTTCCAGCGGTCGGGCTCGCGCGCCAGTTCGCCCACGTCGGCGATGGCGGCCGGGGTGCGCAGGAAGGCCGGCAGATCGTCCGGCAGGGCCCGCATCGCCGCCACGCCGATCAGGCGGTGGCCGGTGTTGCCCCAGGCGGTGACGGTGACAGCCGGCGCGGCGACCGCGACGAGGGCCAGGGCGGCGATGGCGAGACGTTTCATGGACAAACCTCAACAAGGATCACGCCCGTCTAACGCATCCTTGATCGCGCCTCCAGCGTCCAAGGGGTGGTGCGAGGCGCATCGGCGCCTAGGTTATGAAGGCTCCCCTTTCGTCTGTTTCAGGCTCCACGCCCCTGGGGAGCGATGACGTGATTGCGTCGTCGCCGTCGTCGGACGGCACTTCAAGTGGACGCCAGACCGAAAGGACATTCCCCATGCGCACGCCCCGCATCGCCCTTCTTGCTTCCGTCGCCCTTCTCGCGACCGCCGCGATCGCTTACGCCCAGGACGCATCGACGACGGCGCAGACGCCGACGGCCGCGCCGACGGCCGGCTCGACCACCTTCACCGACGACGAGCTGAAGAAGTTCGACGACGCCATGGCCAAGGTGAGAGCCGTCAGCGACACGCTGAACGGCGCCCAGCCGACGCCGGAACAGCAGGCGCAGATGGCCGCCGCAGTGCAGGATTCGGGGCTGGAGGTAACGCGCTTCAACACCCTGTCCAACGCCGTCGCCGCCGATCCGGCCCTGGCGGCGCGCATCCGGGTGGTCAACGCCACGCCGCCAGCGCCCGGCACCCCGGCCGCCGCCGTGACGGATGACGAACTGAACCGCTTCGTCACCGCCATGACGCAGATCCGCGCCGTCACGGCCGAGGTGCAGAACAACCAGGCGACGCCCGAACAGAGCGCCAAGCTGACGGCGGCGGTCGAGGCGTCCGGCCTGACGACCGAGCGCTTCAACGCCATCTCGCAGCTGGTGTCCGCAACGCCCTATCTTCAGGCCAAGGCGCAGCTGGCCGGCGCGCGTCTGGAAAAGGGCGTCAGTCAGTAGGGATCAGGTGTCGGCGGGCTCGCGCCGGGTGTCCGGCGCGGCCGGGCCCGCCTCGTCCTCGTTCAGCAGACGGCCTTCGCGACGGGGTTTGATGTAAGGAGCGGGCTGGGGCGTCGGCATATTGCCGCGCATCAGCTGGCGGCCGGCCTTGAGCCCGCCGGTCAGCTGCAAGTCCAGTCGGGCCTCGTCGCGACGGCGTACGTCGCCGATAGTCTCGGCCGCCTCATGCTCGTCCAGCCCCAGTTCGACCAGGGCGCGCTCGCCGAACTTGAGCGCCGACTCGAAGGTCTCGCGGATCTGGTAGTCCACGCCGGCCTGGATCAGGCGCATCGAATGCCCTCGGTCGAAGGCGCGGGCCATGATCCGGGTGGTCGGGAACTCGGACTTGACCAGTTCGACGATGCGGTCGGCGGCCTCGGGCTTGTCCACGCAGACCAGGACCATCTCCGCCTCCTCCGCGCCTGACGCGCGCAGGGTGTGCAGCTGAGTGCCGTCGCCATAATAGACCTTGAACCCGAACTGGGAGGCGGCCTGGATCATCTCCACGTCGTTCTCGATGATCGACACGTCGACGTCGCGGGCCAGCAGGGGTTGGGACACGACCTGGGCGAAACGGCCGAAGCCGATGATCAGCACCTGGCCGCGCAGGTCCTTGGCGAAGTCGACGCCCTCGGCGCTTTCAGCGTCCTGGACCGGCTTGGGCGACAGCCGCGCGATCAGCAGCGAGGTCAGGGGCGTCAGGGCCATCGACAGGATCACCACCGCCGACATCATCGCCCCGATGCGGGCGTCGAACAGGCCGGCGGCGACGGCGGCGCCGTACAGGACGAAGGCGAACTCGCCGCCTTGCGCGAACAGGCCCGCGCGCTCGACGGCCTCATGGTGCGAGGCCTTGAACAGTCGCGCGACGGCATAGATGCCCACGCCCTTGACCAGCATGAAGGCCACGACCCCGCCCAGCACCAGACGCCAGTCGGCGACCACGACCGACACGTCCAGCGACATGCCGACGCTGAGGAAGAACAGGCCCAGCAGGATGGCGCGGAACGGCTCGACGTCCGCCTCAAGCTGGTGACGGAAGGTGGATTCCGACAGCAGGACCCCGGCCAGGAAGGCGCCCATGGCCATGGACAGGCCGCCCAGGGACATGGCCCAGGCGGCGCCGACCACGACCAGCAGGGCGGCGGCCGTCATCACCTCGCGTCCGCCATATTGGGCCAGCAGGCGGAAGACCGGATTGACCAAATATTTGCCGGCCAGCAGCACCCCGCCGACCGCCGCGACCGCGAAGCCGACGGTCTGCCACAGGGGCGGCGCCTGTTCGTTCGCCACGCCCAGCACCGAGGCCAGGACGGCGACGATGGCCAGCAGCGGCACGATGGCCAGGTCTTCCAGCAACAGGATGGAGACCGCGCGCTGGCCCGGCCCGCCCGCGATCTCGCCGCGCTCTTCCAGCATCTGCATGATGACCGCGGTGGACGACAGGACAAAGCCCATGGCGCCGACGAAGGCGACGGGTGCGGAGAAGCCGACCAGCATGGCGGTCAGGGTCAGGATCAGGCCGCAGAACAGCACCTGAGCCGCGCCGAGGCCGAAGATTTCCTTCCTCAGTCCCCAAAGCCGTTTGGGCCGCATCTCCAGCCCGATGATGAACAGGAAGATGACCACGCCGAACTCGGCGACGTGCAGGATGGTCTCGGGCTCGCGGAACAGCTTCAGACCGAAGGGACCGATGGCCAGGCCCGCCGCCAGATAGCCAAGCACCGATCCCAGGCCGATGCGCTTGAACACCGGCACGGCGAGCACGCCCGCGGCCAGCAGAGCGGCCGCCGCGCCCAGATCCAGTCCCGTCGTCGCCTCAGCCATCGCATTCCCCCAAGCTTGGCCTCTATTGTGGAGGTCCTGAGCGGCGATTGCGAGAGGACACGAAAGACACGCTGAAAGATCATCGTGCGTCGAGTGGGATTTGGCGCCACAGTTTCGCCCCATGACGACCCGCGACTGGCGTCAAGAAAACAACCGGAGGAAGCCATGTCACGCGTCATCAGGATCGCGGCCCTGTCCGTTCTGAGCCTGTCGTTCGCCGCGCCGCCGGTCGCCGTGCCGAGCGTCGCCCTGGCCAAGCCGCTGGATGGCGAGCCGACGCCAGCGGCGTGCCGGCCTCTTGGCTTTGAGTTGGGATCGCCTGAGCCTGTCGTCGCACCACCCGCGCCGCGCGCCGGTCCGCCGACGCCGCCGGTGAGGATCACGCCGACACGCAAGGAAGATCGTGTCCCCTACGGCGCCCCCCCGCCACCACCTCCTCCGCCTCCGCCTCCGCCTCCTCCGCCGCCGCCGCCGCCGCCCCCTCCATCGCCTGCTCCCGCGCCGTCATCGACGGCGGCCCAAGATATCGTCGTCACAGCCTCCCGGATCACGCGATCACCAGGCGCCCCGACGTCGCCCGGCATGATGACGCCGCCCCCTGTCGACACCGAACGCTATCCGGATGCGACGCCCAATCCGGTGAAGCGGACCAGCGATCAGCCGGTGTCGACCTTTTCCATCGACGTGGACACGGCGTCCTATTCGAACGTAAGGCGCTTCATCGACGAGGGTCGTGCGCCTCCCAGGGATGCGGTGCGGGTCGAGGAACTGATCAACGCCTTCGACTATGACTATGCCCGGCCGACCAGCCAGACCCGGCCCTTCGCCATCACGACGGCGGTCGCGGCCTCGCCCTGGGCGGACGGGCGTCAGATCGTGCACATCGGCCTGCAGGGCTACGAACTGCCGGCGGGCGAGCAGCGGCCGCTGAACCTGACCTTCCTGGTCGACGTCTCCGGCTCGATGGGCAGCCCCGACAAGCTGGACCTGGCCAAGAAGGCGATGAACCTGGCCATCGACCGGCTGAGGCCGCAGGACACTCTGGCCGTCACCTATTACGCAGAAGGCGCCGGCACGACCCTGCAGCCCACGAAGGGCGACGAAAAGCTGAAGATGCGCTGCGCCGTCGCCAGCCTGAAAGCGTCGGGCGGCACGGCCGGGGCGGCCGGCATGACCAACGCCTATGACCAAGCCCAGGCGAACTTCGCCCGCGACAAGGTCAATCGCATCCTGATGTTCACCGATGGCGACTTCAACGTCGGGGTGACCGACAACAAGCGGCTGGAAGACTATGTCGCCGAAAAGCGCGGGACCGGGATCTACCTGTCGGTCTACGGCTTCGGGCGCGGCAACTATCAGGACGAACGGATGCAGACCATCGCCCAGGCGGGCAATGGGGTCGCGGCCTATGTCGGGGACCTGAGGGACGCGCGCCGGCTGTTCGGACCGGCCTTCGACAAGGGCGCCTTCCCTATCGCTGACGACGTCAAGATCCAGGTTGAGTTCAATCCCGCCCGCGTCGCCGAATGGCGGCTGATCGGCTATGAGACCCGGCTGCTGAACGAGGAAGACTTCAACAACGACCAGGTCGATGCGGGCGAGGTCGGATCCGGCGCCAGCGTCACGGCCCTGTACGAAATCACCCCCGTCGGCGGCCCGACGCAGATTCCCGATCGGCGCTATCCCGATAATCGTATCGGGGTCGGCGGCGGCGATCCGAACGGCGAGATCGGCTTTATTCAGGTGCGCTACAAACAGCCGGGGCAGAGACGCTCGAACCTGATCCAGCAGCCGCTGACCAACCGCGCGGGCGGGCCGGTCAGCGCCCAGCCGCCCGAGGCCACGCGCTGGGCCATCGCGGTCGCCGGCTTCGGTCAGAAGCTGCGGGGCGATCCGTGGATGACGGCCGACTATGGTTGGGACCGGATCATCGATCAGGCGCAAGGGGCCAGAGGCGAAGACCCCTATGGCGACCGGGCCGAGTTCGTTCAGGTGGTGCGGGCGGCCCAGGGCCTTGCCCCGATGCGGACGCCCTGACCGGAACCGCCACGCTCGCGGCGGGTTTTCCAGCGCAACGCTTCAACCAAGGAAACCCGCCATGAAGATCCGCGACGTGATGACCAGGGACGTGCATCTGGCCCGCCCCGCCGACACCATCCAGGACGTGGCCAGCCGCATGGCCAAGGGCGGATTCGGCTTCGTGCCCGTGGCGGACGGCGATCAGCTGATCGGCACGATCACGGACCGCGACATCGTGGTGCGCGCCTTGGCGACGGGCGCCGCCTCAAGCGCCTCTGTCGTGGAGTTCATCACCCGCGATCCGCAGACGGTGCTGGACACCGACGACCTGAAGGTCGTGCTGGATCTGATGGGCGCCAAGCAGATCCGCCGCGCCCCGGTCGTGGACAAGCATGGCCGCGTGGTCGGCGTCGTGTCGCTGGGCGACCTGTCGACGCGCGTGAAAGAGAAATACGCCGGCGAGACGCTGGAAAGCATCTCGCGTTAAGACCTGCGTAACCGCGCCCCGACACCGGGCGTCAAGGATCGTCGTTCATGCTGTTCCTTCGAATATCGGAGGATGGCATGGCGCGCGCACAGTTCCAGAAGGGTCAGAAGGTCTGGGTCGAATGCGTCGGCGCCTGGGCCTTTATCGAACAGGTCCAGCCCGTCTGGGCCAAGGGGTTCGAAGAGCCCGTGCGCGTCACCTATGACGTCGGTCTGGGGCGCGAATTCACCGCCAACGAATTGTTGCTGGCGACCGACGATCCGGCCTCGGATCAGGGATTGGGCGACTGGCGGCTGCTGCGCGCGCGCAACAAGTGGCAACTGCCCGAGGATTGCCTGCACCACCCCCACCCCGGCACCTATCCGGTCGTCGTGACCGATCGGGCGGACTGGGGCGGTTGGCGTGTGCCGGGCGCCGAATACGACCGCGATCCCCAGCATATCGAGTTTCAGGCCCGGCTGATCGCCGCCGCGCCCCAACTGATGCGCCTGGCCCAGGATCTGGTGGATCTGGTCGCCGAGACGCCCGACGATGCGCCGCCGGCCGTCCTGACCCTGGCCCGACAGGCGCGCGATACGCTGCATGGGGTGACGCGGGTGCTGGAGCCCGCGCCCGACCGCCTGCTGTCGCCGGTCGCGGCCGCTTAAAAACCCGTTAAAAGCGCGCGCCGAGCCTCGACACGAATCCGCGACGCAGCCTAGATTCCCACGACGAAGTGTTTGTCGGAGGGTCGGGGCTTGCGGGACGAGGAGCGGCGGGAAAATCGGTCGGGGCGTCGCGCCTCCGACCGCGCCGCCGGCGCGCCCGCCTGGTTGCGGATCACCGTCCTTGTCCTGGCGCTGATCGCGGCCGCCTACGCCTTGATGGCGTCGCGCGAGTTCAGCCGGCCGACCCGCGAAATCAGCCGCCTGGAAGCCGAAAACCTCAAGCTGAACGCTGAACTGGTCGCCAGCCAGACAGCAGCGTTGATCCAGTCGGCCGAAGCGGGCCTCGCCGCCGGCAGCACCGCCATCGCCGCCAAAAGTGCCCCCATAGAGGTCGTCGAGGCCGCCCAGGCAGTTGCGCCCCAGGTCGCCTTCACCCTGGTCGGTCCCGGCGAGACGGTGCAGGCCGCCAAGGGCGAAGGATCGGTCGTCGCCGGCCAGACCAATGTCGACGGCCTGAGACTGGACGCGCGGATCGCCCCTGTCCTGCCGGAAGGCGGCGAGACGCGGATCGTGTCGTCCGGCGGCGTGGTGCTGGCCTCCACGCGCGCCGCCGAGATCGGCCAACCCATCCGCACTCTGATCGGCGTCGATCCTTCCGCCCTGGTCGACCAGGCCGAACCGCGCGCCGTGACGCTGGGCGGCCAGGCCGGCCTCGCCGCCGCCGCTCGAACCGTCGCGGGCGGCCCCTATGTGGTCGCGATCTCGCAAGGGACGACCGCCTCGGTCTTCGACGACGCCTGGGTGGTGCTCGCGCCGCTGCTGCTGGGGGTCGGGGTCGTGGTTCTGTTCGTCCTGTACGGCCTGCGCCAGACGCGCCAGCATCGCGAACGGGTGGCGACCGAAAAGCGGTTCCGCATCGCCGTCGAAGCTGCGCGGTGCGGGGTGTGGGAGTGGGATTTGGCCAAGGGCGAGGTGTCGCTGTCGGACTATATGGCCGCCCTGCTGGGCTTTTCGCGCGGCGGAGTGACCGACGCCGAGGATGTGATCAGCCGCGTCCATCCGCGCTTTCAGGAAGATTTCCGCCACGCCCTGCGCCAGGCGGCGGCCTATGGCGCCTTTGAGATCACCTTTCCGGTGGCGGGACCGGATGGGCGGGCGCGCTGGATCGACGCGCGCGGCCAGGCGCGCGGCGAGCGCGGCGACACGGGCTTTTCCGCCATCCTGGGCGTGGCGTTGGACATCACCGAGGCCCGCCGCGCCCGCGCCGCCGCCCAGGCCGCCGAAAGCCGGCTGCGCGACGGGGTGGAGAGCATCTCCGAGGCCTTTGTGCTGTTCGATCGTCAGGGGCGTCTAATCCTGTGGAACCAGGCGTTCGAGGACGCCTTCAACTTCGACCACGGGGTGGTGCGGCGCGGCGCGATGAAGGACGAGCTGAACCGGATCGCCGGCCTGGCCATCAAGGCCGAGCATCGTCCGGCCAGCGGTCGTGCGGGCCTGCGCGAAGTCGAGCTGAATGACGGGCGCTGGCTGCAACTGTCGGAGCGGTTCACCTCCGAGGGCGGCTCGGTCGTCACCGCCGCCGACATCACCGCCATCAAACGCCAGGAGGCCGAGCGCCGCCGCGCCGCCGACGATCTGCGGGCCACCGTCGATCAGCTGGAATCCAGCCAAGAGAAGCTGTCGCTGCTGGCGCGTAAATACGAGGTCGCCATGACCCGCGCCGAGGCCGCCAACCAGGCCAAGTCCGAGTTCCTGGCCAATATGAGCCACGAACTGCGCACGCCGTTGAACGCCATCAACGGCTTCTCGGAGATCATGGCCAGCGAGCTGTTCGGGCCGCTGAACGAGAAATACAAGGGCTACGCCGGTGACATCCTGAAGTCCGGCCAGCATCTGCTCAGCCTGATCAATGACGTCTTGGACATGGCCAAGATCGAGGCCGGCAAGATGACCCTGCACTATGAGCCGGTGTCCTTGCGCGAGGTGTGCGAGGACGCGGTGCGGCTGATGCGCGGCAAGGTGCAGGAAGCGGGCCTGAAGATCGCGGTCGAGGCCGGCGACCTGCCCGACATCGAGGCCGATCAGCGCGGCGTCAAACAGGTGATGCTGAACCTGATCTCCAACGCCGTGAAGTTCACGCCCGAGGGCGGCTCCATCGTCGTGTCGCTGAAACCCTTCGTCGGGGCCGAGGGCGAGGACCGCGTCCGCGTCGCCTGCGCCGACACCGGCATCGGCATCGCGCCCGAAGACCTAGTGCGCCTGGCCCGCCCGTTCGAACAGGTCGAGGGCCAGCATTCCAAGACCACCCAGGGCACCGGCCTGGGCCTGGCCCTGACCAAGTCCCTGATCGAGATGCACGGCGGCCAGCTGAGCATGGAAAGCCAGCCAGGTGTCGGCACGGTGGTCAGTTTCGACCTGCCGGTCAAACGACCGGATCAAACGGTGCAGCCGATCCGGGCGGCGTTCGCGGCTTAGGGTTTTCCGATAACTTCGGCTGCCGCATACGATGAAGGGAAGCCGACAGGCCTAAAAGATGAACTCATTCCGCAGGCCCGCGAGCGCTGATGCAGCCTCCGCTGACTCGTTGCGACATCAGAAGGTAGGTTTTAGAACTGGCCATCAGTGTAGAGCGGACTTGAAACAAGCCTGATTTTAGAATAGGCTCGTCGAGCTCTTTGGTAGGAGCATGGCACTCGCCGTTCCTAAGCTGCTGGCAGCACTACCCTTGTTTCCCATATTGAACCTTTCGACAGACATTCGGTCTGGGAAAGCGGTCGGCGAGTGACGCTTGCTATCCAGGCCAGGAGAATGGCTATGTTGATTGGTGACGTGCGTCCAACGACGCTCAATGGCGTGAAACGTCTTGCGGTGCAGCTCCGAAAGGAACGAGGCCTCAAGCATTCCAATGCCCTAGACATCGCGGCTCAAGCCGCAAACTGCACCAACTTCCGTAATGCTCAGAGCGTCTTACCTCTGCGCAAAGGTACATCCGCGCAGCCTTATGTGCTTTTGACCCTCTACTGGTGCAACAAGGACGAAGGCTATCGTGTCGGTCGAGAAACGCTGCGTGTGTCCCTTTCGCAGCCCATCCTTGATATCTGCAGTAAAACCGATCTTAAGCGAGTGCGTGGTTTTGGAAATCTAAGGATGGTCGCCGACGACCATTTCGTTTGCGACGCTGTGGCACCGACCCAAATATATGCCCGAGAGCGACTATCGACGGCGGAGCGCTCCATTCGCTTCATGGAGCACACCGGTCTTCGCCCCTCAAGAGATCACAGCAAGGCTTATCCGGGCGGCTCGGCACGCAACAAGCTGCCGGGCAAGGATCACGCCACAAACTGGTTCGATGCGGTCACGGGTCAGTTCATTCTCGTCGATGAACCTTACAAAGGCGTGCCCAACGAGGCCGAACGCGCAGACTGGGCAGTTGAGCACGGCTGGCTTGTGGAGAAAACTGGCTGGTCTGGCATGTACAGCCCGTACAAATGCGACCTCTACGTTGCGACCAGCGCTACCGACTTCGATCTCGCAAGCCTCATCGCAAAGATCAATGCCATGCCGCCCCCCCTCATGGCAGCTGATTGGGCCGGTGAATCCGAGTCGTCTTGGGCGACCTTCACCAGCCCCATGGCCACAACGCCACAGGATGTTAGGCGAGCACGTTGCAGGGGCACAGTCTATCCAACAGACAGCGCCACATCAGTGCCGCTGAACTACAGTCTTGGTTCGACACGTCGTCGTCCAAAAGGAGCATTGAACCTTGAGGGCCACATAGAAGCCGGCCGGATGATCAAGGCAGTCATCTGGTCGAGCCACCGGCCATACGGCGTATATCGTCGCATGAATGCCCTTCGCTCAACGCTTGAAGACTGGATGGATCGGGAGGTGGCTGACTCCGAGTTCGCCAACATAGACTTCTTTGATGTCTACTATCATGACTTGGACGATGAAGACCCCTTGGCCCATCGGGTGGCTTCGCCGCAAGACGTCGCCAAACTGCTCGGCGAGTTGAGAGAGAAACTTCAAAAAGCCTATCTGGACTCGGTGCCTCTTCGTCGGGAACTGCGACGCATCGATGCTTCGATTTCCCTGCTCACGAAGACAACGCTCAAGATTGCATAAGCTTTGTTCGCCAGCGCCAGTTTTTGGCGCTGGCTTACGGCCCTGCTTTAGATCTCTGTGTTTTTAAGCTTGGTTCTCGAAGCTTCGCCAAACCAACAGCGAAAACCTAAACCAACTCCACGCCCATCGCCGTCGCTTCGCCGCCGCCGATGCAGAGGGCGGCCATGCCGCGGGTCTTGCCGTGGGCTTTGAGGGCGGACAGGAGAGTGGTCAAGACGCGTGCTCCTGAAGCCCCAAGCGGGTGGCCCAGGGCGCAGGCGCCGCCATTGACGTTGATCTTGTCGTGGGGGATGCCGAGTTCCTGCATGGCGATCATCGGCACGATGGCGAAGGCCTCGTTGACCTCCCACAGATCCACGTCGTCAGCGCTCCAGCCCGCCTTCTTCAACGCCTTCTGCAGGGCGAAGACCGGAGCGGTGGTGAACAGGTGCGGTTCGTGGGCGTGGGCGGCCTGGCTGACGACGCGGGCGATCGGCGTCAGACCCAGCGCCTCGGCCGTCGATTGGCGCATCATGACCAGGGCGGCGGCGCCGTCCGAGATCGAGGCGGCGGAGGCCGCGGTGATGGTGCCGTCCTTGCCGAAGGCGGGCTTCAGATTGGGGATCTTGGACGGGTCGGACCGGGTCGGCTGTTCGTCACGGTCGACGGTGACGGGGCCCTTGCGGGTCTTGACCTCGACCGAGGCGATCTCGGCGTCGAAAGCGCCCGTTTCCTGGGCGCGCTTGGCCCGGCCGGCGCTCTCGATGGCGTAGGCGTCCTGCTGCTCGCGGGTGAACTGATAGGCCTTGGCCGTGTCCTCGGCGAACTGGCCCATCAGCTTGCCGGGGGTGTAGGCGTCCTCCAGCCCGTCCAGATACATGCTGTCGGAGATGACGTCGTGGCCGATGCGCGCGCCGCCCCGGTGCTTGTGCATCAGATACGGGGCGTTGGTCATCGACTCCATGCCGCCCGCCACGATCACATCGGCCGAACCAGCGGCCAGGGCATCGTGCGCCATCATGGCCGCCTGCATGCCCGAACCGCACATCTTGTTGATGGTGGTCGCCTCGGTGGAGGTGGGCAGGCCCGCGCCCATGCCCGCCTGACGCGCCGGCGCCTGGCCCAGGCCCGCAGGCAGGACGCAGCCCATGATGATCTGCTCGACCTTTTGCGGATCCAGGCCCGCGCGGTCCAGCGCCGCCTTCACCGCGACGGCGCCCAGGTCGGTGGACTTGGCGTCGGACAGCGCGCCCTGGAAACCGCCCATCGGGGTGCGGGCGTAGGAGACGATGACGACGGGATCGGCGGATGGGGTCGCGGACATGGGGACGGCTTCCTCTATTTCGGGCGAGAGATAGCGATCCCGGCCGGTCAGGAAAAGTGCAGCCGCCGATACTTGCCCCGGAAATAGAGCAGCGGATCGCGACGCGGCTCGAACCGGGCGCGCCTGACCCGGCCGATGATGACCAGGTGATCGCCGGCCTCGACGATCTGTTCGGTTCCGCATTCGAAACTGGCCAGGGCGCCCGACAGGATGGGCGCGCCGGTGTCCCACGTCTCCCACGCCACGTCGTGGAACCGGTCGGCCTGGGACCGGGCGAAGACGCCGGAAGTGGGCTGCTGGCCGATATGCAGGACGTTGATGGCAAAATGTTCGGCCCGGCGGAAGCGGTCGACGTTGGTGGACGAACGGGCCAGGCAGAACAGGATCAGCGGCGGGTCCAGCGACACCGAGGAGAAGGAGTTGGCGGTCAGGCCGACGGGCTGTCCGGCCTCGTCGAGGGTCGTGACCACCGTGACCCCGGTGGCGAAACAGCCCAGGGCGTCGCGCAGGGTGCGGGGGTCCGAGCCGGCCTGATAATATAGGGCGTCGCGCGGGGCGTGGCGTTCGAGGAAGCCCAGGAGGGCGGCGTTCTCGGCCTCCACCGCGTCCGGCGCCTCGGCGCGCGCGATCGTCTGGATCGGAACGCCGGCCAACTGCGCCTCAGCCTCGGGCGAGACGGCCCCCTGCCCTTCGACGATGACCACCAGACAGCTGGCCAGGGCCGGGCCGGTGACTGCAAGCGCAGGGATGACGGTTGGCAGCGTCGTTTCGGAACAGACGATGGCCGGGCGAGAGGGAAGCTCGGTCAGCAGTCGGCGCAAGGCGGCGGAGCTGTCGTCCGCCTCGTCGAAGTCGGCGGTCAGCATGACATGCCGGCCGGCCTCGACCAACGCGCGCACCGACCGGCGCCAGTCGCCGGACAGACGCTCGGGCGCGCCGATCAGCAGGACGATCGGATCCTCGGGGTCGCCCCAGCTTTCGACGTCCAGGCCTCCGTGCGGGGGCGGCGATGCGGTCATGAGGCGGGGCGGTCCAGTCTGTCGTGAAGCGTGAGGCGATCCCTATTAGGGGAAGACCGGCGCCCGGCGCCAGAACTGTATCAGCCGCCGTAACCTCGGCCGCCGCCGCCAAAGCCGCCGCGCGAGACGACGGTGGTGCGGCTCTGCACCCGCGTCGGGGCCTGACGGGCCACGTCGCCGTGCTCGCGGGCATTCGTCAGGGTCTTGCCGGTGCGATAGTCGCGGTAGGCGTAGCCGCTGCCATAGCCGTTCGACAGCCGTCCCTCGCGGTCGCGATACAGCGGTCCCCCGCCGCGATAGCCGCCGCCGTTCAGCAGCTGGCCGACGATGAAGCCGGTCAGCAGCGGGCTGAAGAAGGAGCCGCCGTTGGTGTTCGGTTGGCACTGCGAGGGTCCCCACTGGCCCTCGCACTCCTCGCGGGTGGCGTAGCGCGGCGCGGTCTTGGCGGCCTCCTGCTGGGCCTTGGCCAGGGCGGCGTCGCATTCATTGTCGGGAATGTCGTTGGCGGCCTTGCATTCGTCCAGCGACTGATAGGCCAGGGTCGGCTCGGGCTCGGGCGCCGGCACGCGCTGGGGCGAGCCGCAGGCGGCCAGCGAGAAGCTGGCGGTCGCCATCAGGCTGCTGACGTGAAGGACGCGCGAGCGCTTCAGCCGGCGCATGGTGTCGGTCTTGGCCAGGTTCTGGGGCAGGTCTTTGGGATCGGTCATGGCGGTCACGACGTCATGCAGGCGGCGTTGAGCAGGCCGACGCAGATGGAGATGGAGGCCAGATAAACGGCCGCGGCGATCTCGCCCGCCTCAATGCGGACGACCAGATTGCGGAAGGCCATGCGGCTGATGGCGACGAAGACGACGATCTGGATCACGCCGGCCAATAGCGCCCAGGCTGCGAACTCCATCAGGCTGACGGTGTGCGACAGGGCCGAGGCCAGAGGCAGCACATAGCCGATCAGGGCGCCCCCGAGCGCAATGGCGGCGGCCGTGTTCCCCTCACGGATCAGCGTATGTTCGTGATAGGGCGTGACCCACTGGTAGATCAGTTTAAAGGCCAGGGTGAAGGCGCCCGCCATGGCGAAGGCGATCAGGAAGGCGATGGCCCCCTGCTGAAAAATGAACCAGTCGAACATCGGTCTTGCCCCCTCGGATTGCGCGCTCAGGCGCGGAACTCGGCCATTTCCAGCGGAATGCCGATCATGATTTCGTGCGTGGTGTCGCCGCCCTCGGGCTGCTGCTCAAGCGCCAGCATCAGTTCGCGCCCGCCGCCCAGCTCGCGCGCGTACAGCATGCAGGTCTGGAAGATCTTGGCATAGGGCGCGGTCGCGGCGCGGTCGTCCCAGATCGTCTCCCACAGGGTGACGGGCGGCTGGATGGCGTCGCTCTCGGCGAACCAGAAGCGGGGATAGTCGGGCAGTTCTTCGGCCGCGCCGTGAAAGACCGGCGCCGACAGCCGGTCGCGCCAGATGCGGCGTTCGCGCTCGCCCGGCGGATAGGCCGAAGTCCAGGGCACAAACAGGCTGAAGTCGTAGGATTCCAGGCCCGCCTCATCGTCGCTCATGGCCTGAAGCATGACGTGGTCGTCGGTGTAGAAGCGATGGACGAACTGGCCACTGTCCAGGCTGACCAACCCCTGGGCCGAGATGTCCAGCACGTCGCGATCCAAAGCGAACTGGGTCTCGTCGCCCAGCCTGCGCCAGGCCAGCGGGTCCAGCGACACGGTGCGGCCCACGGTGATGTTGCGCACCGTCGCCAGTCGATTGGCAGGCGCGACCTTCTCCGACGATCCGAAAAGCTTCTTGAACATGGGCGACTATCTAGGCCCGATGCGCGCCGACGGCGAGCGAACAGAAGCGATGCGACCGAATGAGGCGGTTCATGGCGCGACATTCCGTCCGATCTTGCGTCAAGTCAAGCGTTCATGTTACGCGTTTCATGTAACGATATGCCGAACGACGGATCGCCCTCTTCCACCGCCAACGACCGCATCCGTGCGTGGCGACAGGCGCGTCGTGAGGCCGGCTTGGTCAAGCTGGAGCTTTGGGTGCCGGCCGCCGCCCGCGACGACGTCAAGGCGGCCGTTCGCGCCATCGTCACCGATTCAACACGCGGGCCGCAGCTTGCGGGGCGCCCGCGCCGCCCCACTTCCGATTCCATCACCCCTGGAGACGACCATCAAATGGACGCCGTGATCGAGACCCCCTGGACCGTGCCCGCCATCAAGGCGGCGCTGGACGGCTCAACCCTGCTGCGTGACGGCGAAATGACCCTGCGCGTGGTCGAGGGCGCCGAGCCGGTGCTGCTGGCGACCATGCACGAATACGGCGACCTGCCGGTCTATCTGAGCGTCGGCGGCGCCCAGATCGTCTGCTCGGTCCTGCTGTGGCCGGTGTCGGAGCAGAAGGACCGCCACGCCTTCAACGAGTTCCTGCTGAAGGCCCAGCGCGTGGTGCCCCTGTCCAACTTCGCCATCACCAACGTCGGTGGCGAAGACGTGTATGAGCTGATGGGCGAACTCTCTTGCAAGACGACGCTTCAGACCATCCTGATCGAACTGCGCACCCTGGCCGAGAATGCGATCGACGCCACCGAACTGCGTGAAACCTTCGGCGCCGACGCCGCCTGATCCCGGAAGACCGACCATGTCCATGCTCAGAAAACTGTCCGCCCTGTTCCGCGGCACGGCCCACGATGCGGCCCAGGGCGTCGTCGACGCCAATGCGCTGAAAATCCTCGACCAGGAAATCCGCGACGCCGACAACGCCCAAGGCAAGGCCCGCGATGACCTGGCCGGCCTGGTGGCGCGCCGCCGCATGGCCGAAAACGAACTTGCATCGTTCAGGGACCAGATCGCCAAGTACGAAAGCTCGGCCCGCACCGCCCTGGGTCAGGGCAAGACCGATCTGGCGCGCGAAGTCGCCGGCCGTATCGCCGAGCTGGAGGTCGAAATCACCAGCCGCGGTCCGCTGATCGAGGACATGAAGACGGCCGAGACGCGCCTGCGCACCGCCATCGCCTCGACCGATCAGAAGATCGAGACGCTTCGTCGCGAGATCGACATCGTCAAGGTCAACGATTCCGTCCAGAAGGCCCAGACGTCGGTCGCCCTGAACTCGGCCGGCGCCCAGTCGCGCATCGGCTCGGCGGCGGACAGCCTGCAACGCATCAAGCAGCGCCAAGCGATCCAGGAAGAGAAGCTGAACGCCAGCCAGGCGCTGGAGGATCGCCGCACCGGCGCGGACCTGGACGCCAAGCTGCGCGAGGCCGGCATCCTGCCCGGTCACTCCTCGGCCGACGACGTCCTGGCCCGCCTCAGCCAGCCGGAGGTGACCGTGGTCACGCCGCGCATCGGCCAATCGACGCCCGACAAGGACCCGGCCTGATCCATGGAGCGTCTGCGCTTCGATCCCCGCACCGACTGGGACGCCAAGGCCGAGGAACTCGGCTTCACCTGGCGCCATACCGACGGCAAACCCTATTGGGACGAGACGGCGGCCTATGCCTTTTCGCTGGCCGAGATCGAGGATGGGATCGAGGCGCCGACCGAGGAACTGCACGGCCTGTGCCTGGAGTTGGTCAACGAGGCCGTTCAGTCCGAGCGGCTGATGGAGCAGCTCGATATTCCCGAGACCATGCGGGACTATGTGGCCGACAGCTGGAAGCGGGGCGACCCGTCCCTCTATGGCCGGTTCGACTTCGCCTTTGATGGGACAGGTCCGGCCAAGCTGTATGAATACAACGCCGACACCCCGACCAGCATCTATGAGACGGCGGTGTTCCAGTGGCTGTGGCTGGAGGACCAGATCAAGGCCGGCGCCCTGCCCGCCGATGCGGATCAGTTCAACAGCCTGCATGAAAAGCTGGTCGATCGCTTCCGCGTCATCTTCCCGAACGGCGGCTTCGTGCATTTCGCCTCCGACGCCGATTTCGTCGAGGACCGCCAGACGGTGCGCTTCCTGGAAGACCTGGCCCAGCAGGCCGGGTTGGAGCCCCAGTTCGTCGCCATCGACCAGATCGGGCTGAACGCCGACGGCCGGTTCGTGGACCACGAGAACTGGATCATCCAGGCGATGTTCAAGCTCTATCCGTGGGAGCAGATGCTGCGCGACGACTACGCCGCGCCCCTGCCGACGGCGGACGTGACCGTGCTGGAGCCGGCGTGGAAGAGCATCCTGTCCAACAAGGCCATACTGCCGCTGTTGTGGGAGCGACACGCGGGCCACCCCAATCTGCTGGAGAGCTATTTCGAGGGCGATCCGGCCGAGGCGGCGCTGGGCTCGTCCTATGTGCGCAAACCGTTGTTCTCGCGCGAGGGCGACAACGTCGAACTGATCGACCAGGGCGTCAGCGCCGCAGAGGTGGTGGACGGCGGCTATGGCGCAGGGCGTCACATCCGCCAGGCGTTGTGCGACCCGCCCCTGTTCGACGGCAACCACGTGATCGTCGGGTCGTGGGTGGTGGGAACGGAGCCGGCAGGCATCAGCCTGCGCGAGGATACGGGCCGCATCACCCGGAACACCTCGCGCTTCGTGCCGCACTTCATCCGCGACTGAGACGCCGGCAGGCAACCAAGCCGGACGACCGCCGTTTTGTCGGCTGACATCAACCGACAAGAAGCCTCCCCATGCGCAACGCCCGCCTCGCCCTGATCGCCACCACCGCCCTGACCCTCGCGGGCGGCGCGGCCGTCGCTCAGACGCAATATCCTTCGACGACCCAGGATCGGCTGGGTGCGGTCGTGGGCGCCCTGTTCGGCGATCGTCTGGGTCTGTCGGCCATGGATCAGGCCTGGCTGCGCGGCGGCCGTCCGCTACGTGACGGCCAAAGCCAGTTCTCGACCCGCGTGGACGCCAGCGTGCGCGCCGGAAGCGTCTCCGCCTCGGCGGCGACCCGGCTGCGCGCCGACTATTCGGCCCTGGTCGATCTGGAGAACCAATATGCCGTCGGCGGCATCTCGGCCCAGGAGCGCGCCGATCTGAACGCCCGCTACACCGCCCTGACCCAGACGCTGGAAGCCGGCGCCTCGGGCTATGCCGACATGGACACCGTCGCCCAAGGCCGTGCGGACTTCGAGACCCGGGTCAACGCCGCCGTGACCGCGCGCCGCATCACCCGCACCGAGGCGACACGCCTGAAGTCGGACTATCAGGCCCTGATCCAGCTCGAGAGCCGCTACAGCGCCGACGGCTCCATCAGCGCCAGCGAGCGCGCCGATCTGGACGCGCGTCTGGACGCTCTGGATCTGCGCGTCGGCGACGGCCCGGCCGGACAGACGCCGCCCGCCAACCTGCCCGCCCGCACCCGTCTGGCGAACCTGGAAACCGCCCTGACCGCCGCCGAACGCTCGGGCGCCGTCAGCCGCACCGAGGCCGCCGACATCCGCGTCGAGGCCGGCGACCTCGCCCGCCTGGACGCCGCCTACACCCGCACCAGCCCCTCCTCCGAGGACACGGCCTATCTGAGCCGCCGCATCGGCGAACTGGAACTGCGCGTCCGTCGCTAGGCCTAGGCGAGGACATCCCGCGCGATCCGGGGCGGGGCGCCTATCCGGCCGAATTGGCGTCCCGCTTTTCACACGAGGGACCTCGCTGATTTCACGCAGGGGCCGAAATCGCGTATGGGCAGCCGCAGTCGCCCTGCATCGCCGGTCAAACCGTATCCATGTCGTTGAACGTCTCCCGCACGTTGTCCATCGCCCCGATGATGGACTGGACCGATCGGCATTGCCGGGCGTTCCACAGGGCGTTGACGACCAAGGCGCTGCTTTATACCGAGATGGTGACGGCGCCGGCGGTGTTGCATGGGGATCGTGAGCGGCTGCTGGGGTTCGATGCGCTGGAGCATCCGGTGGCCTTGCAGCTGGGCGGATCGGACCCGGCGCAGTTGGCCGAGGCCGCCAAGGTCGGAGAGGCGTTCGGCTATGACGAGATCAATCTGAACGTCGGCTGCCCGTCGGACCGGGTGCAGTCGGGTCGGTTCGGCGCCTGCCTGATGCGCGAGCCCGAGTTGGTGGCCGACTGTATGGCGGCGATCAAGGGGGCCGTCAGCGTGCCCGCGACGGTCAAATGCCGCATCGGCGTGGACGATCAGGATCCGGTCGTCAGTCTGTTCGCCACGGTGGACGCCTGCGCCGCCGTCGGGATCGAGGTCTTCGTCGTCCATGCGCGCAAGGCCTGGCTGAAGGGGTTGTCGCCCAAGGAGAACCGCGACGTGCCGCCGCTGGACTATGATCTGGTGCGCCGGCTGAAGCGTGAGCGACCGCATCTGAACATCTCGATCAATGGCGGCATCGCGTCGATGGACGCGGCCGAGGCGCATCTGGCCGAGATCGACGGCGTGAAGCTGGACGGGGTCATGCTGGGCCGCGCCGCCTATCACGAGCCGGCGATTCTGGGTCAGGCGGATCGTCGCCTGTATGGCGAGCCGGTCGAGGACACCGACGCCTTCGTCGCGCTGGAGCGCTATCGGCCCTATATGGCCGCGCGCCTGGAAGAGGGCGTCGCCCTGCCTGCCATGGCGCGGCATATGCTGGGCCTGATGCACGGCCGGCCAGGCGCGCGGGCGTTCCGTCGCATTCTGACGGTCGAGGCGATCAAGCCGGGCGCCGGGCTCGAGGTGCTGGACCGAGCGGTAGAGGCTGTGCGTGAGGCCGAGGCGAGGCGCGACACGGCGCCCGGAGACTGGGCGGCGTAACCCAATCTTCAGAGCTGGCCGGCAAGGTTAAGAGAACCCTTCCGTTTCGGACCTGTACGCCATGAAGACCCTGCTGATCGCCGCCGTCATCGCGACCGCCCTGCCCGCCACTTCGGCCCTGGCGCAGGCCGACGGCCGTTTCGCCGTCGGCGCCCAGGTCGGCACGCCGGGCGCCGGCCTTCAGGCCCAGTTTGCGCTCAGCCCGGTCGTGGTGCTGCGCGGCGGCTATGACGTGCTGAAATGGGATCGGGACCAGACCTACAAGGGCATCGATTACGACGCCAAGATCGACTTCAAGTCGCCGGGCGCCTTCGTGGACGTTCACCCGTTCCGCAACGGCTTCCTGATCTCGGGCGGGGCCTATTTCGGCGATCGCAAGGTCGATCTGGATGCGACGCCCACCGGAAACGTCAATGTCGGCGGCGCGACCTTCACTCCGGCCCAGGTCGGGACGTTGACCGGCCGCATCGACCTGGAAAGCACCACGCCCTTCGTCGGCCTGGGCTATGACAACACCTTCACGCGGGGCGGACGGCTGGGCTTCCGCCTTCTGGCCGGCGCGGCCTTTGGCGATGCGCCGCAAGTGAATCTGGACGCCCGCGGCGGGACCTTGTCGAACGATCCCACCTTCCGTGCGCGTCTGGATCAGGAAGAGCGTGAAATTCAGGCCGAGGCCGATGATTACAAGGTCCTGCCGGTGCTTCAGGCGGGCCTGAACTTCAAGTTCTGACGCCCAAAGGCGTCGTCCCTGAGCGCGAAGGCTGGGGATAAATAGATTATGCAAAACAGGGCGTTAACCTAGAAACAAATCGTAACAGCCGGCGCCAAGGCGGGTTTCGCCACTTTTCCGCCACAGGTTAACGCGACAAGGCCAGCGCCGGCGGCGTTGGGAGCCGGTGTCTCCTGAGCGAAACTCATGATCGGCGCCTCCGCTGCTATCGCCATGCTTTGGGCTGCCGTATCGTCTGTGACGAGCGGGCCTGTCCCCTACAATGACGTCGTAGCGGCGGATCAAGTCAGGACTGAAACCCCTGCCGCCATCGTCGGTTCCGATGAAGTCGAGACCGCCCTGAACGCCGAACAGGCCGAGCTGATGGCCTCCGATCCCGACTGGCGCGCGTCGGCGCGCCTCTATCACGCAGGCGGCGGCGGCGCGACGGGCAACGATTCGCTGGGTTGCCGTCCAATCGCCATGCGCACCGTCGCGGTCGATCCCCGCGTGATCCCGCGCCGCACCAAGCTGTTCATCCGCGAAACGGTCGGCATGCGTCTGGCCGACGGTTCCATCCACGACGGCTACTGGTACGCCTCCGACACCGGCGGCGCGATCAAGGGCCAGAAGATCGACCTGTATACCGGCACCGGTCGCGGCTCGATGAACCAGGCGCAGCGCCTGAACATGCGCACCCTGACCATCGTGGACGCCGGCGATTTCGACGGTTGCCCCCCGGCCTGGACCACCGCTTCCAACTGATCCGGCCGATCATGAAAAACGCCGGCTGACCGCGAAGGTCAGCCGGCGTTTTCGTGTCTGCAGCCTTGCGCCGATCAGTCCAGTTCGGACACTTCCAGCGTCGACTGCACCATCGAGCCGTTATAGGTGCCGACCCAGATGTCGTAGCGGCCGCTCTGCGGATTGGTGATCGTCACCTTGGGATCGACGCCGCCGGCGCCGTCGTCGTCGCAATAGAAGCGGCCGTTCGGCGTATTGATCAGCAGGGTCGTGTCTTCCGATGCGCGCACGCGGAAGGTCAGATCGGCGTCGCCCGGCTCGAAGAAGATCTGGAGGTCGGGGGCCGAGCTGACCGAGCCTTCGCAGCCTGACTTGGCGGCCGAGGCGGGCGAGGAGCCGCCGGCCAGGATCGACTTGGTCCAGGGGTCGGGCGTGAAGCCGCCGCGCAGATTGGCCGTGCCGTAGTTGGGCTCAAGGTCGATGTTGGGCGCCGCGCCCGCCGTCGTGTCGGTGCCGCCCAGTTCGCTGATCTGCAGCGTCGACTGGACCATGTTGTCGTTATAGGTGCCCAGCCAGATATCGTAGCGACCGCTCTCGGGATTGGAGATGGTCACCATCGGGTCCAGGTCGCCGCCGCTGTCGTCGTCGCAATACCAGCGGCCGCCGGGGCTGTTGACCAGCAGCGTCGTGTCCTCGCTGGCGACCGCCTTGATGGTCAGGTCCAGATCCCCGGCTTCGAAGTTCAGTTGCAGGTCAGGCGCGGCGCTGACCTTGCCCTCGCAGCCCGACTGCGCGGCCGAGGCGGCGATCGAGCCGCCCGCGAGGATGGATTTGGTCCAGGGATCGGGCGTGAAGCCGGTCTCCAGCCGCACCGAACCGTAATTGGGGTCCAGGGTGAAGTCAGGCTTGGCCGCGCTCTTCTGGGCCAGGCTGACGCCAGGGGCGAGTAGCACGGACGCAGCGGCGATGACGGCGATGGATTTCATGGTGCTCCCTCCAGCAGCAGCGGCGCCATGCCGCAGGCGGAGGTTAATCCGTTTCGCCGAACCGTGCAGCTTGAAAAGGGGGCTTAGAAGCGACGCTTGCCCGTCACCGTCTCGAAGAACAGGCGAAAGTCGCCCATCAGGCTCCACAGCGGATATTTGAAGGTCGCGGGCCGGTTCTTTTCGAAGAAGAAATGCCCCACCCAGGCGAAGCCGTAGCCCAGCAGCGGCATGGCCAGCAGCCACCAGGCGTTCCGCGTCGCCACGAAGGCGACGAAGGCCGAGATCACCAGAAAGGTGCCGACGACGTGGATGCGCCGGCACGTCCGGTTGGAATGCTCGTGGATGTAATAGGGATAGAAGGCCTCGAACGAGGCGTAACGGCCCTCAGGTGCGGACGGCGTGCTCATGGGCGGAGGGTGCGCCTCCGCCCACGATCAGGCAAGTGCCCGCAAGATCAGCCCTTGGGCTTGCCCTTGAAGCCGTCCTTCTTGAAGCCCGGCTTGGCCTTGAAGGACTTCTTGGCATAGGGCTTGTCGCCCGAGGCGTTCGAGCGCGGGTTGGCGCCGCCATCGTTCTTCGGCGCCCAGGGCTTCTTCTTGAACGGCGGGCGGGCGTCGCCCTCGCCGCCGTCGGCGCGCTTGTAGGGGGTCTTCTTGAAGGGGCGATCGCCATCCTCGCGCGGCTTGCCGGCGAAGCGGCTGGCCTTCATCGAGCCGGGCGTCGGGGCTTCCGACGGGGTGATCTTCACCTCGTCCTTGGAGGCGGCGACGGCTTCGCGGAAGGTCTTCTCGTGGGTCTTGGCGACCTCGAACCGCGTCTCTTCGGGGAAGGTGCGGATGGCGCCAATCTGAGGCTTTGAAATGCCGCCGATACGGCAGATCAGCGGGATCAGCCATTTCGGGTCGGCGTTCTTGTTGCGGCCCACGTCCAGACGGAACCAGACCACGTCGTCGGCGCCCAGACGCTCGCCAGGCCAGGGTTGGGCCGTCGTGCCGTCATCGTTGCGGACCATGCGGTCGCGCTTGGCCGGACCGCGATCCGAACCCGGATCGGACAGTTCTTCCGGCGCCGGCTGCTCCTTGCGCAGCAGACGCACCAGTGCGGCGGCGATCTCGTCGGGCGTGCGTTCGGCGATCATCCGCTTGGCGACGACCATGTCCTCGTCGGAGACCTCGGCCTCGAAGTGCGACGGCGACAGCAGACGGTCCTCGTCGGCCTTGCGGATTTCGTCGAAGGTCGGGGCGCCGGTCCAGACGGCGTCGATGCCGGCCTCGTCCATCAGCCGCTCGGCCTTGCGACGACGCGAATGCGGGACCAGCATGACCGAGATGCCCTTCTTGCCCGCCCGGCCCGTTCGGCCCGAGCGGTGCAGCAGGCCGGCGCGGTTCATCGGCAATTCGGCGTGAATGACCAGACCCAGGTCCGGCAGGTCCAGACCGCGCGCGGCCACGTCGGTGGCGACGCAGACGCGGGCGCGGCCGTCACGCAGCGACTGAAGCGCATCGGTACGCTCGCGCTGACCCATTTCGCCCGACAGACTGACGGAAGAGAAGCCGCGCTCCAGCAGCGACGACTGCAGGTGACGCACGCTGTCGCGGGTCGAGCAGAAGACCATGGCGCGCGGCGCCTCGAACCAGCGCAGGGTGTTGACCACCGCGTGCTCGATCTCGTTGGGCGCGATGCGATAGGCGCGGTATTCGATGTCGGCGTGCTGGCGCGTCTTGTCGGTCGCGTCGATGCGGACCGCGTCCTTCTGATAGCGTTTGGCCAGGGTGGCGATGTCGCGCGCGATGGTCGCCGAGAACAGCAGGGTGCGGCGTTCGGCCGGCGCCTGATCCAGGATGTGCTCCAGGTCTTCGCGGAAGCCCATGTCCAGCATCTCGTCGGCCTCATCGAGGACGGCGACCTTCAGCTCGGACAGGTCCAGATTGCCCCGGTCGATATGGTCCTTCAGACGGCCGGGCGTTCCGACGACGATGTGGACGCCGAAGCCGAGCGCGCGGGCTTCACGGCGCGCATCCATGCCGCCGACGCAGGTGGCGATCTTGGCGCCGGCGTCGGCGTACAGCCATTGCAGCTCGGCGGCGACCTGCATGGCCAGTTCCCGCGTCGGCGCGATGGCCAGGCACAGCGGCGCGCCGCCGGGGCCGAAGATCGGCTTGTCGCCCAGCAGGGTCGGCGCAGCGGCCAGACCGAAGGCGACGGTCTTGCCCGAACCCGTCTGGGCCGAAACCAGCAGGTCGCGATCCGCATGCTCCGCCTCCAGCACGGCGGCCTGTACCGGAGTGGGTTCGGCGTAGCCCTTGTTGATCAGGGCGCGGTCGAGCGCGGGATGGACGGCGGGAAAGGGCATAGGAAACCTGGGACAACGGACAAGGGCGGTCGCCGAAACGACCGCGCCCGGCCGAGGTCAGACCTCAGGCCGGGCGAATGATGGCGCTCTATACATCAATAAGGGCGCAAGCGGGGCGGAAAACGCCGTTCACCCTGTTCCTTCAGGCGACGTTGACCTGAAAGACGCAGTCTGGCGATCGAACCCACCGCGTCCGGAGCTTCGCCATGCAAGCGCTTTCTATCGCCGCCGCCGGAATGACGACCGCGCAGAACCGGTTCGACACCAGCGCACGCCGCACCGCCGCCGCGCCGCTGGACAATCTCGCCGAGGAAACCGTGGAGCGGATCCAGGCCAAGACCGCCTTCAGCGCCAACGCCGCCGTTCTGCGCACCGCCGACGACATGACCGGAACCCTGCTGGACATGCTGGCCTGAAACCTCAGACCGGCGCCTTCTCCGGCAGGTTGAAGAAGCCGACGAAGCGGTCGAAGACGGCACGGTCGCCGGTCAGGGTCATCAGGCCGTCGGCCTCGAAGGCGGCGGGCGGGACCTTGCCGTAGACGCAGGCGGCGACCAGCGGCGGTTGGGTCGTCAGGACGACGTCGGCGGCGTCCGTGGGGCCGCGGCGGGTCGTGATCGTCCCCTTTTCGATCTGAACGACGAAGGGTTCGTCACCGAAGACGAAGCCGACGGTCATCGCGGCGTCTCCGGCCAGGGCCGGATCGAACATCGTCTCGAACGACTGCATGATCGACACCGCGCTGATCGGCAGGGTCGGGTCGTGACGAGGCGAGCGCGCCGCCCAGCCGCCCAGCACCATGAAGACCGGCTTGATCTCGTATCCCCAGGGCGTCAGCTCATAGACCTGGACCGAGGCGGGCGGCGGCAGTTTGCGGCGGGTCACGATGCCCGAAGCCTCCAGCCCCTCCAGTCGCTGGGTCAGCACATTCGCGGAAATGCCGTGCAGATCCTTTCGCAGATCGCCGAACCGGCGCGGGCCCATCATCAGTTCGCGGATCACCAGCAGGGCCCAGCGCTCGCCGATCAGGTCCAGCCCGTGCGCGGCCCCGCAGGCGTCGTGATATCGGCGACCAGCCCTATCGGTTATCTTTTCTAACTTCATAGTTGACTATCGTAATCATCGGAGTCAGGTTTCGCAAATAACAAGGAGAGGAAACGCCGTGGCTCAGCTGATTTTCATTAACCTGCCGGTCGCCGACCTGCCCCGATCGATCGCCTTCTATGAGGCCGTCGGCGCGACCAGGAACCCCATGTTCAGCGACGACACGGCCGCCTGTATGGTGGTGTCGGACGTGATCCACGTCATGCTGCTGACCCACGACAAATGGCGCACCTTTACCAATCGGGCGATCCCCGACGCCCACGCCTCGGCCCAGGTTCTGCTGTGCCTGTCCCGGGACAGCCGCGAGGCGGTTGACGCCGTCGTCGCCCAAGCGGGGGCCGCCGGCGGCAAGATCGATCCCAATGCGACCCAGGACTACGGCTTCATGTACGGGCGCAGCTATGCCGATCCGGACGGCCATATCTGGGAAGTCATGTGGATGGACGCGGCCGCCGTCGCCGCCGGTCCCGAAGCCTTCGCCGCTGACGCCATGGTGTCGTGATGGGGGACATTCGCGAACTGAGCATCAGCCGGCTGATCAAGGCCTCGCCGGAAACGGTGTGGAACATCTACACCGAGCGCACCGGCGAGTGGTTCTGCCCTCGCCCGTGGACCACGCCGGTCGTGGACTGGGACCTGCGCGTCGGCGGGCGGGCCAACGTCGAAATGGCTTCGCCGGAGGGCGAGCGGCATCCCTATTCCGGCGTGTTTCTGGAGGTGGTTCCGGGCCGCAAACTGGTCTCGACCGGGGCCTTCACCGAGGGCTGGGTTCCGCAGGCCGGCGACATGAACTTCGTGCGCATCGACACCTTCGAACCCGAGGCCGGCGGAACTCGCTACACCGCCACGGCCCGGCACTGGGACGGAAAAGCCGCCGAAACCCACAAGGCCATGGGCTTCGAACAGGGCTGGGGCGCGGTCGCCGATCAACTGGCGGCGTTGGCGGAAGGCGATGCGACATGACCGACAAGATCATTCCCTGCCTGTGGTTTGACGGCGACGCCGAGGCCGCGACCGCCTTCTACGTCAGCCTGCTGCCCGACAGCCGCATCACCGCCGTCAACCGCTCGCCGGTCGATACGCCCTCCGGCCCTGAAGGATCGGTGCTGACGGTGCAGTTCGTGCTGGCGGGTCGAGAGTATCTGGCGCTGAACGGCGGCCCGAACTTCCGTTTCACCGAGGCCGTCTCCTTCATGGTGATGACCGAGGATCAGGCCGAGACGGACCGGCTGTGGGACGCCCTGCTCGCCGACGGCGGCAGCGAGAACGCCTGCGGCTGGCTGAAGGACCGCTGGGGCCTGTCGTGGCAGATCACGCCGCGTCGCCTGATGGAGCTGACCACCGATCCGAACCCCGCGCGCGCCAAGGCCGCCATGCAGGCCATGATGGGCATGATCAAGATCAACATCGCGGCGCTGGACCGCGCTGTCGCATCGGCAGGCTGAGATGTCGCCGGTCATCACCGCCTTTGAACGCTCGCCTGATCGGGGACGAGGTCTGGCGCGAGACATGCGGGTGCGCTGGATGCTGGAGGAGATCGGCCAACCCTATCGCGTGCTGCCTCTCTCGTTCGAGACGATGAAGCAACCGGCGCACCGGGCGCGCAACCCGTTCGGCCAGATCCCGACCTATGAGGACGGCGACCTGACCCTGTTCGAATCCGGGGCCATCGTTCTTCACCTCGCTGAACGTCACGGTCGGCTTCTGCCCACCGATCCCGAGGCGAGGGCGCGGACGATCGCCTGGATGTTCGCCGCCCTGAACACCGTCGAACCGCCTGTGTTCGACCACAGCCTGACCCAGGTGCTGGAGCGCGACCGTCCTTGGTTCGACGAGCGAATTCAGATGCTGGAGGCGCGCATCCGCGTTCGTCTGGCGCAACTGTCGGATCACCTGGGCGAAGCTGACTGGCTGGAAGGCGACTTCAGCGTCGGCGACCTGCTGATGGCGTCGGTTCTGCTGCGGCTCAAAGCGACGAGCCTTCTGGACGAACGGGCCAATCTGCGGCCCTATCTGACGCGCGCCGAGCAGAGACCTGCGTTTCGACGCGCCTTCGACGCTCAAAAAGCCGCCTTCGACGCCGCCGACGCCTGAACGACAAAGAACGATCACCCGTGGAGAGACGACCGATGACCTATGTGACCGGCTTTTTGACCCCCGTGAAAACCGAGGACAAGGCGCGCTACGTCAAGTCCGCCGAGGCGTCCTGGCCCCTGTTTCAGAAATACGGCGCCCTGTCGCAGGTCGAGACCTGGGGCGAGGACGTGCCCGACGGCACGCTGACCAGCTTTCCCATGGCGGTGAAGCTGCAAGAGGGCGAGGTCGTCGTCTTCTCGTGGGTGACCTGGCCCGACCGCGCCACCGCCGACGCCTGTTTCGGCAAGATGCAGGACGACCCCGACTTTGCGAACATGGACATGCCCTTCGACGGCAAGCGCATGATGTGGGGCGGTTTCAGCGTCGCCTTCGAAGGCAAGGTCTGAGGCCGGCGGCGGCCCGGTTCGAACGCAAATCGCCCTGACGCATTGTCAGGGATCGAGGAGAACCGACATGGCCGCCCGCCCCACCTGGCAAGGACATCTGAAGCTGTCGCTGGTCACCTGTCCGGTGGCCCTCTACACGGCGACGACCAGCACGAACGACGTGCGGTTTCACCTGATCAATCCCGACACCAACAATCGCATCCGCATGGTGCCGACCGACCCGGACGCCGGGCCGGTCGAGCGCAGCGATCTGGTGCGCGGCTATGAGGTGTCCAAGGACGAATACGTCCTGTTCGACGACGCCGACTTCGACAAGGTGAAGCTGGAGAGCACCAAGACCATCTCGATCGACAAATTCGTCGACGAGGACGACATCGACAGGCTGTATTGGGACGATCCCTTCTTCGTGGTGCCTGAGAAAGGCGCGGGCGTCGAGGCCTTTGCCGTCATTCGCGACGCCATGCAGAAACAGGGCAAGGTGGCGCTGGGCCAGTTGGTCCTGCGCGGCAAGGAGCGTCAGCTGGCGCTGGAGGTTCGGGGCAAGGGGCTGATCGCCTACACCCTGCGCGCCCATGACGAGGTGCGCGATTCCGACGACTATTTCGACGACATTCCGACGGTGAAGGCCGATCCCGACATGGTCGAAATCGCCGCTCGCATCATCGGGCAGAAGGAGGCGGACTTCGACCCGACCGATTTCAAGGACGGCTACGACGACGCCCTGCGCGCGATGATCAAGGCCAAGTCCAAGGGCGGCAAGGGCGTGGTCGATGTCGCCGAACCCGACGACACCAATGTCATCGACCTGATGGCCGCATTGCGAAACAGCCTGAAAGGATCGGCGACGGGGACGAAGACGCCGGCCGCCAAGAAGACCCCGGCGAAGAAGGCGGCGCCAAAGAAGGCGGCGCCCAAGAAGACTGCGGCAAAGAAGAAGACAGCGGCCTAGACGCCCATCTTCTTCAACGCCGATTTCAAACTGACCGCCGAGGCGCGGAAATCGGCCCAGGGATCGGGCTTCTTCAGCAAGGCCGCATAGGTCCAAAGGTTGAATGCGGCGGGATCCAGCCCGGCCTTGACCTGCCCCCACGACAGCGGAAAAGCGATCCCCGCCCCCGGCCGTGCGCGCGGCGACCAGGGCGCGACCGCCGTCGCCATCCGCCCGTTGCGCAGATAGTCGATGAAGATCTTTCCGCCCCGCGCCTTCTTGGCCAGGGTCGTGGTGAACCGGTCTGGCGCCTCGGCGCGGATGGCCTCGGCCACCGCCTTGGCGAAGGCCTTGTTCTGATCCCAGGTCACGCGCGAGCGGGCGTCGGTCTTGATCGGCACGACGACGTGCAAACCCTTGCCCCCGGTCGTCTTGACGAAGGCGGCCAGACCCAGCGCCTCGATCTTCGCCTTCACGACCTTGGACGCGGCGATGACGTCGGCGAAGTTCAGCCCCTCGTCCGGATCCAGGTCGAAGGTGATCTGCTCAGGGATTTCCGGCTGGCCGGGCGCGCAGCCCCAGGGGTGCAGTTCCAGCCCGCCCGACTGGGCGATGGCGACCAGGCCGCCGACATCGACGGCGGCGACGTAAGGGGTGCGGGCCTTGACGTCGATCAGCTTCAGCCGCGGGTTCGACCCCGCCATGGCGTGCCGCTGGAAGAAGGTCTCGCCGCCAATCCCCTCGGGCGCGCGGATAATGGAGGTCGGCCGGTCCGCCACATGGCGCAGGATCCGCTCGGCCGCCGCCTCGTAGTAGCGCGCTAGGTCGGCCTTGGTGATCGCCGGCCGGTCGCCCACGGCGGGCCACAACACCTTGTCGGGGCTGGAGATGGTCACGCCCGCCACGACCACCTTGCCGGGCTTTACAGCCGATCGCACCGTCGTCGTGGTCTTCTTCGCGTCGCCCATATCGGCCGGCGGTTGGGGCGCCTGGGTGACCTCGGCGGCGGTCTTGTCTTCGCGCAAACCCTTGAACGCCGCCTGCCGCAGCGATCCGGATTCGGTATAACCGCCATGCTCGACCTCGGCGACCAGCACCGGCTTGACCCAATGGATGTCCTTGGCCGCCTTGGGCGCGCCCGCCCCGGCGAAGGGGGATTTCTCCGCCGCCACGTCCTTCAGCGCCGGAACAAGCGTCTTCGTCACCGCCTCGCCATAGCCGGTCCCGACCCGACCCAGATAGCGAAGGCCGCCCTTGTCCCTGACCCCGACCAGCAGGGAGCGGAACCGCGTGCCGCCCTCGGACGACCAGCCGCCGATCACGACTTCATCGCGACCCCGGCATTTGGACTTCAGCCAGGTCGATGACCGCCCGGCATGATAGGGGGCGTCCAGCTTCTTGGAGATCACGCCTTCCAGATCCATCCGGCAGGCGCTCTCCAGCACCGCCTGACCGGTCGAGGCGAAATGCTCGACATAGCGCAGCCGCCCAGCGGCCGCCTTTCCAATCCGGTCCACATAGGCCTGCAGCCGCGCCTTGCGATGCGACAGCGGCAGTTTGCGCAGATCCTCCGCCCCCTCGAACAACAGGTCGAAGGCGAAATAGATCAGGCCTTGCGTATTCTCGTCCGAAATGGCGGCCTGCAACGCCCCGAAGTCCGGCATGTGATCGTCGTCCAGCGCGCACAGCTCGCCGTCGATCACGGCGTCAGGCCAGGTCGCCGCATCCGCCGCGAGGTCTGGGAACTTGTCGCTCCAGTCCAGACCCTTGCGCGTCCGCAAGACCGCCCGACCGCCGCCGACGCCGATCTGGATGCGATAGCCGTCGAACTTGATCTCGTGCGCCCAGCCCGTTCCGCCCGGCGGATGGTCTGTCACCTTGCACAGCTGGATCGGCACGAATGCCGGCGGCTTTCTTGCCTTCGCCGCCGCTTTCGAGGGCTTGGGCTTGGCCGGGCCTTTACGCCCCGTCGGCTTGGCCGCCGTCCACTCCTTCGTCCCATCCGCAATCTCGGCCAGCGACCGCCCGGTCGTCACCGAGGCGTCGATTTCGGCCAGCGCATCGCCCTCGCCCGCCACGGCGAAATCGTCCTTCTCCTTTAGCAGCAGCCAGTTGTTGCGTTTGAAGGGTTTGCCCCGATCGCTCTTCAACCGGATCAGCGCCCATTTGCCTTTCAGCCGCTCGCCGTGAAGGATCATCTTGATCTGACCCTTGGCCCAGGCCGCCTCCAGGTCCGGCTCCTGCGGCTCCCAAGTGCCGACATCCCACATCTGCACCGTGCCGGCGCCGTAGTTGCCGTCGGGAATCGTCCCCTCGAACGACCCGTAATCCAGCGGATGATCCTCGACCTCGACCGCCAGCCGCTTGACCGCCGTGTCACGCGACGGCGCCTTTGTCACGGCCCAGGATTTCAGCACCCCGTCCGCCTCGATGCGAAAATCATAGTGCAGACGCGTCGCCGCGTGGCGCTGGATCAAATAGCGGAAGCCGCCCTTCGCGCGCTTGCCCTTGGCGCCCTTCGGCTCGGGCGTTTCGCCGAACCGGCGCTTGGCCTGATAGGTCTTCAGTTCACCGCGCATAGGGGCGTAATCCGCCCCGCGCCAAAGCGTTGCCTCAGCGACAGAAGCGCGTGTCGGTCGCCTCGAGGTGCAGGTGGTCGTAGTGGACGGCGTTGTAGTCGGGGCTCAGCGTCGTGCCGAAGATGCGGCAGGCGTCGTCGCGGATGCGCTTCAAAAAGCGCGCCTCGGGCGTGTCGCCGTTCCAGTCCCTGGTCACGGTGATGCGCCGCCCGTCCCTCAGCCGCACCCCGGCGAAGTCCAGCGCCGCCGCTTGGGAATGGGCGCTGATGCGGTTGGAGCCCACGCCGTTGTTCACGTTGCGACAGGCGTAGGCCCCCATGTGATCGATCTGCATGACATCGGAGCCTAGGATCTCGCGCGCCGCCGGCTCCAGCGACTGGCGACGCCAGATGCTCAGCGCCAGCGCGGTCTGGCAGGTCATCTCCACATCGCCCGGCGCCATGCGCGCCACGGTGCCCAGGTCAGCGCCCAGCACCCCGCCTTGATGCAGGCCGCAGGTCGCGGTGTTCTGGCGATCCGGCACGGGACTGAACCGCACGCGCGCAGCATTCAACTCGGCAAGGCACCGGCCCAGATCGCCGCCTTCGCGCACGACCAGGGCCTGGGTCCCGCCGTCGATCATCCGATCCACCAGCCCCCCGACCAGCGGCGCCTCGGTGCGTGACGGATAGGGCGATGTCGGCCGCAGCGGCTCAGGGGGACGCCGCACGCAGCCGCTGAGGATCAGCAGGACGCCAAGGCCGATGAGAATGTGAGAAACGCGCGACACGGAAGGCATGGTCGCGACGCTTAGCTGATTCCCGCCGCCGCCGTGGTCACGAGGCGGAGAGCCGCCTATCGGCGCTCTTCGGACGCGCCCTTGGCCCGGCACCGATCCGAGCAGAACCGCACCTGATCCCAGTCCCGCGCCCACTTCTTGCGCCAGGCGAACGGCAGGCCGCAGGCGGCGCAGGGCTTTTGCGGCAGGTCGGACTTGGCCGGCGCCGTGCCGAGATTGACGTGTTTTCGGGCCATGTCCCCTGCCAAGAAAAAGGGCGGCCCGTCGGAGCCGCCCTTGATCGTATCAGCTATCCAGGAAGGACCGCAGTTTGCGCGACCGCGACGGGTGCTTCAGCTTGCGCAGCGCCTTAGCCTCGATCTGACGGATGCGTTCGCGGGTCACCGAGAACTGCTGGCCGACTTCTTCCAGCGTGTGGTCGGTGTTCATGCCGATGCCGAAGCGCATGCGCAGGACGCGTTCCTCGCGCGGCGTCAGGGACGCCAGCACGCGGGTCGTGGTCTCGCGCAGGTTCGACTGGATGGCGGCGTCGATCGGCAGGACGGCGTTCTTGTCCTCGATGAAGTCGCCCAGATGGCTGTCTTCCTCGTCCCCGATCGGGGTTTCCAGCGAGATCGGCTCCTTGGCGATCTTCAGGACCTTGCGCACTTTCTCCAGCGGCATGGCCAGCTTTTCCGCCAGCTCTTCCGGGGTCGGCTCGCGGCCGATCTCGTGCAGCATCTGGCGGCTGGTGCGAACGATCTTGTTGATCGTCTCGATCATGTGCACCGGGATGCGGATGGTGCGCGCCTGGTCGGCGATCGAGCGGGTGATCGCCTGACGGATCCACCATGTGGCGTAGGTCGAGAACTTGTAGCCGCGACGATACTCGAACTTATCGACCGCCTTCATCAGGCCGATGTTGCCCTCCTGGATCAGATCCAGGAATTGCAGGCCGCGATTGGTGTATTTCTTGGCGATGGAGATCACGAGGCGCAGGTTGGCCTCGACCATTTCCTTCTTGGCTTGCCGCGCTTCGCGTTCGCCCTTCTGCACCGTTTGGACGATACGGCGATAGTCGTCGATCGGCAGGCCGGCTTCCAACGCCACGGCGGCGACGTCGGAACGGATGGTCGCGATCTGGCTGGCTTCGTTCTCGCTGAACTTGGTCCAGCGCACGCCCTGGTCCTTGATCCGGTCGGTCCAGGTGGGATCCAGCTCCGAGCCGAAATAGGCCTTGAGGAACTCGGGCCGCGAAATGCCGTAGCTGTCGGCCAGACGCAGCAGACGGCCTTCCAGACCGATCAGGCGCTTGTTGATCGCATAGAGCTGCTCGACCAGCGCCTCGATGCGATTGTTGTTCAGCTTCATGGTCTTCAGACGGTCCGAGATGGACGTCGTCAGCGCCTGATAGGCCTTTTCATCCTTGGCGCTCAGCACCTCGCCCTTCAGGCGGGCCTGAACCAGCTTGTCCTGCAGGGCGCGGAAGGCGCCGAAGTCCGCAGCGATGGCGTTTAGGACGTCCATCACCCCGTCGCGCAGCTCGGCTTCCAGCGCCGAGATCGACATGCCGCCGCCGTCGTCGAAGTCGTCGTCGTCGTCGTCGTCGGATTCAGGCTTGTCCTCGGCGGCCGGCTTGTCCTCGGCCTCGTCTTCCTCTTCGCCTTCAGGCTGGGCGGCGCCCGGCAGGGACGAAGGGTTCAGCACGCCATAGGTGGCGTCCAGGTCGATGACCTCGCGCAGCAGGATGCGGTTGTTTTCCAGCTCGTCGCGCCAGACCATGATGGCCTCGAAGGTCAGGGCGCTTTCGCACAGACCCGAGATCATGGCGTCACGACCGGCCTCGATCCGCTTGGCGATGGCGATTTCGCCCTCGCGGCTCAGCAGTTCGACCGATCCCATTTCGCGCAGATACATGCGCACGGGGTCGTCGGTGCGGTCATAGGCCGACTTGGCGGGCGTTTCGGCCACAGCAGTGCCGGCCGCGGCGGCGACGTCGGTGGACTGCTGCTCCTGCGCGTCCTCCTCGGCCTCCACGACATTGACGCCCATTTCGGACAGCATCGCCAGGGTGTCTTCAATGGCGTCGGGCGTGACTTCTTCGGACGGCAGGACCTTGTTCAGCTCCTCCATCGTCACATAGCCGCGCGCCTTGGCTTGCTTGATGAACTTCTTGACGCCGGCGTCCGTCAGATCGAGCAGGGGCCCATCGGTCGAAACCTCGGTGTCCTGCGTCTCGGTCTGTGCGTTCATAGTCAGTCTGTCTCCAGCCGAGAGGGTGATCAGTCCGCCCCGGCGAAAAATACAATGCTTAGCGTGCCGTAAGGTTACGTGCCCGCGCTGTCTTCCCAAATCGTCCCGGCTTTGATCGCACGGCGAAGCGCATCCCGCTCGGCCTTCAGCCGGCGGAACGCCTCATCCTGCCCAGGCACATCACGTGCATGGGCCAAGGCGTCCTCCAACGCGGCGACCCGCGTCGAAGCGTCGAACGCCTGCGACCATCGGACCCTTGCCTCGGCGAGGGGCGCATTTGCGGCCAGGAATGGCGCGCCGGACTTTGCCGCCGCCTTCTCGACCTCGCGCACTAAGGCATCATGACCCGATTGCGCCAGATGGCGTCGCAGGGCGGCGGAGTCAAGGCTATGTCCCGACAGACGCAGGCGAACCAGCTCCTGCGCCAGTCCATCCAGCCCCTTGTCGCCAAATCCATGGGCTGCGATTTCCTCCAGATGGTCGTCCATCCGTTCGGGGTCGTCGATGGCGCCGTGGGCCAGAGCCGCCGGCACGGGCTCGATGGCGCGAAACAGCGACTGCATCGCCTGGGCGCCCTCGGCCGTCTGACCCAGTTTGGGCGGCGGGCCGAAACCGCGCTTGCCCTGCCCCGGCGTCCAGGGCGCGCGTTGGGGGATGCGCGGGAACAGGGCGTCGAAACGGTCGAACAGGTCGCGGCGGTATTGCTCGGCCAGATCCTTGTCCTGGATGGCCGAGGCGGTGTTTCTCAGCCGCGCCTTGAAGCCGGCCTTGCGCTCCGGCGTGTCCAGCGGCTCCAGATCCTGTTCGCGGCGGAACAGCACCTCGGCGAACCCATGAGTTTCGGCCAGGGCCTGACGTAGCGCGGGCGCGCCCTTGTCGCGCAGAATGTCGTCGGGATCCTGACCGGCGCCCAGCAGCGCGAACCGGAACGAGCGCCCTGGCTTCAACAGCGGCAGCGAGCGTTCGATGGCGCGATAGGCGGCGCGCAGTCCGGCCGCATCGCCGTCGAAGCAGAGGATCGGCTCGTGCGACACGCGCCACAGCCGTTCCATCTGCTCCTCGGTCAGGGCCGTGCCCATTGGCGCCACGGCCGGCAGGCCCGCGCGCTGGCAGGCGATGACGTCCATATAGCCTTCGACCACGATGATGGCCTGGTCGTTCTTGGATTCCGCACCCAGGATGCGCCGCGCCTCGGGCAGGCCGTAAAGGGTCGCGCCCTTGTGGAAAAGCGGGCTTTCCGGGCCGTTCAGATATTTGGCCCGGTCGTCGGGGTTCATGGCCCGGCCGCCGAAGCTGACGATCCGGCCGCGCGCATCCAGGATCGGGAACATCAGTCGGTCTCGGAACCGGTCATAGGGCTGGCCGCCGCTTTCGGGCGAGATCAGCAGCCCGGCCTCGACCAGTTCGGCGGGCTTGGCGCCGCGCTGGACCAAAGCCTGTTTAAGCCCCTCGCGGTCGTTGGGCGCATAGCCCAGCCCGAAACGCTCCCATTGATCCTCGGGCAGGCCGCGCTTGTCCAGATATTCCCGCGCCGCCTTGCCCGGCGTCCGGCGCAGGTTTGCGGCGAACCATTTCTGGGCCAGGTCCATCCAGTCCGACAGACCCGCCCGCTTCTGCTCGCGCTCGGCCTCCTTGGGGTCTTCGGCGGGAAGCTGCATCCCCGCCTCTCCGGCCAGACGCTGCACGGCCTCGACGAAGCTGAGCCGCTCGGTCTCCTGCAGGAAGGAAATGATGTCGCCGTGCTTGCCGGACGAGAAGTCGTGGAAGAAACCCTTGTCGTCGTTGACGAAGAAGGACGGCGACTTCTCCTTCGAGAAGGGCGACAACCCGACATATTCGCGCCCCTGACGTTTCAGCTTCACCGTCCGCCCGATCACGTCGGACGGCCGAAGGCGGGCCTTCAGTTCATCGATGAATCTCTCGTCGAAACGCACCCGCGATCCTTAAGCCCTGCGGCACTCAACGTCGATGGATGGGAAGACGATCAGGCGGCTCGTCCGGGCATCCCCCGATATCCGAACGAACCGCCGCATCGCAGAAGGCGCAAACCGCAGCGTCCCCCAACGCCTTGGCTAACGAAGTCCTAACGCCTCGCGGACCGGCATCTGAAGTCAGGACCGGCGTTCTGTCGAGAGGCGGGCGAGCTTGCCCTAGCGAATAGAGGCGAGACTGTGTCCTTTTCGTCGCGCGTCGTTCGCCTTACGGGCGACCGAAGGGGACGACCTTGTTGGCGGCGTCATGCCCGATATCGGCGCTTCCCAGAAAGGGTATGCCCGAACGCAGGCACCAGTATCGAACGATTTCCTCCGGAGTCTGACCGAAATCGGGATCGTTTGGCGTGACGTCCGAGACCCGTCCCATGCGAATCCCGGCCACGCGACGAATGCTGGCCTGGCTGGTCAAGTGAAACATCATCCGGTCGATCCGGTAGGCGGCCTCGGACACCTCCTCCAGCATCAGGACGTGGTCGGACAGATCGGGCTCCAGCGGCGTGCCGGTCAGTTCGTTCAGGATGGTCAGGTTGAAGGCGACGGCCGGGCGAGGATCGGTCGCCAGCGACGGCTCGATCCAGTCGGTGCGTCCCGCGGTCAGCCAGGACAGGGCGCCACGCGCGGTCGCGTCGTCGCGCACCGAATCCGACGCCATCGGTCCGTGCGCCAGATGCTGGAACCCGGCCTTGTACATCCCGGCCAACAGGCTGCCGGCGTCGGAATAGCCCATGTAGCGCTTCTTGCGGGCGACGGCGTCCAGGCGCGGGATCACCGCATCGGCGATGCGACAGGAGCCGTATCCGCCGCGCGCGAACCAGATGGCGTCGATGCGGGGGTCGTTGGCGAACTCCACGAAGGCGTCGGCGCGCGCCCGGTCGTCGCCGGCGAAATGACCGTGTTTCAGGAAACAGGCGGGGTGGAAGACGACGGCGACATCGCGGTCGGGATGGTTGTGCGCCATCCAGGCCTCGACCGCCTCGGCGCGCTCTTTGGAGAAGCGCGAACTGGCGCAGACGACGCCGATCTTGAAGCTATTGGTGTCCACGTCCGTCTTCTTCGTCGTTTTTGCGATCCCCCACTGGCGGACCGGCCCGATCCCCTGTTCTAAGGGGGCATGAACCAAGACGCCTCCTATTTCTTCTGCGGCATCGGCGGGTCGGGCATGCTGCCCCTGGCCATGATCGTCCAGGCGCGCGGCGCTGTGATCGAAGGGTCGGACCGGGCGCTGGACCAAGGCCGCACGCCCGAGAAGTTCGACTGGCTGCGCGCCCACGGCGTGACCCTGCACCCTCAGGACGGATCGGGCGTGACCCGCTCGGATCAGACCGTCGTCGCCACCGGCGCCATCGAGGAGACGGTGCCCGACATCGGCGCGGCCAGGCGCGCGGGCGCGACGATCAAGACCCGGCCCGAACTGCTCAGCGAACTCTTCAACACCGCCGCGACCTCGGTCGGGGTCGCGGGCACCAGCGGCAAGTCCACCATCACCGGCATGATCGCCTGGATCCTGCATCAGACGGGCCGCGAGCCGACCGTCATGAACGGCGCAGTGATGAAGAACTTCGCCGACGCCGACCATCCGTTCGCCAGCGCCCTGATCGGCGGGCCCGACGTGTTCGTGTCCGAGGTGGATGAAAGCGACGGCTCCATCGCGCACTACGATCCGACGGTGGCGGTGGTGTCCAACATCTCGCTGGACCACAAGTCGATGGAGGAGCTGCGCGACCTGTTCGGGGGCTTCACCGCGCGGGCGACGACGGCCGTGCTGAACCTGGACAATCCCGAGACGGCGGCCCTGGCCCAGACCTTGCCGGCTGGGAAAGCGATCACCTTCGGCCTGGGCGAAGAGAAGGCCGACCTGTCCGCCCATGATCTTCAGCCTCTGCCGACAGGCATGCGGTTCCGGCTGATCGAGGGCTGGAGCGAACACGACGTGGCCCTGAACGTGCCCGGCGCCCACAATGTCGCCAACGCCCTGGCCGCGCTGGGCGCGACCCGGGCGCTGGGCGTGCCGACGGCCGAGGCGGTGAAGGCGCTGGAAACCTTCGCCGGCATCCGGCGCCGGATGGAGGTCGTCGGGACGACGGGCGACATCACCGTCATCGACGACTTCGCCCATAACCCGGACAAGATCGCCGCCACGCTGAAGACCCTGCACGCCTTCGACGGGCGGCTGCTGATCCTGTTTCAGCCGCATGGGTTCGGCCCGCTGAAGCTGATGAAGTCCGAATTCATCGACGGCTTCGCCGGCCTGATGCGCGAGGACGACGTGCTGCTGATGCCCGAGCCGGTCTATTACGGCGGCACCACCGACCGCAGCGTGGGATCGGAAGACATCGCCTCCGGCGTCCGCGCCGCCGGCCGTCAGGCCGAGGCGCTGGCGACGCGCGCGGATTGCGGCGACCGGATCGTCGCGATCGCCAAGCCGGGCGACCGGATCATCGTCATGGGTGCGCGCGACGACACCCTGTCGACCTTCGCGGCGGAACTGTTGGGGCGTCTAGGCCGGTAACCGCCATCAGCAAGGACGGGGTTCAGTACACGTCGCGGCGATAGCGCCCGTCTTCCAGCAGGGTCAGCACCACGTCCGCGCCCAGAGCGCTTTCCAGCGCCGCATGCACGCCTTGCGACATGCCTTCCAGACTGCCGCAGACATAGACCGCCGCGCCGCGCGCGACCCAGTCGCGCACATCATCCGCCGCCGCCGCGACCAGGGCCTGCACATATCGGCCGTCGCCTTCGTCGCGCGAGAAGCTCCGATCCAGCCGCCGCAGCACGCCCGACGCCAGCCAGGCCTGCAACTCCGCGTCGAAGAAGGCGTCTTGCGCCTGGGTGCGTTCTCCGAACAGAAGCCAGGCCCCGCCCGCGTCGGTGCGCGCCTTCAAATGCGCGCGCAGGCCGGCGATGCCCGTGCCGTTGCCGATCAGGATCATCGGCGTCTCGTCCGACGGGCCGTGGAAGCTGCGGTTGGTGCGCAGGCGCATTCCGATCTGATCGCCCAGCGCCAGATCCTGCGTCAGCCAGCCCGAGGCCAGACCCGGCGCGCCGTCGGGGTGGCGCATCAGGCGGATCAGGAACTCGACCCGGCCGTCCGACGGCAGAGAGGCGATGGAATATTCGCGCGAGCCGGGCGTGACGCCGTCGCGTTCCGGCAGGCCGACCTCGGCGATGTCGCCCGCCGACCAATCGGGCGACGCGCCCACGGCCTCGAACGCCAGATGCCAGGCCTCGCCGCCGGGACTGCCCGGATTGACCAGGGTCCGTTCGACCAGCCGCCAGGGTTCGTAGGCGGGCGGGGTCCAGTCGGGGGCCGTCACGCTGCCGGTGATCTGGTTCAGTAGGTGCTGCCAATGGCGGAGGGCGCCGGCCTCGCCGTTGTCGACCTCGACCATGTCGAAGAGGGGTTCGGCGCCCGCGCGTCGCAGCCACCCGTCCACCGCATGGCCGAAGCCGCAGAAATGATCGTAGTTGCGGTCGCCCAGCGCCAGCAGACCGAAACGCAGTTCCGACAGATTCGTCGCCTCGCCCATGACCTTGCGCACAAACCGGGCCGCGCTGTCGGGCGGATCGCCCTCGCCGGTCGTCGAGACGATCAGCAGCGCCCGGTCTGTCGATTTCAGCGTCTGCACATCCAGATCGGCGAAAGACAGCACACGCGCACCCACGCCGCCATCGCCCAGAGACCGCGCCGTCATCCACGCCAGTTCCTCGGCGAAGCCCGTCTGGCTGGCGAAGGCGATCAGCAGCGGCCGTCCCTCGCCTGCGCCCGCCAGAGCATCAGACCGCGCACGGGCCGCCGCCCTCGCCCTGCGCTCGCGCCAGACGATGACGACGATCAGGGTCAGCCAAAGCGCCAAGGCCCCGACCGCCCACAGCCAGCGCTGCGGATCGGCTGTCACCCCGGACGATCTCCGTCGTCGTCCATCAGGGAGGCGAAGGCCGGCGACATCCGCTCGACGGGTCCGCGCTCGGTGCGTTCGACGAAATGGGCCATCAGACCCACGGCCTCGGCGTAGTCCGGTCCGTCGAACGGTCCCATGACGGTCAGGGCCGTGGCGTAGGCGTCGGCCATCATGGCCGAGCGGTGCAGAACGGTGACCGAACTCAGATTGTTGCTGACCGGCCGGCCGGTCGATCCGTCGATGGTGTGGGGATAAAGGCGCCCGTCATGGCGGAATGCGCGGCGATAGTCGCCGCTGGTCGCCACGGCCAGATCGAACAGGGCCGCCACGGTGTGGGGCGCAGGCGAACCCTCGACCCGCTCGATCTCGACCCACCACGGCTGGGCGTCCGGCTTGACGCCGCGCCCTTTTAACTCGCCGCCGATCTCGATCAGGTGCGAGGTGGCGCCCATGGCCATCAGCCGGTCGGACACGCGATCCACCGCATGACCCTTGGCGATGCCGGAGAAGTCCAGCCTCATCCCGCCCATCTGCATCACAGCCCGCGCATCGCCGTTCAGCCGCAGCTTCTGCCAGCCCGAAATGGCCGCAGCCGCCGCGATCTCGTCCTCGGACGGGACCGGCAACAAGGCCGAACGCGGTCCGGGCGGGCCGAACCCCCACAGATCGACCAAGGCGCCAAGGGTCGGATCGACCGCGCCGTTGGTCTCGTCGCCCAGGGTCATCGCCGCATCCAGCAGATCCCAGAACGGCTGGGACACCGCCCAGACGCCGGCCGGCGCGGTGTTGAAGCGGCTGATTTCGCTGGACGGCTCCCACGGGCTGAAAAGACCGACGACGGTGGCCAGTTCCTCCTCGATCGCAGACCGGATCTCGGCCTCGCCCACGCCTGGCGGGGCGATGACGCGCGCGTTCCAGGTCGTGCCCATGGTCTGGCCGCCCAGCGAACGGATCAGATCGCTGGGCGGACGGGGCGGCGCGCCTTCTATCGCGGGCACGAGGACACGGTTGTCGGCGCGGTCGCCCAGAGGGGCGGCGTCGCCGATATTGACCGTGGGCGGAGCGGCGCGCGAGCCGCGCGAGGGGGGAATGTCGGACATGGCCCTTCGCTTAGGGCAGGACTTCCATCGCCGCCACATAGCTGGCGTTGGAACCCAGCGTTTCGCCTTGGCCTTCGGTGCGGACCGAGGCGTTCAGCCAGTACATGCCCGCTTCCGGCCAGGTGATGGTGAAGGCGCCCTCGGCGTTGGTCTTGAGCGTCGATTCTTCGGGGTTGTCGCGGTACCGCAGACCACCGCGCGCCACGGTGACGTCGATGTCCGCCGCCGGCTGGCCGTTGTTCAGCAGTTTGAAGGTGGCGGGTTCGCCGACCACCAGATCGTTCGGGTGGGTGACGGGAACCAGCTCAAGCCCCTCGCCGGTCGTCTTGAAGACGGTGTCGGTGGGGTTGTTCAGGGTGACGAAGGTCTCGATACGGCTGGCAGTGCGGGTCGCCTGAACATTGGTCGCGCCCTCGGGCAGGCCCGCCGGGTATTCCGAGGCCACACCGCGCCAGCGCTTCTGCTCGCCATTCAGGGTATAGCTTGCCATCACGCCGTTCATGACGTTGGCGATCTTGTAGGTGCCGTTCTGGGTCAGATGGGCGTCGAAGGTCGAGCGATAGCGGCCCTGCATGGCGTTCTCGGGCTGGACCGCCGAGCCGTCCGGCGCGGTGATGGTCAGGCCGGTCAGGCGCATGGCGGCGTGGTCGGGGTTGAACACCTGGTTCGACATGCCGGCGTCGAATCCGACCCAGGCGTCCGTGCCCGACAGGGTCGTGGCCGTGGGCGCCAGCCAGGCGCGGTGGGCCTGGGCGGCCATGGGGGCGGCCAGTGCTGCAGCCAGCGTGAGCAGGGCGATCGTCTTCTTCATGGTCATGATCCTCAGCGAGAGACGGCGACGCGCACGGCGCCCAGTTCGGTGGAGCCGGTTCCGGCGCCGGTGTTGGCCGCGCCCCAGCGGAAGGGCACGCGAACGACCTCGCGCCCGCCCAGTTCGCGGGCCGCCTCGACGACAATGTTGTACTGGCCGGGCTGAAGGTTGCGCAGGCGGGCGGCGGGTACGGTGACGGTCTGGCGGCCCGGCGCGCGCGTGGCGCCGGATACGCCGTCGGCCGGCAGGCTCATGGCCCGACCGCCCTTGCGCCACCAGGTGCGCAGATCCTTCAGCCAATCCTTGCCGTCGCCCTCGTTATTGCGAGTCTGCTGATACCAGACGGCCAGGGTGCGTTCGGCCGACTGGTCCGGCTTTTCGATCCACACCGCGACATAGGGGCGATGATAGGAGGCGGTGTTCAGACGCGGAATCTCGACCGACACCGTCAGGTCGGCGGCCATGGCGGGCGCAGCGGCGGCGAGGCCGGCGGTGGTGATGACGACGGGAAGCAGGCGCATCGGAAAACTCGTCAGTGAATGAAGATCAGGGCGATAACGACGGGGATCAGCAGACCCAGCGCCGCCAGCGGCCAGGTTGAGGACCGACCCTTGGCGTGCAGGAACATCAAACCCAGCCCCGTGACGGCGAAGATGACGCAGGCCGCCGCGAAGACGTCGATAAACCAGAACCAGACCACGCCGGCGTTGCGGCCCTTGTGCAGGTCGTTGAGGTAGGCGATCCAGCCGCGCGTCGTCTTCTCGTGCAGGGTCTCGCCGGTCGAACGGTCGATGGTGACCCAGCCGTCGCCGCCGGGCAGGGCCAGGGCGACATAGACCTCTTCCGCCGTCGTCTCGGTCGGCTTGTCGGCGATCTCGACCTTCAGCGTCTCGGACGCCCAGCGCGCGACGGCGTCGGGGACGGGATCGGTGGTCTCTTCGGGGAAGGCCGCCAGCCGCTGCACCAGGGGCGCCGGCAAGGTCGCGGTCTGTTCGACCGTCACCGGATCGCCGGGGATCGAGGCCGCATGGTTCAGGGTGATGCCGGTGACCGCGAACAGGATCATGCCGACCAGGCTGACCGCCGCGGAAATCCAGTGCCAGCTATGCAGCTGCTTCAGCCAGAACGACCGTGCGCCGTTCAGCGCCGCCTTGGGTTTGGGGCCCTTGGCTGCGGTTTCGGCCTGACGCTGTGTGGCGAGTTCGGTCACGGGGTCGCTGTGCCATTGTTGCGAACGGGTTGCAATAGCATTTAGCGACGTTGCGACGCCTCTGGTGTCAGAGCTCGGTCCAGCGCCGCAGCAGATTGTGATAGACGCCTGTCAGTTCGATCACCGCCTGATCCTTCGGCCCCTTCTCGGACGCCACGCGCTGGGTGGCGATGTCCAGACGGAACAGGGTCTCGCGATCGGCGTCGTCGCGCACGAGGCTCTGCATCCACATGAAGGACGACACCCGCGCCCCGCGCGTCACCGGCGTGACCCGGTGCAGGCTCTTGGACGGATACAGGACCAGATCGCCGGCCGGCAGCTTGATCGCCTGCGACCCGTACATCTCCTCGATGATCAGTTCGCCGCCGTCGTAGTCCTCAGGCTCGGACAGGAACAGGGTCGCCGAGAGGTCGCTGCGAATGCGGATCGCCCCGCCGTTGCGGGACTGGCGGATGGCGTTGTCGACGTGCAGGCCGAACTGGTCCCCGCCTTCGTAGCGGTTGAACAGGGGCGGAAAGATCGTGTGCGGCAGGGCCGCGGCCACAAACATCGGATTGGCGTTCAGCGCCTGGACGACCAGAGCCGAGACCTCCTTCGCCACATCCGACTCTTCGGGCAGTTGCAGGTTCTTTTTCGCCGTCGCCGATTGATGGCCCGAGGTGGCGTTGCCGTCCGCCCACGGCCCGGCGTCCAGCCGCGCCCGCAGAGCCGCGACCTCGGCCTTGGAGAAGACTTCCGGAATCTGTAGCAGCACGGGCGTTCTCGCTGAAAGACGAAACGGCCCCGCGGGGGATCGCGGGGCCGTCAGACTAGGCCGGGGAAACGGCCTTTAGAAGCGCAGGTTCAGGGCCAGGATGGCCTGGCGACCTGCGGCCACGTCGGCGTGGTGAACACCATTGGTGCGCATGATGTAGTCCTCGTCCGTCGCATTCTTGACGTTCAGCTGAAGCGTCGCGCGATCCGTCAGATCATAGGCGGCGAAAGCGTCCACGCGGGTCCATTCGGGCGCATAGATGCGGTTATTCCCGCCGCCCGCGCCGCCCTGGTTCCCGCCCAGAGATTTGGACGTGTAGTAGACGCCGCCGCCGACCGTCAGCCGGGGCAGGACGCGATAGGTGGTGAACAGGCTGGCGCTGTGCTTGGGCGTATTGGCCAGGGGCAGGCCTTGCAGCGGATTGACGGTTGCGACCGGCGGCGTGCCCGACACGACCACGGCCGCCTTGGTCAGTTCGGAGTCCATGTAGGTATAGCCGCCGAACACGGTCCACTTCGGCGTGATGCTACCTGACACGCCTAGCTCGAAGCCGTTGACCTCGACCTCGCCCTCCTGACGGAAGATGTTGGGCTGAACCAGGATCAGGGCGTTCTTGCGTGTGAGATGGAAGGCGGCCGCCGACAGGGCGAGACGGTCGTTCAAGACATTGGCCTTGGCGCCGATCTCGTAGCTTTCGGTGTCTTCCGGATCCAGAACCGTGTTGGCGACGCCATCGACCGTGCCTGTACCGCCCGAGGCGTTCTGGTCGCCCGCCGAAATGGTCGGCGGCGTCGAAGAGGTGGACCAGGACGCATAGACGCTGCTGTTCTGCGTCGGCTTGAACACCAGACCGACCTGATAGTTGGTGAACTCCCAGGTCTGTTTCGGAACGGCCGTATAGCCCGTCGTCGTCCAGACGCCGGCCGACTGGGTCGCGGTCGCATTGACGCCCTTGACCAAATACTGGTCCCAGCGAACGCCCAGGTTCAGGATCAGTCGCTCGTTCAGGGTGATGCTGTCGTTCGCATAGACGCCGATGGCCTCGGTCGTGTTCGAGCTGGTCGGGCCGCGATTGATGAGACCGGTCCAGGCGTCGTCGGGGTTGGGGTTGTAGACCGGGGTGCAGTCTCCCGCGCCAAGCGCCCCAGCAGCGGTCGGATAGGACCCGCTGATTGTCGTCAGACCGGTCGGACAGGCCGAGCCCGAGGTGGTGTAGGTCGAATAGGAGGCGTTCCTGTTGTGCTCGCGCGACAACTCCACGCCGACGTCATAGCTGTGCTTGATCGAACCGGTGGCGAAATGGCCGAAGACATCGGTCACATTGGCTAGGGTGGCGACCGGGTTCCAGCGGGTCTTGGTGCCCCGCTTCATCCAGTAGGTCCCGTCCGCCGCGCGTCCGACATAGCCGCCGTCGCCGGGGTTGGTGACGATGTAGTCGTTCAGCGTCTGCGAGTAGCGGCTGACGTTGCGGATCGTGGCGAAATCGTTGAGGCGATGCTCGGCCTTGAAGGTGAACGCATCCACCTCATTGGTCAGGTAATCGCGCGCCTTCAGCCCATAGAAGCTGTCATAGGGCACATCCAGAACGCCGCTGTCGGTGGTGCGCGACTGGATCTTGGTGAATAGCGGAATGCCGTAATCCGGCATCTGGTCGCTGGTCAGGTGGTAGTAGCTGAAGACCATCGACGACGGCGTGCCCAGGCCGGCGCCCAGGCTGATGGCTGCACCCCATTTGTCGTAGTCGACGGCGTCGCGGCCCGGCACGTCGCCCTGGGCGCCCATCAGATTGATGCGCAGGGCGGCGGTCTCGCCCAGCGGCAGGTTCGCATCGACCGTGCCGCGCAAATAGCCGTCGGTGCCCGCGCCCGCGCTGACATTGGTGAAGGCGTTCAGCTTGGGCGATTTGGAGGCCAGGTTGATGCTGCCGCCGCCCGAACCGCGTCCCGAATAAACGGCGTCCGGCCCCTTGATGACCTCGACCTGTTCCAGGTTGAAGACCTCGCGCTGCTGGCCGCCCGTGTCGCGAATGCCGTCCACGAAGATGTTGTTGCCCGACGACTGGCCCCGGATGAAGGGACGATCGGCCAGGGGCTGACCGCCCTCGCCTGCTCCGAAGGTGATGCCGGGGGAGTTGGACAGCAGGTCCTGCAAGGACGAGGCCGAGGTCTGTTCGATGATGGCCTGGGGGATGACCGTCACGGCGCGCGGGATATCCACCAGGGGCGCGACGAACTCGGGACTGACGGGCGCCGGCTTCTTGAACTGACCGTTGACGTCGATCGTGCCCAGATTGGCGGGCTGGGACTGGTCGGCCGTGACGACCACGCCGTCCTCGGCGATCACATCAGCGGCTATGGCGGGGGCGGCGACCAGCATGCCGGCGGCGCTGGAGGCGAACAGAAGCGAGCGGAGCGCGGCGGCGCGGGATTCGGACATACTCTTGCGACCTTTTGGTCTGATTTTGCGATGCGCTCGCAATAACCAGCTCCACAGGAAGGCACAAGACAATTGCGAACAAATCGCAATCTTAATTAGCCGACGGCGCTGATGCTCCTCTGAGGCGCCGACGTGTCGATATGCAACCAGGTCGGATCGGGCATGGCGCGGTGGGCGGCGGCCAAGGCTTCGGACCAGCGCCGACCCAGATCGCGGAAATAGGGATCGTCCGCCTCGATGCGCCGCGCCGTGCCCGTCAGCTGGTCGCGCGGCATGACGATCAGGTCCAGCGGCGGGCCGACGGCGATGTTCGAGCGGATGGTCGAATCGAACGAGATCAGCCCAAGCTTCACCGCCTCGGACAGGGAGGTGGAGCTGTGCAGGGCGCGATCCAGAATGGGCTTGCCGTATTTCAGCTCGCCGATCTGCAGATAGGGCGTATCGGGCCCACACTCGATGAAGTTGCCCTGGCCGTAGATCAGATACAGCCCCATCTTGCCGCCGGCGATCTGACCGCCCAGCAGCATCGAGGCGGTGACGTTCAGCCCGTCGGCGGTCGGCGTCGGCGGCGTATTGATGCTGGCGCGCACGCTGGCCATCGCATGACCCAGAAGCTGGGCGGCGCGGAACAGGGTCGGGGCGGTCTGGAGCGTTTCCAGCTCGGTGGAGTCCGGCAGTTTGACCCCGGCCGCGACCATGGCCAGCGCCGTCTGGGTGACCGACAGATTGCCGGCCGTCGCGACCGCCAGGATCCGCTCGCCCGGCGACTTGTAGATGTGCAGTTTGCGATAGGACGAGATGTTGTCCACGCCCGCATTGGTGCGCGTGTCGGCGATCATCGCCAACCCGTCGTCCACCAGCATGCCTACGCAATAGGTCACTTCGCTCTATTCGCTCCCCGCGTTGCGAATCCCCAGACGCTAACAGATTCGCGCGTCATGCCTATCGGAGCCATCCACTGGATTGCAGTTGTTGCTGGCTCTGTTGCACCGGCCGCACATTCAGGGCGACGGTCAGTTGCTCCTGGCCGCCGCCATAGCTCGTGCCTCGGATCGGGGTGGCCCCGCGCGCGTCCAGGCCGACCGCGACCCGGACATAGTGTTCGGTGGGACAGATGCCGTTGGCCGGATCGAACCCGACCCAGCCCAGATCCTCGACCCAGGCCTCGGCCCAGGCGTGTGCGGCGTCCTGATCGTGGCGTCCATCCTGACGGCTGAGATGGCCCGAGACATAGCGGGCAGGCACGCCCAGCAGGCGCGCGGCCGAGATGAAGATCTGCGAATGGTCCTGACAGACGCCGCGCTTCTGGGCGAAGGCGTCGGCGGCGGTGTGGGAGGCGGAGGTCGAGCCGACCTCGAACGCCACCGTATCCTTCAGCGCGCTCATCAACCGATGCATCCGATTGAGCGTCGGGCCCTCGGGGATGGAGCGGGCGAAATCGACGATGCTGGCGTCGGCCTTCGTCATCGGGGTCTCGCGCAGATAGACCAGGGGGGACAACCGCTCGGCCTGGCCCTTCACGACGCCGCCCGTCTCGACGGTCGAGACCTCGCCGGTGACGCGGATGGTCAGGGCGTCGGTCGGCCGCTCGGTGTAGAGGCTGTGAACGATGTTGCCGAAGGCGTCCTCGCTGCGCCGCAGCCGGGCGTCCACGTCGGTCTCGATGCGCCAGTCGCGGACCTGCTGGCTTTCGCACGACTTGGGCGTCAGGCGCAGCATCTGGACGATGAACCGCGCGGGCCGGGCGTAGGCGTAGCGGGTGGAGTGATCGATCCGGATCCGCATGGTCAGACCAGATACTGTTCGTGAACGGCCGCAGCCAGGGCGTTGTTCTCGTTCAGGAAGCTCTGGATGTATTCGTGCAGGCCGGACTGGAAGATGTCTTCGATCTTGGCCTCGTTGAACTGGCTGAGGCGATTGGAGGCCAGCCGTTGCGCGGGGCCGCGCCGGCCGTAATCGGTGGCCAGCTTCTCCAGATAGCTGACGATCATGCCTTGGCACGAGGCCAGCGAACGCGGCATCTGGCGGTTCAGCACCAGCAGATCCGCCACCAGCCAGGGCCGCACGCTTTCGCGGTAAACCCAGCGATAGGCGGTCAGGGCCGAAACCTCGCGCAGCAGGGTCGTCCACTGGAAATAGTCCAGCTGCCCCCCGACCCGTTCGCCGGGCGGCAGAAGCAGGTGATATTTCACGTCGAGCAGACGCGCGGTGTTGTCGGCGCGCTCGATCGCCATGCCCAGCCGCAGGAACCAGTAGGCGTCATTGCGCAACATGGTCCGCGACGAGGCGCCCTCCACCGCCAGCGATGTCGATTTCACGAAGTCGAGGAAGTTGGTGAAGTCGTCGCGCTTGGTCGGTTCGCCCAGCTCGTTCAGACCGTTCCAGGCGCCGTTGATCGCCTCCCACAGTTCGATGGTCAGGGCGGTGCGCACCGAGCGCGCATTGGTCCGCGCCTTGGTGATGCAGGCCTTGATCGAGGTCGGATTGTCGAAGCCGAAGGCCAGATATTCCCGCACGGACTTTTCCGACACGGTCCGGCCGGTCGCGTCGAAGCCGGCCTTGACCCCCGACGAGGCGATGGCCCCGGCCCAGGCGGTGACGGCGGCCTGATCTTTCGCCGGCAGGGCGGCCAGACGGATCGCCGCCTCCAGAATGCGGGCGAGAAAGTCCGCCCGCTCCATGTAGCGGCCGGTCCAGTAGAGGCTGTCTGCAGTGCGTGAAAGCATCAGTTGTCCAGCACCCAGGTGTCCTTGGTTCCGCCGCCCTGGCTGGAATTCACCACCAGCGACCCCTCCTTCAACGCCACTCGCGTCAGGCCGCCGGGCGCGACGCGCACGCCGGCCTGACTGGACAGGACGAACGGCCTGAGATCGACGTGGCGGGGCGACAGGGCGCCGCCGTTCAGCGTCGGAGCCGTCGACAGGCTCAGCGTCGGCTGGGCGATGAAGTCGTCGGGATCGGCGATCAGCTTGGCGCGGAAATCCTCGATCTCGGCCTTGGTCGAGGTCGGCCCGACCAGCATGCCGTAGCCACCCGATCCGCCGACTTCCTTGACCACCAGTTCCGGCAGCTTATCCAGCACTTCCTTCAGGGCGTCCGGCTCGCGACAGCGCCAGGTCGGCACGTTCTGCAGGATTGCATCCTCACCCGTGAAGAAGCGGATGATCTCGGGCATGTAGGTATAGACGGCCTTGTCGTCGGCTACGCCCGTCCCGACCGCATTGGCCAGCGTCACCCGCCCGGCGAAATAGGCCGACATCAGCCCCGGCACCCCGATGGTGGAGTTCGGCATGAACGTCAGGGGATCGAGGAAGTCGTCATCGATGCGGCGATAGATGACATCGACGCGCTTGGGCCCCTCGGTCGTGCGCATGAAGACCGTGTCGTCATTGACGAACAGGTCCGTGCCCTGAACCAGCTCGACGCCCAGCTTGTCGGCCAGGAAGCTGTGCTCATAGTAGGCCGAGTTGAAGGGGCCGGGCGTCAGCACGACGATCGTCGGGTCTGCCCCCGCCCCGGCCGGCGCGGAGGCCTGCAACGAGCGCAGCAGCATGTCGGTGTAGATTTCGACCGGCCGCACCGCATGTTCCGCGAACAGATCGGGGAACAGCCGCATCATCATCTCGCGGTTCTCCAGCATATAGGAGACGCCCGACGGCGTGCGGCAGTTGTCTTCGAGAACGTAGAAGCCGTCCTCGCCCGTGCGCACCAGATCGACGCCCGAGATATGGCACCAGACGTCGCCTGGTGGACGACGGCCCTGCATTTCTGGCCGATAATGTGGATTGGTCAGGATCAGATCGGCCGGGACGATGCCCGCCTTGATGCAGTCCTGCGGGCCATAGATGTCTCTCAGAAAGGCGTTGATGGCGGTGACCCGCTGCTTCAGCCCCTTTTCCAGACCACCCCACTCGTCCGCGCCGATGATGCGCGGCACGACATCGAAGGGGATCAGCCGCTCGTTGGATTCCTCGTCGCCATAGACGGCGAAGGTTACGCCCATGCGGCGGAAGAACAGCTCCGCCTGGCGCGAACGCGCTTGCAGCAGATCGGCCGGCGCGTTTTCCAGCCAGGCCGCCAGCGTCTTGTAGCTGTCGCGGATCGCACCCGATCCGCCGCCATTCATTTCGTCGAAAGCTCTCGTCATCCGCCCCCGCCGCGTTGAAGTCGCAGCTTGAACGGTCACGAACGTAAAGCGCAACAGTTTTGTTGCACTGCGGCGACGCCTTATCCGACGGCCACCGCCTTCATCGACGCCGCCGGATCGGCCAGCTTGTCCACGTCCACGGGCGTCGCCTTGGCGATCAACTGTTTACCGGCCATGAACTCGGGCGGAGCGTTGACGGCCTCGACGCAGACGATGCGGTCGCCGTTCAGATGGAAGACTGCAAAGCCCGACGCCGTCGGATCGCCGCGCACCACCTGTCGGTCGGCGTCAAACGGCAGGCCGGCGATCTGAAGCTTGACGTCATACTGGTCCGACCAGAACCACGGCACTTCGGGCGTGGGTCCGGCCCGCCCGACGATGGCGGCGGCCGCCTGTTTGGCCTGCTCCAGGGCATTGGGAACGCTTTCCAGCCGGTGATGCACGCCGCCGTGGACCGGAATGGGGCGTCGCGTCATATCGCCGATGGCGAAGATCGCCGGGTCGCTGGTGCGCGCCTCGTCATCCACCACCACGCCGTCGTCGCAGGTCAGGCCGGCCGACCGCGCCAGGGCGTCGCACGCCAGGGCGCCGACACCCACCAGCACCGCATCCGCCGACACCACCGATCCGTCGGCCAGGGTCACGCCGTCGCGGGCCACGGCGACCACCTCAGCGTGGGTCAGAATTTCGACGCCGTGCGCCCGGTGCTGCGCCGTGAAGAAGGCCGACAGGGTCTCGGACGCCACCCGCGCCAGCACGCGCGGCGCGCGCTCGATCACCACAGCCTCAGCGCCCAGGGCCCGCGCCGACGCCGCTGCTTCCAGCCCCACATAGCCGCCGCCGACGACCGCCAGACGCTTGCCGGGCCCGAGGACCGCCTTCAGTCGCTCGGCGTCCTTAATCGTGCGCAGTTCCAGCAGATCGGGGTGGTCCCCGCCCGGAACCGGCAGCTTCCGTGCCGTCGATCCGGTCGCCAGCACGAGGATGTCGTAGGTCTCCGACGACCCGTCCTCAAAGACGACCGTCTTCGCGGCAGGCTCCACCGCCACGGCGACCGTCGCGGGTCGGAAGTCGATCCCCTGCTCGGCGTAGAAACTCAGAGGCCGCAGCAGCAGCGCCTCCAGATCCGCCTCTCCTTTCAGCCAGGCCTTAGACAAGGGCGGCCGCTGATACGGCGGCGCATCCTCCTCGCCCGCCAGCACGATGGAGCCTTCATGCCCATACTGCCGCAAAAAGGCCGCGACGGAGCCGCCCGCGTGTCCGGCGCCGATGATGAGAACCTTGGTCATGGGCGGACAGATAGAGCGGTGCGCGGGCTGAGGTAAGTCGTGATTGGTGAATCGTGAGCCGTGACTGAACCCTCGACCCAATCACGAGTCACCAGTCACGACTCACGCCGCACCTCTTGACCGTTCCACCGTTACAGCATAGTGGAACGCGCATGACGACTTCTCCTGCCCGTGACGACCTGCATGACGCCCTGCTGTCGATGCAGACGCGCGCCGAGATCGACGCCTTTCTGGCCGATCTTTGCACGCCTGCGGAACTGCGCGCCTTCTCCGAGCGCTGGCAGGTGGCGCGCCTGCTTGACGCCGGCGGCAAATCCTATCGCGAGATCGCCGCAGAGGCCCATGCCAGCCCCACCACCGTCGTCCGTGTCGCCCGCTATCTGAAAGACATGCCGCATCAGGGCTATCGCCTCGCCCTGGACCGCCTGAAGAACAAGAACTGAGTATCCGAACATGAGCACCGTGCAGGGCCGGCTTCGCATCGCCGTCCAGAAATCCGGCCGTCTGGCCGACCGCAGCCTCGACCTGATCCGCGACGCGGGCCTGAAATGGGTCAAGGGTCACAACGACCTGCTGTACCGGGTCGAGAACTATCCGATCGACCTGCTGCGCGTCCGCGACGACGACATCCCCACCTTCGTGGCGGACGGCGTCTGCGACCTGGGTATCGTCGGCGAGAACGTGCTGGAGGAAGGCCGCAACGGCGGGCCCAACGCCTCGATCGTCATGCCGCTGGGCTTCGGTCGATGCACGCTGAAGATCGCCACGCCTCCGACGCTGACCTATGACGGTCCGGCCTCGCTGGACGGTCTGCGCATCGCCACCTCCTACCCTAAGATCCTGCGCCGCTTCCTCGACGAACGCGGGGTCAAGGCCGACATCGTGGTCATGCGCGGGGCCGTCGAGGTCGCGCCCCGGCTGAAACTGGCCGCCGCCATCTGCGACCTGGTCTCGACCGGCGCGACGCTGGAGGCCAACGGCCTGGGGGCCAAGGATACGGTTCTGGAAAGTCAGGCCGTGCTGATCCAGTCGCCCGTGGCGCCCGAGCCCGCGCTGCAGCAGCTGTTGGACAGCGTCATCGAACGGATGGCGGGCGTGGTGTCCTCTCAAGGCGCCAAATACGTCATGCTGAACGCCCCGCGCTCGGCGCTGGACGAGATCACCGCCATCCTGCCCGGCGCAGGCTCGCCCACCGTCATGCCCCTGATGGGTCGCGACGACGCGGTCGCCGTCCACGCCGTCTGCCAGGAGGCCGTCTTCTGGGAGACGCTTGAGAAGCTGAAGGCCGCCGGCGCCTCGGCCATTCTGGTCCTGCCGATCGAGAAGATGATGTGATGAAGCGCATCGATTGGTCTTCCCTCGACGCGGCCGGCAAGACGGCCGCCCTGGCCCGCCCGGCCCAACGCACCGCCGGCGACGTGACCGAGGTCGTGCGCACCATCCTGGACGACGTGCGCCAGCGCGGCGGCGCGGCCGTAACCGACTGGTGCCTGAAGCTGGACAAGGCGCCGCCCCGTCGCATCGCCATCACGCCCGAGGCCGTCGCCGAGGCGCGCAACGCCCTGCCGCCCGGCGATGTGCGCGCCCTGCGCATGGCGGCCGACAATGTGCGCGTCTTCCACCAGGCGACCCGGCCCGAGGACACCCCCTTCGTCGAGACGACGCCGGGCGTGCGCTCGAAACTGGCCTGGCGTCCCATCGCCTCGGCCGGCCTCTATATTCCGGGCGGCACGGCGCCGCTGTTTTCGTCGCTGCTGATGCTGGCCATTCCGGCCGGCGTCGCGGGCGTAGGGCAGCGCATCGCCGTGACGCCGCCGAACAAGGACGGCGGCATCCACCCCGCCATGATCCTGGCCGCCGCTGAGGCGGAGCTGGACGCCATCTGGTTGATGGGCGGGGCCCAGGCCATCGCCGCCCTGACCTTCGGCGTCGAACTGGAGGACGGGATCATCCCGGCCTGCGACAAGCTGTTCGGACCCGGCAACGCCTATGTGGCCGAGGCCAAGAAGCAGGCCTCGGCCCTGCCCGGCGGTCCCGCCGTCGACATGCCGGCCGGCCCGTCGGAGTTGATGGTCATCGTTGATCGCGACGCCGCGCCCGAGATCGCCGCCGCCGACCTGCTCAGCCAGGCCGAGCACGATGCGGATGCACAGGTTCTGCTGGTCTCCACCAGCCGCGCCACCATCGACTACATCCTGAGCGAGGTCGAGGTTCAGGTCGCAACCCTGCCCCGCGAAGCCATCGCCCGCGCTTCTCTGAACGAGGCCCGCGCCATCCTGGTCCGCGACCTCGACGCCGCCGCAGAAGTCGCCAACCTCTATGGCCCCGAACACCTGGCGATCCAGATCGACGATCCCGAGCCGCTGGTCGATTCGATCAAGGCCGCCGGGGCCGTCTTCGTCGGCCGGTTCGCCGCCGAGACGCTGGGGGATTATGCCGCCGGTCCCAGCCACGTCCTGCCGACCGACGGGGGCGCCCGCACCCTGGGCGGGGTCACCACCGCCAGCTTCATGACCACTATGTCGGTCCAGCTGGTATCCGAGGCCGGCGCCCGTCAGCTGGCCCCCATCGCCGCCCGCCTGGCGCGGATGGAGGGCCTGGAAGCCCACGCCCGCGCCGCCGACTTGAGGGCCGAAGGATGACCCTGCCCGCTCCCTATCCGCCGCTGGTTTCCGGCGGCGAGGGGTTGGATCGCTATCCCGGCGACGCCTCCGCCCTCGCCGCTCGCATGGCCGCCGTCTATGGCGCGCCTGCCGAACGGGTGCTGCCGGTGCGTGGCCTGACCCACGGGCTGGAACTGGCCTATCGCCTCGCCGCGCGCGACGGCGGCTCGGTCGAGGCCCCCAACGCCGAGCCCTATGACAGCCTGGCCGCCATCTATCCGGCCAAGGGCGAACCCGCCCCAGAAGCAAGTATCGTCGTCATCCGCGCCCTGGGCTCGCCTGAGGCCGTCGCCGAAATGGCCGCCCGCGTCGCGCCTACCCTGCTGGTGGTGGACGAAGGACTGATCGAGTTCTCCGACAGCGTCTCGGCCGTGACCGTCGTCGCCGATCAACCGAACCTGGTCGTGCTGCGCAGTCTGTCTCTGGCCTATGGTCTCGCCGGCGCCCGCGTCGGCGCGGCGATCGCCCAAGCCGAGACCCTGGCGCGTCTGGCGTCGGTGCTGGAACCCTATGCCCTGCCCGAACCGCTGGTGCGGCTGGCGATGCAGGCGCTCGATCCGTCTCGGATGATCGAGACCGCCGAGCGGATCGCCTCGGTCCGGCGCGAGCGCGAACGGGTCGTGCGCGAACTGGGCCGCCAGATGCCGGTCGAACCGGGCGTCGGTCCCATCATCATGGCCCGCCCCGAAGCGCCCGCCGCCGCCCTGGCCGGTCTGAAGGCCTACGGCGTTGAGGCCGATTTGTCCGGCGAGCGTCTGCGTCTGCCGATCTCGATCAAGTCCGAGGTCAACGACCGGCTGCTCGCCGCCTTCGGCCTGACGCCCGCCAAGCGCCGCCCCGTCCGCGTCGGTCAGGCCGTGCGCGACACCAAGGAAACGCGCATCGTCTGCGCCGTCGATCTGGATTCGCCCGGTCCGGTGAAGATTGAGACCGGCGTCGGCTTCTTCGATCACATGCTGGAGCAGATCGCGGCCCACGGCGGCTTCTCGCTGCGTCTGCAATGCGAAGGCGACCTGCACACCGATCCGCACCACACGATCGAGGACAGCGCCATCGCCCTGGGCCAGGCGTTGAAACAGGCGCTGGGCGAGCGCAAGGGCATCGCCCGCTATGGCTTCGTCCTGCCGATGGACGAGGCGAATGCGACCGTCTCGATCGACTTGTCCGGCCGTCCCTATCCGCTGTTCGAGGGTGCGTTCGAGACGCCCTTCATCGGCGACTACCGCACCGACCTGACCGCTCACGTGTTCCGGTCGCTGGCCGAGGCCATGGGCGCGGCCGTGCACATCAAGGTCACGGGCCAGGACGACCACCACAAGACCGAAGCCGTCTACAAGGCCTTCGGCCGCGCCCTGCGCCAGGCCATCCGCGTCGAAGGCGACGCCGTGCCGTCGACCAAAGGTGTGCTGTGACCGAGGTCGCCATCATCGCCTACGGCGCCGGCAATGTCGCCTCGGTCCAGTTCGCACTGGAGCGGCTGGGCGCGACCGTGCGCCTGACCGACGATCCGACCGTGATCGCCGAGGCTGAACGGGTCATCCTGCCTGGCGTAGGCGCGGCCGGATACGCCATGAAGCGCCTGTCGGACCTGGGTCTGATCGCGCCGATCCGCGCCTTCCCGCGGCCCCTGCTAGGTGTCTGCCTGGGTCAGCAACTGCTGTTCGGATCGAGCGACGAGGGCGACGGCGTCGATCTGCTGGGTCTCATTCCCGGCGCGGTGACCCGGCTGAAGCCTGCGGGCGATCTGCCGGTGCCGCACATGGGCTGGAGCCGGTTGACGCGCGACCGCGACGACCCCTTGCTGGAGGGCGTCGCCGACGGTGCCTATGCCTATTTCGTCCACGGCTTCGTCTGTCCCGACGGACCGGCGACCCTGGCGCGCGCCGACTATGGCGGCGTCGTTCCGGCTGTGGTTCGATCCGCCAACCGCTGGGGCTGCCAGTTCCACCCCGAACGCTCGGCCGAGGCCGGGGCGACCATCATCAAGAACTTCCTGGGCCTGCCATGCTGATCTACCCCGCCATCGACCTGAAGGACGGCGTCTGCGTGCGCCTGATGCATGGCGACTTCGCCCAGGTGACGCATTACGACCAGCAGCCGGCCGCCCGCCTGACGACTTTTGCGGCCGAGGGCGCGGAGTGGATTCACATCGTCGATCTGGACGGAGCCGAGGCGGGCGAGGCGCGTCAGCACGCCCTGATCGGCGAACTGACCCAGGCCATCGACGTCAAGGTTCAGTCGGGCGGCGGCGTGCGCAGCGCCGACGATGTGAAAAAGCTGCTGGACGCCGGCGTGTCGCGCGTCGTGGTCGGATCGCTGGCGGTGACCCAGCCCGAGGCGGTGGCGACCTGGTTGGAGACCTTCGGCGTCGAGCGCATCACCCTGGCCCTGGACGTCAAGATCGAGGACGGCGTGCCGGTCCCCGCGCTGAAGGGCTGGACCCAGTCCTCGGGCATGACGCTTTGGGAGGCGCTGGATCGGTATCCCAAGGGCACGGCCAAACACCTGCTGGTGACCGATGTCGGTCGCGACGGCGCCCTGACCGGGCCGAACCTGGATCTGCTGGCCGAAATCCGCAGCCGTCGGCCGGATCTGGTGTTGCAGGCCTCTGGCGGCGTTTCCTCGCTGAACGACATCGCTGCAGTGAAGGCGCTGGGCTGTCACGGCTCCATCGTCGGACGCGCGCTCTACGAGAACTGCTTCACCCTGCCCGAGGCGATCGCGGCGGCCAAACGCTTATGACCGTCCATCCTGCATCAAGCCGGGCGGTCAAATGACCGCCCGGCGGATCATCCCCTGCCTGGACGTGAAGGACGGCCGGGTGGTCAAGGGCGTGAAGTTCGTCGGTCACACCGACATGGGCGACGCGGCCGAGCTGGCCGCCCGCTATCGCGATGCGGGCGCCGACGAACTGGTCTTCTACGACATCACCGCCAGTCCCGAAGGGCGGACGCTGGACTACGGCTGGATCAAGGACATCGCCCGACTGCTGGACATTCCTTTCTGCGTCGCCGGCGGCATTCGCACCGTGGAGCAGGCGGCGCGCTGCCTGGACCACGGGGCGGACAAGGTCTCGATCAACTCTCCCGCCTTGGAACGGCCCGAACTGATTGCCGAGATGGCGGCGCGGCTGGGCAGCCAATGCGTCGTCGTCGGCGTCGACAGCCGGTTCGAGCACGGAGACTGGGTGGTGCACAAATATACCGGCGACCCCGATGCACGCCGTCATGCCGGCAAGCGGACCCTGGACTGGCTGGACGAGGCGCAGGGCCTGGGTGCCGGCGAGATCGTGCTGAACTGCATCGATCAGGACGGGGTTCGGCGCGGCTATGATATCGAGCAGCTGTCCGCCGCACGGGCACGTCTGACCATTCCCCTGATCGCCTCGGGCGGGGCCGGCGCGCCCGAGCATTTCAAGGCTGTGTTCGAGCAGGCCGACGTCTCCGGGGCCCTGGCCGCCAGTGTCTTCCACACCGGCGCCATCGCCATTCCGGACCTGAAACAATACCTGGCCGACCAAGGCCTGGAGATGAGACTGTGATCGACCCGAACACCATCGACTTCGCCAAGGGCGCCGGCCTGGTCCCCGTCGTGGTGCAGGACGCCGCCACGCTGCAGGTCCTGACCCTGGCCTATATGGATCGCGCGGCGCTGGACGAGACGATCGCCTCCGGCGAGGCCACCTTCTTCTCGCGCTCGCGCGGAGGGCGGTGGAGGAAGGGCGAGACCTCGGGCGACCGGCTTCACGTCGTCTCCATCACGGCCGACTGCGACGCCGACGCCATCGTGCTGGGCGTCAGGCCGGTCGGAAACGCCTGCCACCTGAACCGAACGAGCTGTTTCGGAAAGGCCGACGCGCCGGGCCTGGGTCGGATCGCCCGGCTGGAGCGCACCATCGCCGAACGGGCCGCTGCCGATCCGTCCGAAAGCTGGACCGCCCGACTGATCGCACAGGGGCCCAAACGCATCGCCCAGAAGGTCGGCGAGGAGGGCGTGGAGACCGCTCTGGCCGGCGTCGCCGGCCCGGACGAGGAACTCGCCAGCGAGGCTGCGGATTTGATCTATCACCTGCTCGTTCTTCTCCATGCCCGTAACATGGTGTTTCAGGACGTGCTGGACGTGTTGGCCTCGCGAGCGGAAGCGGCCAAAGACAGCGGCTAGACCGTAAAGGCGTGCGTCCCGACAAATGGGATCATCGAGGGACAAGACATGGCGGCTCTCATTCTGTTTGGCGGCGGCGGCGATCTGGCGATGCGCATGCTCCTGCCGTCGCTCTACTTCCTCGAACACGACGGCCTTCTGCCTGAAGGACTGAAGATCATCGGCGCCGCGCGTTCAGAAGAGAGCGCCGACGACTATATTGCCAAGGTGCACGAGGCGGTGAAGGCGCGCGCCGAGGCGGACAAGGTTTGGGACGAAGCCAGCTGGTCGCGGATGAAGGCCCGCCTGGACTATCTGGCGGTCGACGCCACCTCGCCCGAAAGCCTGAAGCCGCTGAAGGACAAGGTCGGCGACGGGGAGGTCACCTCTTTCCTGGCCGTGTCCCCCTCGCTCTATGCCCGCATCGTCACGGCGATGAAGGCGGCGGGCCTTGCCGAAAAGAACTGTCGTATCGTGCTGGAAAAGCCGGTTGGGCGCGACCTGAAGTCCTTCCTCGAAATCGACGACGCCGTGGCCCACGCCTTCAGCGAGAACCAGGTCTTCCGCATCGACCACTATCTGGGCAAGGAGACCGTCCAGAACCTGATCGCCCTGCGGTTCGGCAACACGATCTTCGAACCGCTGTGGAACAACCTGTCCATCGACCACGTGCAGATCACGATCGGCGAGACGGTGGGGGTCGGCGACCGCTGGCCCTACTATGACGAATACGGCGCCCTTCGCGACATGCTGCAGAACCACATGCTGCAGCTGCTGTGCCTGGTGGCGATGGAGCCGCCCAGCGACCTGGACCCGGACTCGGTGCGCAACGAGAAGGTCAAGGTGCTGCGCTCCCTGCGCCCTATCACGCCTGACGAAGCCGAGCGCGTGACCGTGCGGGGGCAGTATGTGGCGGGCGTCTCGGAGGGCAAGCCGGCCAAGGGCTATGACGAGGAGCGCGGCCAGCCGTCCGACACCGAAACCTTCGTCGCCGTTCGCGCCGACATCGACAACTGGCGCTGGGCGGGCGTGCCCTTCTTCATGCGGACCGGCAAGCGCCTGCCTGAGAAGCGCACCGAGATCGTCATCCAGTTCAAGCCGGTGCCCCACTCGATCTTCGACCGCGACGACCGGGGCGAGGTTCAGGCCAACCGGATGATCATCGAGCTGCAGCCCGAGGAAGACATCTCTCTGACGGTGATGAACAAGCGTCCGGGCCTGGATCAGCGCATGCAGTTGCAGCCGATCAAGATGAGCCTGTCGTGGGGTGTGGACGGCAAGTCCGCCGCCCCGCCACGCCGCCGCATCGCCTATGAGCGGCTGCTGCTGGACGCGATGGCCGGCGATTCAACCCTGTTCGTGCGCCGCGACGAGGCCGAGCAGGCCTGGAAATGGGTGGACGAGGTGTCCGAGGCCTGGGCCGAATCCGGCTTGAAGCCCGACGACTACGTCGCCGGAACCTGGGGCCCCGACAGCGCCGACATGCTGATGATGCGGACCGGCCGCGACTGGAATACGACCGATGTCTGAGACCCCCGCCATCGAAACCTTCGCCTCCGTCGAGACCTGGGCCGAAGCCATCGCCGCGCGTCTGGCCGAAACGCTTGGCGCGGCCGTGCGCGACCATGGCCAGGCCCTGTTCGCCGGTCCCGGCGGTTCGACGCCTGCGCCCGTTTACCGCCGCTTGGCGGCGACCGATCTGGACTGGTCCAAAATCGCCGTGACCCTGGTGGACGAGCGGTATGTGCCCGAGACATCGCCGGACTCGAACGCCCGTCTGATCCGCGACGTGCTGCTTCAGGACAAGGCGGCGACGGCCCGCTTCATCCCGCTCTATACGCCCGAGGTCACCGTGGACCGCGCAGCCATCGTGGCGGCCAAGGCCCTGGGCAATGCGGGCGGGCGGTTTGATGCGGTGCTGCTGGGCATGGGCGAGGACGGCCATATCTGCTCCATGTTCCCCGAGAGCCCGACGCTGAAGACCCTGCTGACGCCGACGCTGAAGCCCACGGTGCTGGGCGTGCCGCATGGGCGCGACGGCATGGCGCCGACGCTCGAACGGCTGTCGATCAACCTGCCCTATCTGATGTCTGCGGGCCGGGTGATCCTGGGCCTGAAGGGCGCCGCCAAGCGTCGTGTCTTCGAAGAACAGGCCCAGGGCGATCCCAAGATTCAGCCCATCGCCGCCCTGATCGCCGCCGGCGTTCCCCTTGAAGTTCTGTGGACGGAGGAAGGCTGAAATGGCGCTTCATCCCACCGTGGCGGCCGTCACCGCCCGCATCGTCGAAAGAAGCCGCGAGACCCGCGCCGACTACATCCGTCGCATGGACGCCGCGCGCGACAGCGGCGCCGGACGCGCCAAGCTGAGCTGCGCCAACTGGGCCCACGCCTTCGCGGGCCAGACGATCGCCGACAAGCTGACCGCGATGGACGGATCCAAGCCCAACCTGGGCATTGTCACCGCCTATAACGACATGCTGTCGGCCCACCAGCCGTTCGAGCGCTTCCCCGACGTGGTGCGCAAGGCCGTGCGCGAGGTCGGCGCCACGGCCCAGGTCGCCGGCGGCACCCCCGCCATGTGCGATGGCGTCACCCAGGGTCGTCCGGGCATGGAGCTGTCGCTGTTCAGCCGCGACCTGATCGCCATGTCGGCGGGCATCGCCCTGACGCACGACGCCTTCGACGCCGGCCTGATGCTGGGCGTGTGCGACAAGATCGTACCGGGCCTGTTCATGGGCGCCCTGGCCTTCGGCCATCTGCCCGTCGTCTTCGCACCCGCAGGCCCGATGCCGTCGGGCATTCCGAACGCGGAAAAGGCCCGCGTCCGGGCCGAATATGCGCAGAACAAGGTCGATCGTCAGACCCTGCTGGAAAGCGAGATCGGCAGCTATCACTCGCCCGGCACCTGCACCTTCTACGGCACGGCCAACTCCAACCAGATGATGATGGAGCTGGGCGGACTGCACATGCCCTCCACCGCCTTCGTCCACCCCGACACCGGCCTGCGCGACGCCCTGACCGCCGCGGCCGCGAAACGGGCGGTCGAACTGGCGCGCAGCGGCGAGTGCCGCATGGCCGACGTCATCGACGAGAAGTCCATCGTCAACATGATCGTCGCCCTGCTGGCAACCGGCGGCTCGACCAATCACGCCATCCACCTGGTCGCCATGGCGCGGGCGGCGGGGGTGCTGATCGACTGGACCGACATGGACGAGCTGTCGTCGGTCACGCCGCTGCTGGCGCGGGTCTATCCGAACGGCTCGGCCGACGTGAACGCCTTCCAGGCCGCCGGCGGCGTCGCCTTCATCGCGCGCGAGCTGGCGATGGCGGGCAATATCCACACCGACGTGACGACCATCATGGGTCGCGGAATTGAGGCCTATTTCCAGGAACCGTCGATGGTGGACGGCGAACTGGTGTGGCGCGACGGGGTTCAGGAAAGCCTCGATCTCGACATCCTGCGCCCGGCCTCCAATCCCTTCGACAAGGAGGGGGGCTTGCGTCTGGTTCAGGGCGACCTGGGTCGCGCGGTCATCAAGATCTCCGCCGTCAAACCCGAGAACCGCATCGTCGAGGCGCCCGCCGCCGTGTTCGAGACCCAGGAAGACGCACTGCAAGCCTTCCGGGACGGCAAGCTGTTCCGCGACGTGGTCGTGGTCCTGCGCTTCCAGGGGCCCAAGGCGAACGGCATGCCCGAACTGCACAGCCTGTCGCCGGCCCTGTCGGTCATCCAGGACAAGGGGTTCAAGGTCGCCTTCGTCACCGACGGCCGCATGTCGGGCGCCAGCGGCAAGACGCCCGCCGCCATCCACGTCTCGCCCGAGGCCCTGGCCGGCGGCCCGCTGGCCCATGTTCAGGACGGCGACATCATCCGCCTGGACGCAGAAGCCGGGGTTCTGACCACCGTCGGGGTTCCCGACCTGACCGCCCGTCCGCTGGCCGCCCGGTCCGCCGTCAACGCCGAAGGTTCGTCCTGGGGCTATGGCCGTGAGCTGTTCGGCGCCTTCCGCCATGTGGTCACGACGGCCGAGCAGGGAGCGACGGTCTGTTTCGCCCTGCCGACCGGCTCACGCGGCAACGACGACACCCCGCCCAATCCCAACTTCGTCGATCGGACCGTGGACGCCTGATCCACCGAACCGAGCGCAGGAAACGCCCCAATGAATGACAAGACCCTTCTCGTCGGCGATGTCGGCGGCACGAACGCCCGCTTCGCCGTGGCCCGCATGGTTGACGGCAAGCCCGTGCTGGACCACCACGAGAGCTTCCCGGCCGAAACCTATCCGACCTTCCTGGAAGGCGTCGCCGCCTTCATCGACGGCTGCGAGGTCAAGCCGACGGGCGGCGTGATCGCCGTCGCCGGCCCGGTCACGGACGGCGCCATCGACCTGACCAACTCGCCCTGGCAGGTGTCGGAGGCGGAGCTTCAGACCCTGGGCCTGAAGCCGGTCAAGCTGATCAACGACTTCGAGGCCCTGGCCTGGGGCGCGCCCATCGTGCCGGAAGACCAGCTGGAGAGCCTGGGCGGACCGGTCGACGGCGATCCGCACTGCACCGTCGCGGTGCTTGGCCCCGGCACCGGCTTTGGCGTCTCGGCCCTGGTACGCGACGCGGCCGGCAAGGAAATGGCCATGCCGTCCGAGGGCGGGCATGCCTGCTTCCCCCCCGGCGATCCGGTCGAGGATGAAATCCTGCGCATCCTGCGTCGCCGCTATGACCGGGTGTCGATCGAGCGTCTGATCTGCGGGCCGGGCCTGCTGAACATGCACCGTGCCCTGGCCGAGATCGACGGACGCGAGACCCATATCGACGATCCAGCCCAGATCACCGCAACGGCCCTGGCCGATCCGAACAGCCCGTGCGGCGCGACCCTGGCCCGCTTCTGCGCCATCCTGGGCGCGGTCGCCGGCGACATCGCCCTGACCACCGGCGCGCGCGGCGGCGTCTATATCGCCGGCGGCATCGTTCCGCGCATCCTGCCCTTCATCAAGACCAGCCCTTTCCGCCAGCGCTTCGAACGCAAGGGCAGGTTCAAGGAGTATATGCAGGACATTCCGACCAAGGTGATCATGCACAAACACGCCGCCCTGCTGGGCGCTGCGCGGGTCGCCTTCGCCCAGTCGGAGGGCTGACGCGACGGGCGATCACGAAAATCTCACGGCGGCGTGAACCGAACCGTCACCGTAGCGTTTGAGAGTTTCCATCTAGGAGAGGAAACTCAAATGAAAAAGTTCGCCATCGCCGCCGCTTCGGTCTTCATGCTGGCCGGCGTCGCCGCCTGCGGTGAAAGCGCCGCCGACAAGGCCGCTGAAAAGCAAGCCGACGCCATCGAAGCGACGGGCGAAGCCCGCGCCGACCAACTGGAAGCGCAGGCCGCGACCGCTCCGACCGCCGCTCAGGCTGACGCCCTGAACGCCCAGGCCGATCAGGTCGAGAAGAACGCCGACCGCAAGGCCGACATGGTCGAGCAGAAAGCCGGCAACGCCGATGGCGGCATGACCACCGCCAACACGCCTTCGACCCACTAAGGTCTGGCGACCGCCTAAATCCGTTTACGGATGGATCAGCCCCCGTCGCTTGCGACGGGGGCTTTTTCCTGCCTGCGACCTCAGTCGATGCACAGGGTCGGGCCGGCCATGCCGTCCTCGACCGTCGTATGGCAGCCGAAGCGGTCGCTGGTCGCCTGGCAGACGCCGGTCGCCGCCGTCCCCGGCGTCACGCCGCTGTTGCCCTCGATGCGGCAATCGCCCTGGCACTGATCGCCGTCGGTGCAGCGCTTGCCGGCGTCGGCGTAGGAGATGACGCACTGCCAGGACTGCATCCGCCCGACCTGTTTCATCGTGCCGCCGCGCGTGGCGCAGGACGCGGCGTCGGCGCTCTGCATCGGCGCATCCGACGCCGCTCCCGTGGTCTGTGGCGAGCAGGCGGCGGCCACAAGCGCAACGGCGGCGATGAGGGATGTGCGGATCATGAGATCTGTCCTTTGGTGAAGCCTGACCAGACGTCGTCGTAGTCGAGCTGCATCTGCGGTGATTCCGACGCCCATTTCGTGACGCGGATCGGCATGCGCATCTCGAACATGAAGGCCAGGGTGTTTTCGATCTTGTGCGGCTTCAGCTCGGCCTTGATCGCGCCGTCATAGCTGGCCTGGTCGGGGCCGTGGCCGCTCATGCGGTTGTGCAGCGATGCGCCGCCCGGCGCGAAGCCGCCGGCCTTGGCGTCATAGGCGCCGGTCACCAGACCCATGAACTCGCTCATCACGTTGCGGTGGAACCACGGCGGGCGGAAGGTGTCCTCGGCCACCATCCAGCGCGGCGGGAAGATGACGAAGTCGATATTGGCGGTCCCCGGCGTCTCCGACGGACTGGTCAGGACGGTGAAGATCGACGGATCGGGGTGGTCGTAGCTGACGGTGTTGATCGTGTTGAACCGCGCCGTGTCATAGCGGCAGGGCGCCAGATTGCCGTGCCAGGCGACGACGTCCAACGGGCTGTGATCGAAGGTCGTGGCCCACAGACGCCCGCCGTATTTCTGGACGCACTCGGTCGGGCGATCCACGTCCTCATAAGCCGCGATCGGAGTCTCGAAGTCGCGAGGATTGGCCAGGCCGTTCGAGCCGATGGGGCCGAGATCCGGCAGGCGGAACGGGCTGCCGTAGTTCTCGCACACATAGCCGCGCACTGGCCCCTCAACCTCGACGCGGAAGCGTACGCCGCGCGGGATCAGGACGATGTGACCCGGCTGGGCCTCGATGACGCCGAACTCGGTGACGAAGCGGTGGTCGCCTTCCTGAGGCACGATCAGCAGTTCGCCGTCGGCGTCATAGAAGACCCGGTCGGTCATCGATCGGTTGGCGACATACAGGTGAATGCCCGCCCCGGCGCCGCCGTCCGGTTCGCCATTGCCGCCATAGGTCGTCAGCCCCTCGACCCAGTCGGTCGCACCCTGCGGCATCGGCAGCGGGTCCCAGCGCATCCGGTTGGGATTGGGCGGCGTCTCGTCGAACGGACCGGAGCGGACCCGCCCCTGATCGAAGGGGGTGTACGGCCCATGCTGGGCCGAGGGACGCAGGCGATAGAGCCAGCTGCGCCGGCTCTCGGCGCGCGGGGCGGTGAAGGCCGTGCCGGACAGCTGTTCGGCATACAGGCCCATCGGCGTCTTCTGCGGCGAGTTTCGACCCACCGGCAGGGCGCCGGGCGCGGCTTCGGTCGCGAAATGATTGCCGAAACCGGTCATGTAGGCGGGCGCGTTGGATCGCGTCATGTCGTGTCTCCCTATGCCCCTCGTTTAGCCGTCCCCGGCGCCAGCGTCACCCTTTGCCCGTCAGGCAACAGCTTGGCGGTTGGCGCGTTGCTGTGGCCTCGCGGAGAGATTTCCATGACCTATCTGACCCGGGCGGTGTTCGCCTTCGCCAGCCTGCTGCTGTTGCTGGCGGCCATGGCCCTGATCGGGTTCGGGGTGAAGGAGGCGCTGCAAGGCATCGGCTCGCCCGACAAGTCCGGCGCAGACGCGGTTCTGGACGTGCTGGGCTATGTCATCGTCGCCATCGCCGTCTTCGACGTGGCCAAATACATCTTTGAGGACGAGGTCCGGCGCGGCAACGAAAAGCGCAGCGCCGCCGAGGCCCGGCGCAGCCTGACCAAGTTCCTGTCGACCATCGTCATCGCCCTGTTTCTCGAAGCGCTGGTGGTGGTGTTCAAGACGGCGCGCGAGGACGTGGCGCAGTTGCTCTATCCCACCGCCCTGCTGATCGCCTCGGTGCTGGTGCTGGTGGGCCTGGGCGTCTTCCAGCGCCTGTCGGCCACGGTCGAGGAGAAGGTCGGCGACGACGACGAGGCCGAGGACCGCAAGGACAAGGTCAGGCGAAAGGCCGCGCCCTAGCCTTTGCTCGGCAGGAAGGGCGAGAAGGTGATGACGGTGAAGGTGTCGCGCACGTGCGGCCGCGTCTGGACCTGTTTCGTCACGAAGGTGCCGATGTCGGCGTCGCGCGGCAGGTTGAACTTGGCCAGCAGGTCGTGCTGACCCGAGGTGGAATAGACCTCCGAGACGTTCTCGACATTGTCCACGATATCGGCCGCCACGTCGTTGGCGTAGCCCAGCTCGCATTTGATGAAGACGAAGATGGCGGTCATCATGGCGGATCAGTCCTCTGGTTCGAGGGCGCTTCTAGCGGACGAAGACGTGACGGGTAAGCCGCAAGACACAGACGCCGTTTTGGAGGCGCAATACAACAACCGCGCCCTGGTCCCCGACCACCCCGCCGTGATGGCGCGCTGGAAGGCGGGATCGGAGGCCGCCCGCGCCGTCCATCCGCCGCAGGTCCTGAAATACGGCCCGGGCGAGCGCGAGCGGATCGACTGGTTCGACGCCGGAGACGGCGCGCAGGTCGTGGTCTTCCTGCACGGCGGATACTGGCAGGCGCTGGATGCGGGCTGGTTCAGCTTCGTGGCGCCGCCCCTGCTGGCCCACGGCGTCAGCGTCGCCATTCCGACCTATGATCTGGCGCCGAACGTGCGGCTGAGCCGGATCGTCGATCAGGCGCGGGCGGCGATCGATCTGATCCGCGACCGCACCGGCACGGCGCCCGTCGTCAGCGGCCATTCGGCGGGCGGGCATATGGCCGCCTGCCTGCTGGCGGACGGGCGGGCCTCGGCGGCGGTCGCTATCTCGGGCGTGTTCGATCTGGAACCGCTGATTCCCACCTCAATCAACGTCGCCCTGGACCTGAGTACGGCCGAGGCTGAGGCCCTGTCGCCGATGCGCTGGCCGGCGCCCGCGGGCGCGGTTCTGGACTGCGTTGTCGGCGGTGCGGAAAGCGAGGCCTTCGTGGATCAGAGCCGCGCCATGGCCGCGCGCTGGGGCGACGCCGGGGCGAAGACACGGTTCGAGGCTATGCCAGGCCTGAACCATTTCACGGTTCTGGATCCACTGTTCCATGCCGAGAGCGCCCTAGTCAAACGGCTGGCCGACCTGGTCCATCGACGCTGAGCGGCGATCAGACCCAGCAGCGAAAAATAGAGTCTAATTCGTCTAATTCGTATAAAATCCCCCACTCCCCTCCCTGACAGATGGGCTTGAGCGGCGAGGCTTCAAGAGGGGCGGTCGGCGCGCCAGATGAAGACGAAGTTGCGGTGTTCAGCCCAGGTCTGACCCTCGACATGGTCGCCCGCAAGGCAGGCGGCGGTGTGATAGGGGCCTGCGCCGTCGGTGGTGCGGAACGAGACGCACAGCCGGCCGTGCTGGCGCTTCCATCGGCCCGCCTCGATGCGGCTGTTGTAGAAGTCGCCCGTCACGACGCCATCGGCCTGGAGCGTCAGGTTCATGGGCTGGCGATAGGGCTGGGCCGGATCGGTCGCCAGATCGACAGACCAGGCGCCGTCCATGTCGGCGGCGGGCGGCGGATCCTGGACGGTCAGAAGTGCGACGACAGCGAGGGCGGCGAACATCCTGCTTCTCCAACAGGCGATTGAGCGAACGACGGTCCGCCTTTCGCCACATGCCGTCAAGAGAACGCCCGCGCTAACGCGGTTTGACTTGACCTTGCGTCCGCGACAGCGGAGGTCGGACGCGAACCTATCGCAGAGGAACCCGTCCATGGCCCATGATCGCGTCAGCGTGCTTCAGGCGCTTCAGACCCAGGGCGTGTGCCCGGTCTTCTATCATCCCGACGCCGAGGTCAGCCTGAACGTCATCCGCGCCTGCGCGCGCGGCGGGGCGCCGGTGGTCGAGTTCACCAATCGCGGCGACTTCGCCTGCGACCTGTTCGGCGAGATCAATCGCGAACTGATCAAGACCGACCCGAACGTGGTCCTGGGCATCGGCTCGGTCGTCGATGCGGGCACGGCCTCGCTGTACCTGAATCGCGGCGCGCGGTTCGTGGTAAGCCCCTGCCTGATCCCCGACGTGGCGAAGGTCTGCAACCGTCGCATGGTCGCCTATTTCCCCGGCTGCGGGTCGGTGACCGACATCGGCGAGGCGCACGAACTGGGCTGCGACATCGTCAAACTGTTCCCCGGCTCGTCCGTCGGCGGCCCGGACTTCGTCAAGGCGGTCAAGGGGCCGATGCCCTGGGTCAAGATCATGCCCACGGGCGGCGTCGATCCGGACGAGGCGTCGATCGCCAAATGGTTCGGCGCGGGCATCGTCGCGGCGGGGATGGGGTCGAAACTGGTGACCGATGACGCTGTGAAGTCGGGCGACTGGGCCGCTATCGAGGCGTCGGTGCGCTCGGCGGTCAGCGCCGTCGCCGCCTTCCGCGCGTCCGAGAAGGGCTGAGCGCCCGAGCGCCGTCAGCGGGGCGCGCGGTCGTCCGGCTGACGGTGATCCGGCCCACGGGCTACGGCGCGACGAGCATTGCCCTTACGCTGAAGGATCGGGGCCAAGGCCTTGCGCTCCTCGGGCGTCAGCGTCGCCAGCACGGCGACCGCGCCGCTTTCCAGGCGGGTGCGGCCGCGCATCTCGGCGGCTCTGGACTGTTCCAGCAGGCTTTCGACCCGGGCCGCGTCCAGGGTCGGCTGACCGGCGATGTCGATCGCCTCTCGCCGCGCGGCGCGGGCCGCCTCGAAATCAGGACGCGCCGCCAGGGCCGATTCTCGCAGCGCGGTGCGCACGCGCTGGCGCACGGCCGGATCCAGATCGGCCAGCACCTCGGCCAGCGGTCCCTCGCGGCCCGGACGCCGTTGATCCTCGATCCGGCGTTCGATCCGGTCGCGATTGACGACATATGTGACCCCGCCCGCCACGGCGAACAGGTTCAGGGCCACCGAAACGGCCAGGGCGATCTTCAGGCTCTTGGACGTCATCCCAGCAGTTCCGTGTCATCCACGCCCGTCAGCGAGGATTGATAAAGCACCGCATCGGCGCGCGCGTCGGCGGTCAGATGGGTGGTCAGACCGACGCCGGCGACCACGCCCGCACAGGCCGCGGCGGCCCAACCGGCGCCCAGATACCAGATCGCCTTGCCCAGACGGCTTTTCGCCCGGGGCGCAGCCGCAAGGATGCGCGCGGTCAGGGCGGCGGACGGGACAGGTCTGGGCGCGGCGTCGAGCAGCGCGTCCAGCGCGGCCGCCTGATCCAGCACCGCCTTTAGCGACGGATCGGCGGCGATCAGGCTTTCGGCGAAGGCGCGCTCGGACGCGGGCCACCGACGCAGGTCGGCGCCATAGGCGTCCGCCAGTTCGTGCAACCGTTCCGCCTTCATCGTCCGTCTCCTTTAATCGACCCCGGACCGATGTCCGAAAGGGCCAGACGCAATGCGCGACGACCGCGCGACAACAAACTCTCCAGCGCCTCGACGCTGATCTCCATCAGGGCCGCCGCATCGATATTCGACAGCTCCTGATAATGGCACAGGACGATGGCCTCGCGCTGTCGGTCCGGCAGCCGTTTCAGGGCCGCCGTGACCCGCACGCCCGTCTCGGCCGCCAGCAGACCGCGATCCGGCGCCGGGCCTTCGTCGGGACGATCCGGCGGCGTGTCGGTCGGGATTTCGCGACGACGCCTCAGCCGATCGTAACAGAGGTTCAGCGCGACCCGGTGCAGCCAGGTGTCGAACCGGGCCTTGCCGGGCGTCCATCTGGGCGCCTGACGCCAAGCCTTGAGCATCGTCTCCTGGGCCACGTCCTCGGCCTCGACCGCATCGCCCAGCATGCGCTGGGCCAGCGACAGGATGCGCGGCAGCTTGCGCGAGACGAGCGTCTGCACCGCCGCCGGGTCGCCCTGCCCCACGCGCCGCACCAGATCCTCGTCGGGGTCGACGATCGCGACCAAACCTGCCTCTTCCGCTGCTGACGAAAGGGACCGGTGCGTTTACGACGGCCGACCCCGACACCGTCTTACTCCGAAGCCGGGACGGGGGAAGCGGGTTGTTGTACCGGACGCTGCGCCTGGCGGGCCGCGCGGCGTTCCTGCCGTTGCTCACGCTGCGCGGACATGGCCGCCCGGCGCTCGTCGGCGGAGATCACGCCGTCGCGGTTGGCGTCCATCTTGTCGAACCGCTCGCCGAGCTTGGCGGAGGCTTCGGCGATCACCACCGGCCCGCGTTCGCGGCCTTGTCCGCGCATGGCGTGATGCGCGCCGCCGCGACGCCCCTCACGATGACCGGCACGCTCCGCGCGCGGACCGCGATCCGGGCGTGCGGCATGGCCGGCGTCGAGCTCGGCCCGGCTGATGGAGCCGTCGCCATTCGCATCCAGCTTGGCGAAGCGGTCGCCCGCCCGTTCGGCGCGACGGGCCTGCATGGCGGCGGCGCGCTCTTCGGGGCTGACCACGCCGTCGCGGTTCGTATCGAGCGCAGTCAGACGCGCGATGCGCGCATCGACGAACTCGGCGCGGGTGATCTGGCGGTTCGGATCCGCACGCGCATGATGCGGCGCAGGCGCGCCGACGACGGGAGCCGGCGGAACCTGTGCGGTCGCGGCGCCGGCGGCGGCGGCCAGAGCGATGACGCCCAGGCCGGTCAGAAAGGTGTTTCTCATCTCGATCATCTCCACGGGCGCGTTTGGCGCCCTTTGACATTGCCCTGTCAGGAGATTGAACGCGGCGTTGCGGATTCTCCGTCGCGGCCCTCTTTTTCCAGTCTGGCTGGCACCGCCCGCTCGAAGGCCTTTCGGGCCCGCGCGCGCAGATCGGTCAGCTCGGTCTTCAGCGTGTCGAAGTCCGGCGCGCCGGCCGCCTCGGCCAGGCGCAGCTGGAAGACGCCGGGTTCGCCCTCCGGATCGACCCGCCCCTCGAAGGCGGCGGCCAGAAGATGGGCCAGACGCTGCTGCACGCGCCAGGCCTCGGCCAGGACCGGGTCGTCGTGCAGGGCCTCAAGCGTCGACAGGGTCAAGCGCTCGCCGATGGCGGCGGCCTGAAGCTGACGGAACTGGGCCGCGAACTCGGCGTCCACCTGCCCGCCCGGCGACAGCTTCAGATCCCAGAAGCCGTGCGGGCGACGCTCGCGATCCATCAGGGAGCGCATCTTTCGGACGTCGGCGGCGATATCGACGCCGGGACGCGGGCGACGCAGGGCGGCCTCGATAGCCGCCGAAACCTGGGCGCCGAACTTGGGATCGCTGGCCCAGACCACGCGGGCGCGGGTCAGAACCATGAACTCCCAGGTCTCGGCCTCCTTGGCGTAATAGGCGTCGAACGCCTTCAGCCGCACCGACACCGGCCCCTTGGAGCCGGTGGGGCGCAGGCGCATGTCCACCTCGTAAAGACCGCCTTCCGCCGTATGCGCCGACAGGGCCGCGATCAGCCGCTGGGTGAAGCGGGCGTAGAAGACGTCGGCGGTCCAGCCCTTGATCTCGGAGGTCGCCTCGGGCGGCGCCTCGTACAGGGTCATCAGGTCCAGGTCCGATCCGGCCGTCATCTCGCGCGAGCCGGCCTTGCCCAAGGCGACCACCGCGACTGCGCCGGGGAAGGCGCCGCCCAGCCGTTCGGTCTCGGCCAGGGCCGCGGGCGACAGGGTGCGCATGGCGGCGTCGGCCAGGGCGGCGTAGGCGCGGCCCGCCGTCTCGGCCCCCGCCCGGCCGGTCAGGGCGTGGATGCCGATGCGGAACATCTGCTCGCGATGCAGGCGGCGCACGGCGTTCATGGCCCCCTCGAAATCTTCGGTCTCGCCGGCCTCACGCAGCATCTGTTCGGTCAGGCCGGTCTCTTCGGACAGATCGACCAGGAAGCGGGCGTCCAGCACACCGTCCAGCGCCGCCGGTTGCCGGCCAAGCGTCCGGGCCAGACGCGGCGCAAAGGCCATGACGCCCAGCACCATCTCGAACAGTTTGGGCTGATTCAGGAACAGGGCCTGGACCTGAACACCCGCCGCCAGCCCGGAGAAGAAGACGGCGAAACGGCGGAACGCCTCGTCCGGCGCACCGGATCGGGCCAGGGCCTCCAGCAGGCGCGGCGCCAGGCGAGTGAACAGTTCGCGCCCCCGCGCCGTGCGCGTCGCGGGGATGCGGCCGTGATGCCAGCTGCGGATCGTGTCGGCGACCGACGGCGCCTCGGAAAAGCCCATGCGACGCAGGGTTTCCAGCGTCTCGGGATCGTTCTCGACCCCGGTGAAGACCAGGCTGCCGTAGCTGGAGTCCAGATCTTCGCCGCCCTCGAACAGTTCGCCATAGCGGGCGTTGACCCGCGCCAGCAGGGCCTCGACCCGGGCGTCAAAGGCGGCCAGATCGTTCGAACCGGCCAGGGCTGCGACGGCGGCGCGGCGCTCGGCATCCTCGGGCAGGCGGTGGGTCTGTTCGTCGTCGAGCATCTGCACCCGGTGCTCCAGCCCGCGCAGCTCGACATAGGCGGCCGACAGCTCCTCGCAGACCGCCTGGGGCACATGGCGCGCGTCGGCCAGGGCCTTCAACGCCTCCAGCGTGCGGGGCTTGCGCAAAGCCGGATCGCGGCCGCCCAGGATCAGTTGCTGGGTCTGGGCGTAGAATTCGATCTCGCGGATGCCGCCGCGTCCCAGCTTCAGATTGGCCCCGGCGGCCTGCAGGCCCTCGCCCGTCTTGTGGACGTGGATCTGTTTCTTGATCGACTGGATGTCGAGTACGGCCGCGTAGTCCAGGCTGCGCCGCCAGATGAAGGGGATCATGGCCTTCAGGAACCGGCCCGCCGCGCGCATGTCGCCCAGCACCGGACGCGCCTTGATGAAGGCCGCCCGCTCCCAGTTCTGTCCTACGCTCTCATAGTAGGCCAGGGCCATCGGCCCGGCGACGACCGGCGGGGTCGAGGACGGGTCGGGCCGCAGCCGCAGATCGACGCGGAAGACATAGCCGTCGCCCGTCCGCTCGGTCAGCAGGGTGGCGATCCCCTTGCCAACGCGATTGGCGAAGTCCTGCATCTCCTCGCCCTCGCGCAGGGCCAGAACCATCAGGCGCGGCTCGAAGAAGAGGGAGATGTCGATGTCGGACGAATAGTTCAGTTCGTTGGCGCCATGTTTGCCCATGGCCAGGCCGAACAGGCCGGGAATGGGGCCGCGCGGATCGCCGGGCGGCGAGATCAGCCGACCGCGCGCCCTCTGTTCGGCGGCGACGGCGCGCAGGGCCGCGCGGCAAGAGGCGTCGGCGAACCGGGACAGGGCGTCGGTGACCTGATCCAGATCCCAAACCCCGCCCAGATCGGCCAGGGCGGTCAGCAGGTGCAGGTCGGCCTTCAGCACGCGCAGCGGAGCACGGACCGCGTCCGGTTCGGCGTCCAGCGCGTCCGTATCGCGAATGATCCGCTCCAGCGTCTCGACCGGATCGGCGTCCAGCAGGTTTCTCAGATGGGCGGGGCGACGCCGCATCAGACCGGCGAGATAGGGCGAGGCGCCGGCGACGGGGGCCAGGGCGGCCCAGGCGCCGTCCAGAGTCTCGCGCCAGCCGTCGGCGTCGGCGGCCTCGGTCAGGGTTTCGTGCAGGCGGTCGGCGGCGGCGATGTTTGTGACCGGACCGGCGGGCGTGAGACTGTAGGCCAGCGGGATCGAGGTTTCTGGATGGGCCATCACATCATCCGCTCATCCCGGTCGAGGCGGGCGGAAGCACCAACGCCACCCGCAGCCCCGGTCCGAAGTCGCCGTAGGCGCCGGGGCCTTCGTCCAGCACGACCCGCCCGCCATGGGCCTCCGCCACCGCCGTCACCAGTGAAAGCCCCAAACCCGAGCCGGGTTCGGTGCGGCTATTGTCCAGGCGCACGAACCGCTGGACCACCCGCTCGCGGTCCTCTTCCGGGACGCCCGGTCCGGTGTCGGTGACCGAATATTCGATCTCGCCCGACGAGCGGCGGCGCGCACGCAGCTTCACCGCCCCGCCGGCGGGGGTGTATTTGATGGCGTTGTCGATCAGGTTGGCCAGGGCCTGTGCCAGGAAGGGCTGGTTGCCCTCGATCATCAGCCCCTTTTCGACCTCGGACGAGAAGTCGATGTCCTTGTCCTCGGCCGCCGGTTCGTAAAGCTCGGCCATGTCGGCGGCGAGATCAGCCGCGTCCATGACCTTGGGATCCGGCGCCCCGCCCGCCTGAAGCCGCGCGATGGCCAGGACGGTGTTGAACGTCTTCAGCAGATGGTCGGCCTCATCCAGGGCGATGCCCAGGGCGTCGACCCCGTCGATCTTGCCGGCTTCGGCGTCGATCAGAGCGACCTCAAGCTTGGCCCGCATCCGCGTCAGGGGCGAGCGCAGGTCGTGGGCGATGGCGTCGCCAGCGTGGCGGATCGAGGACATGGACGCCTCCAGCCGATCCAGCATGGTGTTCAGCCCCTGGCCCAGTTCGTCCAGTTCGTCGCCGGTGTGGCGCACGGGCGCACGGACCTTGAGGTCACCGTCCTGCACCGCCTGAACCACCTGGTTCAGCCCGGCCATCGACTTTTCCACCCGCCGGCTGATGTAGAGACCGCCCGCCAGGCCCAGCAGCATGACCAGGGCCATGGCGCCCCACAGGGCCTGGGTCAGGCGCGCCAGATAGGCCTCGATGTCGCCGATGTCCTGACCGACGAACAAATGTTCGCCGCCGGTCAGCGTCGTGATCACGCCGATGGAGCGACGCCGCTGGACCTTGCCTTGGGCGTCCGTGTCGGTCAGGCGGAAGGTCTCCCAGTCGCTGGCGCCGGCCGGCAGGCTGAGGTCGATGTCGATCGGGGACTCAGTGATGTTGCCGGTGATCGTCTTTCCGGCCTTGTCGGTCAGCAGATACAGATACGGCCCGCCCCGGATCGACCGTTCGACCAGGGCCTGGTTCAGGGCGTCGATGCCGCGCGTGCGGTGAATCGCCGTCAGGGCGCCCAGCTCGATCTCCACATCCGCCCTGGCCCGACCTTGGGCCTCCGACGCCGAGGCGAAATAGACATAGGCCAGGATCGCCCCCGCCGCCGCCACGAACAGCGCCAAAAACAGCAGCGTCAGCCGGAACGGCGTGCGGCGAAGGAGGGAGGGAAGGCGCACCCTAAAATCCTCCCCCGTTCACGGGGGAGGGGGACCACGAAGTGGTGGAGGGGGCGGCTTCAGCGCCGGTGTCCGGGGTCGCCCCCTCCACCGCCGTGCCGGCGGTCCCCCTCCCCCGCATTGCGGGGGAGGATCTCAAGTCACGCCTCCAACCGATATCCCGCCCCGCGCACGGTCTGCAGCATGGCGCGGTCGAAGCCCTTGTCGATCTTGGAGCGCAGGCGGCTGATATGGACGTCGATGACGTTGGTCTGGGGGTCGAAATGGTATTCCCAGACCTTTTCCAGCAGCATGGTGCGCGTCACCGACTGGCCGGCGTGGCGCATCAGGAACTCCAGCAGCTGGAACTCGCGCGGCTGAAGATCGATCTCGGTCGTGCCGCGATGCACGGTGCGGCCGATCAGGTTCATTTCCAGGTCGCCGACCTTGAGCACGGTTTGCACCCCGCCGGTCTCGCGACGGCGCGCCAGGGCCTCGACGCGCGCGATCAGTTCGGCGAAGGCGTAGGGCTTGACCAGATAGTCGTCGGCGCCGGCCTTCAGGCCCGTGACCCGGTCCTCGACCTCGCCCAGGGCCGACAGGAACAGAACAGGCGTCTGATCGCCACCCTTGCGCACCGTTTCGACCATGCCGACGCCGTCCAGGCGCGGCATCATCCGGTCCACCACATAGACGTCGTAGCCGCCCTTTTGCGACTCCAGCAGACCAAAGGCGCCGTCCACGGCGTGGGTGACCTCATGTCCGGCTTCGGACAGGCCCCGCACCATGGCGGTCGCCGCCTCGGCGTCATCCTCGACCACCAGAATCCGCATCGAAACCCCTCCCGGAATCAAAATCGCCGCCGATGGTAGCGCATCGGCGGCGATTGACGAGTTAAGGCTTGGTCAGAATGCCGATCATTCGCCGGCAGCGAACTTCAACGGCACCGGGCTGGTGCCCTGAGGCGTGCGCACGAACAGCAGGATGCTGGGGCGACCCGCCTGTTTGGCCGCCGCCACAGCCGCGCGCAGATCGGCGGCGGACGTGATGTTGCGATCATTGGCGCGAGTGATGACGAAGCCCGGCAGGAAGCCGAGGCGCGCCGCAGCCGAACCCTGTTCGACGTTGGTGATCACGACGCCGTTGACGCTGGCCGGCAGGCTGAACCGCGAACGCGCAGCCGGCGTGATCGCGGTGACTGCGAGCCCTTCGATCGTGTCGCCCTGTCCAGGCTGGCTCTGTCCCGAATTGGCGCTTCCGCCCTCTTCCGACGCGGCGAGTTCCTCTTCCGAAGGACGGGTGCCCGAGCGCACGTTCAGGGTCTGGCGACGACCGTCGCGGATCACTTCCAGGCGAATGGTGTCGCCCGGCTTGGCCGCGCCGACCCGACGGGTGGCTTCCTGGCTGTTGGCCACCGCCTGGCCGTTCACGCCGACCAGAAGGTCGCCGATCTGGACGCCGGCACGCGAAGCCGGGCCGTCCTCGGTCACGCTTTCGATCAGGGCGCCCTTGAAGTCCTTGGGCTGGCCCAGAGCTTCCCAACCGTCGGGGCTGAGGGTGCGAAGACCCAGGCCCACATAGCCGCGCTCGATCGACTGACCGCGCATCAGGCGTTCGGTGATCGTCTTGGCGGTGTCCGCCGGAATGGCGAAGCCGATGCCGACCGAGCCGCCCGTGGGCGAATAGATGGCCGAGTTCACGCCGATGACGCGGCCGTGGATGTCGAAGGTCGGACCGCCCGAGTTGCCCCGGTTGATGGCGGCGTCGATCTGGATGTAGTCGTTGTAGCCCGACGGATCGATGTCGCGGGCCTTGGCCGAGACGATGCCCGCCGTGGCGGTGCCGCCCAGGCCGAAGGGGTTGCCGATGGCGATGACCCAGTCGCCCACGCGCGGCTCGGCCGTCTCTTCGAAGCTGACGTATTTGAAGTCGTTGCCCTCGACCTTGATCACCGCCAGGTCGGTGCCGGGATCGCGGCCGATCAGGCGGGCGGGAAGTTCACGGCCGTCCGACATCTTGACCTTGATCTCGGTCGCGTCGGCGACGACGTGGTTGTTGGTGACGATGAAGCCGTCCTGCGAGATGAAGAAGCCCGAACCGGCGCCCTGGGTCGTCTGCGGCTCATCATTGCCCTGACCGCCGCGGCCTTGCGGCGGCACGAACTGGAACGGCAGGCCGGGGATCTGGAAGGCGCCGCCCTGAGGCTGGTCCACCTTGACCGTCACGTCGATCTGAACGACGGCGGGCGAGACCTGGTCGAAGATGGTCGCGAAGCTGCTGGGCGCGCCCGGCGGGGGCGTGAAGGCGTCGCCATTGGCCGGAACCGGGGTGATCCGGTTCACCGCCTGCGGTTCCGCGTGCGCGCCGGGCCAGGTGATGACGCCGCCGGCGGTCGCCGCCGCCGCCAGGGTCAGGCCGGCCGCGGCCCCGAGAATGAACTCCTTGCGCTTCAGCATCGTGGTCCTTGCGATCCTCTTGTCCAGCGCCAGACGGGCGCCGGTTTCGCGATTGATATAGGCCGAACCGGCTTTGCGCCAATCCCGACCGCCGATCGTTGATCTCGACTAGCGCCCGTCGTGAGGCGAGGTTGCGTCAGGATCGCGGCGAAGCTTCTCATTTCGTAGAACTTCGTCCAGTCGGCGTTCTTCTTCCGGCGTCAGTGGAACGGCCTCGGCCGGACGACGGCGCGCGCGCAACATCAAGATGGCGATCGCCGCCAGTACCAGAATGAACGGGCCAAACCACAGCAGGTAGGTCCCCGCCCGGACCGGCGGGGTAAACAGCACATACTCGCCGAAGCGCCGCACCAGATCGTCGCGCACGGCCTGGTCCGACGCGCCGGCCGCGATCTCCTCGCGGATCAAGCGGCGCATGTCGCCGGCGACGCCCGCCGGGCTGTCGGCGATGGCCTCATGCTGGCAGACGACGCAGCGCACGTCCTTGAACAAGGCCTGGGCGCGGGCCTCCTGGGTCGCATCGGCCAGAGGACGGTCGGGTGCGGCGGGCGGTTCGGCCGCCGTCAGCATCAGCGCCATGACCGGCGCGGCCAGCAGGATCGCCAGGCGCCTCATGCGGTCTTGCGCCGGCGCGCGCCGATCCCGAGCCTGAGACGACGATCCAGCAACGACAGCACCCCGCCCAGCGCCATGATCATCGGCCCCAGGAAGATCAGTCGCGCCCAGGGATTCCAGTACAGACGCACGACCCAGGCCGGCTGTTTGGGACTGCCCGCGCGTTCGCCGATCACGACATAGACGTCGTCCAGGCCTCGGAAATCGAGCCCGACCTCGGTGGTGGTTTGGCCGCCGGCGGGAAAGAAGCGGCGCTCGGCCGTGACGGTGCTGGCGCGGCCCTGATCATTCGTGGCGCGCACGGTCAGTCGGCCCTGCTCGGCCAGATAGTTCGGCCCCTCGACGACGCGCACGTCGTCAAGCGTCACGGTCCAGGGGCCTGCGGACACGCTCTGGCCCAGCGAGACGGCGCGGGCGGCCTCGGCCTTGAAGCCCGTCTCGACTACCGCCCCAAGGATGAAGACGCCTAGACCCAAGTGCGCCAGAGTCATGCCCCAGGCGCCCAGCGGCAGCCCCTTCAGTCGGCGCAGCGTCTCGGCCACCGAGGCGCGGAATAGGCGGGCGCGCTCGGCGACTTCCGACAGCGATCCCAGGATCAGCCACAGACCAAGGCCGATGCCGGCGGCGGCGAACGCCTTCCTGGGCTCCCACAGAGCATAGGCCGCCAGGGCGCCGACGATCGCCACACCCGCCGCGACGGCCAGGCGCTGCATCGCGCCGGGCAGGTCGCCCCGCTTCCAGGCCAGCAGCGGGCCGGCCGGCAGGAGCAGGAAGGCGACCATCATCAGCGGGGTGAAGGTGGCGGCGAAATAGGGCGGGCCGACCGAAATGGTCGCGCCGGACGCCGCTTCCAGGATCAGCGGATAGAGGGTGCCCAGCAAGACGGTCGCCGCCGCCGCCGTCAGGAACAGGTTGTTCAGCACCAGCGCCCCCTCGCGGCTGACCGGCGCGAACAGGCCCCCGCCCTTCAGCTGCGGCGCCCGCCAGGCGAACAGGGCGAAGGCGGCGCCGGCCGTGATCCCGAGAATGGCCAGCAGCATCAGCCCGCGCTGGGGATCGACAGCGAAGGCGTGGACGGACGTCAGTACGCCCGAGCGCACGAGAAAGGCGCCCAGCATCGAAAAGGTGAAGGCCAGCAAAGCGAGGAACACGGTCCAGCCGGCCAGCGCGCCGCGCCGCTCGGTCACGACCGCGCTGTGCAAAAGGGCCGCGCCCGCGAGCCAGGGCATGAAGGAGGCGTTCTCGACCGGGTCCCAGAACCACCAGCCGCCCCAGCCCAATTCATAATAGGCCCAGAAGGAGCCCAGGGTGATGCCGACGGTCAGGAAGGCCCAGCTGGCCAGCGCCCAGGGTCGGACCCAGCGCCCCCAGGCAGGCCAGAAGGCGGTCTGCGCCCGTCCCTCGATCAGCGCTGCGACCGCCAGGGAGAAGCAGACCGAAAACCCGACATAGCCGGCGTAGAGCAGCGGCGGATGCACGGCCAAGGCCGGATCCTGCAACAAGGGGTTCAGCGACGCGCCCTGGAACGGCGCAGGGTCCAGGCGGGTGAAGGGGCTGGAGGTGAAGACGGCGAAGGCCAGAAACAGCGAGCCCAGCGCGCCCTGCACCGCCACGGCCGAGGCCTTAAGCCCGAACGGCAGGCCGCGCGCCCGCGCCAGCGCCCCGCCGAAGACGGTCAGCACCAGACACCACAGCAGAAGCGAGCCTTCATGGCTGCCCCAGGCGCCGGCGACCTTGTAGAGCATCGGCTTGTCGGTATGGCTGTTGGCCGCGACGTTGGAGACCGAAAAGTCGGAGACGACGAAGGCGTAGATCAGGGCTGCGAAACTGAGCGCGACCGCCGCCGCCGCCGCCAATGCCGCGCCCTGGGCGGCCCCGGCCAGGACCGGGCTGCGACGCGCGCGTCCGGCCGCCGAAAGCCCGGTCTGCAGGATCGACAGCGCCAGCGCCAGCGCCAGGGCGAAGGCCCCAAGCTCGGCGATCATAAGCGCGTCAGGGCGCTATCGGCCTGCGGCCTGCTTGAGCGCATTTCGGAGGCGTCGGGCCGCCACTCGCCCTTTTCCTTCAGACGGTCGGCGACCTCGCGCGGCATATAGTTCTCGTCGTGCTTGGCCAGGACCTGGCTGGCGTGGAAGGTGCGGTCGGCGCCGAAGGCCCCTTGCGCCACGATCCCCTGCCCTTCGCGGAACAGGTCGGGCAGGTCGCCGTGATAGACGACGCGGGTCGTGGCGGCGTTGTCGGTGACGACGAAGGCGACCACGCCGTCGCCGGTCTTTTGCACGCTGCCGGCCTCGACCAGACCGCCCAGGCGGATGTTGCGGCCCTCCGGCGCCTTGTCGGCGGTGGCCTCGGACGGCGAATAGAAGAAGGTCACGCTGTCCTGCATCGCCCACAGCGACAGGCCGACCGCCAGCGCCAGAATCGGCGCCACGGCGGCGACGACCCACAGGCGGCGACGCGCCTTCGGCGATTTGGGCAGCCAGCTCATGCGAGGGACATTCCGGATTCCAGGGACGGACAGGCGGCATATACCGCCGTCGTCGCGCAGGACCAACGCGTCATTGCGCGCTGTCCTTCGGCAGTCGGCGTTCCAGATCCAGACGGCGCGGATCGGCCGGGTCGAGCGCGGCGATCAGGGGCGTCCACAGGGTGCGCGCTTCGACGGCGTCGCCGCGCCGCAGCGCCGCCTCGCCCAGGAAGAAGCGCGCGCCGAGCTGGTCGGGGTCCAGTTTCAAGGCCTCGCGGAAGGCGGCCTCGGCGTCGCCGCCGATCTGGTTGTCATTGGCGACGACAAGGCTTTCGCCCAGCCGCGCCCACGCCTGGGCGTCACGGGGGTCCAGGGCGATCAGACGGCGGAAGGCGGAGGCGGCGCCCAGCGGATCGCCGGCGGCGAAGCGGGCCGCGCCCAGCATGGCCAGCGCCTGCCGATCCTTGGGCCGCTCCTGAACGACCCGCGCAGTCACCGCCGCCAGTTGCGCCGGCTCCAGCCGATCCAGATTGGCGGACCAATCGTCGACCCGTCGCTCATAGGCCTGATCCGGCAAGCCGGGCGAGCCGGTGAAAACATAGAGGCCCAGGGCGGCCGCGACCGTCAAGCCAATCCCGCCCAGCACCCAGAACCGATCGCGGGCGCCGGCTGCCGGGGTCATCGTCGCCGAGACGGCGAGCAGCCGCCGCCCCGCCTCGGCGCGCGCGCCCACATAGGCCGCCTCGTCCAGCAGGCCGCGCGCCTTCAGCCGATCCAGCTCCTCGATCTCCCGCGAGCCGGCCTGGGTTTCGGCGCCGGACGCCGGATCGGCGCCGCGTCGCGCGCCGGTCAGCACCAGCAGGGCGGCCAGGGCCGCCGCCAGTCCCGTCATTATCCAGAAGACGATCATCCTCGCCGTCTAACCCATCCACGAACGTCGGGCGAGGCGTCGTTTCAGCCCAGCCGCGCCATTTCCGCCGAGGCCGCGCGCCGCCTGACCGCGCGCGCCGCCTCCAGCGCCTCGATCACGGTCAGGAACCGCGCCGCGACCCCGATCAGACGCAGCACATGGTCGGGATTTTCGGCCTCGCCGTCCGACAGACTGTTCAGCGCCTCGTCGGACCAGGTGGAGAGGTAGTCGGTCAGGTCGGCCTTCAATCCCGAGCGATCGGCTTCACAGCCGAAGGTGACGGCCGCGCCGCGCAGGGCCGCCACCGCCGCCAGCAAGGCCGCCGCCGCCTCGATCGGTTCGCCATCGGCCGGCGCCTCCAGCCAGGGCGACATACGCGTCATGCGTCCGGTGATGACCTGACGCTTCATAGGCAGGGCGGCGTGGACGGCGCTGGAGGCGGATTTCATCAGACCCGAAAGCTGTCCCGACACCTGAACCCGCGCCATCCGCGCCGCCTTGCCCCAGCTTGAATCGGGCCGCACCTGCAAACTGAGGTCCATCTCGGCCAGCACGCCCGCGCACCAGTTGACGTCGTCCACCACGCCCAGCATCGCGGTCTCGCCCAGCGACGATCGGACCACGACGGCGATCTTCTGCACCCGCGCCTGAACGGAGGTCAGTAGCCGCTCGACGAAGACGCCCATGTCGGAATGGCTGAGGGTGATTTCACGGTCGGCGAGGCGGCTGGTGCGCGTCACGACCCGCAGCATCCGCTCGGCGTCCGCCACATGGGCGAACAGGATGTCGATCATGCGCCGCCCGCCGTCCGGCGACATCGCCAGACAGTCCTGGATCAGCAGCCTCAGCCCCGCCAGCTGGTTGTCGTCGGGGCGTTCCAGCCAGACGGGCAGGCGCGGCAGGGCGCTGCGGGCCAGAGGCGTCAGGTCGAAACAGCCGGCCAGTTCGACCGGGGTGGATGGGGGCTGGTCGTCGGCGGGACGCTGAAACTCCGGCCAGACGTCGCGCGGCCGGTCGCGCAGCACGGCGGCCGCCTTGGCGCACAGCCGATCGGCGGCCAGGGTCCATTCGCCGTCCACGGCCACGGCCCCGTCCAGCAGGGGCAGGAAATCCTCCTCGCCCTTGACCGCCTCGCGCCAGACCCGTTTCAGGACCAGAGGCGGAAAGACTAGGGCCGGCACGCCGTCGGCGCGCGGCTGAAACAGCGGCAGCAGAGGGGCGAAGGCCGTGCCGCGACGGGCGCGATCGCGCGCCTCTGCGGCGACGATGTTTGACAGTTCAACCGCCTTGTCGCCCTTCAGCGCCGCCACAGCCGCGCCCAGCATCCCCAGCGATGCGTCGGGGCAGGCCTCGACGATCGCCGTCAGAGCGGCGTGGTGGGCGGCGGACAGGGACGGCACGAAAGCTCCTGCCAAAACTCAACTCAAGCCGGCACCGTGCGACAATCGGGTTAACAACGACTTGGCGTCTCTTGAGCGCTGCCGCCACTTGAGTCGGGCGTCAGGCACGCCATATTGCCGCCACACCCGGCCCGCGCCTCCGCGCGCGCCGGAAAGGAAAGCCCATGCCCGTAATCGAGATCGACGGCCTGACCAAGACCTACAAGTCGGGGCATCAGGCGTTGAAGCGCATCGACCTGACGATCGACAAGGGCGAGATTTTCGCCCTGCTGGGTCCGAACGGCGCGGGCAAGACCACGTTGATCTCCATCGTCTGCGGCATCGTCACGCCCACGACCGGGACGGTGGTCGCCGACGGCCATGACATCCAGTCCGATTTCCGCGCCGCCCGCACCAAGATCGGTCTGGTGCCGCAGGAGCTGACCACCGACGCCTTCGAGACCGTCCTGGCCACCGTCACCTTCAGCCGGGGCCTGTTCGGCAAGGCGCCGAACCCCGCCTTCATCGAGGGCGTGCTGAAGGACCTGTCGCTGTGGGACAAGCGCGACGCCAAGATCATGACGCTGTCGGGCGGGATGAAGCGGCGGGTGATGATCGCAAAGGCCCTGAGCCACGAGCCGGACATCCTGTTTCTGGACGAGCCGACCGCCGGGGTCGATGTCGAGCTGCGCCGCGACATGTGGGCCATGGTCAGGAAGCTGCGCGAGCGCGGCGTCACCATCATCCTGACCACCCACTACATCGAAGAGGCCGAGGAGATGGCCGACCGGGTGGGCGTGATCCTGAAGGGCGAGCTGATCCTGGTCGAGGAGAAGTCGGCCCTGATGAAGAAGCTGGGCAAGAAGACCCTGACGCTGAACCTGATCGAGCCATTGGCCGCCCTGCCCGCCGACCTGTCCGACTGGGACCTGACGCTGAAGAACGAGGGCGGCGAGCTGGAATACAGTTTCGACGCCAACGCCGACGATACGGGCGTGCCCTCGCTGATCCGCCGGCTTGAGGGGCTGAACATCGGCTTCAAGGACCTGAACACCCGCCAGAGCTCGCTGGAAGACATCTTCGTCAGCCTGGTCCACCAGAACGGAGCCGCGGCATGACCTTCAACGGATACGGCGTCTGGGCCATCTATCGCTTCGAGATGGCGCGCGCGCTGCGCACCCTGTGGCAGAGCGTGGTCACGCCGGTGATCACCACGGCCTTGTATTTCGTCGTCTTCGGCGGCGCCATCGGCAGCCGCATGCAACAGGTGGACGGCGTGCCCTACGGCGCCTTCATCGTGCCGGGACTGATCATGCTCAGCCTGTTCACACAGTCGATCTTCAACGCCTCGTTCGGCATCTACTTCCCCAAGTTCACGGGGACGATCTACGAGATCCTGTCGGCGCCGGTGTCGTCGCTGGAGATCGTGCTGGCCTATGTCGGCGCGGCGGCGACCAAGTCGGCGGTGCTGGGCCTGATCATTCTGGCGACGGCGGCCTTCTTCGTGCCGCTGCAGATCCTGCATCCGGTCTGGATGATGGCCTTTTTGATCCTGATTTCGGTGACCTTCAGCCTGTTCGGCTTCATCATCGGAGTCTGGGCCAATGGGTTCGAGCAGCTTCAGATGATCCCGATGCTGGTCGTGACGCCCCTAACCTTCCTAGGCGGCGCCTTCTATTCCATCGACATGCTGCCGGACGGCTGGCGCACGGTGACCCTGTTTAACCCTGTGGTCTATCTGATCTCGGGCTTCCGCTGGGCCTTCTATGGTCAGGGGGATGTGGCCATCGGCGTCAGCGTCGCCGCCACCCTGGGCTTCTTCGCCGTCTGCCTGGGCATCGTCATGTGGATGTTCAAGACCGGCTACCGGCTCAAGAACTGATCCGTCACGAAACGGGCCAGATCGCCAGCGATTGAGAAGACCATGTCCGACGACCAGAAGACCCCGCCCCAGCCCTTCGCCCGCAAGCCGGTGACCTGGGGGCGTATGCCCGCGACGACTTTCCACGTCGGGCCGGTGCCGGTCGCGCCCAATCCGCTGGACCGCATTCCCAATCCGCCGCCGCGCAAGCCCACGGCGCAACAGCAGCAGGCCTCGATCCACACCCAGAGCCTGGCCTCCGGCGTCGCGCCGGCCAAGGGTCAGACGACGCCCGCGAATCCCGCCCCGCGTCCCACGCCCCGTCCGCAGGGGGCAAGCATCCTGGGCGGTTCGCTGATCCCGACGGCGCGCCCGGCCCAAGCCCAGCCCCAACCCCAGGCTCCAACGCCGCCGCAGCCCAGGCCGCAGCCGGCGCCGGCCGTTCAACCCGATCTGACCGTACGCCCCCTGCCCGCGCTCGAGGCGACGCCGGCCCCTGCGCCGAAGCCGGTCGCGGCCGAGCCTGTCGCCGCCGCCCCAGCGGTCGCGGCCAGACCCGCTGTTTCACCGGCCGCTGCGCCGCTCACGCCCAGCTTCGCCCGTGCGCCCGCCAAGACCTCGCGCCTGCCGCTCTATGTCGGGGTCGGGGTGGTCGCCCTGCTGGTCGCCGGAGGGGGCCTGTGGTTCGCAATGCGTCCCGCCTCGACCCCGGCGACACCCACGCCTGCCGTCACCGCCGATGCACCTCTGACCGCCCCGCCGGCCGATACGACTCCTGCCGACGCCGCACCCGTCGTCGCGACCGAACAGCCCGCCCCCGCCACGACGATCACAGCGACGACGCCCGCGCCTGCCGCTTCTGCGCCGGCAACGACGACGCCGCGCGCGACGACGGCCGCGCCCCGCACGCAGACCCCGGCCCAGAACCAGACGCCGGCCGCAACGACGCAACCGACGACGCGTGCGCCCACGACCACCACCCCGACGCCGTCCACGCCGGCGCCGACGGTCACGACCGAGCCGCTGGTGATCGTGCCGACGGCCCCGACGCCCGCCCCGACCGCGGCACGCCCGTCGAGCAGCGACCTCGACGGTCCGGTGGTGACGCGGCCCCAGCCGCTGGACTGATCGGCGGTTTCGCGCGCCGGGGCAGGTGACGAAACGGCCTTCAGCCCCTACCTAAAGGCCATGACCGTTCACGCCTCCCCGCCGCCCATCCTCGACGCCGCCGGCGTCGATACCGATGAAGCTCTGTCGATCCTGAAAACGGCCCTGGCCGGCGCCGACGACGGCGAACTGTTCCTGGAGCGGTCCGAGAGCGAGAGCCTGGTGTTCGACGACGGTCGGCTGAAGTCCGCCGCCTATGACGCCACCGAGGGCTTCGGCCTGCGGGTCGTGGCGGGCGAGACGGCCGGTTACGCCCACGCCAACGAGATCTCGGCCGCCGCCCTGCGTCGCGCCGCCGACAGCGCGGCCCTGGCCAAGCAGGGGCATGAGGCGCGGGTTGCCGAGGGGCCGCGCGCCACCAATCAGAAACTGTATGGCGAGGTCGATCCGCTCGCCTCGCCCGCCTTTTCCGACAAGATCGCCCTGCTGGCCGAGATCGACGCCTGGGCGCGCGCCCGTGATCCGCGCGTGGTTCAGGTGTCCGCCTCCCTGATCGGCGAACGTCGCGCCATCGAGATCCTGCGCGCCGACGAGCGGGCGGTGCGCGATGTTCGCCCGCTTGTCCGGCTGAACGTCTCGGTCACCGTGGAGCAGAACGGCAAGCGCGAGAGCGCCTCGTCCGGCGCCGGCGGCCGGGCCGGGTTTGAAGCCTGGGTCGCGCCCGAACGCTGGCAGGCCCAGGTGGACGAGGCCCTGCGTCAGGCTCTAGTCAATCTGGACGCCGTCGACTGTCCGGCGGGCGAGATGGACGTGGTCCTGGGCGCCGGCTGGCCCGGCGTGCTGCTGCATGAGGCCATCGGCCACGGCTTCGAGGGCGACTTCCACCGTAAGGGCTCGTCGGTCTTCAACGGCATGATGGGCCAGCGGGTCGCCGCCCCCGGCGTCACCGTGGTCGATGACGGCTCGATCGCCGGACGGCGCGGTTCGCTGTCGGTCGACGACGAGGGCACGCCCACCTCGCGCACCGTGCTGATCGAGGACGGGATCATGGTCGGGTTGATGCACGACCGGCTGTCGGCGCGGCAACTGGGCGTCGCCGCGACCGGCAACGGCCGGCGCCAGTCCTTCGCCCACATGCCCATGCCGCGCATGACCAACACCTTCATGGAGGGCGGCCGGGACTCCAAGGCCGACATGATCGCCAATACGAAGCGCGGCCTCTACGCCGCCAACTTCTCGGGCGGTCAGGTGGACATCACAAACGGCAAGTTCGTGTTCCAGTGCAACGAGGCCTATCTGATCGAGGACGGGGTGATCACCGCCCCGGTGCGCGGCGCGACCCTGATCGGCGACGGGGCCACGGCCCTGACCAAGATCCAGATGGTCGGCGACGACTTCGCCTTCGATCCGGGCGTCGGCGTCTGCGGCAAGGCCGGACAGGGCGTGCCCGTCGGCATCGGCCAGCCCAGCCTCAAGATCGGCGGCCTGACGGTCGGCGGCACCGCCGTCTGAGCGAGCGGAACCGTATCGCTGCAAAGGGTGTTTCCCCGCCACACTGGAGAGGAACCACCATGCCTACCGAACGCGAAGTCCAACATCCCGATGGCCGGGTCGAACGCATCACTGAAACCAGCGCGGCGCCCACCACCGTCGTCGAGCGTCGCGGCAGCGGCATGGGCGCCATCGTCGCCCTGATCGTCGGCCTGCTGGCCGTGCTGGTGATCGGCTACTTCCTGATGAACATGAACCGCAGCGACGCTGTGAAGGACAACGCCATCGCCGGCGCAGCCGAAAGCGTCGGCAACGCCGCCGACAACATCGGCGAAGCCGCCCGCGACGCCGTTCCGGAACGCAAGTAAGCTTTAGCGCGCGGATTGAGCGGGGGCGGAGGGGCGCCATTCGGGACCGATGGGTTCCAGCCCCTCCGCCTCCAGCCGATCCAGCACGCCGTTTGGCTCAGCCAATAGCCGCAAGGGGGCGATAGCAACGGTGACCCCGACCTCGGTCAGCGCCTTGTCCACCGCCGTATTCCATATCCGACGCAGATCGTCCGCCTGGGCCATCACCGACCAGTAGGAACAGGCCGTCGCCGCCTTTTCCAGGGGCGAGTCCAATACCGCGGGAATCCGGCGCAGACGCCAGTTCTCCGCACGTTGCGCGCCCGCCTCGACCCCAGCCTCCGCCGCCGTCGCCGCAGCGTCGATACAGTCGAGATAGCGTTCCGGCGGCGTCGTCAGAACCTTTTCGATCAGCTCGTCCCCTCTGAAGATGCCGACGGGTTCAGCGGGCGTGCGATTGGCGCGCGTCGCCTGACGGACCAGGCCGGACACCGGACGCCCTCCGCTGCTGTAACCGCCCAGCTCCATCAGATCGCCCGACAGGATCAGCATGCTGTCGCGGGTCGGGCCTTCGCCTGTCAGGCTTTCGACCCGGGCCTCAAGGTCCGGGGACAGATAGTCGGCGCTGGTGCGCCCGTTCGGCAACCGGGTGAGCGTCCGAAACCGCCAGATCAGCCGGCCCACATCGGCCAGCGACGCCCGCCCCTCGACCGGAAACAGAACGCGGTCGGCACGATCAACCGCAGAGATGAGTGCATCCGTGCGCCACTCCATCTTTCTGGGCAAACCGTCGATCGATCCCACGAGGATCAGGACGCTGTCGCCGCGCCGCACTTCCCACATCGGCGCCTCGATCCGGCGGGCGGTGACGACGATATCCTCGACGGCGTCCGAAGGCGCATCCTGCGCGACGGCAGGCGCGGTCGTCAGCGTCATCGCGCCAACTAAAAGCAATAGAGAAGATGAGCGTCCGATCATTACATCGCTGTAAACTTCATTACTGTCGCTGGTGTAATGAAATCGCTGTAATGATGTCGTCGATTTAATCCACCTTGCGGCCTTGTAACTGGAGATAAACGCGCCGGATCGGCACACCTCTCGCCAACACCCGAGGGGAAGATCAATGACAAAGACTCTGCTGCTGGCCAGCACCGCCCTGCTTTTCACCGCCGGCGCCGCATTCGCCGCCGACGCCTCCAACGCAGACAAGCCCCAAGTCGCCGAGGCCCCGGTGCCGACCGGCCCGACCAGCCAGGCGCCCCTGGCCGACGCCAGCCAGCGCGGCGTGCTGGTCTTCACGCCGGACTTCTTCGCCGCCCAGCGCCCCAATACGGCGCTCGACATGGTCAACCGGGTCCCCGGCTTCTCCATCGACAACGGATCGGGCGCGCGCGGTTTCGAAGGGGCAGTCGGCAATGTGCTGATCAACAACAACCGCCCCGCCTCAAAGAACGACTCGGGTTCGAACGTCCTGGGCCGGACCCTGGCCAATCAGGTCGAGCGCATCGAACTGATCCGGGGCGGCGCGCCGGGTATCGACATGCAGGGCTATTCCGTCGTCGTGAACGTCATCCTGAAGACGACCGACAGCCGCCAGTCGATCCTGACCTGGAACGCCATGCTGTTCGAAGGCGGCCATGACATCTATGGCGGCTCCTATCAGTTCACGCAGAACAAGGGCGATCGCAGCTGGGGCGTGACCCTGTCGGACGGCATGGGATCCAGCGATTCCAACGGCGTCGGCCGGTCGATCCGTCGCAACGCCGCCGGCGACGTCATCCGCGACGAGCGTTTTGAAAACGACGGCTGGGGCGGCGGTCAGAGCATTCGCGGCAACTACACCGGCCCGGTGTTCGGCGGAAAGCTGGAAGGCACCGCCCGCTATGGTCTGAACGACTATCAGAACTGGACCGAGCTTTCGTCGCCCACATCCCTGCGCCGCAGCGACTATGCCGAAGACGGCGATTCCGGCGAGCTGGGCCTGACGTGGACCCGCACCCTGAACCCGCGCTGGACCCTGGAGACGCGTCTGATCCACGAGTTCTCAAGCTTCGACAGCGTGTCGGGCAGCAACGAGACGCTCAACGGGACGGCGGCGCCGGAGCAGCAGTTCAAATCCGACGGCGACTCGTCGGAATCCATCCTGCGCGCCCTGGTGCGTCACGAACGCTCGCCCGCCCTGACAATCGAGGCCGGCGCCGAGATCGCCTACAATATGCTGGACGTGAACCAGGCCTTCACCATTGGCGGCGTCGGCGTTCCCCTGCCCAGCGCCTCGGTCAAGGTCGAGGAGACGCGCGGCGAAGCCTTCAGCAAGGCGACCTGGCGGATCAATCCGAAGCTGACGCTGGAAGGCGGCGTGCGCCTGGAAGCCTCCACCATCAGCCAGTCGGGCGATGCGGACCAGGAAAAGAGCTTCTTCTTCGCCAAGCCGCGCGTGCTGGCGACCTGGACCCCGATGGCGAACAATCAGCTGCGCTTCCGCTTCGAGCGCGAACTGGGGCAGCTGGACTTCGGCGACTTCGCCGCTTCGGCTGAGCTGAGCGACGGCACGGTGTTCGGCGGCAATGTCGATCTGGAGCCGGAACAGCGCTGGATTTCCGAGCTGTCCTATGAGCGCCGCTTCTGGGGCGAGGGCGTGGTCTCGATCGGCTATCGCCACGACCGCATCATCGATGTGATCGACCGCCTGCCCCTGCCCGGCGGCCTGTCGGCGACCGGCAACATCGGCGACGGAACGCTGGATCAGCTGTCGCTGAACGTGGTGGTGCCGCTGGACAAGGTCGGGATTTCGGGCGCCCGCTTCACCTTCCAAAACGACTGGAACAAGACCAGCGTCACCGACCCGACCACGGGCGAGGACCGCCGCATCTCGGGCGTGCGCCCCAGCCAGGCCAATGTCGGCTTCCAGCAGGACATCACTTCGTGGAAGACCCAGTGGGGGATCAACTGGCTGCCGCGTCTGGGCCAGGCGACCTATGACCCCGACCAGACCTTCGCCTGGCGCGGCGCGGACTATCTGGAGGCCTTTGTCGAATACAAGCCCAGCCCGACCCTGTCGCTGCGCGCCCAGCTGAACCTGTGGGACGACTTCACCCAGCAGCGCACGGTTTACGCCACGCGCAATCCGCGCACGGTCGCCTTCGTCGAGGAGCGCTCCATCGACCCGCGCACCTTCGTCTCGTTGCGGGTCCGCAAGACCTTCTGAGGCCTAGGTCCACGCAGCAAAAAGCCCCGGCGGATCGCTCCGCCGGGGCTTTTCCTTGATCAGGCGTCGATCAGTGGCTGGGCGTCGAGGCCGCAGGACGGGCGACGTTGCCGTCTTCCTGACCGCGATCGTTTAGCACAGGGCCAGGGTGATCATCACCGTCGTTGGCGCCGTGCGACCAGCCCTTGATGAAGTGGCTGACGACGATGAATGCCACGCCGATGCCCATGCCCCACAGGCCCAGCAGCTTGAACACTTCAAGCGAGGTCTGCAGCGCAAGGCCCGGGTTCAGCACCTGGCCGCCGACCGTCTCCGTGCCCGCCAGGCCGGCGATCCAGCCGCCGACATATTGGGCGATGGAGCTGGCCAGGAACCACACGGCCATCATGAAGCTGACCACCTTGGCGACGGACAGTTTGGTGATTTCCGACAGGCCCACCGGCGACAGGAACAGCTCGCCGGTGGTGTGGAACAGATAGAGCAGACCCAGCAGGAGCAGCGGCATCTGGAAGGCCGAGTTGGCCATGCCGGCGCCCCACACCACGATCATGAAGCCCAGTCCGACCTGAAGCAGGCCGAGGCCGAACTTCAGCGTGGGGTTGGGGTCCAGGTTGCGCTTGCCGAGGAAGGCCCAGAGCGCGGCCATGATCGGTGCGAAGATCAGGATGAAGCCCGCATTGAACGACTGGGTCTGGGCCGCCGTGATGGTGGCGTCGATCCAGGGACCCGACGTGCTGAGACCGGCGGCGGCGATCTGGGCCGGGGTGCCGACGGTGACGCCCAGCAGCTGGAACGCCTGCGGGGTGATGCTGAGATCGACGTTGCGGTCGGCGAACAGGTTCAGCGAGGTGCCGGCCTGTTCGAACAGGGTGAAGAAGACGACCGAGCCGAAGATCAGCACCAAGGCCAGCATCATCCGCTCGCGCTGCGCCTTGTTCTCGCAAACCTTGACGATGACGTAGAGGATGAACAGCAGCGACGCGACGGTGGCGGCGCCCAGGACCCAACCCACCAGGGCGTTGCGCTGAACCATGAACCAGACGACGCCGACGCCCAGGATGCTGAGCAGGTAGATCGACCATTCTCGGTTGATCGGACCCAGCATGGGCTTGCTCAGATTGGCTTCGGCCGGAGGCTCGCCCTTGCCTTGCAGCAGGGGTTTGCCCAGCACGAACACGATCCACCCCAGCGCCATGCCGACGCCAGCCAGACCAAAGCCTGCCCACCAGCCGACGGTCTGACCCAAAAGGCCGCACAGCACCGCCGCCCAGAAGGCGCCGAGGTTGATGCCGTAGTAGTAGAGGGTGAAGCCGGAGTCCCGCCGCGGATCGCCCTGCGGATAGAGCTGCCCGACAATGGTCGAGATGTTGGGCTTCAGGAAGCCGACGCCCATGATGATGAAGGACACCGCCAGATAGAAGACGTTCACGCCCGCCATGTCGCGGGTCGCGTCGATCTTGTATTCGCCGGTCGGCAGCACGGCCGGCAGCGGCGACGCGGCGGGCAGGCCCTCGATCGCCAGGCCGTTCTCGGCCGCCTCGAAGGCGTATTTCTGGCCGTTGACGACGATCGACACTTCACGCGCCGCACCGCGGCCTTCGGCGTCGATCTGATAGGTCTGACCGGCATAGGTCAGGGTTTCGGTCGCGGGACGGCCCTCGAAGGCCATCATGCCGTGACCGGCGACCAGCAGCAGGGCGCCGAAGGCGACGGCCTTGCGGGTGCCGATGAAGCGGTCGGCCATGATGCCGCCCAGCAGGGGCAGCAGATAGACCAGCGAGGTGTAGGAGCCGTAGGTCGACCCCGCCATGGCGTCGTCGAACAGGAAGTGTTGCGTCAGGAAGAAGATCAAGATGCCGCGCATGCCGTAGTAGGAGAACCGCTCCCACATCTCGGCGAAGAACAGGATGATCAGTCCGCGCGGGTGGTTTTTGAGGATCTGCATCAGCACCGGCACGCCCGTGGCGAAGGTGATGATCAGTCCAAGGGCGACGACGATGTTCATGCGCGCGTCCCCCTAATCGTCTTCACGCGCCGTGTAAGTCGCGCCTTCCCCAAATCCGTCCTCAACGGCTCACTCCCAACTGCCGCGCCGCTTATCGGGCGCGCGAAAGGCGCATACCCAGCACAGCGGGGGAATTCGAACAAGTGTTAAGGCTGTCGCGGGGGTAGCCAGGCGGCGTGCGAGGAAAGTGAAAAACAACCCTGGGCGACGCCCAATGGCGCACATCCTGCTAAGTCGGTCGTCAGAAACGCTCGCGGTTTCATAATGGGAAGGCGCGCCAGATGTCTGTCAGACCGATCGCCGCTCCAGACCATGAGGCGCTGAACAGGCTGCATCGTCAGGTCGGCTGGCCCGAACGGTCGCCGGCCGGATGGCGCTGGCTCGAGGCCAATCCGGCGCGGTTGGCGCTGGGCGCGCCCGCCGGATGGGTGGTCGCCGACGCGGATGACAACGCCGTCGCCATGCTGGGCAACTTCATCCAGCGATTTCGCCAAGGCGCCCAGGACCACTTCGGCGCCACCGGTTTTTCGATCATCGTGCCGCCCAGCCAGAAGGGCGCCAGCCGGCCGCTGATCCGCACCTTTCTGAAACAGCCAGGCCTGTTCGCCCGCTACACCTTCAACGCCAATGCGCGCTCGGCGCCGCTATACGGCCTGTTCGACATGAAGCCCTGGCCGACCGAAAGTCATGGACTGAAGCTGTCGTGGATCACCAATCGTCTGGCCTGCGCTCAGGGTCGAAGTTTGCGCCTGCTGCTGGGCCGCACCTCCGCCGAGACCGCCGCGCGGCTGGGCGAGCGGCTGATGAACAGGCGCGTATTCCGCCAGACGCCGATGGTGCTGCCCGCTGGGGTGACGGTGCTGCGCGATTTGTCGGATGCCTCGCCCTATGCGGACTTCTGGCGCCGGTTGTCGCAAGAAGAGCGTCTGCTGGCGGATCGCAGCCCGGAAATCCTGCGCTGGCGGTTGGCGGACCCTGACCTGACCCTGCCGCCGGTCATGCTGGCCTGCGTAAGCGACAACCGCATCGTCGGGATGGCGATGGCGCAGATGACCAAGACCAGCCTGATCGAGCCGCCCTATCTGGACATTCTCGATCTGATTGCGCTGGAGACGGCGCCCGAAGCGATACCGCTTCTGACGCAGGCGCTGATCGACAACGCCCGCGCGCTGGGCGCCGCCAAGGTGCGGCTGCAGATGGTGACGCTGCGCCTGCTGGCGCTGTTGGGCGATCTGGCGAAGACGGCGTGGCGCGAGGGCGGCTGGGGACATTGCCACGCCATCATCGACGACCCCGCGCTCGCCGCCGCCTGGGCGCCGACGCCGTTCGACGGCGATTACGGCATCTGTTCGCGTACGCCGCCGATGCCCAAAACCTTGGCTGCCGCCGCAATCACGCGCCCGACCTTGGGCGGACGCGTGTCGAAGGCCTGATCAGGCCTTTGGGCGGGCCTTCAACTCGTCGCGGATCTCGGCCAGCAGGGCTTCGGTCGCCGTCGGCGCAGCCGGCGCCGGATCGGGCTTGGCGGCTTCCTGACGACGCAGGGCGTTGATGCCCTTGACCACAAGGAAGACGACCCAGGCGACGATCAGGAACTGGATCACCGTGTTCAGGAAGGCGCCATACTGGATCGACACCTTCTCGATCGCTTCCGTCGCCGGGTTTTCGGCGCGCAGCACCCATTCCAGCTCGGAGAAGTCGATGCCGCCGGTCAGCAGGCCGATGGGCGGCATCACCACCTGATCGACCAGGCTTTTGACGATGCCGTTGAAGGCCGCGCCGATGATCACGCCGACCGCCAGGTCCACGACATTGCCCTTGACCGCGAACTCGCGAAACTCCGACAGCAGGCTCATGAGATTTCCTTGAGAGAGTGAGATCAGGCGTCGCCCGAGGCGTTCAGCCGCTCGCGCAGTTCCTTGCCGCTCTTGAAGAAGGGGACGGCCTTGGCGGGCACTTCGACGGTTTCGCCGGTGCGCGGATTGCGACCCGCACGCGCCGGGCGCGACCGCACGGAAAGGGCGCCGAAACCGCGCAACTCGACCCGGCCGCCTTCGGACAACGCCGAAGTCATGGTGTTGAGGATCACATTGACCAGCCGCTCGACCTCGGCGTGAGTCAGGTGGGTGTTTTCCGCTGCAAGCTTCTCGATCAGTTCGGACTTGATCATCTGCGCCCCCGCCAGCTCGTTTAGACAGGCCGTCTCGCCTGCCGTCGATCCAGAGCCGCACCCTAACCTTCGACAGGCTCTCGAAAAAGCCCTTATCCGACAATGATGCGCGTCATTCGCAAGAAATATGTCCGGAAGTGCACACAGCGGTGTGCCAGACAGAGAAAAGGGCGACGGGATTGCTCCCGCCGCCCTCATTCCTTGTCGCTATCGCAGAGCGCGCGGCGCTCCGCTGCTTGAGCGAAGCGCCTGACGCTCTTTGGATGAGCGCTTAGTCCTTGGTGCCGGCGTTCTTCAGCGCGGCGCCCAGGATGTCGCCCAGCGAAGCGCCCGAATCGGACGATCCGAACTGTTCGATGGCTTCCTGCTCGTCCTTCATTTCCAGCGCCTTGATCGACACCGAGACGCGGCGCGAGGCCTTGTCCACGGCGGTGATCATGGCGTCGACGCGGTCGCCGACGGCGAAGCGTTCCGGACGTTGCTCGTTACGGTCGCGCGACAGGTCCGACTTGCGAACGAAGGCCGTCACCGGCGCGTCGTCTTCACCGAACTTGACCTCGATGCCGCCCGACTCGATCGCCGTCACGGTGACGGTGATCTGCTGGCCGCGACGATAGGTGTCGCCCTCGCCGATCGGATCGCCGCCCAGCTGCTTGATGCCCAGCGAGACGCGTTCCTTCTCGACGTCGACGTCCAGGACCTTGGCCTTGACCATCTCGCCCTTGCGGTAGCGCTGGATGGCTTCTTCACCCGACACCGACCAGTCGAGGTCGGACAGGTGCACCATGCCGTCGATGTCGTTGTCCAGGCCGATGAACAGGCCGAACTCGGTGGCGTTCTTGACTTCGCCCTCGACGGTCGAACCGATCGGGTTGTTGGCGACGAAGGCGTCCCAAGGATTGTCCTGAGCCTGCTTCAGGCCCAGCGAGATGCGGCGCTTGGAGGCGTCGACATCCAGAACCACGACGTCGACTTCCTGCGAGGTCGAGACGATCTTGCCGGGGTGGACGTTCTTCTTGGTCCAGGACATTTCCGAGACGTGCACCAGGCCCTCGACACCGGCTTCCAGCTCCACGAAGGCGCCGTAGTCGGTGATGTTGGTGATGCGGCCCGTGTACTTGGCGCCGACCGGATACTTGGCTTCCACGCCGTCCCAGGGGTCCGACTGCAGTTGCTTCATGCCCAGCGAGATACGCTGGGTGTCCGGGTTGATCTTGACGATCTGGACCTTGACGGTGTCGCCGACGGCCAGAACCTGGCTCGGGTGCGAGACGCGCTTCCACGACATGTCGGTGACGTGCAGCAGGCCGTCGATGCCGCCCAGGTCGACGAACGCGCCGTAGTCGGTGATGTTCTTGACGACGCCTTCGCGGACTTCACCCTCGGCCAGCTGACCGACCAGTTCCGTGCGCTGTTCGGCGCGGGCTTCTTCCAGGATGGCGCGACGCGACACGACGATGTTGCCGCGCGGACGGTCCATCTTCAGGATGGCGAAGGGCTGCTCCTTGCCCATCAGCGGGCCGACGTCGCGGACCGGACGGATGTCGACTTGCGAACCCGGCAGGAAGGCCGAGGCGCCGCCCAGATCGACGGTGAAGCCGCCCTTGACGCGACCGACGATGGCGCCGTTGACCGGCTGACCTTCGGCGAACACGACTTCCAGACGGGTCCAGGCTTCTTCGCGACGAGCCTTGTCGCGGCTGATGACGGCTTCGCCCAGGGCGTTCTCGACGCGCTCCAGGTAAACCTCGACGTTGTCGCCGACCTTGGGCAGGGCGCCGTCGTCGCCTTGGCCGAATTCGCGCATGGCGATGCGGCCTTCGGTCTTCAGACCAACGTCGATGATGACGATGTCTTTTTCGATGCCGACGACGCGGCCGTGAACGACCTGGCCTTCGCCGAAGTCGCGGCCCGACAGTTGTTCGTCGAGCAGCGCCGAGAAGTCGTCGCGCGTGGGGTTGAGAGTATCAGACATGAAGCTCTGGTGTTTCCAGTGGGGCTGTGGCGCGTGACCAAAGGACGGTCCCGCGCGAGGTGGACCCCTGACGCAGCGAAAGGCGGCGCGCGGGGCGATGGGAAAAGATGGAGTCAGGTCGTCGGGATGCGAGGCCGTTCAGAACGATCAAAACGCCCGCGGAGGCCGAGGGTGGGAGCGTTGGATTTGCGAAATGGGTCAGAGACCGTGTTTCGCGCGCGCCGCCTCGACGATACGGCGGGCCGCATCGAAGGCGGCCTCTATACCCAGATCGGTCGTATCCAGCAAGACCGCGTCGTCCGCCTGGACCATCGGGGCCGCTCCGCGCCCGGCGTCGCGCTCGTCGCGGCGCTGAATGTCGGCCAGCATGGCGTCAAAGGCGATGTCCGATCCTCGCGCCGTCAGTTGTTTCCAGCGGCGCGTGGCCCGCACCTCGGGCGTTGCGGTGACGAACAGTTTGGCCTGAGCATTCGGCGCAATCACCGTGCCGATGTCGCGTCCGTCGAGCACCGCGCCGCCCGCCTGGGCCGCGAACGCCTGCTGCAGTTCAAGCAGAGCCGCCCGCACGCCGGCGAAGCTGGCGACACGGCTGGCCGCCTCGCCCGCCTCGCCCGTCGTCAGGCGCGGATCCTCCGACAGGCCTGCCGCATCCAGCCCCCGCGCCGCCCGCGTCGCCGCGGCCTCATCATCCAACGATCCGCCCTCCGCCAGCACCTTTGCGCCCACGGCCCGGTACAGCAGCCCCGTATCCAGATGTGGCAGGCCATAGGCCTGGGCCAGGCGCGCGGCGATGGTCCCCTTGCCAGAGGCGGCCGGTCCGTCGACGGCGATGATCAGGGCCTGGCTCATGCTTCAGCTTTTTCCGGCGCGATGAGGTCTGAAATCGCGAGTCCGACAAAGAAGATGCTCGCGAGAGCCAGGAGGCCGCAGATCGCGACCAGCAAGTCAAACTGCCAACCGTCAACCGCGCGACTCAATCGAAAGACGGACGGCACCTTATTTACTCGAAAACTCCAATCGATCTCGCCTGACCGATGCAGCGTGAGAACCGCCCAGCTGAACACAAGCGTCAGCAGACCAAAAGCGGCGATCCTGATCGGCGCGGTCTCCCGATTGCTGCTCATTGCGACATCCGCCCGCCCAGTCCATTCATCATCTCGACGAAGCCGGGGAAGCTGGTTGCGATCATGCCGGGCTCGTCGACCGAGACCGGCTGTTCGGCGGCCAGGCCGAGGACCAGATGGCTCATGGCGATGCGGTGGTCGTGGGCGGTATGGACCAGGCCGCCGCCACGCACGGTCCCGCCGTGGCCGGCGCCGGTGACGATAAAACCTTCCGGTTCCTCCTCGACCTGAACGCCGCAGGCGCGCAGTCCCTCGACCATCAGCGAGATCCGGTCGCTTTCCTTGACCCGCATTTCACCCACGCCGCGCATGACGGTGACGCCGTCCGCAAAGGCCGCCGTCGCCGCCAGGATCGGATATTCGTCGATCATGGAGGCGGCGCGATCCTCGGGCACGACCACGCCCTTCAGGGACGAATGACGGGCGGTGATGTCGCCGACCTCTTCGCCCCCGGCCTCGCGCCGGTTCGTAATGGTCAGGTCGGCGCCCATCTCGATCCAGGTGTCGAACAGGCCGGTGCGGAGCGGGTTCAGCATCACCCCCTCGACCGTGACCTCCGACCCCGGAACGATCAGACCGGCCGCCAGGGGAAACGCCGCCGAGGACGGATCGCCCGGCACGGCGACGAAAGTCCCGGTCAGGGCCTGACCGCCCTTCAGCGTCACCTTCCAGCCCTCGCCCCTCTCCTCGACGCCCACCTCGGCGCCGAAGGCCCGCAGCATCCGCTCGGTGTGGTCGCGGCTCTTTTCCGGCTCGATCACGGAGGTGACGCCCTCGGCGTTCAGCCCGGCCAGCAGAATGGCCGACTTCACCTGGGCCGAGGCCACCGTCTGCACATAGTCGATGGCCTTCAGCGCGCCGCCGGTCAGGGCCACCGGAAGCCGATCCTCTGCCGCCTGCCAATCGAACGCCGCGCCCATGTCGGCCAGCGGTCCCGTGACCCGCTTCATCGGGCGCTTTCTCAGCGAGCCGTCGCCATCGAAGGTCGCCGTCAGCGGATAGCCGGCCGCCGCCCCCATCAGCAGGCGCACCCCGGTTCCGGCGTTGCCGCAGTCGATCACCGAGGCCGGCGTCTTGAACCCGCCCGCCCCCTCGATCCGCCATGTCCCATCACCGATCCGCTCGACCTTGGCGCCGAACGCTTCGACCGCGCGGGCGGTGGCCAGAACGTCGTCGCCTTCCAGAAGACCCTCGACCTCGGTCACGCCGGACGCCATTCCACCCAGGATCATCGACCGGTGCGACATCGACTTGTCGCCCGGCGCGCGGACCTTTCCGGTCAGGGCGGATGCGCGGCGCGAAGTCAGTTGGGACGGCATGATCACCCGCTTCAGGCTGTATTGTGCAAAGGGCCGCGCGGGCGGCGCGAAAGACAGCTTTTGACAGCGGGTCAAAGGGGTGGCAAGGGACCGCCCCGAATTCAACCCGTTGAAAGCATCCAAACGTGGCCAATCCCGAACTGGGCGCCAAACAGGTCTGCCCCAACTGCCAGGCGAAGTTCTACGACCTGAACCGTCGCCCCGCGCACTGCCCCAAATGCGGAACCGACTTCGATCCCGAAGAGGCGATGAAGCTGCGCAGCCGCCGCGCCCGTCCCGGTTATCCGTCCGACGATGAGGACACGGATGATCAGGTCACGGACAAGAAGATCGACGGCGACGAGGACGAGGAAGACGACGTCAAGACGCCGGAAATCGACGAGGAAGGCCACGAGCCGATCCTGACGCCGGACGACGAGGACGAAGACTCCCCCGCCGACGCCTCGGAAGAAGCCGGCATGGGCTCGACCGACGGAGACGACGATCTGCTGGCCGACGACGATGACGACTCCGTGCCGTTCATCGAAGACGAAGACGACGACTCGATCGACGACGAGATCGCCAAGCCGTCGCGCGACGACGACTGATCCTTTTGTGGGCCTATCGCGCTTCGCACTCCTTGAGGCCCGACCTGTTCGAGGCCTGTGGATAGGCTCAGAAACTTGTTGCACCCGCCGCATTTCCCGTTAGGGAGACGCGGCGGGACAGCAGGCCTTTCGAACCTTCCGGTTTGAAAAACCTGCGTATTTTCACCCTTGGGAACGCGGTGAAAATAAATCTCGAAACGGGCTTGATCGCAGAAAAAGCCTGACCTAGTTTCCGCCGCCTCGCCGGGGGCCATCGCAAGATGAACCGGGCGATCCAGACCGACAGGTCCGGGGCTTTAGCTCAGCTGGTAGAGCGCTTGCATGGCATGCAAGAGGTCAGCGGTTCGACTCCGCTAAGCTCCACCAATCAGTCTCCCCCTTTCACCGGCCGGCCGGGGAAGGGGGAGACTGGCCACTCTTTTCAGACAGTTAGACGGTTAACGCGGACGCCAATCCCGCCGTGGAGAGGATTTCCGCGCGGTTTGGCCGGCTGTTCCCCGCCCCATTCTCCAGGCCCATGTTTCCACTTCCGGGTTTGGCCGCAGGTGTCCGCGGAGAAGGGTTAGCCCGAACCGAGCCGCCGCCGGAGGACCGGCGGCGGGATTTAAGTCTCCGATCGTGAGGAAGGGTCGGGTCTAGCCGACCGCGCCGATGGCCATGAACAGCCTGCGCTGCTCGTTCCAATCCATCGGGAAGGGATGGGCGATCAAGGCGCCGAGTGACAGGGCCTGGGGCTGACGTCCCGCGATGATCTGCTCCACCAGATCCGGCGCCATGTAGGCCAGGGGCAGGATCTGGCCGAGGTAGCGAACACAGAGATTCTCGGCCTTGGCCAGTTGGGCGGTCGATCCATGACGACCGGTCCTGAGGTCGGCCGTCCATCGCCTGGCCATGGCGACGGCCCTGACCAGGGCGCGATCGATCCGATTGGCGGCCGTTGGGGATTGTCCCTCGGCCTCGATCAAGACCGCGTTGTGCCGGTGCTTCAGCCGGACCGGCAGGATCCACTCGATCTCGCCATCGGCCCGCTCCTCTCGTTCGGCGCCCTGGATCGTTCGGTCACCAGGAATCGCTCCCTTGGCCGTCAGGATACGAACCTGAGTCTCGCCCAGGGTGACCTTGGCCATGGCGGTTCTCAAACGCTGGTCGGGCTCGGCGTCCAGCCTCCAGGCTGGATCGAGCGCCGGAAGGATCCTGTTGGCGACGAAGGCCTCGATCACCCCGGCGGAGATTCGCGTCACGCTACCGGCCTCGTCCTTCCTTCCATTTTCCAGGGCGACCGAGGAGTAAAACCGGTAACGCTGGCCAGCCTTCCCCTTGGTATGCACCGGCCGCATCGTATGCCCCCGGTCATCCTTCAGGATGCCGCAGAGAAGGCCGCTGGTTCCCCGGGCGCGATCCTCGGCGAGCGATTGGCTGCGTCGTGTCAAAGCCGCGTTGACGGCCTCCCAGGTCTCGGGAGGCACTATCGCCTCGTGCGCCCCCTCGACCAGCTTCTCCTTGTGCCTGAGCGCGCCCTTGTAGACGGGGTTCATCAGGATCAGCCGCAAGGCGCCGGGACTGATCACGGCCCCGCCCCGAACCTTGCCGGCCTTGGTCGTCCGGAGCTTGGATCGAACGCCCTGTCGCCTCAGTTCGGCCTGTAGTTCCAGGACCGAGCGCAGTTCGAGGTATCGCTCGAACATCATCCTGACCGTGGGCGCCTCATCGGCGTTCGGGATCAGCCTGTGGTCCACGCCATCGTATCCCAGCGGCGGCGGCCCTCCCATCCACATGCCCTTGGCCTTGGACGCCGCGATCTTGTCTCGGATCCGCTCGGCCGTGACCTCCCGCTCGAACTGGGCGAAGGACAGCAGCACGTTCAGGGTCAGCCGTCCCATGCTGTTGGTGGTGTTAAAGGCCTGGGTCACCGAGACGAAGCTGACGCCCCTGGCGTCGAAGGCCTCCACCATCTTGGCGAAGTCCGGCAGCGACCGGGTCAGGCGGTCCACCTTGTAGACCACCACGATGTCGATCTCGCCCTTGGCGATGTCGGCCATGAGTTGCTTCAGCCCCGGTCGCTCCATGCTGCCGCCGGAATAGCCGCCGTCGTCATATTCCCTGGGCAGGGCCTGCCAGCCTTCGCCGGCCTGGGACAGGACATAGGCCTCGCAGGCCTCCCGCTGGGCGTGCAGGCTGTTGAAGCCCTGTTCCAGCCCCTCCTCGGTGGATTTACGGGTGTAGATGGCGCAGCGGAGGGCTTTCATGGCCGCCCCGCTTTCCTCTGACCGAAGAAGGCCGGTCCGTTCCACTTGGTGCCGGTGATGGCGAAGGCGACCTGACTGAGGGAAGCGAAGTCCCTACCCCGGTAGTTGAAGCCTTCCTCCTTCACCCAGACCTCATGGCGTTCGCCTCGCCAGTCCTTCACGAAGCAGCTACCGGGCTTAATCCTCGGGGCCTGGGACGGCTGGTAGGCCTCGTCCTCGGCGAACCGCTCCGCCAACCTGGCCAGGCGCTGTTCCATCGTCCGGGACAGGCCGCCCTCGCGGGCGACCTGTTCGCGATAGGCGATCTCCCGCGCCATCAGGTCGCGGGATCTGAGCTTTGGCGGAGCGGTCATGAACTTGTCCCGCCATTCCGCCCGCAGGCCCTCCAGGGTCACCGTGTCTTCCGCCATCAGGCGGCCGTGATGCGATAGACGGTCAGGCCCCCGACCTTCTCGGTCGCGACCGTCAGGCCCAGCTTCTTGCGAATCTGCCCGGCGATGGCGCCGCGCACGCTGTGGGCCTGCCAGCCGGTCGCCGCCATGATCTGAGCCGCCGTGGCGCCTTCGGGGCGGCGCAGTAGGGCGACCACCTGGCTGATCTTGCTGAAGCGCGCGGGCTGTGACGCACCTTCGCCAGCCGGCTTCATATTGTTCTGGTTCATGATTTCTCTCCATCCGCACCCTTGCGGTGGAGCGACCAACGCTTGCTTCCGCCGCCAAGTCCAATGGAAGAAGGAGAAATCTCAGCCTTCGGATTCTGTCCGCCGAAGGAGTTCCAGAGCGCGGGCCAATATGGCCGTCTCATCCGCGAGCGCCGCCACATCTGGCAGGGCAGCCATCACGTCGGAGGCCGTGGCCAGGTCCCCCGCCTGCTCCAGCCGCGTCCAGATCGCCGACAACATCATGTCTTCCAAATGCCGGGGTCGGGGGTCATCGTCTTCACTCTCGGTCATGGCCTCCACACGGGCTTCCTTCGACCAGGAAGTCGAGGGCGAGACGCGTGGAAAGTCGGGTTGGCGCCAAAAGCGGACATGCGGAAGCCGCTGTATAGTGGACGTCTGCGGCGTCGGCAGGGCACGGCATAGACATGGGTTTGGGAAGAGAATGACGATCCAAGGCATCACATCCGACATGCGACAGCAACTCACCGCTGACGCGGAGCGGCTGCGAGGCGTCGGCTTAACCGCACTCATCGACTATTATGCAGCGGCTGACGATGTGACGCGGGAGGCTGCCGACGCAACCCTCAGGGAAGCCTATAACGAGGCCGTGAAGGCGCAGCGTCGGCAAGACGCGCTTGAGGAGCTACAAGCGGAACATTTAGCGAAGAGCGCTGACATTGCGCAGTGGCTAAGAACTCTGACAGCCGCCAACACGTAACTCGCTAGGCAGCTCTTCCACCGAGGGATGAAGGCACGATGGTTGGGATTGTAGTCGGGCCAGGCCATCAGGTCCAAATCGTCGGGCATGGCCTGACCGTCACGTCCGATTTCAAACTCGCCGACGGCGTCACGATCTCTGCTGGGACGCCGATGCGTCAGACTTCGTTCGGGACGACGGTGGGCCAGCTGAGCGAAGACGCCGCGCTGATTGTAATGGAACGGCTCGCCGATTTCTCGCTGGTAGTCTGCGAGCCTCAAGGCGGCGAGTTACTTGCGGCAAAGGCTTGGAATTCGCTGTGGACGTTTAGCTTGCTGGGCCTTGCTATCGCTGCTCCGGTGATGCCGCTCTACAGCTACTCTCAAAGTGCAGGCTTCGCGATCGCCAACCGAAACTTGGTCTTCAAGCCCTTGCCCCGCGCCGTCGCAGCGACGCCAGAGAACCTGCGATGGGCTGCCGACCACTATGGAGACTTCGCGAAGCTGCTTTCCAATAACGCTTTTACTTCGGCGCAACGGTACTACAACAATGCGCAATATCTTCCCGATGACGACGCCCGGATCATGCTGCTTTGGGCGGGGATCGAAGGCCTAGTGGGGGTCGAGGCAGAAATCACTCGCCGGCTCGCGCTCAACACAGCGATCCTTCTACAGGGCAGTGGGGACGAAAAAGCTAGGATCTTCGCGGCGGTAAAAGCTGCCTATAAGCTTCGGTCAAAAGTGGTGCACGGGGGTGGTGGCGATGCCGAAACGCTGCGCCGAGGGTACGAGTTCGCCAGCGATCTACTAGCGCGACTTCTTCGCCGCGTAGTCGAACTCGGCCGGGTGCCTGACGTAGCTGAATACGATCGGGTTGCCGTCACAGGCGAGCTCGAGTTGCTCGAACGAGGTGGCGCTTAGGTAGCGTAAAGCTAGCGACGGCCCGCAAGCGCCAGGAGCGGTTTTATCGCCGACCTCCAAAAGGCGACATTCAGACGGGCTACAAGGTCCGCTCTCCGCCATTCGGCCTTGCCGCAGCTATTCGGCAAGGCCGCCTAGGCGACTCTCCTGTCCCGGCAAGCAAATTTGCGCTTAAGTGAAGACGGACGAGGTGTGGGGTGATCCATGGGGGCGGACACGCTTAGTACAATCGAAGCTCGGCTGGAGGCTCACCTGGGCAAGCTCGCGAATGGGAGCCTTGGCCGAACCATCACCATGATCGAGGTAGTCGATGCTGCAGCCCTTTGGTCAGATCCGCTCCTCGAACTCCCCCAACTCTTGGGCGGCATCGACTTCGAGGCGCTGATCAAGGAATACCCCATCTCTGCTTGTGCCGCGGCGAGTGAGATCGGGTACCGGTTCGAGGGCGTTGGAACGGTCTTCTGGGGGAAGTTTGAAGGGTTGCTGGGCCGGCCGATCCCGGTCGGGCAGCGCCACCTCCTTTCATCAGCGTTCGGCAGTCTTGCTGACCGCTTCGCCCTACAGCGACCTAGTGACAGCGGATTCGCGACGCAGTTTTCAATCATCGCGTGGCCGATCGCAAACGCGCTCATGCCCTACGAATTGGCTGGGCCCGTCTCCCGGCTGCTCGCGCGAGGGCCCGTCGCCGGCGTGGCCTCAGCTACCAGCACGCGCAGGCCGGACCTCTCCTCCCTTCGCGCCTGGGCTCAGTCGTGGGAAGGGGCCCGACTGTCGGACTGGTTGCAGCCGGAGGGACCGGCGGCGCGTGTGATTACTGCGCTACTGGGCGACAATGGGAAGGGATCGCTGCCCGATCCGACCTTCGAGCGTCTCAAGGCTGCGTTTGCCCACCAGTCAGAGGCCTTTTTCGCGTTGAGAGAGGCGAGACGGCGCAGGCCGACGACCACGACGCCGTTGCTGCCAGAGAGCGGGGCCCTGGGGTTGCGGCGGATCGGCGAAGAGTTTGTATTTTCGGTCAGTTGGCCAAGTCTCCCTCCACCGCTCGTCGAACTGGGCCGGAAGCAGGCGTCAGCGAGAGCTTGGCGTCCGAAGCTCTGGGGACAGTCGCGGACGGCCTCCGACAACATGTTTGGGTCACTTCCGATTGTGATCCGGCTGACGGCCCTACCCGGTGGAAACGGGCCAGCCGCGGCCGACGCGCGAACTGTCTTCGAGGACGAAGCGGAGATCGCGGAGGCCCTTATGGGCCGCACGGTGGATTGGGACGCGCCCCTCGTTTTCCTGCGAGCGGGCGACGAGGCCGATCGGATTGAATTGCCTATTCGCCTCGACCAGGGCCACCTCTGGGTGGTGGACCAGGCGGGCAAGTTTGAGAGCCTTGCTGCCGAGGGGGTTGTTGCCGGCGCCCCCGTTCGGCGGGCGGACCTTTCTGATCCCCATGATCGCGCGCTGCTGGCGGAAGCAAGGTGGCTTGGCGGAAGCGTATCTTCGACAAACACGGTAGCACGCGCTCCGCAGGACGCGCTTACGCTTCCCCGGCGGCACGTGACAGCGCAGACGCCGTTTTGCGTGATCAATGGCGCAGGCCTGCGGATCGAGAAGTTGAGCCGCCGGGACGGGGCCGCTCACGGCCTTACGGTGAGCGCTCCACGCGAGCCAATGACGGCGACGCCGGGTGTGTTCCTGTTCGAAAGGGAGAGCGCGTTCGACGCTCTGATCGAAGAGCGCCTACTGGCGAAAATCCAAAGCCCCATCCCGGGTGCCCGCTGGCCGGTCGAGATGCTTGCGATGATCGACGATGAGATCATCGCCTACGCCACTGATGAACTGAGTGACGAGGGGACCGGGCTGGCTCAATCGAGCCTGATCCTCAACGCACTACAGGCTGAGCACATTCGGCTGAGAATCCTTCAGGCCGGGCGTGCGACGCTCCGGGTGCGCGTCGGGCGGCACCCTTGGGATACGGTGCATTTGCGACGGCGAGACGGTGATATCGACTGGTCGGCGGAGGAGCCTGGAGCAGGGCTCGGCCGGCCCACTCAAGAAGTGGTCGCGCAAGCGCAGCGGCCCTTCCGGTTCAACCTTGCTGGACCGGGCGGCGGTGCCATCCTTCGGACCTTCCGCTTCGACGATGGGCGCCTCGCCGCACCAGGAAGAATCGAGGCGCCTGATCAGTTTGGATTTGGGGATCTCGGCAGCAATTTCTCGGGAATCGAAGGGCGCCGGCGGCTACGAGAGGACGGCGGCGGCCTGATCGACCTAGCTCGCTCACGTCGCGCTTGGGCCACCGCCGAGGCAAGGAGCATTGCCTCTGTCGCTGCGCGCGTGCGCGTCGTCCGCCAATTTGAAGACCCGCTCGTTTCAGCCCTGTGCGGTCCAGAATGGCATGCGCTGGAAGGGCGCGCTGTGACGGATTCGCCGTCGATGTTGCTATTCGACAATATCCTACCGCACGCGGTCGGAGACCAAGCTGGCGCGCTTGATCCGACTGATAGGGCCGATTTTGCCGGTCGCTTCGGCGAGGCTCTGGCGCGGTCCTGCCCGGATTGGACAGACGAAGGTGTCATTGATGATGCGTGCGCCGACCAAGCGCTCGTCGAGGCGTTCGCCGAGATGCTGCGGAACGCGCAGGCCCATGGACGAATGGTTGAGTTTGACGCGGACGATATGGACTTCGGCGCCTCGGACGACCAGTGGCGCGAAGCTGCGATAGCGGCGCTCGAGGCGTCGGGGCGATCGCCGTTGATGGATTTGATCGCACCGACGTCGGGAGCGCGGGTTCTTGGCCGGCGAGGGTTCGCGGGTAGCGATCTCGCAGAGGCCTCAGTTTTCCTCGCGGATTGGACCGCGGCATGGGCCCTTCCGCGGAGCCAGATTGGTCTTGATGCTGCTTGTGAGGCGCTGCAGTTCTGGTTGAACCCCGGAGCAGCGGATCCCGACACCGGCACCTTTGCAGCCATGTCCAGGGATGTGTTTTTGGCGCGGACGGTACGGTTCGTTTCAGCGCGCATGGCGCGGGCGGCGTGATGGTGGACCAACTCGCTGCATACTGGTTGAGCCTCCACGGCCAAGCGCGGCTGGCAGATGCCGACCAAGCTTTACTCGGCGCCTTAGGGGTGGCCGCGTTCAGCTATCCCCATCAAATCGACAATGTCAGTCAAATGGCGACGGACACGGCGTGTCGGTTCCTCCTGGCCGATGAGGTCGGGCTCGGCAAAACCATCCAGGCCCTTATGGTGCTGCGCGCTCTCGCTGCTCAGCGAGACACGGGCCTTCGCGTCGCCCTCGTGACGCCGGACGATCTTAATCACCAATGGAACGAGGAATTCCTGTGCCGGACGCACATCGGCGCCGGTGGCGTGGCGATCGAGCCGGATGAGGAGAGTCCGCCTCTTCGCCCGAGGAAGGGTCACATCGCCGTCGAGCTGTTCCGCCCTGCCCGTTTGGCCGCCGGCGCCGTTCGGTTGAATGCAAAATTCTATGATGCCCTGGTTGTCGACGAGTACCCCAAGCTCGGGCAGCAGATGCGCGATTTGGTGGGCGCCGCGAGCCGCAGTATTCCCCACGTGCTGCTGTTGAGCGCGACGCCGGCCTTGCACGATGAAGGTCTGCGTCGTGCTATCTTGGAGATCCTGGAGCCTGATCTTGCTCGCCGAGCGGACGCGTCAGGCGAGGATATTTTGGAGTTGCTGGCAGCCCGCGAAGATGAGGCGTTTGATTTCATTACGGGCAAGGCCGATGAACCGGAGGGCCTAACGACGCCAGCGGGGATGGGCCGGAGTTTCTACGCCGAGACCCACGGCGCGTTTCGCCGGGTGATCCGGACGAGGCGAGCCGACTATCCAGACGCGCTGCCGCAGCGTCGTTACCGGGCGATAGTCGTGGCGCCGACTGATGGCGACGCGGATCGTGTCGATGCCGCGAGGCGCTACCTGGGGGCGGCAGTCAGCGAGGGCGTCAATGTCCGCGGCGAGGCCCTTCTACAGACAGCCCTGGCGAGCCCCCAGGCGCTGATTAATCGGGTCAGCACGCTCAAGCGGCCGACTGCCAAAATGGCGACCGCGCTGCGCTCACTGGAAGCTGCCGCCCGCGATCTTGGAGACGCTAAACTCGACGCCTTGATCGACCACTTGCGCGCGACATTTGCGGCCGCACCGGCGGCTCGGGTGGTGGTGGTCGCCGACGACAACCGAAGCGTCGATCACCTTGCAGCAGCCATCGAAAAGCTAGTCGAGGTCAAGGTCGCCACGAAGCGGCGGGCCTACGGCGGATCGGATGTCGAAATGGACGTCCACGTTGCGCAGTTGCGCGATGAGGTCGAGCCGTTCGAGTCGGGCAAAGCGAAGGTGTTGGTTGCCGCGGATGTGGCGGCTGAGGGTCATAATTTCCAGTTCGCTACAGAACTGGTCTTCTACGTTCTCCCTTGGGACCCGCGGGACGTTGATCAGTGGATCGGTAGGCTTGACCGGCTGGGAGGTAAGGGTCGGCCAGGTAAACGAACGATCCGGATCACTCCGATTGTCACTCGTGATTCCATCGAAGCGCGGATCCTCGAGGTCTACGAGGCCGCCGATGTCTTTTCGGGTGGGCGGGTATTCGATGAGGATGCGTGGACGAGCCTGGCGCAGGCGATCGATACGGCCGCCTACGGCATCTCGGGTAACTGGCCTGCATTGATCTCGGCAGCGACGGCGCAGCGCCGGGACATTGAGGGTTGGCGCAGCTACTCGCGCTTCGGTGCGCCGAAGCGGGCGGCTGAGGCGAAAGCCCGCTACGAGGCGATGGTAAGCCAGCGTTATGCCTTGCCAATGTCGGACGCAGACGATGCACCGAGACCAAATTGGTTCATCGAGCGTGAGGCGGGTGCAAAACGTCTTCTCACGCTTTCCGATGAACTGAGAGTCCTGCGGCTTCAGAAACGGACTGATGAGAAGACCGGTCAGCCCTACAGGACCCTCTGGTACCCTCATCGGCCTGAGCAGGGCGACGTCGTCGTTCCCGAGCTGGAAACGGACGGGCCTTGGCGTCATGTGGCCCTGCTGCTGAAGCGAACCGACCTACATTCACCGCCCAATTCCAATGTCGGCGAACGGCGGCTGCACTTCTTCGACCATGGCGACCCGGTTCACGACAGTGTCATCGAGACCTTCTCTCAGTTGGCGTGGACGAGCACGACGAAGAACGAGCACGTCGTTCGCGTGCCGGAGGATCATCCGGCGTCCGGGCTCAAGGGCGAGCGGGTGCTACTGCTCAGCGCCATGCTCAGGCCGACGTCAGGACGCCCATTTGACCCGTCGATCCTGGAGGATCGGCCTTCGGCTGGCGATACGCAGGCCGAGCGCGACGCGATGCAGGCGGCTGTTCGCAGGGCCTACGAGGAACACTTGGCCGATGCGCGTTGGTTCACTGACCTTGCGCAACCGGATCTGTTTCTACTTGGCGCGCGGCTCGGCCCTACGCCCGAGGAAATCGATCCGAGGGTGCTGGTTGGAGCCAGTGGCCGCGTGAGCATACCGGAACACATCTCGAGCCGAGGCCTTTCGCACGGCGACTCGGCCATGGCGGTCACCGCTCGGGGGGTGCTGGTCGAACGTCTGAAAGATCTCGTGAGGGCAGGCATGGAGCACCGCGGGCGGCGCCTCGCCGGAGCATTGCCGTTACGACGCTTCAAGACCCGCATGGAGGCGCAGGAGGCGCTCGCAGCCGCTCAAGCAGTCGAGGCGGCCGGCCGCTTGCGTGGCGGCACACTCGCCTTTGACCGGGCGCGACGGCGGGCCAACGACCTTGCGATCCTTCTCGCTGAGGTCGGGGCCGAGATGCGCCAAGCTCATCTGGACGGCATGCTTCAGGCGCTAATGACGTCGCAGTTTACGCCCCGCTCCATCGTCCTGAAGGTGCAATGATCGTTAGGCGGTGAGTTGTTCCGCGAGGTCAGCAGCCGTCTGCGAGACGGCCCATTTCCAAGGGCCTACATTGTCTCCGGATAGGTCTAAAAGCCGCTGCAACTGAAATGGCGGAGGCGTGAAGCATTGGAGTTGGCCGTCGTGCCAATCAAATACCGGATCCCCGGCGAGCCTGGTCTGTCCGACGACGGCCCAGCGCCAGCGGTCGAGGTTGGTGACGTCGACCGCGCGGACACCCTGCGCAGACGCTGAAATTACGCAGTTCTGCCAGCTGTAGGTTTTACGTCGGGAGGCGCAGAACGCCCCCTCCCCCAGGAGGCCAGTCCATCGTCCGTCTCCGGCAACGACTTGTGCCTTGCCGAAGTAGGGCCCCCGTTTTGATAGGACGCGAAGCGCCGCGGGCTCGGCACGATCCAGGCGCTCGCCGCTTGCGGCGGCGCCGGCCAGCCGTGTGAAGAGGCCCCCTGGTCCACCGGTCCGTTCATCCATGCCGCCGAGGGCCAGAATGTGAAGACGCCATTCAGGGGGGCCGAGTTCGTCCGCCAGACCGACCAGGGGCGCGGAAATGGTCTCGATGGCCGTGTCCCGAGAAAGGCGACGGACCAAGCCGGTTACCGGCGTCGCGGAACCCGCAGACATCCCGAGAACGACGACGCGGTCTGCATCGAGCTCAACCAGCCGTTCGGGCGTCGCCACGTAGCCCAGTCCGCCATCTGATTGGAAAGCGGTTAGGTCGCCGAGCCGCACAAGGATGTCGCAGCCTTGGTGAATGAGCGGGCCGAGATCGCCATCCTCACCGCCGAAAGGGCTGTAGCTTTCCTTGAGCGCTCGGGTGATGCGGCTTCGCAGCAGATAGGGTTCGACGGCGGCGGCGGCGCGGATGTGGCCGACGACGGTCTCGATCGTGGGGAGGCCCGCGTCGTCAAGTTCGGCGCCGATCGCCTCCGCCCAAGCCGCACGCGTCATAGCGCTTCCAGTTCGGTTCCGATGGCGGAGACGCCAATGATGGCGGCCTTCATCTGGTCGGCGAAGCTTGAGTTCTGCGTCACCACAAGAAGGTGGCCCCGAGCACGGGTGACCGCGACGTAGAGGTCACTTTCCGTGAAGAGCCCGCCGACGCCGTTGATGCCGTAAAGAATGACGACATCCGCCTCCAAGCCCTTGAAACTGCGCGCCGTGGTGCAGAGGATGGCTTGCCCCTTGCGCCATTCGCTGGCGGAGTCGGTTAGCTTGACGCCGGCCATCTCGGTCCAGCGGGCCAACACGCCATTCTTCCAGGCGGTCGGGCCGATCAGCGCGACCTGATCAGGGTTCAGACGATGGTCTCGCAGCAGACGCTGTAACTCGCCTTGGACAAGGCCAGGCATGGCGCCTTGGGTTTGGGCGAAGATGAGGCGCGGAGGTCGGCCGAGGGGGGCCATCTCTGCGGCTTCGGCCGTGATCTTGGCCGTTGCCGCGGCAAAGCCGACGATGCGGCGCGTGTTCCTGCAGTTGGTGTCGAGATGAAGGATCGCAGCGTTTTCGAGAGGCGGATCGACGGGGTCCCGGCGCAAGCTCTGATCTCGATCTAGGAAGGCCCAGGTCGGGACGTCGTCGCCGAGACCGGTCAGGTACGCGAGCGCATCCCACCACCCCGGGCTGAAATCTTGAGCCTCATCGACCACGAGAGCGTCGAAAGGCGGATCATCCGGATAAAGTGCTGCGGCTGCAGTCGCCATCTGATCCGGTACGACGACGTCCCAGTAATGGGTGTTGTCGCCGACTGGATCGAGCGGGAGTCCCGCCTTCTTCAGGATCTCCGCGGCGAGGCCGTGGAAATGGCGGATCGTTAAAGATCCTTTGTCGTACTCGTCGTTGGCGATCTGCTCGTTCAGCCAGCGAGCCAATTCGGCGTTGAAACATGTGAAGAGCACCGAGCAGCCATCCCGGGCGAACCGGCGCGCTCTCTGCAGGCCAAGCATCGTCTTGCCGGACCCGGCGACGCCGTGGATGACCGCGCGAGGGTTCGCCGCGAACCCGTTCAGAATCTGGATCTGCTGACGCGTCAGTCGGGCCAGCACCTGGCCCGCCGCGTCGACATCGAGCTTCAGCGGCTCACAGACTGCAAACTCCGGGGCGAGCGCTTGGCGCACCGCTTCGAATTCGGGACCTGTCAGCGCCGTGTGGAAGCGCCCGAAGGCGTCATAGGCGCGGTCGATTGCGTTCTCGATGTCCGCCAGGTCATCCATCGTCATAATGGTGCGGGCCGGCAAGTCCGCTGGCGGAGTATCTCGGAAAACGCAGTGTGGGAAAGCGACGGCGGTCGCGAACCGGACCTTCTGGTAGATGGTTTCGCCGCAGATCAGTTCGATGCGCTTGCGCAGCGCCCTGGCGGCCCTTCTCACCTGCTGCGCCGGGTCACGTAGGTCCTTCAGCCGGCCGCCGCCTACTAGCCGAGACCATTGACGATTGCGCAGTACGACCTCGCCGCCCTTCGCCTCGATGACCAGCATTCCCTTCTCGCGATGGAGGAGGACGAAGTCGGCCTCCCCTTCGCGAACCGGAGAAGTGAGGTCGTCCCGCTCGGGCGCCAGCCACGGGAACGAGTGGAAAACCAGATAATCGTCGCCGAGGCGCGTCTGGAAGGCCCTCATCAGGAGGGCTTCCGAGTCGTGCGGCATGTTCTCTGGCAGGGTGTTTGGGATGCAGATCGCCATCAGACAACCCGCCGGATGAACAAGGCAACCGCCTCTAGCGCGCCCGGGGCGACGACCTCGCTTGCGCATTCGGTCCTTTCGGGCGCCGCCCGATATCGGACCCTTACCCCGTCCTTGACGGTTTGGGTCGAGCCAACGGTCCAGCGTTGGTGGGTGGCACCGAAGGTCGCACCGTCGCTTCGGCGAAGCAGATAGACCTGCTTAGGGTCGACGTCCTCGGAGCCCAGCGGACGGAAGAGGCAGTAGCTGCCCTTGGGAACAGGGGCCGCGCCGTCGCCGAGCTTTCCGCCGAGCGTGTGTGTGTCCAACCTCATCACGAAGTCGCCGGGCTCGAAAGCTCCCACGGCCACCCGCTGGATGCCTGTCGGCGCCGCTCCGTCAATCGCGGCGTCAACGCTGAGCAGCGGCGGGCCATCCGTCGCAGGAGACGGCGGGGGAGCCGACGTCTTGATAGTGTCTAGGACCAGAGCTGTCGCAAGCGGGAGGCCTCGGTCGATCATCAAGACATCGACGACCTTGGCCGATTGGGCCTCCGAAGCGAAAGCGGCGGCGCTCGGATTGCCCGGAAGGTCGGGCGCGAACGGGTGGCCGACGACGATGGCACGCCCTTCGGGGCTGATGAGGCCGCTCGGCTCGAGACTATAATCGCCACCCGCGTCTTGGACGTCGGTCACGAGCCGCCTCAGAGCCCCCTCTGCCCATGCGTCTGACACGACCGGGTCGACTCCCTCGAAGCAAGCGCGGAGGAGATCAGCCCCGAGCCGCCGATCAAGGAAACCGTGATCGAACCTGTTCTTGTAGGAACGGAGGCACTGGTAGCAGCTGTCTTCGCAGGTGCAGTCGTCAAGGAGTTCGATGGCGCTGCAGACGAGACGGCGCGGATCGGATGCGGCCGCCTTGACGAAGCCCGCGCCGCCCGCGGCCTGGTCGTAGATGTAGAGGTCTAGAAGCGTGTTGGCCGTCCGCACGGGTGCGAAGCGATAGTCGCCGTCAATGTCGCCCGGTTCCAGGTCGCGGCTGGCGGCACGGATCAGAGCTTCAACGGCGGATTTCGCAGCAATGACCGTCGCAGGTCGGTCAGGGCTGAGATCCCACGACGGCGGGGCCTGGAGCCGGAGGACGGCAATGTCGGTCTTGAACTGATTTCCCAAGACGAGGCTCGTCACGGCGCCGTTGCAGAGCTCGGGCTCCTTCGGCTTCGTCGGCCTGGGCCGTGCGTGCCCGGCTGATCCGGGCCCCAGTTGCGCGAGGTTAGCGTCTAGATCCGCTGGCTCGGTGCGCCCGCACTTCGCGCAATGCCGGAAGCCCTGTTGGGTTGAAGACTGGGTGCCCCGATTGGTGACGACCAGGTCGAGGTTTTCCTGCCAGGCTTCCCAACCGGCTTGGTTGGCGAAAGTCTCGCCGCCAATTCGCTGCTCGTTGCGGAAGTGCGGCGCATCGAGCTTAGCGCGCGTCGGACGGCTGTTGACGGTGCCGTCGATGCGAGGCGGGGCAGCAGGCATGCCGGGTGGATTGGCGAAGCCGACCGGCCGCAACCAGTGCTGTGCCGGACCCATGCCGCTCGGAGTGTTGCATGCCGGGCAGGTGATGAACTCACGGGGACGCCCTTGATCGCGAGGCTTGAGGGTCGCGAAATCGCAGATCTGGCAATGGTAGTAGAGTTTGCGCTCTCGATAGGCGTCCCAGCGGTCGTCGTCGAAGTTGCTCCAGACGCCCATCGACAGGTGCGTTTTGCCATCGACCCAGACGGAGCGGCCCGGCGCGTACTGGGCTAGGGCCGCGTTGAGAGATTGCTGGGGTGAATAGGCCAACTGTGGCTGATAGGGGTCGGGATGTTCCTCGAACACCGCAAACGTCGCCACGTCTGTAGGGAACGCATAACGCGGCATGAGACCGAGCGCGAACAGTTGGTCGAGGAGCTTATTCGATCCGGCGCCCGACTTGTCATTGTCGGGCGCATCCTCCTCCACGAGGTCGTCGTAGTCGCCGTCGTCATCTACCTCGTCGGGCGCGACGTCCGGAGCCGGCTCGTCGGCCCCTTCGACGACTTGAGCGGTCGCAAGGGCAAGTTTCTCTTCAAGGAGATCAGGCCATTGTTCGAGAAGACCGGGGGCGTCGAGCCCGGGGCATGAGGCCGTGAACAGTTGGTCGAGGTCCGCGACGAGCGCGTCTCGATTGTCGGCAAGCCAGACGCGAAGGCCAGCGAGGGAAAAACCGGTCGCGTCGCCGGTCAGGAAGGCGTGGGTTGATCCGAGGGACTCGAAGATGTTCGGGTTGCTTGAACTGATGACCCGGGCCTGTTGGAAGCGGCCGAGGAGGAAAGCGAATGCCTGGCGCTCCGCAATAACGCGGTTGTCGAGATTGAGGACCGGATCGGGGGCGGGCCCGGCGACGATGGGGGCCGGGTCGCGGAAGAAGCTCTGGTCGTGGCTGTCCGCGCCGCAAAACATGACGACAGTGGAGAGGCCTGCACCCCGACGCCCGGCACGGCCGGCGCGCTGCTGGTAGTTGGCGCGACCGGGCGGCACATTGCGGAGCGCGACGGCCGTGAGGCCGCCGATATCGATGCCGACCTCCATGGTGGTCGTGCAACTGAGAACGTCGATGGGATCGGATGGCTGGCCGTTCTGGGCCACCGGCACATCCTGGAATCGGAGTTCGTAGGCCTCGTTGCGGCTCATGGCCCGAACCGCGTTGGTGTCGTTCAACTGAGCCGAGTGCTCCTCGGCGACGAGTTGGTGCGGAGCGGAGCCTGGCGTGTGGTCGGCCATGCGCTCCGCGGCGTGCCGGAAGAACGCCTTGCGGCTGCGGAAGACCTGGTCATGGCCGGGGTCGATCGCCTCCGTCCTGCCATTGCACGACGGGCAATAGTCCGCGAGGAGAGCGTTTTCTGGCGAAACCAGGGTGCAGGTGCCGCAGCGGCGCCAGGTCACGGCGTTGCCCGGGAGGAGCGCGACTTTGCGCGCCGAGATCTGGAAGGTGCTGTCGCTGCTGCCGCTAAAGACGGTGCGGAGGATCGGAACGCCGGTCTTGGTGAAACCAGGAAGCCAGGCGTTGTGGCCGGCGGCTTTCAGGGCGCGGGTGACGCGCTCGCCGAATTTCCCACTCCAGCGGTCGACTTCGACATCGATCGGCGTCGCGCTCAACCTGATCGAATGACGGTCGAGCGCGCACCACAGCCAGAGGCGCAAAACCTCCTGGCGGACTCTGTCGTCGTCGAGTCCGGCCAGCTTAGGGAGAGGGATCGCCTCGACAGTCTTACGGTCGAGGCGACCGAGCTTGGGGCCGACGCTGGCAAGAGCGAGGGCGCTGAGCCCCGTGTGGCGATCCTGCAGAATTGCGTAGAGCGACTGGAAGACCGATCCGGGGGTGGCTTCCGAGGCGTCTTTCGAGAAGCCAGCGATCTCCTGGGCCTCGACGTCGGGATCGGCAATCAGTTCAGCAGCCCGCCGACCCCAGCCGACATAGTCGCCCCGATCATCCACGGGACGAATGCGCACCTGGTTCAGCGCGGCTGAGAGACTTACCGCGAGCGGGGCGTCATCAAGGCTGGGCTGATGAGGCGACTTCGCCAGGCCCTCCATCCCGTCGAGCAACAACGGACGCACGCTGTCGCGGAAGGCGAACGTCTTCAGGAGGCCAGCCAGCCTTGAGGCCGTTTGGCGACCGTCGGAGAACACTAAGGTCTTTCGGCCCTTCAACGGAGCGTCGGATTCCGGGCGTGGCGGCTGGCTTAGAACCTGGACGGCAACCAGTTGTTGGAAGGGCTCGTCGCCCTTGGTCTGCAAGTCGCTGATCTGCTGGTTCGCATCGCAGCGCGGGCAGCGATCGAAGACGCTCTGTCCTGTGGAGTCGCACCAGATCGGGCGGGTTCGACTGCCGTCTCCATCAAGGCGGCCTGTGTAGACGTCGAGGTCGGCCGCAGCCAGCGGCGTCGCAGCCGAGGCGCCGGGATCTTCCAGGCAGATATGGGCTTCACGAACGACACCAGCATCGTCGCTGTAGGCCGCGCCGTCATCCGGCCAAAGGTGTTGAGCCCCCGCGGGCGACCCCACGTAGGCGTGTGCGATAGCGATGCCGCAGGAGCGGCAGGACCAGAGTTCGAAAACCTGAGCCTTACAGTCGCAGTGCCGGCGTGGCTCTGCGTAGAGGGCGCCGGTCGGCCCGCCCCGCAAATGCTCCGGCAAAGCGGCGCAGTTTGCATCAACGCACGCCCATAGGCCCGGAAGGCCTCGGAACATGAGGTGGACGCGAGCCGGCAGTAGCGGGACTTTGTCGCTCGCAGGGCGTGCGAGGCTGGTGAGTTCAAGGAGGGCGTCGATCGCCCGAAGAGAGCGGGTGTTGACGTCGCCGAACAGCAAGGTGGCGAGTTGGGACAGGCTCTTCGCCGACCCGGTGATCAGCTTCGGGTCCGCTTCTGCGGCCGCGCCCGAGGTGATGTTCTTAAGGGCCGCGACGACCGGGAGGTCCTTGAGGGCCAGCCAAGCGGTACGGGAGAGATCATCCGTCGCCCAATGGATTTGGTCGGGCGTGGCGCGGCCGAGATCGAGGCCTTTGGGTCTGGCGAAGCGCACGACGCCGTCAGCCGGTACCACCGAGGTGACAAGGCCGAAGTGTTGTCGGGTCTCGACAGGTGATCCGGATGGAACCTGGAGTTCTTCCACGAGCAGGCTTCCAGCGCGATCAAGGCCCCTCACCTCAACGGCGGAGGCCGGGCCGGAGACGCGCTGGAGGATGAGCGGCTCGGCCGCTTCGAACGGCTGCCACGCGAGAACGGGGGCGATGACCTCGGCCCTCTCGGCGGAGTCGGTGGACAGCAAACCTTGGAGAGGAACGCTGGCGAAGACGTCCGCAGCGGCGGCGTCTCCTGGGGCGGCATTGGGCTCGAGACGCTTGCGGCCGTTAAGAACGGTGATGGTGGCCGGGTCGATCCCGATGAGTTGCGCCGCAAATTGCTGAGCGGCGGCGGGGACCGAGAACGACGCGCTGGTGCAGATGAAGGTGACGCGTGACGGGTCTAGTTTGAGACGGTCCAGGAACCGCCGAATGAGGAAGGCGACCTCGGTGCCGTTGGCGCCGCGGTAGAGGTGGGCTTCGTCGAGGACGAAGATGAACTTTTCCTCGGGATGCTTCTCGAAAAACGCGCGCGTCTCATCGAACAGGCTTCGCTCGATAGGTCGTAGGAGCATGTACTCGAGCATCGAGTAATTCGTGACGAGAAGGTCGGGGCAAGCCTCCTGCATCTCGTGACGGGTCAGCAGTTCGCCGTCCTGTGGGCGCTCAATGGCTCGATTTGGCCGGCCTTGCGCATCCTCCCAACGGGCGACTTTGGAGCCGTACCAGCCGCGCAGACCGTCATATGCGCCTTCGGTGCTGTCGGGCTTGGCTGGCCAGCGCCCCTTGCGCTTTAGGACATCGACTAGTTCCGCCTTCTCGGCCTCGCCCCCGCGAGCGGCGTCTTCGAGGTCGAGATAGTAGCCAAGCGACTTCAGCCTAACTTTGTCGCGGTCTCCATCGCGCCTGCCGGGGTATAGTGTGCGGCCGGTGTAGCGACCGAACTTCGCTGGCCTGTCAGCCGTCGTCTCGAACCAGCTGCGGATGGATTCATCGCCGAACAGGGTGCGGAGCCGCCCCAATTGATCGTTGACGAGGGCGTTCATCGGATAGAGCAGCATCGCGCGGACCGCGCGGGTCTTGAACACCTCCGGACGAGCACTGGCCTCCTCCGCCAGGCGCGCCAGGACGGGTAGGAGGAAGGATTCGGTTTTGCCGGAGCCAGTACCTGTCGTAACGACGATTCCTTTGCCGCCGGTGTCGTTCATCACCTGCTCAAGCGCTTGGGCCTGGTGCTCGTATGGCGGATCAAAGAGCAAGCCCGTGTCGGCGAGCCCCGCCAGTAGAGCTTGAACCGCCTTAGGCAGGGACAGATCGTCGAACTTTCGGTCGCCGATGTAGGTCGGCGTGCTTTCGACGTAAGGCTCCTGCGAGATCCCTCCCGCGCTCGACAGCAAGGCGCGTCTTATGGCGACGGTCTTGGGATGCGAGAGATGGTAGGTGGCTTCGATGTAGCCGACCAACTGCTTCCGCATCTCGTCAATTTCGCGCTGCATTCCGCCCCCGGTGTTTTGGCGCAGCAACGCAAGGTGAATCGAAGCTCGCAGATCAAGCTTCGCGCATTCCACCGAGAGTTTCTAGGGGGCCGCGCATCGCTAGGATGTCGGCGGGACCAATCGTTGGTACGGGCCCTCCCTAGCGTGAAAAGCTCAGCCGTTCAGAACGGCGAGTGCGTCAGGACGGCCCCCATGCTCAAGAGAACATTCATCGGCCCCAATGCTTCTAGCCCCTGACGCCCTCCTTCGGCCGACTTGCCCACTAAGCGGGCGGAGTCGCCGTCTCTCGGCAATCGCTAGGTCGCCAGATGGCCCATCACGAGGCGCCCTGTAGCGTTCTTCTAGCCACGGCTGTGTTTCGCCGCGGTTGGCAAATCGGCTTTGCGTTTGATGAGGTTGGGGATGTCGTCACGCGTCCAAGACCGATAATCGACCTCGCCGCGCTCGGCCCGCGGCACGATCCAGCGTTCGCGGGCAAGATCTGAGATCTGCGACACGCTCAGCAACTTTGAAAAGTCCGGCTCCGCATTGCCATCCTTCAGTACCTCGTAGGCGTTCTCAGCGAGCGTCGCGATAAAGACTTCGCGCTGGATGCCGTGCCTGAGAATGTTCTGATTCACGTTCAGACCGACCAGCGCGGCCCGGATTGTGCGCAGCCTCCAATTCGGGCCTTCGCCAAAGACATGTCTGTCGGCGTAGTCGTGACCTCGTTCTCGAAGGTATGCCCGCATCTTTTCGAAGAGGCTATCGGTGATGTGAAAGTGCCCGAAGCCTTTCGTGAAGCCGAGGGGCTTCAGATAGATCGTGTCGTCGAGCCTCAGCCGATTGTAGACGGATGATCGGCCCATTGAAGAGGTGGTTGTGACCGCAAGGAGCTTGGCGTGCTTTGCCGACTTTGAAATCACCCCGACCGATCTCCCGTAGGCGCGCTCGAAGTCATTCAAGACGTCCTTCGACCGAATAAGACAGGCCACAGCCTTGCCGGCTAAAAGAAAGCTGTAGGGTGGAACCGCTCCGAGCACGTAAGCGTCGAGGATGCCCACCAGACGGTTGGCGCGATCATGAACATCCCAGCCAATCTCGATGTCGCGGACGTTGAGATTGAACACGGGATCGCCGAGGGCGATGACGCCTGCCAAGCGGTTGTGGCCGTCGTCCCAAACCAGGTAGCGCAGACGCCGGCCGAAACCAGGCGAGACCGGTACGGACCAAGTCAGTGTAGCGATACGAAAGAGATCGGCCTCAGGTGTGCCGCTGCGCACGAGTATCAGGCGAAACTTGATTTTGGTCGGATCGATCTCCGCGCCGTTCGCGAAGTGTACCAGAGCGTTGGGTAACGCCCGTGCCAATAAAGGCTGAGCGGCAGTCCACTTCGCGCGCCACTGGCTGCGATGAAGGCTTCTAACAACTTCCTTTCCTCCGTCGGGAAGAACCAAATCACCCGCGTCATCCTTCGTAAATCCCAGCGTTCGCAGGTGATCGCGAAGGGCGCGCTTCAGCGCCGCCTCAGCACTGAATGGCTGCGCAACTTGCGGTCGCTTTGAAGTCATAGCCCCTCCCACGGCCGCAAGGGTATCGCGCACACCGCCACCCGACAACCGGACGTAACCGGGACTACTTGGCTATGGCGGGAGACGACGATCGAGGCCACTCGCGACGCTCGCCCCCTCCGCTGACCATTCAGTCCTCCGGAAGCAGACGCGGCCGTCGACCGAAACGCCAGACGCTGACGCACTGGATCTAGGTTCCAGTGCTCCCCCGGAAGCGGACATCCCGAACGTCCGCTATGAGCCCGTTCCAGACTCTACCTAGCTTCCTGGGACAGCTGCCCTGCGTCAAAGGCGGACGCACCGCAAAGGCACGCATCCCGCGTCCGGCTGGACTTCCTCCGCGAATGACGGTCAGTGGCGGGCGTGGACACCCTTTCACCAGCCCAACGCTCGGAGCGTATGTCACGGGTTCGATCGCGCGACACCAAGCCGGAACTGCTGGTGCGCAAGCTGGTCCATGGCCTGGGCTATCGATACCGGCTTCATCGCAAGGACCTACCAGGCAAGCCCGACCTGGTGTTCGGTCCGCGCCGCAAGGTGATCCTGGTGCACGGCTGCTTCTGGCATGGCCACGACGATCCCAACTGCAAGCTGGCGCGAGCGCCCAAGTCCCGTGTGGAATTCTGGGGACCAAAGCTCGCTCGGAACCGGGAACGCGACCGCGAGGTGGAACGACGGTTGAACGAATCAGGCTGGGAAGCTCTGATTCTCTGGGAGTGCGAACTGGGTGACCGTCCCGGATTGGAGCAGTGCGTGAGGGACTTCCTCGGATGAGATCGATCGAACTGTTCGCGGGAGCGGGAGGACTTGGCCTGGGCGTGGCCGGGGCCGGGTTCGATCACGCGGCGGTGGTCGAATGGGACCGCTGGGCCTGCGACACCCTGAAGGACAACAAGCCTTGGCCCGTGACCCAGGGTGACGTGCGCCTGATGTCCTATGACGGCCTGGGGACCATCGATCTCGTGTCCGGTGGTCCGCCGTGCCAGCCCTTCTCCCTGGGTGGAAAGCACAACGCCCACCTCGACCATCGCGACATGTTCCCCGAGGCCATTCGCGCCGTGAGGGAGCTCCAGCCCAGGGCCTTCGTGTTCGAGAACGTGAAGGGCCTGACGCGCGCGACCTTCCAGAATTACCTCAGCTACATCCGGCTGCAGCTCGCGCATCCCGAGGTCACGGCCCGCCCCGACGAGCCCTGGATCGACCACCTCGGCCGGCTCGAGCGCCACGAGACCAGCGGCTCCAACTCGGGCCTGCGGTATAATGTCGTTCTGCGCCTGCTCAACGCCGCCAACCATGGCGTGCCGCAACGGCGCGAGCGGATCTTCCTGGTCGGGTTCCGTTCGGACCTCGGTGTCGAATGGCGCTTCCCCGACGAGACCCATTCATCCGCCGCCCTGGCCTGGTCCCTGACCCACGAGGACGAGTACTTCGACAGGCACCGCATTGGACGCGCCGAACGCCGACTGCTGCGGGACGCCCTGCCCACCATCAAGGGCGAGAAGCCGACCGCACGGCCGTGGCTCACCGTCCGCGACGCCTTCCTCGGCCTGCCGGACCCAGAGCTCGACCCAAGGGGAGCCAAGGGTATCCCCGACCACAGATTCATCCCCGGCGCTCGTTCCTATCCAGGTCATACCGGCAGCCCGCTGGACGCCCCGGCCAAGACCTTGAAGGCCGGCGTCCATGGCGTGCCCGGCGGCGAGAACATGTTGCGCCGTCCCGACGGCTCGATCCGCTACTTCTCGGTGCGCGAGGCCGCCCGCCTCCAGACCTTCCCCGACGACTTCCTGTTCCATGGGTCGTGGACGGAAACCATGCGCCAGCTCGGCAACGCCGTGCCCGTGCGTCTGGCCGGCATTGTTGCCCGCTCGGTGGCGGATCAGTTACATCGTTCCGATGAGCGCCCTGGTCCCCTACAATCCGCTGGAGAAGCGGCACCTGGCCGAAAGCGTGGCCAACGCCCTCCTGCGCAGGCCCATTGAGCCGCTCGCGCCGGCCCAGCCCTTCGAGGGCGCCGGCATCTACGCCATCTATTACACCGGCGATTTCCCGGCCTACGCCAAGGTCGCCGACAAGAATCGCGACGGCGCCTTCGCGCTGCCGATCTACATCGGCAAGGCCGACCCCATGGGGGGACGTCGCGGCGGGGATTTCGACGCCCCGCATGGGCGGGCGCTCTGGAACCGGCTGGCGGATCACGCCAAGTCCGTGGCCCAGGCCGATAATCTGAAATCCGAGGATTTCGCCTGCCGCTTCCTGGCGGTCGACGATGTGTGGATCCGGATGGCCGAGCGGATGCTGATCAGTTGGCACTTCCCGGTCTGGAACCTGGTGGTCGACGGGTTCGGCAATCATGATCCCGGCGGACGACGCGCCACCCAGTACCGCTCACCCTGGGACGTGCTGCATCCGGGACGCACCTGGGCGGTCAAGCTGGCGGACAGCGGTGTGACGCCGGAGGATATCTCCGCCAAGGTCGCGGGACATCTGGAGGCTCGAGAACGCGCGGAGCAAGAGCAAGCGGCGGCGAACGAGGCGTCGGCCCACGCCTAAGGAAACGCCTCAAGCGTATCGACTGGCGGAGTTCAGACGCGACCATCTGGAGCCGAAGGCCATGCGCGGTGGCCCTAGCGTTCCCGGGGGCCTTCGCGACGCGGCGACCGCCTTGTATGTCGGGCATGATCAGCGGGTCGGGGGAAGAAAATGGCGACAGGCGGCAAGCTCGAGAATCTGACCCAGTCAGCCGCTGTCGAGAGGGCAATGGAGGAATTCCGCGTCCTGGGACGTGACGCCTTCATCGAGAAGTACGGCTTCAAACGTTCGCGCGATTTCTTTGTGCATGTCCACCGCGATCAGATCGACCTCTACACCGGCGACGCGAGCTGCGGCCGACAGTAGCCCAGATAGATCAGGTTCGCTCCCTCGTGGTCGATCACCGGACGGGTTGGCGCCGCCCGTGATCGCGATGAAGGATTCATACGAGGGCGCCGCCGCCAACAGGCGCCAGCGCGATCCGCTTTTCGAAATGAGGGCGACACCGCTCGGCTCTCGCAACGTCCAAGCGGCGTCAATTCCAAGCACCGCCATGAATGTCCCTATGTTGCCCGCCGTTCGCTCGCTTAGGCGGTCAACCACTTTTCCACATGATCGGCAAACGCCACGAGCAGACCGCGCCGTCATCACCAACAATCACGCGTGCGGGATTGGCCTGCGATGTTCAGCGACCCACATCCTTGCACACCTGCTGGAGCTGGCGATACTCGCGGCCCGAAACACCCTCGCCGCTGAGCTGAGCGAGCGTCGCCGCGCATGACGGCTTGGGCTTAGGCCGAGTACAGGAATACACGGGCCACGCCACGAACATCAGGAGAAGTATGATTCCGACGATCGGGCCGTCGTTGTTTTGCTGCTGACTCATGTTTGCCGCTCCTGTTTTGAGACCGGAAAACCCTAACGCACACTTCCAAAATGCTACGTAAACGCTGTCGCCGTATATGCGTCATCCAGTCAGCTTTCGGAGATGGCGGCGAAGGCGGACAAACCCTTGCGGAAGGTGTTGGCGGAGAATCTCCGCCGCTATCGCGCCAATCGCGGGCTGAGCCAGGAAAGCCTCGCCGACGAGGCCGGACTGCACAGAACCTTCGTCGGCGCCGTGGAGCGATCCGAGCGCAACATCTCACTCGACAACATCGAGAAGCTGGCTGGAGCGTTGAAGGTCTCGCCCTATGAATTGCTCCGACCAAAGGCGGACCCATTGATCGTCCGCCCGACGCCCGGCTGAGTTGGCGGCTTAGCAGCCTAGCCGCAGGCCAACCGCGAACCCGGCCAAACCCCGCAGGATTTCGCCGCCCATGGCCCCAAGTCGACGACGCGCGACAGCGTGCTCGGCTTCGCCGATAGAGGCCCTCAGCTTGGCCATGTTCTCTTGGAACCGCGCCTCCAGGTAGGCGTCCTGGCGCGCGCGCCATGCCGCCCGCGCAGCTTCCTCGGCCTTTGCGACCAGCGCCGCCTTTTGCTCCGCTGTAAGGGGCGGAACGCGGCGCTTGCCGAAGGCGGGCGGGGTGGGTCGAGGTGTCGGTTGAAACGGCATGAGCCGACCAACGCTTCCTTCCACGGCGAAGTCCAGTCGTCACCAGGATCGCTGGACGACCGTCAGATCGGGCTTCGTCGTGATCCACCCCAGGAACTGGCTGGTGGCGTCGACTTGGTCATCATGCTTCGCGCGAGGGAAGGAGATGAGTTCCTTCACATACTCATCAAGCCATGGCGCATGATCCGGCAGGTGGACCGCCCCGCGTTGGAATATCGGTGTGGACGCCCAAAGCCGGGAGACCTTGTTTTGGACCGGCGGGACGAGCTCCAGATCAACATCGGGACAGGCCTGCCGGACCTGTTCCGCGACCAGTTCCATCCCATTGACCTTCTCAAGCAGGATGACCCGGCGAGTGGTGGGATATTTGTTCCATAGATTCGCCATGGCGGTGACGAGATCTCCCCCGGAGAAACGGCCCCTGACGATGTCTCCAAGGTAGTAGTCCTTGCCGCGCACGATCCAAACCGTACCCACGGACCAGTCATTGTTGTCGCCCGTTCCGAATGCCGTGTCCCAACTGAACACCACCTCATCGTCCATCGTGGCCCTGAACGGCGCACGGTACCTTTGCAGCCATCCGAGCTTGACGACGTTGCCGCCCGGCATGACCGGCGATTGCTGATACTGCGACTCGAAGAAGTCCTCCCCCATGCTCTCGCGGATCGCCGCCAGCGTCTCCTTGGACTCGAACCTAGGGTTCAGCGGGTCGCCGATCTCCCGCGTCCAGGTCAGTCCCAGACCGGCATCAAGCGCCTGGCGCTCGGTGGCCAGGGCCGGGAGATTCAGATGGGTCCATCCACCCGCTTCGAGCAGCCTGCCGGACAGATCATCGACATGCAGGCGTTGCATGATGACGATGATGCAGCCGGTCTCCTTGCGATCCAGTCGGGACAGGGCAGTGCTTTCGAACCATTCGTTGACCCGCGTGCGAACCGTGTCGGACCGCGCGTCCTCGGGCTTGATCGGATCGTCGATGATCAAAAAGTCACCGCCGAAGCCGGTGATGGGACCGAAGACCGTGGTCCCGAACCGTTTGCCCCGGTGTTTCATCAGGGTGAAGTCGGCGTCCGCGTTGGCCCTCGGATTGATCCGCGTCGCCGGAAACATCCGCTTGTAATCGGCCGTCTCCATCAGGGCCTTGGAACCCCGGGCGAAATCCTTTGTCAGAGCCTCCGAGTAGGTGATGTTGATGATCTTGCGGCTGGGTTCGCGACCGAGGAGCCAGGTCGGAAAGACTATCGAGGCGAACTCTGACTTGAGGTTTCGCGGCGGCAGATTGATAATCAGCCGCTTGGTCTGGCCCGTGGCGCATTTGGTGAGCGCCGCCGACAACGCATGAAGATGCCAGCCGGATATGAGTTTCTGGCTGGGATGCAACTGGGACCACGCCCAGACGAAGTAACCCATCAGGTCGGCTCGAAGGGCCGCGTCATACTCGGCGCGGGTGAAGGCCGGGACGCCCATCAAACGTCCTCCCCACGCTCTCCGCGCGCCATCAACATCTTACTGGCGATGGCTTCGAGAAGCTTGGCCTCATCGGTCGACAGCGCGTCGTCCGCCTCCTCGGCGAACTGTTCCGGCAGAGTGGACTTGATCAGGCTGACGAACAGGGCCGCGTCTTGGGTCTTACCCGTCAACGCCTGCGACATGAGCCGGGTCAGGACGGCCTCCTTGGCGGGGACCTGGCGCGGCACGCCCTTGATGGAGATGGTGACAGGCTGGTCCAGGATTTCCTGCAACAGCGTGCGCATGGAGCGCGCGCCCTTGGGACGTCCCGCCGGATTGCCGGACTTCCCTTTGGCGAACTGCGATGACCTCGGCGGCTTGCCGAAGCCGGCCACATAATCGGCCTCGTCAGCACGGGCCTTTTGCTCATCGGTCATTGGGCGGCGTTTCGCGGACCTCGTCATCAGAGGATCTCCCACACGCTGTCGGGACCCGATTCCGAAACTGGCTTCACGGTTTCGCTTTGGCGTCGAGACCGGACTTCCGAAAAGGCTTCGCCGGTTTCCGCCAGCGTGGGCTCCTCGCCAGTCTCGGTGATGAAGCGTCGCAGCGTCACATCGACATACTTTGGGTCGATCTCAATCAGTCGGGCGATGCGGCCCGTGCGCTCAGCCGCGATCAGGGTCGTGCCGGATCCACCGAACGGATCGAGGACAATCTCTCCCTGATGGGTGACGTCCAGGATCGCATCGACGATCATTGGCAGCGGCTTGACGGTCGGGTGGAAGGACAATGCTTCATCCCGGCCAGCGCCGAGGCTGGCGTATCCCGGATAGTTCCAGACGTTTGACCGGTAGCGGCCATTGCTCCCTAGCCCGAAGGTGTTGACGTTGGGCGCGTCGCCGACCTTCCAGATCGTCAGGAGTTCGTGCTGCGACCGATAAAAGGTCCCCATCCCCGCGTTGTCCTTGGCCCAGACAACAAGCTGTTTGAGCTCTCCGAAAACGGCTTCGCCGGCGGCGATCTGATCGGCGACATGCCGTCCGTCGATAAAGGCGTAGAGCAGGGCTCCGTCGACGCCGTGCTGCTTGCAGTGATCGAAGACTTGGCGTTGGAACTCGACGAACTCCGCCCGCGTCATCTCTCCCGACGCCATGGCGAACTCGCCGTGGCGCACCTTTCCCAGGCCCGAGACGTTGCCCGCGATTCTGACATTATAGGGCGGGTCGGTCAGGATCAGCCTGACCCGCCCTCCAGCCAACAGAATGACGTAGACAGCGCCATCACGGCTGTCGCCGCAGACGATGCAGTGGCGCCCGCAGATCCAAACATCACCCAGTTGCGTGACCGGAGCACCGCCATCCGGCTCGGGAACTTCATCCTGCAGGGCGCCGACATCGTCGGCCAGGGTGACCCGATCCACGAAGACCTGGTCAAAGCCGGTGAAATCCAGCGAGAACTCGATGTCGGGATCGGCCAGGAGGGCAATGAAATCGGCGCGAAGGACAGCCTCATCCCACTGCGCATGTTCGCCGATCCGGTTCAGCGACATCTGCAAGGCGCGCAGTTCATTCGGCGTATAGCCGTCGATGCGGATCACGGGGATAGTGTCGTGACCGAGCCGTTTCGCCGCCTCCAAGACCGCGTTGCCGTCCAACACGACATTGTCGTCGGTGACCAGGATCGGCCTGACGACATCGAAGCGTTCGATAGCTCCGATGAGACTGGCCAGTTGGCGCTGACTATGTTTGCGCTGGGGTCGCGGGTCCGGCTTCAATGAACCCACGGCCACATATTCGATCGCCATGGTCTGATTTGTTCGGCGTGGACTGACCTTGCCGCCCACGCGCGTGACAGGAGCGCAACGCTTAGCCACGAGCGCCTCCTGTCGGCACGTTTCCCTGCTCAATAGACGTCAGCCAGGCTGGTCCGTTCGTTGTCTTCGACATCACATCTCTCCACGCTGCGGAGGGGCCTCCGCAGTTTCAAAAGTTTCAGTTTTGATGTGAGAGGGACCGGCGGTCCCTGAGCGTGAATGCCGAGGCGACGCCCCTGCGACATCAATCCTGCACGTGCGGATCGGCGGTTTTCAAGTCAGGCGGATAACTTTCCGCCGGCTGCGGGCCGGCCCGAGGAGGCCGGCCCCGGCCGATCCGATGGCGATCGGCCTGGTGGGCTTCATGCGGGTTCGCCGCCATTCCCACCACCGCGCTTGATCCGCCCCGCCGTGCGGCGTCTCCCGCGGTCCCCGCGCTTATCGGATTCGGGTCGCTGTCGGGCCGACGAGTGGCGCGCGAGTTGGACGCCATCATCCTCCGATGTGGGCGGCCCGAGACGATCATCAGCGACAACGGCACGGAGTACACGTCCAACGCCATCCTGGCCTGGGCCGACGACGCCGGCGTGGGCTGGCATTACATCGCGCCGGGCAAGCCTCAGCAGAACGGCTTCAACGAGAGCTTCAACGGCCGGCTGCGTGACGAGCTATTGAACGAGACGCTGTTCCGATCCCTGCCGCACGCCCGGGCGGTGCTCGAAGCCTGGCGGCGCGACTACAACGAAACCCGGCCTCACTCGAAGCTGGGATGGCTGACGCCGAAGGCCTACGCACAGGCGCTCACCGGACAGAGCGGCCGGTCTGCTGCGCTGGTTGAAGGCTTCGCTGACCGGCCTCTTGCCAACCCCACCAACCCAAGTTCAGATCAGCAAAGCACTCTCGTTATGGCTGGATGAGAAACGGGGGTCACGTCACTCTCGGCCACCCTCATCCAGTGCAGGAGCAGGTCTCAGTTTGCATTTAGGTGCCAGAACTCGAAGCTTACGTCCAGGCTCACTAAACTGCCGGCGTTCCACTAGCGCAGCATCTACCGGATCGCTAAACATCGCTGACCCGGAGCGGCCATGGATTTATTCGAGACCGTGGCCAAGATCGAGGCCGTATACGTCCGGCTGGCGAGCTACCGGGATGTCGCAGGTGGAGCGAAGCCGGCTGATCCAGTTGCACGACAGCACCGCGCAGATGGTCGTAACGAGATGTTGGAGCCCACGATCACACGCGCGCCAGGGGAAGCTCCAATACGAGGTCAGTTATCACGTCCAAATGATAGGGCTTGGGTACGAACTGTCCGTCGTCGGGAATATCGACTGGGGCAGGTTGTTCCCGCCCCGACGTGATGATCAGACGAACGTCGGGTCGTCGATCATGGACCGCGCCCGCGAGGGCGAGCCCATCCTGTCCACCTGGCATATTGATGTCGGTGAAAAGTACCGAGATGTCGGGGTGCTCTTCCAATACTGCGAGCGCTTCCTTCGCGTCACCCGCCTCGTAAGCCTCGCAACCGAGATCTCTAAATGCTTCGATAGCATTCATTCGCAGAATGGGTTCGTCATCGACGACAAGGACGACATGGCGGGCAGCGACGGTCATGCGCTACTCAACCATGACGCCACGCCACCGTTCCAACTGGCCGTGATTTAACCGTCTGCTTTCGTGGCTCTTTTGCGGTCACAGATTTCTCTGAACCCAAAGGCATTTTATGCGTTTGGAGCGCGTAGCGTCCCGGGGGACGTCCGGATTCCTGATGATCTCTGACCGCCTGCCGACCAGCCCAGCGCCTAGCTTTCTCCGTGATGGCGGCGAGGTCGGAGCGCTGGTCGCAGCGTACGACTGGTCCACTACGCCGCTTGGACCTATTGGGTCCTGGCCATCCCATATGACCGCCGCCCTTGGCTTTATTCTCAGGTCCCATGTACCGATCGTCAGCCTCTGGGGCGAGGTCGGCACAATGATCTACAACGACGCCTACTCGGTGTTCGCCGGTGGGCGGCATCCAGGCCAATTGGGCCTGGGGGTGCGGGACGGTTGGCCTGAAGTGGCCGAGTTCAACGACAATGTCATGAAGGTCGTGCTGGCGGGAGGGACACTCGCCTACAAAGACCAGGAGTTGACGCTGAACCGGCATGGCGCGCCGGAGCAGGTCTGGATGGACCTGGACTACTCGCCGGCGCTCGATGACCGCGGCGTTCCGTGCGGCGTCATCGCGATCGTGACCGAAACGACGGAGAGAGTTCGGGCCGAGCGATGGCTTCAAGGAGAACAAGATCGTCTGCGCCGCATGTTCCAGCAGGCGCCGAGTTTCATCGCCCTGCTCGCCGGACCGGAACATCGGATTGAGCTGGCCAATCCCGGCTTCATGCGCCTCATCGGCGAGCGGGAGGTTGTCGGACGGACCATCGCCGAGGCGTTACCCGATGCGGTCGAACAGGGCTACTTGGAGCTGCTGAACCGCGTGTTCAACACGGGAGAAGCCTTCGCCGCCAACGGGGCCAAATATGCGGTTCAGGCGAACCCAGAGGAACCGGCCGACGAACGCTATGTCGACTTCGTCTATCAACCGCTGAAGGATCAGGCGGGAGAAACCGTCGGGATCTTCGTCGAAGGATCCGACGTCACTGAACGGACCCTCGTCGAGAACCAGATGAAAGCGGGCGAGGCGCGCAGTCGCCAGATCCTCGACAGCGCCACGGACTACGCGATCATCGCCAGCGACCTCGAAGGCAAGGTCACGCGTTGGAACCGGGGGGCCGAGAATATCCTTGGCTGGACCGAGGCTGACATGCTCGGCAAGCCGGCGACCCTCTTCTTCACGCCCGAGGACAGAGAGGCGGGTGTTCCGGAAGCTGAAATGCAGGGGGCCTTGAAAGACGGATCAGTGGCTGACGAGCGTTGGCACATGCGCAAGTCGGGCGACCGTTTTTGGGCCATGGGTCAGATGACCCCTCTACTGGATGAGCAGAGAGCGGTCGCAGGCTTCGTCAAGGTGCTGCGTGATCGGACCGACGAGCACATGGCGGCCCAGGCGCTCGCCCGCACGGCTGACCAGTTGGACCGCGCCCAAGAGGCGGGCGGCGTCGGTGTCTTCACGCTGGACCTAGCGACCAACTTGATCACGGGCTCGACGGCTTTCTGCCGCATCTTCGGACTTGAGGTCTGCGACAGTGTTCCAGCCAGCGAGATCGAAACGCTCATCGTGCCGGAGGATGCGGGCAAGGCCTCGAACGAGGCCCGGCGCTCGGCGGGCGACGCGGATCGGACCGTGGAATACCGCGTCCGGCGCGCAGACACGGGCGAGGAACGCGTTCTGTCCCGGCGAGCGGAGTTTGAACGGGACGATGCGGGCCGACCCACGGCTATGGTGGGCGTCATCCAGGACGTCACCGAGCAGCGTCGGGTCCAGGCGGCGCTCGAGCAGAGTGAAGCGCAATTCCGGTCGCTGGCGCAGGGCCTTCCGAACCAGATTTGGACGGCACAGCCGGATGGCGGGCTTGATTGGTTCAATCGCCAGGTCGTCGCATATAGCGGACGCAACGAACGTGATCTGGTCGGCGAAGGTTGGGGCGAGATCGTTCATTCGGAGGATTTGACCGCGGCGGCGGCCCGGTGGGGACATTCCGTCGCAACGGGCGAGATTTACGAAGCCGAGTTCCGAATCCGCCGGGCCGACGGCGACTATCGCTGGCACCTGGTGCGCGCGCTGCCGATCCGAGGCGCGGACGGCCTGATCAGCCATTGGGTCGGAAGCAACACCGATATCCATGACCAGAAGAGCGTGGAGGCGGCGAACGCTCGCGATCGTGACAGGCTTTGGACCATGTCCCAGGACCTCATGTTGGTCTGCGACTTTGAGGGCATCATCACCGCCGTTAACCCCTCGGCGACGCGGCTGCTTGGCTGGGAAGTCGGTGAAATGGCCGGCCGATCACTGGCCGAATTCACCCATCCCGACGATCTAGCGAGCACCGCCCAGGAAGTCGGCAAGCTGGAACAGGGTGCCACGACCCTGGCCTTCGAGAACCGCTATCGCTGCAGGGACGGGACCTACCGTCTGCTCGATTGGACCGCAGTCCCCGACGCCGGGCGCATCCACGCGGTCGGGCGCGACATCACCGAGGAGCGGGCGATCGCTCGCGACCAGGAGCGGATCTGGTCGGTCTCGCCAGTGCTGAAGGTGGTTGCATCAGGGTCCGGCGAGATCTTGAAGGTCAATCCCGCCTGGAGTTCATGCTTAGGCTGGTCGACGGCTCGAACCGTTCAACATCGGTTCGATGAGTTCCTAAGCGGCGATGAGGCATCCAGAACAACATTGCTCAATGACATCGTCGGCCCGACGCCGCCGAGCGAGCGTCAGGTCGACATGCGGGCCGCCGACGACGCGGTGAGACAGGTGGTCTGGAACTTCGTCCGTGACACGAACACGATCTATGGATTTGGACGCGATGTGACGGAGCAGCGCGCGACCGAAGACGCGCTGCGGCAGAGCCAGAAGATGGAGGCCGTCGGCCAGCTCACTGGCGGTATTGCCCACGACTTCAACAACCTGCTGCAGGGCATCACGGGCAGCCTCGACCTCGTTCAGAAACGCATCGGCGAAGGGCGGATAAGCGAGATCGACCGCTTTATGACCGGCGCGATGACCTCGGCCAATCGCGCGGCGGCGCTGACACACCGCCTGCTCGCCTTCTCGCGGCGCCAGCCCCTCGCTCCCCGTGCCGTCCGCGCCAACCCTCTGGTCGCGTCGATGGAGGATCTGATCCGGCGCACCATGGGCGAGCGGATCGAGCTAGAGCTCGCCCTGGCCGGCGGCCTGTGGCTTACGCAATGCGATCCCAACCAACTTGAAAGCGCGATTCTCAACCTCGTCATCAACGCCCGGGACGCCATGCCGGACGGCGGCCGCCTGACAATCGAGACCTGCAACGCCCACCTGGATTCCATCTACGCCGCCAGCCAGCGCGATGTGCGACCCGGACAGTATGTCTGCATCTGCGTGACCGACACAGGCACGGGCATGGACGCTCGCACGATCGCCAAGGCGTTCGATCCCTTCTTCACCACCAAGCCTATTGGTCAGGGAACCGGCCTCGGTCTGTCGATGATCTACGGGTTCGCGCGCCAGTCCGAGGGCTACGCCAAAATCTACAGCGAGATCGGCAAGGGGACGACGATCAAGCTCTATCTGCCGCGCCATATCGGCGAGGCCGAGGAGCACGACGGACCCCTCTCTCTCAGCGACGCACACGGCGCCGAGGAAGGGGAAACCGTCCTGGTCGTCGAGGACGAGGACGTCGTGCGCGGACTGATCGTCTCCGTTTTGGAGGACCTCGGATACCGTACGTTGGAAGCCTCCGACGGACCCAAAGGACTCGAAATCCTTCAGTCGAAACGGCGCATCGATCTACTGATTACAGACATCGGCCTCCCCGGGCTTAACGGACGACAGGTGGCTGACGCCGGCCGCGAACTTCGCGCCAACCTCAAAGTCCTGTTCATGACCGGCTACGCCGAGAACGCGGCTTTGGCCTCCGGATTCCTGGAGCATGGGATGACCATGATCACCAAGCCGTTCGCGATGGAGGCGTTGGCGACGCGCATACGCGATATCTTGGGAGACGATTGAGCCGCGGCGGCTTCACGGTTGCGGACAATCATGGCCGCCTGCAGGTCAACCGGTCCGAGCGGTCTCGAGGAGGGTCAGGGCCATTGCCGGGGTGGCCGCCGTTAGATGTCGCCGCCCGGGGAACAAGCCATCCATGACCTTGGCCCAAAGCGGAAATCCAGGATCCTGGGTGATAAAGATCGTCATCGCGGCAGGCGCAGGCTCTCCGGCCAATGCCAATGAAAAGGCGCTGGCCACACGACTGACATCCTCCTGGCCCGCCTCGCCGCTGGCGTTTCGGATGTCATGAACCCAGTCCCAACTCGCGAACTCAGGCCGCGCCCCGACCAACGAGATGATGAGATCGCTCACGGCGGACCCTCGCGCTGTGGGCGGCGGGGTGACGAACACGCGTCTACGAACCGCATCGACTGAATGCTCGATGGCCATTGGCCAACCGTCAGCGCCGGTTCCGCCCTAGCATCGGCAATCCGAGCAAGATGGGCAGGAAGAAGAAAGCGAACTTGCCCCCGGTCGCCCACCAGATAGCGAGACTCAGGAGCAACCCGGCAATGGCCACCATCAGAGTCGTTTGCAGGCGCATCAGGCCTTGAGCTCCCGTTCGACGTCGTCGGCCTTGTTTCCAACTTTGCGAACCGCCTTACGCAAGGCGGCCTGGGTCACGCCAAACTTCTTAGCCCAGTCCTGGACTTCATACTCCTCGGTCAGGCTGATCAATTCACGATCCTGATCGCCTGACTTGCTCTTATCGTCACTCACAATTTGTCTCCCCGCGCCTATTCAATAGGACGCTTAAGCCCACATTCCCCAAGTAAATCGCTGATTTTGCTGTCAGGATCTCAATATTTCCGATATAAATCATGGTGTTGATGGCCGTGAGGGGCGCGTTTGATGGATCACCCAGAGGGTGCGGGTTCGAAGCGGGCAGATCGGGTCGAGTTCGACCGCCGGGTGCATGTGGAGTTCCGAGGTGCGCAGCTCAGTTCCGACGGCGGCCTGCTGGTGATGCGCGAGTTGGATGACGCGCTCGGGCTGTCCGATCTGGCGGCAAAAGCATTGCGCGACACCCGGCGCGGCAAGAACACGGTCCACCGGCTTGACGGGTTGTTCCGGCAATCGGTGTTCGGGCGACTGGCCGGATACGAGGATGTGAACGACGCCGACCGCCTGGCCCTCGATCCGGTGATGCGCCAGGTCGTGGGTGGAAGGGCTGTCGATGCGCAAGCGGCCTCGGCCTCGCAGATGGGACGGTTCGAGACCGAGACACTGGCACAGCCCGAGAACCGTGCCGCGCTGGCCGACCTGAATGGCCAATGGATCGACCGGTTCCATGACCGTAACGGGCTGAAGTACATCGTTCTGGACATGGACAGTTCGGTCAGCCCCACCCATGGCGATCAGGAGGGCGCGGCCTGGAACGGGCATTTCGACTGCACCTGCTATCACCCGAACTTTTTGTTCAACCAGTTCGGCATGCTGGAGCGCTGCGCCTTGCGCCATGGCAACGTCCACAGCGCCGATGGCTGGCGGGACGTTCTCGACCCCGTCATCGCCCGCTACGCGGAGCGCGACCTTTGCGGCCGGTTCTTCCGGGCTGACGCCGCCTACGCGATCCCCGCGATCTATGAGCGGCTGGAAGAAGCCCGATTCTTCTACGCCATCCGGCTGCCTGCGAACAACGTCCTGCGCGAGAAGATCGCGCATCGGCTGACGCGCCCTGTCGGGCGACCTTCGCTGACCAAGGTCAAGCGCTTCTACGAAGACTTCGAGTATCAGGCGGCATCCTGGGACAAGGAACGCCGGGTGATCGCCAAGATCGAATGGCATCCGGGCGAACTGTTCCCGCGTGTCGGCTTCATCGTCACCAACCTGCCGATGGAGCCCGACTGGGTGGTGCGGTTCTATAACCAGCGCGGCACCGCCGAGCAGCACATCAAGGAAGGTAAATATGCCTTCCACTGGACGCGGCTGTCATGCCGGAAGTTCCGCGACAATGAGGTGCGACTGCAACTGCATGCGCTGGCCTACAACCTGGCCATCTTCTTGCGCTGCATCGAGTTGCCCGAGACGATGGCCGACTGGTCGTTGACCAGCCTGCAACTGAAGCTGATCAAGATCGGGGCACGTGTCGTCCGCCATGCCCGCGCCATCACCTTCCAGCTGGCCGAGGTGGCCGTCACCGGTCCGATGGTCCGCGCCATCCTCGCCGCCATCCGCCGATTGCGAGCGCCTCCGCTATGCGCATGACCGCCATCCACGCCCAAACTGAACGAAAACGGCAGGATGGGTCTGTCCGCTGCGCTGAAAAACACCGCCACCAGGGCACAACACGGCGGCTTCGCGGGCCGATCTGCCCTGTCTCAGCGCCTTGCGCCCCCGACGACGCCGCTCGGGACGGAAAATGATTGTCCTGCGGTCGGATTCAGGCGAAACTCACGTCAGACGGCATGCCACTTGGGGAATGTATGTTTGGAACTCCGCCTCTGAGACAGCGTTGCCGTTCCTTGATCCGCAGTTTCAGGGGGCTCTCATGCCACGATGGACAACGCCAACCCGTCTGGGAGGCTGGCTGACCCTGCTTCTCGGCGTCCTGCTGGCCGTGATCGGTCTGATCCTGACCGTCGGCGGGGTGCAGTTGGCCGCTCTGGGCGGCTCCTGGTACTATGTCCTGGCTGGCCTGGCGCTTATCGCCTCGGGCGTGTTGCTGGTGCTGCGCGACGTGCGTGGGGCGTGGATATACGCCGCGACCTTCTTGGCGACGCTGATCTGGGCCTTCTGGGAAAAGGGCTTGAACGGTTGGGCCCTGGTGCCGCGCCTGGTCGGGCCGCTGGTGCTGATGTTCTTGGTCATCGCGACCCTGCCGGCGCTGCGGCGCGGCGCGGGGCGGCTGGCCGCCGGATCGGCGGCCGGTCTGGCGGTTCTGACCCTGATCTTCGGCGTCGTCATCGCCCAGGCCAACAAGGCGCAGATCGACCACCCGGTGCCCGGCGCGCGCGGAAGCTACAACGATCCCGCCCTGCTGAAGACGGGCGCGGACTGGCCCGCCTGGGGCGGCACCGACAGCGCGCAGCGCTATACGCCGCTGACCCAGATCAACAAGGACAACGTCGGCCGCCTGGAACGCGCCTGGACCTTCCGCACCGGCGACCTGCCCGGCGAGCGGTGGGGGGCGGAGACCACGCCGCTGAAGATCGGCGACACCGTTTATCTGTGCTCGGCCCGAAACAAGCTGTTCGCCCTGGATGCCAATACGGGCCAGCAGAAGTGGACCTATGATCCGCAGGTCGCCGACGACCAGATTCCCTACACGGCCGCCTGCCGCGGCGTGGCCTATCATGCCCGGGCGAACGCCAATCCGGCCGAACCCTGCGCGGTCAAGATCATCGAAGGCACCCTGGACGGCCGCATCATCGCCGTGGACGCCCGCACCGGGCGTCCGTGCCCGGCCTTCGGCCAGAACGGCGCGGTCAGCATCAAGGTCGGCATGGGCGACCCCTATCCCGGCATGGTGTCGATCACCTCGGCGCCCGTCATCGTGCGTGGCGTTATCGTCACGGGCCACCAGGTTCTGGACGGCCAGAAGCGGTGGAACGCCTCGGGCGTGATCCAGGGCTTCGACGTCGAGACGGGCGAACTGCGCTTCGCCTGGGACATGATGCGTCCGGACCGCAACGGCCTGCCGCCGGAGGGCGAGACCTATACGCCCGGCACCCCCAACATGTGGACGACGGCCTCTGTCGACGAGAATCTGGGTCTGGTCTATCTGCCGATGGGCAACTCCTCGGCCGACTACTGGTCCAGTTCGCGCCGCCCGCTGGAGAAGCAGTATTCGACCTCCATCGTCGCCCTGGACGTGACGACGGGCAAACCGCGCTGGCACTACCAGACCGTCCACAACGACGTGTGGGACTTCGACCACGGCTCGCAGGCGACGCTGATCGACTTCCCGACGGCGGCGGGCGTGGTACCGGCGCTGCTGGTGCCGACCAAGCAAGGCGACATGTACGTCTTCAACCGCGCCACCGGACAACTGCTGCACCGGGTCGAGGAACGGCCGGTGCCGACCACCGGCGGGACCGAACAGGGCCAGCGTTCGCCGACCCAGCCGTTCTCGCTGTTCGCCACCTTGCGCAAGCCGAACCTGGTCGAGGCCGACATGTGGGGCATGTCCCCGATCGACCAGATGTTCTGCCGCATCAACTTCAAGAAGGCGAACTATCAAGGCTATTACACCCCGCCCTCGACCAACCACTACATCAACTATCCGGGCTATAACGGCGGCTCGGACTGGGGCGGCGTGGCGGTCGATCCCGTGCGCGGCGTGATCGTGGCCAACTACAACGACATGCCCAACTACAACCGGCTGGTGCCGCGCGCCGAGGCCAATGCAAAGGGCTGGTTCCCGCGCGACGACCCGCGCTACATCGCCCAGCAGAAGGAAGCGGCCGAACGCGGCGGCAGCCTGTCCAAGGGCGAAGGCGCCGGCGACCCGCAGATCGGCGTGCCCTACGCCATCGACGTCAACGCCGGCTGGCGCGTGAAGTGGACGGGCCTGTTGTGCAAGGAGCCGCCCTATGGCGGGATCACCGCCATCGACATGCGTACCGGCCAGACCCTGTGGGACCGTCCGTTCGGCACGGCGCGCAAGAACGGCCCGTGGGGCATCCCCTCGATGCTTCCGCTGGAGATCGGCACGCCCAACAACGGCGGCGCGGTGGTGACGGCCAGCGGCCTGATCTTCATCGCCGCGGCGACCGACGACCTGATCCGCGCCATCGACATCGAGACCGGCAAGACCGTCTGGTCCGACGTCCTGCCCGCGGGCGGCCAGGCCAACCCCATGATCTACGAGCAGAACGGCCGCGAATACCTGGTCATCATGGCCGGCGGCCATCACTTCATGGAGACGCCGGAAGGCGACTATGTGATCGCCTATGCTCTGCCCGAGGGCAGAGCATAGGATTGCTCTGCGGGCCCATCGCGCTTCGCGCGGCTTGAGGCCCGGATGAGGTGAACGGCGAGGAGCCGGAGGCGGAGACGTCTCCGGCTTCCTGCTGTCACGGCCGGATCTGGCCCTGGCCGCGGACGACGTATTTGTAGGTGGTCAGCTGCTCGGCGCCGACGGGGCCGCGGGCGTGCAGGCGGTTGGTGGAGATGCCGATCTCGCCGCCGAAGCCGAACTCACCGCCGTCGGCGAACTGGGTGGAGGCGTTGACCAGGACGATGGCGCTGTCGACCTGGGCGGCGAAACGCTCGGCCGCCTCGGCGTCGGCGGTGACGATAGCCTCGGTGTGGCCCGAGCCGTAGCGGGCGATGTGGTGCACAGCGGAATCGACAAGAGCCGAGCTGATCGTCAAACCTGCAATAGACTGATCGAAAGCTCCGCGCTCCGCCTTGAGGCGTCCGTCTAGGATAGTGACGAGGGCAAGATTGGCATCCTGAACCGCCTCTCCAGTGTCGGCATTTATCACGGCCATGATTGGGTCGGCGTATACCCCGAACCGCTCGGTGGCGGCTGTGTGAACAAGGGAGAAGTCCGCACGCGGCATATGCAGATTAAGCCGAAGTGTTGGTTTCTCCGTCCTGGACCCGACAGGCGCGTGGCAGCCGTTCTAGCCGGGGCCGAGCCATAACTCATAAGGAGCCGAGCAGCGACCTCGGCCCTATCCAGCAGAGAGACTAACCGGTGCCGGTCTTTGAATGTGGCGCGGACACGGGCTTTGATTCCGGAGAGCCGCGCTCGCGCAGGAAGATGCTGAGAACCACCAGGACGGCTGTCGAGAGGAATTCGCTTTGCCAGTTCTGGAAGCTCTCGAACCAAAACCCCGCCTCGCCGAGATGGGCCAGCAAACCGGACGCCTCCTCCCCATGCGCGGCCGCTTGTTCGGCGGCGTCGCGGGCGCTGTTCAGGAAGTGGAGTGCGAACGAGGCCAGAAACAGCGCGAACAGCGTCAGTCCCAAGGAATGGGCGTAGATCGTCCGTACCAGCCCGCCCGCTCGAACGGCCCACGGCGCGTCCGCGCGAGCGGCATCGAGAGCGGGGTCTCGGTCCTGCGGGTTTTCGGCGTCCAGATCCTTCGACTCTGGAGAGCCGCGTTGCATGAGGTAGGCCGTCAGAACGACGTAGGTGGACATTTGCAGAAACTCGCTCTCCCAGTTTTCGAAGAGCGAGGAGAGGAAGGCGCCGCTCCCGAGGTAGGCGACCATGTGCAGTGCCGGCTCCCCGTGCTGGGCGCGGTCCGCACTCTCGCTCGTTAGGCCGGTGAGCGCCTGACCGGCCAGACAGGCAACGAACAGGAGCCCCAGCACTAGGGTCAGGCCGTTGTCTCGCAAGAAGCGCTTCACACTGACACCCTCTGTACCGCGCCCAGTCCGAGGCGCTATTGTCGCTCCGATCTCGACGCGCCCAATAGGCGGACCATCCTCGCCATCATCAAATCCGTCAGCATCTCAGCCGCGCGGGCGGTGACTGGCGAGCCCGCCTGACCGAAATAGCGGATCGATGCATCAAGGCGATCATCGCTCAGGCCGTCGATGGCCGCCTTGATATCCGTCCATTTGGATTGCCCAGGCGAAGGCTCTTCCACATCCAGGTGGCGAGCGAGCAGGAGAATCGCAGCAGTGTGTTGAGCCGACATCGACCTGTTCGATTAGTCTCGCAGGCTGGCCGGAACCTGGCCGCCATTCTCCGCAAGCTTTCGCCAGACCGCTTTGGACAGGGCGATGTTCTGTTCCGCCGAGCCATGAGCGCCAGCGTGCACGCCCAACTCTTCGGCGAGGTCCTTGCGGGCGTCGAGGCTGGAATCCAGGTCGAGCAGCTTGAGCAGATCGACGATCGATGTCCGCCAGTTTCCGCCGCCGCCCTTCATCTCGGCCATTTGGGAGAGTATCTGGTCCACATCGACCGGTTGAGGCGTGAAGGGAGTGGCGGGCGCCGCAGGAACGGGCTGTGCCGAGACTGGGGTGCTCGTGGGCGCTTGGGCCTGAGGCGTCGTCGGACGCGCCTTATGGCCGGTGATCTTGTCCCAAATTTTTCCGAAAAAGCTCATGACATCTCCTCTGAAGGTGGATGGCCCGGGCGCTAGCCCCGGCCTGTGCGGTTAGCGCTGGACGACGACCAGTTCCGTGCGGCGGTTTTCAGCCAGTCCTCCGGCGGTGGCGTTGCTGTCGACGGGATTGGTTTCCCCGCCTGAAAGCGCCTCGATCCGGCGGGCATCCACGCCGGCTGCCGTCAGGGCGGAACGGACGATGTCGGCCCGGGCCTGGGCGAGGGTTCGGTTCGCGGCGTCGGAGCCGCGCGCGTCCGCATAGCCGTACAAGCGGATCTTGGCATTCGGGTAGCGGCTCAGAACAGCGGCGACGGCCGCGATCTCGGGACGATCCTGGGGCCGAATGGTGCTGCTGCCGGTGTCGAAGTTGACGCGCTCGAACGCGAAAGTGCGCGGGGCGGCGTCCGAGCCAGCGAGGTAGGCGTCCAGCCCCGAAACCCCAACGGAAGCATTTGTGGCGGGCATGACCGGCGCCTCGGTCGTCGGAGCTACGGCGGCGTCGTCAGTCGTTGCGGGATCCATGGCGGCGCGGTCGTCGCCACAGCGGGTCAGCATGAGTAGCAGCAGCAGGAGCACGACGGCTCCGATGATCCAGGGGAGGTATTTGCGCCAGGCCGGGGCCACTGGGGTCAGGCGAGGGTCGCGATCGCGGTTATCGGTCATATCGAACTCGTCGTTAAATGGGGAAAAGAATGCGGCCGGCGATCTCGTCGATCGTCGGCCGCGGGTCTCACTGAGGCGGGGTCTTCGTGACCTTGTCGGCCCACGTCTGGGCCACCTTGCTGGCGGCGTCGCGCCCGCCGAGCCCGAAGGCTAGCGCTGCCGCCACCGCAGCCGCCCCCAGGATCAGGCCGAAGGCGAGAAGGACGATATCGTCGGCGATGCCCATGAAGCGCAGGCCCATGGCCGTCGCCAATGCGATCGTGGCCCAACGCACCAGGGTGGAGGCGAAGCCATCGGCGCCGCCAGTACCCTTGTCGATCAGGTTGGCGAGGACACCGCCGATCAGCACGCCGGCGGTGATGATGATCCCGCCGACGATGACGTGTCCGGCCAGGGCCAGGATTTCCTGCAGCGTCACGGCGATCGTGCCGAATTGCAGAAGCTTGGCGGCCTCGACCGCCGTGAAGGCGACGATCGCCGCCATTGCGATCTTGCCCACGATGCTGGACGGCGTCATCGGCTTGGGCACATCACTACCTAGAGCCATTGCGGTGGCCGGTGTCACGTCACCGGCATAGGGAGCCGTGGTCGGCTTCGGCGCGGCCGGCGCCTGAGTCGTGGCGGTCAGAGCCGTCAGGCTCGAGATGCTGCGATCGAACCCAGTCGCCGGCAGGATGCGTTCGATCAGCTGGGCGACCCAGCGACCGATGAACCAACCCACCGCCAAAACGATGGCAGCGGCGAGAACATGCGGGATCGCAGCCAAGACAGTCGACAGCACGGCAACCGCCGGAACCGTCAATGACTCGATGCCCAGCTGCTCCAGCGCCGCGATCGTGATGGGGATCAGAATCAGGACGAACACCAGGGTGCCGATCGCGGTGCTGACGCCAGTCGAGCCCGTCGCCTTGGTCAGGCCGGCCTTCTCAAGCCAGCGATCCGCGTTGGCGGCCTGCAGTGCAGCCTCGACGACTCGCTTGGCCAAAGTCGCGACTACAAACCCAATGAAGAAGATCAGGACCGCGCCGAGGACGCTCGGCACGAAGGACGCGACCTGCGTGAGCAGTGAGTTCAGGGGCGCGACGACCTGGCCCAGGTTCAGGACGCCGAGGGCGGCGACGACACCGAACAAGAGGATTAGCCAAAAGGCGACATCTCCCAGGCTGGCGCCGATCGAGTGCTTCGGGTTGTCACTGGTGCTCGCCTTGGCGGCGCCAGGAATACGATTGATCCCCTTCGCCAGGGCCCATTTCACGGCCTTGCCGATAAACCAAGCCGCGATGAGGATCAGCACAGCGCCGATCACCTTGGGCGCCCACTCATAGAGCAGCGCGTCCCATCCGATGAACTCGTAGTTTGTCGTTTGCATACAGCCCTCAGTCCTGACGCTGATCGCGTGGGTTTCCAGCGGGCCTAACAAGATCGAGCCTATTCTTGTTCCGGCGCTAACGGGAGGATTCGCCGGAACGGATGGTTGGCTCATCGCTAACGGGGCCGAAGCGGCTTTCCGGACGTCCGCACGACATCCAATCAACTCAACCAGCAGAAACATCTATGTCGACGCCAGAAGATCTGAAAGGCCTCTACACTGACGAGCTGAAAGACCTGTGGTCCGCCAACGACCAGATGCAGCGCGTGCTGAAGAAGATCGCCCCGAAAACCTCTGATCCTTCGCTTAAGGAAATGCTCGGCAAATCGGTTGAAGGCATTTCAAAGCATACCGAGCTGCTGAAGGAGCTGCTCGCCGGGCAGGACGAGAAAGTCTCCAAAGAACACTTCAGAGGCATGGAAGGCCTAGTCGCCGAAGCCACGAAGCATGTCATCGAAGAGGGTCCGGAGAAAGGTCCCGTGTTGACGCCATCATCATCGCGCAATATCAGCGGATGTCCCACTATGGCATCGCGGGCTTCGGGACAGCAGCGGCCTTCGCGGCGGGCTCGGGTCTCAAGGCCGACGACAAAAAGCTGAAGGCCGCGACCAAGGACATCTACGAGAGCGATCAGTACATGACCAAGCTGGCGGAGCTGACGGTCAACCTAAAGGCCAAGGACGCTTGAAAAAGATTGGGCGGGCTTCACCGGTCCGCCATCACGTCCGGCTGGAGCTTGCGTCTGGCGCGCTCTAACCATTCGGCGAGGCCAGCTACAATATGGCCTCAACCCGCCGCATCGAATGCCTCCTTCATGGCCGACACGACTTCTTGGTCCACGTCATGCGCTGACGAGACCCGGACTGCGTGCTGACACATGCCCCCGGGCTTTTGCGCAACGATGCGTTCGCTCGTGACCTCCGCTTTCAAGTTGATGCCGATCTCGATGCTGTTGGCGCTTTTAGGGCCAACCATCGCGAACTGCTTTTTCCGGCGGAGAGCGGCGGAGCCCTTCTTGGGTGCGATCTCGAATTCGCCGAACGACTCCCCCGCCGCCATTACAGCCTCGTGGCACGGGCGGAGGTGAGCCTTCTTTCCCGAGTAAATCTCGTCCAGCGGATCAAGGCTTCCGTCGATGGACGCTGCGGGCGTCAAGGCATCCGTAGCCAAACCATTGGCGCTGCCATATCCCAGGTGACTTGCCCCTGAGAATTTCCTCCAAGCTTGCACCGAAGATGCACCATCAAACTCCGGGATCAAACACCTAGAGTCCGGCCCTTGAACGGACGGATGGAATGAAGCGAGCAAGATTCACAGAAGAGCAGATCATTGGGATTCTGCGGCAGAACGAGGCGGGTGCGAAGGCGGGCGAGTTGGCGCGCAAGCACGGGGTATCCGAGGGCACGATCTACGCCTGTAAGGCCAAGTTCGAGGGGATGAGCGTGTCGGACGCCCAACGGCCTCGGGCGCTGGAGGACGAGAACGGCAAGCTGAAGCGCCTGCTGGCCGACGCCATGCTGGACAAGGCGGCGCTAAACGACCTGCTTTCAAAAAAATGGTAAGGCCCGTCGCGCAACGCAAAGGCGTCGCTCGGATCGACTACAGGTCCTGGCGGCCCAGATCCATCAACTCGAACGCCGATTGTTGGCCTGGCATCGCCAGGACCAGATCAGCCAGAGGCTCGCTACCATTCCCGGCGTCGGGATCATCAGCGCCACGGCCCTGTCGGCCAGCATCACCGATCCCTCCCTGTTCCGGTCCGGCCGGGAGTTCGCCGCCTTCCTGGGCCTGGTTCCCCGACAGAACTCTTCCGGCGGCAAGGATCGGCGGGGCCGCATCTCCAGGATGGGCGACGGCTATCTGCGCAAGCTGCTGGTGGTAGGAGCGACCTCGGTCATCCGGCGCGTCCGAACCGGAGCCTCCCTGGCCTCGGCCGATAGGGTTCGCTCCCTGCTCGAACACAAACCCGCCCGCGTGGTCACCGTGGCCATGGCCACCAAGACCGTCCGCATCGCCCTGAGCGGTCATGACCCAAGGAGACGTCTACAGGCCGCCCATTGCGGTCTGAATGAGATCGCGGCGGCCACAAGGTCGTCGCCCCAAGCTGCAGAGGGACGAATGGGAATGACGGTGACGATCTGAACGCGGCCGCAAGCCGGGAAAACCCGAGGTGCTGTCGGAGCTTTGTGCTCGCTTGCCTGAAAGGGACCCGATCCGCGGACTCCATCAGGGCCAGCGGTCATCCACACTGCGTCAACAGGCCGGCCAGATGACCGCACCCCGCAGATCACCCCCTCAAACTCAAAATTACTTCTTGCAGATCAGGGGCTGTCCGCAGGTGACGGCATCAATCTGTGAGATCGCAGGATCCGCTGCCCAGTCGAGCTTGCTCAAGGTCTTTGCCATCACACCAGCGCCGATTATGTGGTCACCTTCCTGTTCTGGGCCATCGGCTACGTGTGTGGAATTTGTCCGGCTGGTGCTATTGAGAGACGCGATGCTAAAGACTCCGCAGTGCGCCGACTGGCGGGCAAACCGATGACGAGTTTACGAGCGAAACTCCTGCTCGCAATCCTCCGTCTCGTGAACGCGCGAAAGGCGTTCACTGACGGCGAAAACTTCCTTGCAGATGCGCTGGAGAAGCAGAAGAACGGACCGGCGCTGCCTGGCCGGCGTCTGCGGCGCAAGTTCCTGATCCGGGACAAACAGATCGCGGGGGTGCGAAGCTTTATAGTGCAGCCGCGCGAGAACGCGTCGGCGCACCGGATCCTCTATCTTCATGGAGGCGCCTATGCGTGGGACCTGATTTCCCTGCACTGGACGATCATCGAAGACCTCATCGCGCTCACGGGGGCCAGCGTCACCGTTCCGATCTATCCGCTGACACCGACGACAGGCTGGGAAGCCGCGCATGATGCGGTCAGGCGCGTCTATGGCCATCTGGTGGATAAGAGCGCCGCCGGCACGATTACCATCATGGGCGATTCCGCAGGCGGCGGTCTCGCACTAGCGGTAACGATGGCCCTGCGCGACGATGCACGCCCGATGCCGGGCTCGTTGGTGCTATTTTCTCCCTGGCTCGACGTGACCCTGTCCGATCCGGAACAACGCGCGCTGGCTCCCCGAGATCCAATCCTCGCGCCGCCGGGACTGTTGGCGGCGGGAAGGGCCTATGCGAATGGTGTGTCCCCGCAGGATTCGCGCGTCAGCCCCCTGTTCGGTTCCTTCGACGGCCTGCCGCCCGTCGCCATTCTATCCGGCACACGCGATCTCCTAAATAGCGACGCTCGCCGTGTCGCGCGCCGCGCGCCAGGGGTCGTGCAGATGTTCGAGTATCCGGATATGCCCCATGTCTGGGTCGGCTTGCCCATTCCCGAGGCACATCAGGCCCTGCAGCAGGCCGCAAACTTCGTTAAGTTGAATACAGTCACTTCACACCGATTATACTCTGCGGCGAGTGAATAGGCGATTTCGACAGAGATTTTATATCGTCGGCTGCTATATCCTGACTTTTTATCCCGCCTCGGCTTTGCTCTGTCCGGGTTGCCAGCGGTGCGCTTCGCCTTGCCCAGGGCGGCCGCCGGGCGACATGCTTTGCCTTCCAGGACAGGCCATGTTGCACCTTCGGTTCAACACGTCGAACGAGAATGGAATTGTCGCGGCGGGGCCGCTCGGGCGGGCGAGCATGCCGCCACACCGGTGTGGTCGCTAACTTGACCTACTGGCCTGGCGTACATGTTGGTACTGCATCGGTCGCATAGGTTGCAGGGTCCAACTTATTGTCCGTGGTGGTCACCTGTTCTGGGGCCGGCGGAGGTCTAAAGGCTCTAGGAGCCTAAAACGGAACGCTTTCGGACCGTTTGCGTTAACAACCCATGATGAAGGCGGCGACCAACGATCTCGTGCTGCAACCGCGCCCTGCCCAAGGCGGTCGTCCGCCCCATGAGATTGCCGCCAAGCTTGAGACCCACATCCTGAGCATCGCGCTGCAACTCATGTGTGCGAACGATCTGGAAAGCGTCACGATCGACGCCGTGGCCCGGGCCGCCCACGTGTCCAAGCGCACTCTCTATGCGCGCTTTCCGACGCGACAGGCCCTGTTTCTGGCTGTGTTGAACCACGCTGTGGAACCCCGCTTGGCGCCGCTGCGTCGGCCGCTGCCGGATGAGGACTGGCGCAGCGGACTCGCCTCTCTGCTCTCTGAGATGCTCGAGGTCTCGGCAGGAGCCGAACTGCGGGCCATCGAGCGCCTGTTGCTGTGGGCGCGCGATCACGACCCCGATCTGGTGCGATCCATGTTCGCCCGTTCGAGCGGTCAGCCCGTGCGTGTCATCGCCGCGATCCTCGGCGGGGCGGCGGACCGTCATGAGTTGGAGGCGCCCGACATCGAGCGCATCGCCACTATTCTGTTTGAAGCCGCCGTCGTCGGCCCGCGTCGGCGGATGTTGTTCGGCGTCGACCCCCACGAGACCGCAGAGGACCGTCGCCGCCATGTGGCGGCGGTGGTCGAGCTTTTCCTCGGGGCCGCCTCGGCTCCTTCGCCTTTCCAACAGGAGTGTTCCGATGCCAACCTATGATGTCGCTGTCGTCGGCGCGGGCCATAACGCCCTGGTCAGCGCCTGCTATCTTGCCAAGGCGGGCAAGAAGGTGGCGGTGCTGGAACGCAGGCCGGTGATCGGCGGCGCGGCCTGCACCGAGGAAATGTTCGGCGGCTACAAGGTCGATATAGGCTCCTCGATCCATGTGCTTTTCCCGACCACGGGCATCATGGAGGACCTTGGTCTCGCCGAGCACGGTCTTGAATACATTGAGTTGGACCCATGGGGCTTTTACCCCATTCGGGGCACGGACAAGGCCATCACCTTCTACCGTAGCCTGGACAAGACCTGCGACAGCATTGCGGCGATCAATCCGCGCGACGCCGAAACCTATCGCGAGTTCATGACCACCTGGGCCGACGTCCAGCGGCTGATATGGCCGGCGATGTCGGCGCCGCCCCAGATGGGACAGACGATCGCCTCTGTGATCAAGGCGGCCTTCTCCCGACCTGGGGCGGTGCGCACCGCGCTCAAGGCCGACGACCTCGTGCGCCAGGTTCTGATCGATTCCACCCGGCTGCTTGAGGAACTGTTCGAGAGTGAGGAATTGAAGGCCGCCCTGGTCTGGCTGGGGGCGCAGAATGGCCCACATCCGGACGCGGCCTCCAGCGCCACCATCCTGGGCCACTACGGCATGATCCACGAGGACGGCGCCTATCGCGCCATCGGCGGCTCGGGCATGGTCTCGGTCGCCCTGGGCCGCGCCTTCGAAGCCATGGGAGGGACGATCCTGACCAATGCGGAGGTGGAAAAGGTTTCGAGCCTCTCCTCGACGGACGGCGCCCGCTTCGAGGTCCGCGCCGGCGACCAGACGGTTCAGGCCAAGACCGTCCTGTTTGGATGCCACGTCCAGACCGCCTTGTTGAAGCTGCTTGATCGCGATCTGGTCGAGCCGAACCTGGTGCGCCGGCTCGAGGCGCTGAAGGTGATGAACGGGTCGGGCTTCATGGTGCGCCAGGCGGTTTCGGAATTGCCGGCGTATGCGGGCCAGGCGCTCAACACCCGTGGGGTGGGCGAATGCCATCACGGCATGCAGTTGCTGTGTCCCACCGTCGACACCCTCACGCGATCGATGAACCTGGGCCGTGTTGGCCGCACGCCCGACTATCCGCCGGTGATGCAGATGAGCTTCACCGCCGTTGATCCGACCCTGGCGCCCGAGGGCAAGCACCTGCTCTACAGTTGGTCCTCCTATCATCCCTACCATCTCGACGGTGAGAACTGGGATGACATCGCCGAGCGCGAAGCCGACAAAATCTGGGACGTGGTCTGCGAATACACCCCCAACATGAAGGGCAAGCTGATCGATCGCTACATCCAGTCGCCGCTGGAGATCGAGCGCCGGATCGGCCTCGTCCAGGGCGACGTCACCCATCTGGAAATGAGCATGGACCAGATGTTCGGTTTCCGACCCCTGCCAGACCTGGCCGGTTATAAGACAACGATCGACGGCGTCTATCTGACCGGCGCCAGTACCCATCCGGGCGGCGGCGTCTGGGGCGCCAGCGGACGCAGCGCGGCCAAGGTCATGCTCAAGGATCTCCGATGAAGGTCGCCAAGACGAGCTGACGACGTCCTATCTCGGTCCCTCGGCACCTCGCATCGCACTTCGGTTCCGCAGTTGCTCAGCGAACAGGATGCCGGTGTCCGTAGGATCGTACACGTCTTGTAAGGCAAAAGCCTCTTGCAGATTTTTTGGAATCCACCAGGCGACTCGTCTGTCGGCCCCACCAACCTGTTGCGTGACGGCGAACTTGCTGGCGCGGTCGATCGGGACGAGCAGATAGAGCGTGCCTTTCGGCGGTCTGCGCCTCGGCGATATTCAGACCCTTAACACACGAGCCACGCTAAACTGGTCAGGCAAGCGGTGCGTGGCGTCGGCTCGTCGATCCGCCTGATGATTGACACGCCGCCTCGCCGTCAGTTTGAGCTTTGCGGGAGCAGATCGAGCCGGTAGGCAGGCTCGCCTCTCTTCACGCCGAGATCGCCCATGCACCTTCTCAAGTCCCGTGAGATGTTCGCTCGCTCCAAGGTCGAGCTTTGGGCCGGCGCGGGCCTGGCCGTGGTCCTAGCGTTCTTCCTGATCAGCGGCGTCATCGCCTACGCCAACATTCAGGACCTGCGCTCGAACAATCAGAGAGTCGTCCACACCCACTCCGTCCTGATCGGCGCCGACGATCTGCTGAGCGCGGTCCAAGACGCCGAGACGGGGCAACGCGGCTACATCCTGACCGGCGACGAGCGCTATCTGGAGCCCTACGACCGCGCCATGGCCGTCGTGGACGAGCGTTTGGACAGTCTGGCGGAGCTGACCCGAGCCAATCCGCGCCAGCAAGCCAATATCGCGCAGCTGCGCCGCAACGTCGCCGCCAAGACGGACGAACTGCGCGAGACGGTGGCGCTGCGCCGTAACAAGGGGTTCGCGCCCGCGCTGGCCGTCGTCGCGACCGATCGGGGCAAGACGGAGATGGAGGCCATCCGGGAGCGGGTCGCCGCGGTGCGGGCCGAGGGTCTGCGGCAGCGGCAGGACTGGCTTGCGCAGATGGAGGTCGCGTATCGAACGGCCGTCCTGAGCGGGATCCTGTCGGCGCTGCTGGGCGGCGTCCTGACCGTGAGCGTCTTTCTGCTGATTCGCCGCAGCGCCCGCGCGCGGGCGCGGCAGGATTGGCTGCGATCGGGCCAGGTCGGTCTGGCCGAGGCCGTCAGCGGCGACCTGACGCTGGAACAGCTGGCCGACAATGTCCTGGCCTTCCTGTCGCGTTACGTCGGCTCGCAGGCGGCGGTGCTGTTCGCCGGCCAGGGCGACCGCTTCCAGCGGGCCGGCGCGCTCGGCGTTCCCGCCGACGCGCCGACGCCGGAGACCTTCCGCCTCAAGGAAGGGTTGCTCGGCCAGGTCGCGGCCGACGGCCGTCCGGTGCTGCTGTCCGAGGTGCCGGAAGGCTATCTGACCATCGGTTCGGCCCTGGGCCGCGACACCCCGCGGCACCTGCTCATCGCCCCGGCCCGCGTCGACGGGTCGGTCAACGGCGTGATCGAACTCGGCTTCCTTCATCCGCCGGGCGCCCTCGTGAGGGAACTGCTTGAGGCGGCCGCCGACGCGGTCGGCGTGGCGCTGCGGTCCGCACGCTATCGCTCGGAGCTGCAGGACGCGCTGGAGGAAACCCAGCGCCAGGCCGAGGAGTTGCAGGTGCAGAGCGAGGAGCTGCGCGTCTCCAACGAGGAGCTGGAGGAGCAGGGCCGGGCGCTGAAGGAATCCCAGGTCCGCCTCGAACAGCAGCAGGTCGAACTCGAACAGACCAACAGCCAGCTCGAGGAGCAGGCCCAGACCCTCGAGACGCAGCGCGACGACCTGGAGAAGGTCGGCGCCGACCTGGCGCGTCAGGCCCGGGACCTGGAGCAGGCCAGCCAGTACAAGTCGGACTTCCTCGCCAATATGTCGCATGAGCTGCGCACGCCGCTGAACTCGCTGCTGATTCTGGCCAAGCTGCTGGGCGACAACGCCGACGGCAATCTGACGGAGGACCAGGTGCGGTTCGCCCGCACGATCCAGGCCTCGGGCGACGATCTGCTGACGCTGATCAACGACATTCTGGACCTGTCCAAGATCGAGGCCGGTCACGTCCAGGTGCGCGCCGAGGGCGTCTCCGTCGAGCGCGTGGCCGCCGACCTTCGCCAGCTGTTTCAGCCGGTGGCGGAAACACGCGGCCTGGCGTTCGCCGTCGAGGTCGACGAGGCCGTGCCGGAAATCGTGGAGACCGACCGGCAGCGGCTGGAGCAGATCCTCAAGAACCTGCTGTCGAACGCCTTCAAATTCACCGAGACAGGCGGCGTACGCCTCTCCATCCGGCCCGACGGCGACGGCGTGGCCTTCGCGGTGAAGGACACGGGTATCGGCATCTCGCGTGACCAGCACGCGAGCGTGTTCGAGGCCTTCCAGCAAGCGGACGGCACCATCAGCCGCCGCTATGGAGGCACGGGTCTGGGCCTGTCGATCTCTCGGGAGCTGGCGCGGTTGCTCGGCGGCGCCATCGCGCTCGAGAGCAAGCCCGGCGAGGGCAGCACCTTCACCCTGACGACGCCTCGGATGTACGACCCTGACGCCGTGGCCGCGCGTCCCGTCCCTGCCAAGGCGCCCTCTGCAGGCGAGGAGCCGTCGCCGACCTTGTCGCCTGCCGCGACGCGCCCGGCCATGCCGCGGGCCATCGAGGACGACCGCGAGCGGATCGCGGGCGCGCGGCGCCTGCTGCTGGTGATCGAGGACGACGACCGTTTCGCCGCCATCGTCCGCGACCTTGCGCGGGAGCTGGGCTTCCAGTGCCTGGTGGCGAGCACCGCCGAGGAGGCGCTGGCGCTGGCGCGACGTCACGGCCCCAGCGCCATCGTCCTCGACATCGGCCTGCCGGATCAGTCCGGACTGACGGTGCTCGACAGCCTCAAGCGCGACGACCGTACGCGGCACATTCCGATCCACATCGTTTCGGCCGACGATCACAGCCAGACCGCCCTCGCCTTGGGCGCGCGCGGCTATACGATGAAGCCGGTCCGGCGCGAGGACTTGGCCGAGGTGCTGACAGACCTGGAGGAGACCCTGGCGCGCACCGTCCGCCGGGTCCTGGTGGTCGAGGATGATCCGGTCCAGCGCGACGCGGTAGAACGGCTGCTGGGCTCGAGCCAGGTCGAGATCGTCGGCGTCGGCACCGCGGCGGAATGCCTGGAGGCTCTAGCGCGTCAGACTTTCGACTGCATGGTGCTGGACCTGACCCTGCCGGACGCCTCGGGGTTCTCTCTGCTGGAGACCCTGAGCCAGGACGGCGACCGCGCCTTCCCGCCGGTGATCGTCTACACCGGCCGGGACCTGTCGCCCGAGCACGAGCAGCAGCTGCGGCGCTATTCCAGTTCCATCATCATCAAGGGGGCCAGGTCGCCGGAACGGCTGCTCGACGAGGTGTCGCTGTTCCTGCACCAGGTGGTGTCGGACCTGCCGCCCGAGCAGCAGCGGATGATCCAGAAGGCGCGCAACCGCGACGCCGTGCTGGAAGGTCGTCGCATCCTCGTCGTCGAGGACGATGTGCGCAACATCTACTCCCTGACGCAGGTGCTGGAGCCCCGGGGCGCCGTGGTGGAGATCGCCCGAAACGGCCAGGAGGCGATCGACGCCCTGGCCGCGGCCGAGGCCGATCCGGCCTTGGCCATCGACCTGGTGCTGATGGACGTGATGATGCCGGTGATGGACGGCCTCACGGCGACGACGAAGATCCGCGCCGACGCGCGCTGGGCCCAGTTGCCGATCCTGATGCTGACCGCCAAGGCCATGCCGGACGATCAGGCGCGTTGCCTGGACGCCGGCGCCAACGACTACATGGCCAAGCCGATCGACGTGGACAAGCTGCTGTCGCTGGTGCGCGTGTGGATGCCCCGGTGAGCCCCCTGCCCGCGCCCGACAGCGTCGAGGACCTCGAGATCGCGCTGCTGCTGGAGGGCCTCTTCCAGCGCTATCACTACGACTTCCGCCGCTATGCGCGAGCCTCGATCAAGCGCCGCCTGGTCCAGGCCCGCGAGCAGATGGGCTATCCCACGCTGTCGGCGTTGCAGGACGCGGTACTGCATAATCCCGGCATGTTGCCGCGCCTGCTCGGCTATCTGACGGTGCAGGTCAGCGAAATGTTTCGCGATCCGTCCTACTTCCGGGCGCTGCGCGAGACGGTGCTGCCGCACCTGCGCACCTATCCGTCCCTGAAGGTCTGGGTGGCCGGCTGCAGCCATGGGGAGGAGGTCTATTCGCTGGCCATCCTGTTCCGCGAGGAGGGGCTCTACGATCGCACCCTCTTTTATGCGACCGACATCAATCCCGAGGCGCTGCGCATCGCGGAGGCCGGCGTCTATCCGCTCGACCGGATGCGGACCTTCACCGAGAACCACCAGAAGTCCGGCGGGCGCTCGTCGCTGTCGGACTACTACACCGCCGACTACGGCCGGGCGGTGTTCGACAAGAGCCTGCGGAGCCGGGTCGTCTTCTCCGACCACAGCCTGGTGACCGACGCCGTCTTCGCCGAGATGCAGCTGATCTCCTGCCGCAATGTCATGATCTATTTCGACCGGGCGCTGCAGGACCGGGCGATCGGCCTGTTTCGCGACGCCCTGCCCCGCAACGGCTTCCTCGGCCTGGGGGCGAAGGAAAGCCTGCGCTTCTCCGCCCACGCCGACGCCTTCGGCGAGTTCGTGCGCGAGGAGAAGATCTACAGGAAGCGCGCGGCATGACGACGAACGAGACACGCGCCGTCGTCATCGGCGCCTCGGCCGGGGCGGTCCAGGCCCTGCTGAAGATCCTGCCCGCCCTGCCGGCGGAGTTTCCGGCGCCGGTGTTGGTGGCGGTGCATGTCCCGGCCGACCGGGACAACGTCCTCGCGCCTCTGCTGCAGTCGCGCTGCCGCGTTCGCGTCAAGGAGGCCGAAGACAAGGAGCCGGCCGCGGCCGGCGTGGTCTATTTCGCGCCCTCGGACTATCACCTGCTGGTCGAACGCGACGGAAGCCTGGCCCTGTCGTCGGACGAGCTGGTCAACTATTCCCGCCCGTCGATCGACGTGTTGTTCGAGAGCGCGGCCGACGCCTATGGCGCGGGTCTGACCGGGGTGATCCTGACCGGCGCCAACACCGACGGCGCCGCGGGGTTGCAGGCCGTGGCGACGGCGGGCGGTGAAACGATCGTCGAGGATCCGAGACAGGCCTACGCCTCGACCATGCCCGAGGCCGCCCTGGCCGCCTGCCCCGCCCGGGTCCTCGATCTCGACGCCATCGCCGACCACCTTGCACGGATGCCCGGATGACCCAGACCGACGATCCCATCCCCGTCCTCCTGGTGGACGATCTGCAGGAAAATCTGCTCGCGCTCGAGGCCCTGCTTCGGCGCGACGGCCTGACGTTCCTCAAGGCCCGCACCGGCGACGAGGCGCTGGAACTGCTGCTCGCGCATGACGTCGCCCTGGCGTTGCTCGACGTGCAGATGCCCGGCATGGACGGCTTCCAACTGGCCGAATACATGCGGGGATCGACGCGGACGCGCCACGTGCCCATCATCTTCGTCACGGCGGGCAGCGCGGACCACCAGCGACGCTTCCGCGGCTATGAGGCCGGGGCGGTGGACTTCATTCAGAAGCCGATCGAAGCCGACATCCTGAGCAGCAAGGCCGAGGTCTTCTTCGACCTCTTCGATCAGCGCCGCCAGATGTTGCGCCAGCGCGACGAACTCGAAGCCTACGCCGCCCAGTTGAGGGCGGCCGACCGCCGCAAGGACGAGTTCCTGGCCGTCCTGGGCCATGAGCTGCGCAATCCTCTGATGGCGCTGAGGGCCGGGCTGCAACTTCTGGAGCGCGAGGCGGACGGGTCCAAGGCCGGGGTGATCCGCGAACGGATGGGCACCCAGGTGCTGCATCTGTCGCGCCTGATCGAGGATTTGCTCGACGTGTCGCGCATCGACCAAGGCAAGATCGCCCTGCGTCTGGAACGCGTGTCGCTGCAGGCCGTGCTGGAGTCGGCGATCGACACAAGCCGTCCGAAGATCGACGCCGGGCTGCATGCGCTGACCGTGGAGCTGCCGGACGAGCCGGCGTGGATCGCGGGGGACTTCACGCGACTGTCGCAGGTCGTCAGCAACCTTCTGACCAACGCCGCCAAATACACCCCCGCCGGTGGCGAACTCCGGCTGTCGGCGGGACTGGAGGCCGACTTCGTCCAGATCGAGGTCGAGGACAATGGCGTGGGCGTCCCACCCGAGATGCAGGAGAGAATCTTCGCCCTCTACACCCAGGTTCCAGGCCCCGACACGCGGTCGTCCGAGGGGCTCGGCATCGGCTTGGCCCTGGTCAAACAGCTGGTGGAGCTGCACCGGGGCTCCATCGCCGTCTCCAGCGAGGGCGAGGACCAAGGCAGCCGCTTCACCGTGCGCCTCCCTCGTTCGGTCTGAGGCGCGCCACGCCGAACACCATCGGCCAACCCGTACCGAGTCCATCCGGTATGACAGGCGTCGCTACAAGCGAAAACCGCATCGAGATCATCTTCGGTCGCCTAAAAGACTGGCGGCGCATCGGCACTTGCTATGATCGATGCCCGAAGGTCTCCCTGCCCGCCATAGCCCTCGCCGCAACCTTGCTCTTCTGGCTTTGAGCTCTGAGCCTAAGCCAAGGCGCCATCTAACTGTTTTATCAGCCTTTGCGCCTGCTCGCGCAGGTCATTGATTTGGGCCGGTTTCAAGCCCGCTTTCTTTGCAAGCTCCGCTGGAATGCTTCTGGCGCGATCATGCAGGGCGCAGCCACGCGACGTGAGAGTAAGGAGGACGCGGCGCTTGTCGTCGGCGTCACGCCGTCTTTTGATGCAACCGGCCCGCTCCATGCGCTTCAAAAGCGGGCTCAAGGTCCCAATATCGAGGTGAAGGCAGGCGCCCAGCTCTCCTACGGAAATCGGCGCCTGCGCCGATAATACGAGCACCACCAGATATTGCGCGTATGTCAGGCCAAGCGGCTCCAAAAGCGGCTTGTAGAGCCGTTGCAGCAGGTTCGTCGCCGCATAAAGCGGAAAACACACCTGCTGGTCGAGCCGGAGCGGGTCTTCCCCTCCTCGCCCGGCCGCATCGGCGCCGGAGTTCACCGGGTCTTCACCGAAAGCGCGACCTCGATATTGCCCCGGGTCGCGTTCGAATAGGGGCAGACCTTGTGCGCCTCCTCGACGATCGCTTCGGCCATCTCCTGATCGACGCCAGCGATGGTGACATCGAGCGCCACGGTAAGGGCGAACGCCCCACCGGCATTGGGCTCCATGCCCACGGTCGCGGTGACCTCGACGGCGTCGTCTCCGATTTTCCTTTCCCGATTGCGGGTGATGTGGATCACGGCGTTGCCGAAGCAGGCGGCGTAACCTGCGGCGAACAGCTGTTCCGGATTGGTCGCGTCTCCCTTGCCGCCAAGGCTTCGGGGCAGGGCGAGCGGAAGGGCGAGCAATCCGTCCTCGCTGCGAACAGAGCCGGCGCGGCCGCCGACCGCGTGTACCGTGGTCGTATAAAGAGCGCTCATCATTCCCTCCAACAGAAATATATGGCTAGCCATATATCTGCGCAGCCATGGATATCAAGCTTGCACCGAGAAACGCCGCTGCGGATCACTTTGCTGCAAGCTGCGCTCGGAGATAGGCGCTCCAGGACGCATCGTCAGGAAACTCCGACGGGGGTCGAACATCGGTTGGCAGGCTGCTGACCCGCGCCAGCGCATCGGCGGGGATGGTGTCGTCGACGAGACCCAGCTGCTGGAACAGCGGCAGGGCATAGCCGGGAATCCAGCGCCTCAAATCATACCATGGCACCGAGGCGAAACGTTCGGGCGCCAGGTTGATGAAGGAGGTCATGCAGCTCTCGGTCAGGGTCGAATAGAACTTGGGGCGCTCGTGAACCTGGGTCGTGAACCGCAGGATGCGCTCGAAATAAACGCGGACGACCTCAGGGCTCTGGCGGATCGGATAGATCTGGATCTCGTCCGGCGGCGTCCTGGCCAACCGCTCCCAGAACAGGTCGCGCTCGGTGGCCAGTTCCGGATAGATGGGGTCGCGCCGGAAGAAGCCCGCTAGGGGGTCGAACTCGGCGCCGCTCGCCTGGCGCGCCTCCATGGAGACGACGACGTGGCGGCCGTCGGCGAACCGGAACGACAGCATCACATGCTCCATCGCCTTCAGGTCGCCGAACGGCTGGAGGATCAGATCCATCCCCTCAAGGGTCGACAGATCGAAGGTCTGCGTCGTCCAGCGCGGGGTCGAGGCGACGCCAGGGTCGTGCAAGGCGTCGCGGAAATTGTGGATGGTCGCCCGGTCGCCGTCGATCACCGCCCAGGCTTCCTCGGCGTGCAGGTCACGCCAGTTCTGCGCGACCGGCGCCTTGGTCCAGTAGGCGCCCAACAGGACCGCCAGCAGGACCGCTCCCATTCCCCGCCGCGCGCGCCTCAACCGTCCTGGCGCGAACCACAGCCCCAGGACTGCGACCGGAAACAGCAGGGCGCCCACATCCCGCAGCCATGCCGGCCAAGGAATCCAGTAGCGGATCGCCAGGCCGCAGAAGACCGCCAGGACGACAATGAGAAGGCTCGCCGCGACGCGCGCTGCTCGATTCAACACTTGTTGCCCCGGGTCATCCTTGCATCGCTAGACACCCATAATCCGACTGGATCGGGGCAAATCCAAATGATACGTCGAGTTTCAATACTCGGTAGCGACATCCAGGCGTGTGATCAATGGTTCCCTTTCGAACGGTCGGGGCGATCTTAGGCTCCTTGCCCCTCCGCCGCGCCCTGGCGCTGGGCCCGCTGCTGTTTCTCGGCTTGGGGGTGCAGGCCTGCGCGACCGCACCCTCCGGCGTGCTGCTGCCGATCGCCACGCCCCCGCCGGGCGCCCAGGAGGTCAGCATGCTGGTCTATTCCACGCGCGCCCCAACCGAGGCGCCGGGCGTGGTCTATTCAGGCAAGAGGGGGGAACACCTGACGGCCATGGTGGTCGACGTCTCGATCCCTCCTGCCCACCAGATCGGCGCCGTCGAATGGCCGCGTCGGCGCGAGGCCGATCCCGCGCGGGAGTTCGCCACCCTCTCCATCGATCCGGTCGTCGACGACGCCTCGGCCGAGGCGTGGATGAACGCGCAGCTGAAGGAAGGCCGCCTGCTGATTTTCGTGCACGGCTTCAATGTGCCGTTCGACCGGGCCGTCTATTCCCTCGCCCAGCTGACGAATGATTCCGGCATCCAGGCCGCGCCGGTACTGTTCACATGGCCCTCGCTGGGCCGGATCTATGCCTATGTCTACGATAGGGAAAGCGCCAACTATTCACGCGACGCCCTGGAACAGTTGCTCCGGCTGGCCGCGCGCAATCCGAATGTGACCGAGGTCACCGTCATGGCTCATTCGATGGGCAGCTGGATCGCGGTCGAGGCGCTGCGCCAGTACGCGATCCGCGAGGGACGGGTCGACCCAAAGATCGAGAATGTGATCCTCGCCGCGCCGGACCTGGACGTGGACGTCTTCGCCCAGCAGGTCGCGGTTCTGGGCCCTGACCGGCCCCATTTCACCTTCCTGGTCTCGCGCGACGACCAGGCCCTGCGGGTTTCGCGCCTGCTTGCCGGAGGCGTGCAACGCGTCGGCGCCCTCGACCCGTCCGAGGAGCCTATCCGCAGCCAGCTGGAGCGGACCGGCGGCGTCACCGTCATCAATCTGGCCGATGTCCGCGGCCGTGACCGGCTGAACCATTCAGTCTTCTCAGAGAGCCCCGAGGTGGTCCGGCTGCTGGGCAGCAGCCTGGTGTCCGGCCCGGGCTTGTCGGGAAGCTCCGACCTGCCGCTAGGCGCCTTGGTTCTGGACGTCGCCGAGGCGATCACTTCCGACATCTCCCAAAAGGCTCCGGTGACGCGTCAGCCCCAGGCCGCCCCCGCCGAGGCGGTCGCGCCCTCGGACACGCGCACGATCGCAGATGACGCTCCGGACGTCACACCGCCGGGGCCGCCCGTCGAAGTGGACGAAGCGGACGCCCTCAGTTCTCCCCGACCGGTGATTGATCCACATCAAGGTGCATCCGTGGAGCGGGATTAAAAGATAAAATCCATATCAATCAGCCAGTCCCAGGCAGCCCCAACACACGGACCGCTTCGATGAACACGAACCAGCTGGCCGGCCAGTGGAGATCGTTTCGGGTCGCATCCAGCGCCTGTGGGCCGAAAGCCTCGATGACCAGACCGGCGCAGTCAAGGGCAACCTCAGGGAGATCGCGGGCTTGATCCAGAGGGGGTTCGGCCTCGCGACGGAGCAGGCCGAGAAAGCCGTGAACCGCTGGCAAAAGGAGCATCAACCGATCGCGACCCTCCACGCCCAGGGTGACCGTTTCAACGCCCTGATGGCCGATCACTGGGCGACCGCGAAGGCCCACATCGATGACGCCAGGGTGGACCTGGCCGACCGGCGCGAGGCGGTCGAGGCGGATATCGACCTGCTGATCTCGCGCCTGCAGACCCGGTTCGACCTGACCCGCGACGACGCCGCTGCGCAGGTCAACACCTGGCTCGGCGAAACCCGCGGCTGGCTCGACCATCAGGTCAAGGCGCGCCGGGGCGATTGAAAACGAAACCGGAGATGTCGGCCGTCGAGTCGCCCGCCTCTCCTGCTGGCGGGCTTGACAGCGGCGGACCGCGCCCATCCAAAAGCCACATGGCCAGACGCCGGGCGGATGCCCAACAGAACCGCACCCAACTCCTGGACGCCGCCGAAGCCGCCTTCGTCGAGATGGGCTTGAACGCGCCGCTTGACCTGATCGCCCAGCGAGCGGGGGTAACGCGCATCACCCTGTTTCGCAATTTCGCCGATCGTCAGGCCCTGATCATGGCGTTGCTCCAACGCGGACTCGGTGAGATCGAAGCGGAAGCCACGCGCGTGGCCGATCGGGATGACGGCTTTCTCATCCTGCTCCGCTTCGTCGCCGAACGCATCACCTTGCGCTCACCCCTGATTGACTATTGGCAGCAGGCGGACCGGCGTCTCCCGGAAATCCAGGCGGCCCTGGAACGCCTGACGGCGACCTTCTACGGCCTCATCGAGCGGGCGTCGGCGGCCGGTGCTTGCCGAAGAGACCTCCAACCGGCGGACGTCCTGCTGCTTCTGACCTTGGTGAGCGGCGCCCTCTATGGCCGGAACGAAGCGGAGCGCAGGGACCTGGCGGATCGGGCCTGGATGCTGGTCAACCAAATCATCACGCCCCACGAGGCTGTCTGAGATCCAAGCTGCGGCCCTCAATGCTTCATTTGCGCAATGAGCGGAGCGTCAATGCCAAGCCCTGCGCCGATTTCAACCGCTTCATCTAACTGCGGCAATCCTGCGGAATGAGTTTACTGGTTCAGGCTCATGGCCCGACCTGCCGGACATAAGCGCCGACATGGCGCTTCAAAGAAGCTCGACCGGCGGTCCTCGACGCCGAACAGCTCGTCGGTAGCGCCCGTCACCAGGACACGCCTTGAATAAACCCGTTGCAACAGCACTCTATTGGACGTTCTGACAGCCATCCCGAATGCGGTGAGGTCGACCCGAAACCGGCGATCAGACCGTTCGAACTTACGCCGATCCGGGATTCCTGACGGTTTGGGTTCGAAAGGCGCGCAAGCCTAATTAAAGCGCGGCGGAACCGGCTGATGCTGTGATCTCCGCCTCTCAACTCACTCGAAGCATTACAATCGGCCGCCGCTTTACAAAGCGGACATTTTAGTCCACTTCGCGTTCCATGACGAAGATCGAACGCAAAGATGTCGTGCGGCATCGCTCAGCGCTGATAAGCGCGGCGCGAACGGTTTTCGCTGAACAAGGCGTAAATGCGTCTCTCGACGCCGTCGTCGACGCGGCGGGCGTGGGGCGAGGCACGCTTTACCGACATTTTCCGGATCGTGCCGCCTTGTTGGCGGCTGTCGTTGAATCTGAAGTCGACACGCTCATTGCGGCGATGAGGCCATCCCCTTTGGAAGGGAAGATCAAGGTCTTCCTGGAAGAAGCGGCGGCGGCGTCGGAACGGGATGCGGCGTTGGCCGAGGCATGGCGCATGTTGCCCCCTGACGAGCCCGCTATGGTTGCGTTGCGAAATCGGCTCAAGACTACGCTGAAGGAACCGCTTGAGGCCGCGATACGGGCGGGCCGGATACGTCACGATCTTACGCCGGAATTGGTGTTGATCGCGGCGCGAATGATCGGAGTCGGCATGCGAAGCGCGCCCGATGCATCGACCCGAAAGAAGGTCGTAAGTCTCATGTTCGACGGCCTTCTGAGGGGTTCGGAATGAGCCGCGTTCCCCTGTTCGCCCCGCGCGAAAAACTCGGTCAGACGATCGGCGACGTTCCTGACTGGAAACCGCACGAGCGGCCAATGATACCGGGCTCGCCGTCAACACCGGACATGCCGGGCTCCGAGAGGCTGAAATACGGCCTCGTGGCCTTGCTTCTGGGTTTGACGGGATCCTTGGGCACCGCTCTGGTGTCCGTGAACCTCAATCAGATCCAGGGCGAACTCGGTCTGACTCCTGTCCAGGGCGCCTGGCTCAGCAGCATCTACATCATGACGAACGTCGCGATGAATCTGCTTCTGGTGAAGTATCGTCAGCAATTCGGCATCTCTCGATTCGTCATGGTCTTTCTGACCATCTACGCCGGAGCGGCCGTGGCGGAGCTCTTCGTCACCGGCTATCCGATCGCCCTTTTGGTGCGGGCGGTCTCCGGCGTCACGGGCGCGGCCATGGGGGCGCTGACCGTCTTTTATATGCTCCAGGCTCTCCCGCCGAAATACAAGCTGCAGGCCCTGGTCCTGGGGATCGGAGCCTCCCAGCTAGGCATGCCGCTCGCCCGCATCCTCTCGCCGATGCTGATTGATCTCGGGGGTTGGCATGGAGTGAGCGCCCTAGAAGCCGGTCTCGCCGTGGCCAGTCTGGCTGCCGTGCTGATCGTGCGCATTCCCCCTGGAATCCGGATCCACACCTTCGAGTGGAAGGACATTGTCAGCTTTTTGCTTTTTGCCTCAGGCTTTGCGCTGGTGGTGGCCGTTCTCGGCCTCGGCCGACTTGAATGGTGGTTCGACCGTCCCTGGCTCGGCTGGGCCCTGGCTGCGGGCGTGGCCCTGATCCTGATCGGTTGGACCTTCGAGCACTATCGGGAAAATCCCTTGGTCGATACGCGCTGGTTTCTGACCGGCGGATACTTTCGCTTCGCCATCGCCATTCTTTTCGTCCGCATGTTGTTGTCCGAGCAGCCGGTGGGATCGACCGGCCTTCTCCAGGCGCTGGGCATGGCGCCCGAACAGGTCCAGCATCTTTACGTCATCGTCGCCTTCGCCACGGTAGCGGGGGTGTTGGCGGGCGCGGTCATGCTCATGATTTCGCCCAAGCTGGTGATCGTCCAGTCTTTGGGAACTCTGATCCTGATCGCGATCGGCGCCTGGATGGACGCGCATTCCACCGTGCAGACCGCGCCGGCCAATCTCTATGTCAGCCAAGCGCTGATCGGCTTCGCGGCCGCCATGTTCATGGGAGCCGCCGTGATGTTGGGCATCGGGCAGCTCGTGCAGCGGGGCTTCGGATCGGTCATCACTTTTTCCGTCACCTTCGGCGTGACGCAGGTGATCGGGGGCGTGCTCGGGGGCGCCATCCTTGGCACCTTTCAGATTTGGCGGGCCCAGCACCACGCCGCCTATCTGTCCGAAGCACTCGTCGGATCGAATCCGCAAGTCGCCAGCCTGCTGCAGACCTATAGCGGCGCTTTTCGTTCCAGTATCGCCGACCCTGCCGGGCAAAGCCTTCAAGGCCTTTCAACAGTGGCCCAGCAGGTCACCCAGCAGGCCAACGTGCTCGCCTTCAACGACGTGTTCTGGTTGATCTTCTGGGTCGCGATAACTCAGCTCGTCCTGACCGTGATCTTTACGGTCCGAACGATGTTGAAAATGCGCAATGCGCCCAAATCCGCCGATACGCCAAGCGCCGCCGGCGCAGCCGCCATCTGACCCCCCTTTCGCCTGAGACGTACCGCGCCATGACAGACATGAGCCCTTCGGGTCCCCATCATCCTCACACCGCGCCTCAGCCCGAGGATGTCGGCCAAACCAAACCTGCGCCTGGGGCGGCATCTCCAGGGCCGGCGCCGAAAGCCCGACCCAAAATGACGCCTCGGGCGGCGATCCTCGCGGGACTTCTCGGCGTTCTGGCCGTCTTGCTGATCCTATACGCCTGGAAGCTGCCGCCCTTCGGAGGCGCGGTGGAGCGGACCGACAACGCCTATGTCCGGGGGCAGGTCACGGTGATCTCCCCACAGGTCAGCGGCTATATCACAGAGGTCATGGTCAAGGACTTCCAGACGATGCAGGCAGGTCAGCCCCTGTTCCGCATCGACGACCGCATCTATCGCCAGCGGCTGGATCAGGCCGAGGCGACCCTGGCGGCGCGCGAGGCGGACCTGGCCAACTCCGCGCAAGCGGGCGCCTCGCGACGGGCTACCCTCGGCGCCCGCGAGGCCGAGATCGCCTCGGCTCGCGCCCAGTTGGCCCGCGCCCAGGCCGACATGAACCGGGTCGCGGACCTGGCGGCGGACGGGTCCGTTTCCCTGCGCGAGCGCGACCAAGCCGAGGCCGCCCTGAGGTCCGCCGAGGCCGCCGTCCGTCAGGCCGAGGCGGGCAGAGAAGTGGCCCGCCAGGACGAACGCTCCGTCGGCGTCTCGCGCCAGGGATTGGTCGCCGCCGTGGAAGGCGCCCGCGCCGCCGTGCGCCTGGCCGAGATCGACCTGGCCAACACGGTCATCACCGCCCCCGAAGCTGGACAACTCGGCCAGGTGGGCGCGCGTCGCGGGCAGTATGTGACGGCGGGATCGCAACTGGTGTCGCTGGTGCCGCCTCAGCTCTGGGTTATCGCCAACTTCAAGGAGCGCCAGGCTGGCCGCATGATCGAGGGGCAGGCGGCGACAGTGACCGTCGACGCCCTGGGCGACCGGCGCTTCACCGGGCGGATCCAGAAAATTTCGCCGGCGACGGGCTCGGAGTTCGCCGTCCTGCCCGCGCAGAACGCCACCGGGAATTTCACCAAGATCGCCCAAAGGCTCCCTGTGCGGATCGTGCTCGACACCGGACAGGACGGTCTTGCACGCCTGCGGCCCGGCATGTCGGTGGTGGCGCGCGTCGACACCTCGACCGCGGGGAGCGACCGCTGATGCGCCCCCTCCTGCTGATGGGCGCGACCGCAATGGCGCTTTCGGCATGCGCCACCGTCGCGCCGTCCCCGCCGCCGCCCGAGGCCGCCGTCGGCGCGCCGGGGGATTGGCGCGCGGCGACGCCGACCGGGGCCGTCGCCGAGACCGGATGGTGGGCCGCGTTCGGCGATCCCGGCCTCACCGCCGCGGTGGAGGCGGCCCTGGCGCGCAACACCGACCTGGCTGTCGCCGAGGCGCGGGTCAGAGAGGCCGAGGCGCTGTCGACCCAGGCGCGCGCGGCGCTTCTGCCCTCACTGACCGGCTCGGTCGCGGTCCAGGACGCGCGCGAACTGAACGCCTTCGGCCAGCCCTCGGAGGCGGCCGTGGCCCAGCCCCAGCTTCAGGTCGCCTATGAGGTCGATCTGTGGGGCAGGCTGCGCAACGCCGACGCTGCGGCCCGGGCCTCGCTCCAGGCCAGCCGTTTCGGTCGCGATGCGGCCGCCCTCTCGGTCGCGGCCGCTACGGCCCGAGCATATGTGACCCTCACCTCGCTGGACGCCCAGCTGGAGGTGGCGCGCAGCACCCTGGCCTCGCGCGAAGAGGCCCTGCGGTTGGCCACGCGCCGCGTCGAGGCGGGCCAGATCTCGCGTCTAGAGCTGACCCAGGCCCAGGCGGAGTATGAAGCGACGGCACAGCGGGTTCCCGCGCTGGAACTGGCGATCCGTCGCCAGGAGAACGGCCTCAGACTGTTGACCGGCGACCTGCCCGGCGCGGTCGAGCGAGGCCGATTCGACACCCTGGCCCTGCCGCAACCCGGGCCGGGCCTGCCCTCCAGCCTTCTGGTCCGGCGTCCCGACATCGCCCAGGCCGAGGCGCAGCTGGTCGCCGCCGACGCCAGCCTGGCCGCGTCGCGCGCGGCGCTTCTGCCCCAGGTGCGGCTGACCGGCTCCATTGGGGAATTGTTCGTCGAACACCTCGATCCGGTGACAGTGTGGAGCCTGGGCGGCAGTCTCTTGGCTCCGCTGTTCGACGGGGGACGGCTGTCGGCCCAGGCCGAGGCGTCCGAGGCGCGCCGCGATCAGGCCGCCTTCGCCTATCAACGCGCAGTGCTGGGAGCTTTCTCCGAGGTCGAGAACGCCCTGGAGGGCACGACGCGTCTGGAGACTCAGGCCCGCCAGGCCGAAGCCCAGCGCGCGGCCCAGGACGAAGCCCTGTTCCACGCTCGCAACCGCTACCGCGCGGGCTACGCCGCCTACCTGGAAGAGCTTGACGCCCAACGCGGCCTGTTCAGCGCAGAACTGGCTATCGTCCAGTTGCGCGAAAGCCAGCTTCTGAATGCTGTCGCCCTCTATCAAGCCTTGGGCGGCGGATGGAATTCACCGGTCGACCAGGAGCGACCATGATGCCGCGTCCCGGTTCCCGGCGTCTCAACGCCTGTAATGTGCTGGCCGGCGCCCTCGGCGTCGCATTGGGCGTCGTTCTGGGGATGGCGGTCGCCGGGGCGGCCTCGGCCCAGACCCAGCCGTTCGAACCCGTGCTGAGCACGCCGGAATGGAGCGTCAACATCGGCGCCGGGGCAGTTCATGGCTTCAGCCCGACCGGGGGAGAGGCGAACCGCGTCAACGCCACGCCCTGGGCCGATTTCAACTGGCGCAACCGGGTCTACGGCAATCCGCTCGACGGGCTCGGCTACAATGTCGTGGCCGACGACGGGCTGAGGGCGGGCGCGCAGCTTCGGCCGCATTATTCCGGTCAGTCGGCCATCGAGGGGCTGGACCTGCCCGACCTCGGCGCCGACATGGCGGTCTATGCCTTCGTCGGGATTCCGGGGAACATCTCGGTCGGCGGACGTGTCATGCGTGACATCAGCAGTCAGACCGAGGGGACGACCTACTACGCCTCGGCCTCGCACCAGCGCCTGACGCGCATCGGCCTATTGCAGAGCACCCTCTATGAACGCGGCGGCGACGCCCGCAGCAACGACGCCTATTTCGGCGTCGATGCCGACGCGGCGAGTGTGACCGGTCTTACGCCCTATGCGCCGGGAAGCGGCGTCCGGAACGTCGGCGTCGCCTTCCTGATGCTGACGCCGATCGGCGACCACTGGGCCGTGGCGACTTTCGCCAACGCCGAGCGGGCCATGGGCGACGTCGCCGACAGCCCCCTGATCCAGGCTCGAGACGAACAGGGGGGATTCTGATCGTGCGCCGTTTCGGCGGCTGGTAGTTTTCCGGTCGGGCGATGACGCCCGGCCTCCACGCGGCGAATGACGCCGCAAATGACGGGGCTGAACTCATGGATACGCATTTCAATCCGCTTGGAGACTTTCTGAGCCGGGCCTGGTGGTTGCTTCTGCTGCGCGGCTTAGCGGCCATCGTCTTTGGCGTCCTGACCTTCGCTTGGCCCCAGGTGACGTTGCTGACGCTAGTGATCCTCTACGGAATTTACGCCATTCTGGACGGCGCGTTCGCCTTGCTCGGGGCCATCCGCGGGGGCGGCCTTGCGCCGCGCTGGTGGCTGGCCGTCGTGGGGCTCGTGGGACTGGCGGCGGGCGCGGTCGCCCTGGCCTTGCCCGGCGTGACCGCCGTCGCCCTTGTGGTCATCATCGGCGCGGCGGCCATCGCCCGCGGTATCTTCGAGATCGTCGGCGCCATCCAGTTGCGCAAGACGATCCGCAATGAGTGGCTGCTGATCCTCTCCGGCGCGATCTCTGTGCTGTTCGGTTTGGCCGTCATCGTCGTTCCCGGCGCGGGCGCCTTGGCCCTGGTCTGGCTGATCGGCGCCTGGGCCATCGTTTCGGGCCTCCTGATCGTCACCCTGTCGCTGAAGCTGCGGAAAATAGGGCGCTGAACGAGTCGTTCGGAAAACGGAGCCCCCGATCGCAGCCGCTCTGAAGGCCGCGGTCGAGGGGCTGCTTGCCGAACGCATCACGGCGCGGGCCGGGAATAACTGCCCCGAGGCGGACCGTATCCAAGATCGTGGTCTGCGCTCTTTGAAGTGATCCTATGTTGGTCTGCGGACCGGAATGGATGGAACCAAGGATGGCCGGGAAGCTCCACAAGCCCGGAGATCATAGCCAAGCTGCGCCAGGTTGAGGTGCTGACCGGGCAAGGCAAGTCGATCTCGGAGGGGTGAAGACGATCGCAGTGACTGAGACGACGTACTTCCACTGGCGGCGGCGTTCGGCGGGATGAAGACGGATCAGGTCAAACGGCGAAGGCGCTTTAGCTGGAGAACGCCCGGCTGCGTCGGGGGGGTGTCGGACCTGACGCTGGACAAGCTGATCCTGTGGGAGGCGGCCCCGGAAAACTTCTGAGCCCTGCCCGTCGCCGGACCTGCATCGACAAGGTGCGGGCCGAGTTGAACGTGTCAGAGCGGCGCGCCTGCGCGGTGCTCCACCACCATAGGCATATCGTGACTTTGGACAAGTGATCGTCGGCCGCCGACGATAGCTACGATGTTTATTTAGATTTGGCTCGAGTCGTTCCACGCTCTGCCTGAAATGACATGCGTTTCCCTGTATTTGGAACCGCATTTCTGGCGCGGGATCGTGAAAACCTTCTAAGAAGCATTAGCTTAAAGGCTCAGGTGTTCAGAGAGGATTTGGCTAAGTTTGAGCTATTCCCTGTTTAAGCGGCTCGATCAGGGAGTTAGCCGGCACATTTTGGAAGTGCCGGTCACGGAGAGAATGACCTCCGCTCCTTGGCACACCACCATCAGCCTCCCTCTTCCATCGATATTTCGAGGAAGAGGGAGACTGGCCATCCTTTCAGATCAGCTCTTTTGGCCACGCCCACGCGACGACCGCGTTTGTCGTGCGACGCTCACACCTTAGAGCAGCGTGGCGGCCAGATTGACCGTCAGCGCCAGGATAACGGCATTGAAGAACCAGGCGATCAGGCTGTGAAACGTCGCCAGGCCGCGCAGCTTGCGGCTGGCGATCTGCACATCGGCCGTCTGGTTCGCCACGCCGATTATCAGGGCGAAGTGTAGAAAGTCCCAGTAGTCCGCGTCCTCCTCGCCCGGAAAGATCAGCCCGCCCTGATCGCCCTTGCCGTCGTCGCGCGGGGCGTAGAAGCCGTGGGCGTAATGCAGGGCGAAGATGATGTGCACATACAGCCACGACAGGCCGACGGTGCACACTGAGAACACCGCCTGCCCGATCGTCGGCTTGCCGTCGCTGGCCACCATGGCGAGGACTAGGACCACGACGCTGGCCACGGCCGCCGCCATGCTGAGCGGCAGGACCAGAACGCCCGCCTGATCCAGTTCAGCCGCGCGGCGTCGCATCGCCTCTTGCGAACGCGCCCTGAAGATCCGCGCAAAGGTCGCAATGAGGAAGGTCGCCACGCCCGCGTCCCAGCCGGCCGCCAGTCGCATCGGCCAGCCGAGGCCGGCCGGCGCCAGCGCCGCGACGGTCGCCAGCACCAGCAGCCCGAGCCACAGCGACAAATGCAGACGGAACAGGCGCGCGACAGATCCCATGCCCGCGAGATTGCGCATTCCTGGTCGCACGTCCAGCGACCGCCCGGCCTGCGGAGATCCCACGACAAAATGGATTTCGTCTCATTGAGGGACATGTCTATCGGCGACGTCATAGAAGTGTCGGTTATCGTTTCGGGGGAAACGCAAATGCTGGTGTCGATCGTGATCGGCGAGGCTCTTTATCTGGCGCATCGCTGTCGGCGGGCGTTGATCGCCTCGCCCGTGGTGCTGGTCGGCCTCTGGGCCGTGATGACCGTCATGCCGCACGGGTCGATCCGTCTGCCGAACTGACGAAAAGCTGTCGTCGGTCTTTTCAGGCGCCGGACCAAATCCGGCGCCCCAGGCGTTGTCAGGCGTAAACGCCACGCCGAGGACGCCCTGACCGACTTCACCCCATCACCCCAACGCATCCGCGTCATCGACCTGGAGACCGCCGGATCCGGCCCTCAGGACGTGTGCGAGATCGGCTGGCAGGACGTTGTGCGCGACGTGGCCGGGCCGTGGCGTCTGGATGCGACGCGCGGCGCCCGTTTCGTAAATCCCGGCCGGCCGATTTCGCCCGACACCATGGCGATCCACCACATTCTGGACGAGTGGGTTCAGGACGCCGGCTATTGGAAGGCTGTCGCGCCGCCCATCCTTCGCCCGGAGACGGGCGTGATCGCCCTGGCGGCTCACCGGGCCGGCTTCGAGCAGCGGTATTGCACCCCTGCCCTGTCAGGCGGCGCAAAGTGGATTTGCACCTGGAAATGCGCCCTGCGGCTGTGGCCCCACCTGCCGCGCTTCTCCAACCAGATGCTGCGCTATCTGCGCCGGCCCGAGGGTTTGGTGCATGAGCTCGGCCTGCCGGCGCATCGCGCCCTGCCCGACGCCTATGTCACCGCGCATCATCTGCGCGACATGCTGAACCAGACGACCGTCGACCAGCTTCTGGCCTGGAGCCGCGAACCGGGACTGCTGCCCCGCGTGCCCGCCGGCCCCGAGCGTGGCAAGGTGTGGAGCGCGGTGGATGCCGACCGGCTTCAGATCCTGGCGTCGGGACGCGACATCGACATCGCCTTCACCGCCGCGACCGAGCTTCGCCGCCGCGGCCTGATGACCGACACGGCCGTCCGGACGTCGGATCAGGGACGCCTGCTCTAGCAAGCGAGCGCCGCCAGGGATGTTAGCGACTAATCTGAAAACCAAACAGAACAGGCGGCACTTTGTGGGGGGCCGAGGCCGTCCTTGGTTTCTACGAGCAGATTGAACGGGTGGAGATGTACTACCGACCTCCGCATCCATTCTGACACGGGCGTCTGCAGCGGCCACGTCCGTAAGCGTTGTCATTGCTTGGGTCGCCGTTGGCGAGCCGATCGGCCATTACAAATCATAGGTGGCGTTGCGCCAAAAGGGTGTCGTGGCTGCGAAGCGCCGGTCGCGTCCCCCAGTCCGCAGAGCCGCGACCAGGGCCAAATACCTGATGTTCTTCACCCAACACCCCCGCTGATAACCATCGGCACGAGTTGCAAATGACCGCAAAATGTCGGTCTATGCTTTAGAAAGGAGCGCCCATTCGTCTTGCGCGGTCGGGATACCAGCTTGAGACACGCTGCGAGAGTTGATGCAAAATCCTGCAAAGGTCACCGCTCCCACGGGGGGCGAAATGGACGCTCTAACGTCTATGAGGGGGATCGCAGCGCTGGGCGTCGTGATGTTCCACATCGACGTCTGCCTGTTCTATCGCGAGATGGGCAACCTCCTTCCCAAGACGTCGAGCGGTCTCATCGCCAACGGCTATCTGTGGGTCGATTTCTTCTTCATCCTCAGCGGATTCGTAATCCATCACGCCTATGCTGAGCGCCTAGGAGCGGGGATCCGCTGGCGGGCTACGGCAAGCTACTACCGCTCTCGCTTCCTGCGCATCTATCCACTGCATCTCGCGCTAACCCTGCTGCTAATCGTAGCTGTGATCGCAGCCGGTTCGGCGTGGCCCGGCTTGCGGGATGGAAGCTGGGACGCCTTCTTCAAGCCTTCGCGCTGCCGACCAACCTTCTGATGCTGCATGCGATGACGCCGGGCGCCGGCCTGACCTCTAACATCGTGTCCTGGTCGATCGCGGCAGAATGGTGGGTTTACGCCGTAGCCCCCTTGCTGATCCCAATCCTGAGGCCCCGCCGTCCTGTCGCTGGAGTGCTTTGCATGGTCGCCGGAGCCTTCGTCCTGATCGGTCTCTATGTCGCCGTCGGCCGCCACACCCTTGACATCACCTTCGACTTTGGCGTGATCCGATGCTTCGGCGGCTTCCTGATTGGCTTGGGTCTGTATCGTCTCCAGCGGTCCGCCCTCCCGCTTTCGCCAGCCGTCACCGACGGCCTCGCGTTGTCGGCTCTGGCCGGCATCGTCGTGTTGATGCACCTCGACGCTAACGACCTGCTAATCGTACCGCTGTTCGCCTTGCTGGTACTCACGGGCGCGAGCGGGCAAGGACGGCTGAACCACGCGCTGGCCTCGGCGGTCCCACATTGCCTCGGCCGCATCTCCTATTCGATATACCTCGTCCACGGACTTGTATTCATGCTGTTTTGGTTCGGGGCGCCTGCCCTGGGACTCAGCTTTCAGACCCCTCTGGCTGCCGGGGCGTTCGCGCTTGCGTTTCTCGCCGTCACCCTCGTCGGAGCTGCCCTAGCCTACCGCTTTGTCGAAGTCCCCGCTCAAGGCCTGGGGCATCGATCGATCCATCGGGGGCCGACGTATTAGCTGTCCGTTTCTACAACGAGACCCGCCGCGACACCCCCCTTCCCGTGCAGAGCTACCGACAGGGAAATAAAATTGCTGGACGCGCGCCAAGAGAGGTCATGCGAACGAAGCCAGAAAGACGACATTCCGTGCGTAAATCAGAGGTACTCTTCGGGGCGGTACCGACTTCGCAAACCGACCCATCGGCGTCATGCGGAAGGTCTGCTAAAGTGAAGCATGAACTTGTCTCGGATTCATAGCCAACGTCCGATTTCATCCCTCTAAGACATAGGGGCAGTCCGCTTAACGGCGGGCCGCCCCAAGCCTGCTCAGAGGTCGATCTGCTCTGAAATCTCCGGCGCGTCGTCGACTTCGATGCCGAAATACCTAACGGTGCTCTCGAGCTTTCCATGCCCGAGAAGGAGCTGGCAGGCGCGTAGGTTTCCAGTCTTCTTATAGATCAAGGCCACCTTGGTCCGTCTAAGGCTATGGGTGCCATAGGCGCTGGGATTCAGGTCGATCATTCTCACCCAGGTTTCGACCAGTCGGGCGTACTGCCTAGTGCCTATCTGCTCCATCCCGGCTGCGGCTAGGGAACAGCCAGTCGTCACGCCGTCGTCCTCGGCGCTCCAACCAGTGAGCTTCCCTCGCGGCCTCCGTGATCTCGAATGGCACGGGCCGACCGGTCTTCTGCTGGATGATCGGCGACCGCTGCCGAATGGCGCCGCCTTGAGCAATATCGCCGAGACGAAGTTTTACTAGATCACAGCCCCGCAGCTTAACGTCCAATGCGGTGTTGAACATTGCAAGATCCCGTTTCGATCCAACGGACTTCAAGTGCTGACGGATCGCCCAGATGTGCTTTGGCTTGAGTGGGGCCTTCGCACCGGTCATTCGACCAGCGTTCCAGAGTTTGCGAGGTAAACGAAACAGATCGGGCTGGCTCATGGCCACCTCCCACGATCAACACCCCCTCATCAAGATACGCTCCAAACAACCTAGATGCGCCATGAGCGGTCATTGCCCCAAAGCTCAAAAGCTGACGCTCAGCGGCTCGAAAACCGTCCCGTGTCCGGGCTACTCGCGGCGGCTCCACCGTGAAGAGTTTCAGGCCTGCCCAGCTGAGCGGCTAATGATAGGACCCTACGCAGGATGGCCAATCCTCGATCGGCCATCCGCGCCCGGATTAGAAGAAGCCCAACTTGTCGGGGCTGTAGCTGACAAGCAGGTTCTTGGTCTGCTGATAATGGTCCAACATCATGCGGTGGTTTTCGCGCCCGATGCCCGACTTCTTGTAGCCGCCGAAGGCCGCGTGGGCCGGATATTGATGATAGCAGTTGGTCCAGACCCGTCCGGCCTGGATGGCGCGGCCGGCGCGATAGGCGGTGTTCATGTCGCGTGACCACACCCCGGCGCCCAGGCCGTATTCGGTGTCATTTGCGATTGCCATGGCCTCTTCGAAGGTTTTGAAGGTCGTCACCGCCAGGACCGGACCAAAGATTTCCTCTTGGAAGATCCGCATGTCGTTGGTGCCTTTGTACACGGTCGGCTTGACGTAGTAGCCGCCGGCCAGATCGTCCTTGAGCGAGGACTGATCTCCGCCGGTCAGGACCTCGGCGCCCTCCTCTTTGCCGAGCTTCAGGTAGCCAAGAATTTTGTCGAGCTGTTGGGTCGAGGACTGCGCCCCCACCATGGTCGCCGGATCCAGAGGGTCGCCTTGGACGATGGACTCCACCCGGGCGATCGCCTTTTCGATGAAGGCCTCATAGATGTCCTCATGGATCAGGGCGCGGCTGGGGCAGGTGCAGACCTCACCCTGATTGAGCGCGAACATGGCGAAGCCCTCCAGCGCCTTGTCCAGATAGGCGTCGTCGTGATCCATCACGTCATTGAAAAAGATGTTCGGCGACTTGCCGCCAAGCTCCAGCGTCACCGGGATCAGGTTCTGGGTCGCATACTGCATGATCTTCTGGCCGACGGCGGTCGAGCCGGTGAAGGCGATCTTGGCGATGCGCGGATTGGTGGCCAACGGCTCGCCCACCTCGGGCCCCGTGCCCGAAACGATGTTCAGCACGCCGGCCGGCAGCAAATCCTGGATCAGTTCGATCACCACGAGGATGGACGCCGGGGTCTGCTCCGCCGGCTTCAGCACGATGCAGTTGCCCGCCGCCAAGGCCGGAGCGATCTTCCAGGCCGCCATCAGGATCGGGAAGTTCCAGGGGATGATCTGCCCCACCACGCCAAGCGGCTCATGGAAGTGATAGGCGACCATATCGTGGTCGAGTTCCGAAATTCCGCCTTCCTGCGCCCGGATGCAGCCGGCGAAATAGCGGAAATGGTCGATCGCAAGGGGAATATCGGCGGCCGTCGTCTCGCGCACTGGCTTGCCGTTGTCCCAGGTCTCCGCCTCTGCGACGACTTGCAGATTGGCTTCGATCCGGTCAGCGATCTTGTTCAGGATGACGGCGCGTTCGGCGACGCTGGTTCGCCCCCACGCGTCCTTGGCGTCGTGGGCGGCGTCCAGGGCCAGTTCGACGTCGGCCGCGTCCGATCGTGCGACCTCGCACAATACGCGGCCATTCACCGGTGAGGTGTTCTCGAAGTATCGGCCGTTGACGGGCGGGACCCACTGTCCGCCGATGAAGTTCTCGTAGCGCGCCTTAAACTTGGGGGTCGCGGCGCGAATGAATTCGGGCTTGGTCATGAAGGCCTCCTGCGTTGTCCTCTGGCGTCGATTGTCGACGTCTTTGGATCAGAAGGTCATCCTGCGGAGCACGTGACTCCATACGCCGCTGCCATGCTGCGGCGCAAACCTGTCGCAGAACTGCGACAGATCGCTTATTAAGGTGCGTTAGAAAGGCCGAGCCGGTGCAGCTTGCGGTGCAGGGTCGCGCGGCTCACCCCAAGAGCGCGCGCGGCCGCCGAGACATTGCCGCCGCTCAACGCTAGCGCGCGACGCACCGCGCCGCGTTCGGCGTTCAGAAGATCGGCTTCCACGGCGCCTACGCCCAACACCTCCGACGCCGCGAGCTGGTTTGCGATCCGGTCGTCGGTGATCGCGAGCGCAAGGCGTGCGGCGCGCGTCGCTCCAACCACCAGATCGTCCTGGTCAACCGCCAGCAGGGCCGCGGTGTTTCGTCCGGCCGCATCGTCAGTCAGCACGATGCGCGCCTGGGGAAAGGCGTATCGGAAAGTTTGCGCCTCGATCGCTCTCGCAGCGTCCGCCACCGCCGCCGCGATCAACCCCAATACGCCTTGCGTCGCATCGGCACGGCACGACGAGACGTCCAACAAGCCCGCCAGCCGCCCTGTCGGACCGTAGATGGGATGGCTGGTGCAACTGAGCGCCGTGTTACGGGTATGAAAATGCTGATCGCGATGGATGGTCAGCGGCCGACGTTCGGCCAAAGCCGTGCCGATGCCGTTTGTACCCTCAACAGCCTCAGACCAGACCGCGCCGGGCCATAATCCCCAGCGGCGGAAGATCTCATCATCCGCCGCTGCGCCTCGCCGCTCCAGGGTCACCCCTTCAGCGTTGGTGAGAAGGACACAGCATCCTGTGTCGCCGACGGCGAGGAACAGTCGGTCAAGCGAGTCCTGAGCCGCCGTTGTCATCGGCTCTAGGGCGTCCCGGGCTTCGCGCAACTCCTGGTCTGTCAGGGTGTTCGGTCGGCCTTCATCCTCAGGATCGAGCCCATAAAGCGACATCGACCGTCGCCATGACGCCGCCAGGGCCGAACGCGCCTCACCTCCGGCGGCGTCCAGTGCCTGTTTGATCAGCTTGCCGTGGCCGTTTCCCATTTGCGCGACCATTGATGTTCCTTGGCGCTCTTTCGGAAAAAGAGCGCCGCATCGGTGTTCCAGTCAATGGGACAAGGGTCGGCGACCCCTAGGGGCTCCAGCTAAAACTTGCGGCTGACGCCCAGAGACACGACCCACGGATCGAGGTTCACGCTGGACTTCAAGGCGCCGTCGTTGATCCTGGCGTCGGTCTCGAACCAGACCTTCTTGACGTCAAGGTTCAGGCTCCAGGGCCCCTTAATGCCGACGTCCACGCCCGCTTGAAGCGCGTAGCCGAAACCGTCGTCCAGATCGACGGTGAAGCCGTTCTTGTCCTTGCCGCTGTAGAACAGCATGTAGTTCACGCCCGCGCCGAAATAGGGGCTGAAGCTCCCCTGGCTCAGCGGACGGTACTGCAGGGTGACCACCGGCGGCAGAACCCAGGTCTCATGCACGGCCACGTCCGTCGCGCCGCCCTGCGCGCGGATTTCGTGCCGGGTCGTGCCCACGATCGCCTCGACCGCGAAGTGATCGGTCAGGAAGTAGGTGAAGCTCAGGGTCGGCATGACGCTGTCGCCCACATCCACCTTCAGGCCGGTGTCGGCGCCCGCGGCTGTGGTGATGGCGTCATCGGCCTGGGAGAAGACGTCGGTGACGCGCCCGCTCACCAAGAAGTCGCCCTTCTTGGGCGTCTCCCAGGCGACGGATGTCTGAGCAAAGGCCGGCGCCGCGCAGGCGGTGAAGGCGGCAGCGGCGAGCAGCAGGGTCTTGGTCTTCATCTTCTGATCCCCGACGCCATGGCCGCGTCGTGCGGCCTTTGTCAGGCGTCTGAGCGGGGTGTGCGCCCCGGTGGACGCCTCAGCCTTGATCCAGCGCAAATCGTTCAGCGGGTGGACAATCTGTCCACTCACACCACCCGCGCATGCCTTTGCTGAAGAGCCGCCGCATTGGGATCGAAGGCGGCGCAAACCGCCCGGACGAAGGGGCGGCCCAGGTCGGTCACCGCCACCACCGTCCCGTCGATCCGCACCAGACCGTCGTCGACGAAGCGCTCCAACAGGGACAAGGCGCCGGCGACGTCCGACAGGTCTCGACCGCGACGTCGAACGATGGGCGCCAGATCAACGACGAAATCGCACATCAGCCGCTCGATAATCTGGCTGACGAACGCGTCGCGTTCGGTCAGGGCGACGCCTCGAGCGACCGGCAGGTCGCCGGCCTCGACAGCGCGGCGCCAGTCGCGTTCCTGCGCCTGGTTCTGAACATAGCCCCTGGGCGTGCGGCTGATCGACGAAGCGCCCAGGCCGATCAGCACGTCTGCAGCGTCGGTGGTGTAGCCCTGGAAGTTGCGATGCAGCCGTCCGGCCCGGTCCGCCGCCGCCAGCCCGTCGTGCGGCAGCGCGAAATGGTCCAGTCCGATCGCCTGCCATCCCTTGCCGACCAGATAGCGCGCCGCCGCCTGGCTTTGAGCGAAGCGCGCTTCGGCGCCCGGCAGATCGGCGTCGTTGATCAACCGCTGATGCGGCTTCATCCACGGCACATGGGCATAGCCGAAAAGGGCGATCCGTTCGGGTCTCAGCGTCGTGACCTGGCCCAGGGTGGTGATGACGTTCTCGACGGCCTGAAGCGGCAGGCCGTACATCAGATCCAGGTTGAGGGAGGTCACGCCCTGCCCCCGCAGGGCCTCGACCGCCCAGCGAATGGTTTCGAAACGCTCGGGCCGGTTCACCGCCGCCTGCACGCTTGGCGACAGGTCCTGCACGCCCAGACTGGCGCGGCTCAGGCCGATGCGGCCCGCCGCCTCGACCCACTCCGGCGTCAGGACTTCGGGATCCAACTCGGCGGCGACCTCGAAACAGTCGCCCAGGTCGAACCGCGCGGACAGACCGGCGAACAGTCGTTCCAGATCGTCCGGCGGCAGCATGTTCGGGGTGCCGCCGCCCAGATGGATCGATCCGACACGGACCGGGCGGCCAATCCGGGCCAGGACCAAATCCGCCTCGCGCAGCAGCAGATCGACATAGCTGGAGATGACGCCGGGTCGGTTCACCGCCCGGGTGTTGCAGCCGCAGTACCAGCACAGCCGCTTGCAGAACGGCAGGTGGAGATACAGCGAGACCGGCTGATCGGAGGGCAAGCGCCCCAGCCAGTCGGCCCATTCGCCGGGCCCGACGGCAGGCGTGAACTGGGCCGCCGTCGGATAGGAGGTATAGCGTGGCGCATGGGCGTCATAGCGCGCGATCAGGTCGCGAACGGGCAGGCGCGCGGGGCTAGAGAGGGACATCGCCCTCTTTCGATGCGTCGGGCGTGGACAGGCCGGCGTCGCCTTCGTCAAACAGATGGAACTCGTGCCACAGGCCGTTCAGCACGCCGAAACCGACGGCCAGGCCAAGCCCCAGGATCCAGGAAAAATACCACATGGTTCTGCGCTCCTAAGGGTCAGTACAGATCGGGATTGGTCTTGAGGGCGGCGGTCGATGTCCGGCCCCAGAGCACGCGATAGACCCAGGCGGTGTAGAGCAGCACCAGAGGCAGGAAGATCGCCGTGCAGATCAGCATGATGAACAGGGTCAGATGGCTGGACGAGGCGTTCCACACCGTCAGGCTGGATTGCGGATTGACCGAGCTGGGCAGGATGAACGGGAACATCGACAGGCCGACCGTGGAGATGATGCCCACGGTGGACAGGGAAGATCCGCCGAACGCCAGTGGCGCGGACCGCCGCCACATCCCGATCAGGCCGACCAGCGCGCCGAGGAAGCCCAGGGCCGGTGCAATCAGCATCCACGGATAGCGGCCGTAGTTATCCAGCCAGGAGCCGGGCGTGGCCTCGACGGTCGTACGCAGCGGGTTGGAGAAGCCGTTGACGTCCAGCGCGCCGGTGATCCGGTAGCCTAGGCCGCCGTAAGCGACATAGAGTCCGCCGACCGCGAACAGGATCAGGGCCAGAACAGCGGCGACCGTGCCGAACAATCGCGCCCGCTCCATAACAGGGCCGGGCTCCGCCTTGACCGACAGCCAGGCCGCGCCGTGCAGGACCAGCATGGCCACCGACAACAGCCCGGCGATCAGGCTGAAAGGGGTGAACAGGCCGAGCAACGTGCCGTCGTAGAAGGACCGCAGGTCGCCATCCAGATGGAAGGGCGCGCCCAAGAGGACGTTCCCCACCGCCACCCCGAACACCAGGGCCGGGACGAAACCGCCGATGAACAGGCACCAGTCCCAGAACGACCGCCACTTGGGCGACGCCCGCTTGGAGCGATATTTGAACGACACCGGCCGCAGGATCAGCGCGGACAGCACCAGGAACATGGCCAGGTAGAAGCCTGAGAAACTGACGGCGTAGACGAAGGGCCAGGCGGCGAAGATGGCGCCGCCGCCCAGGATGAACCACACCTGGTTGCCTTCCCAGGTGGCGCCGACGGTGTTGATCACCATGCGGCGTTCCTCGTCGGTCCTGGCGACGAAGGGCAGAAGGGCGCCGACGCCCAGGTCGAAACCGTCGGTCAGTGCGAAGGCGATCAGAAGCACGCCCAGCAGCCCCCACCAGATCAAACGAAGGGTGGCGAAGTCGAGGGGAAGATCCATTGTCGGATGTCCTAAGGTCTTGGGTCAGGCCACGGCGGGGGCGGGAACGCGCTCGGCCGGGGCTTCGGGGCTGGGTTCGCCGAACGTCTCCTGTTCGTGGAACGGCCCCTTTTTGATGGCGAAGAGCATCAGCCGCACCTCGACCACCGCCAGGGCGCCATACAGCAGGGTGAAGCCGACGATCGTGGCCCACAGCTGCGGCACGGTCAGGGACGAGGCGCCCAGGAAGGTGGGCAGCACGCCCTCCACCGCCCACGGCTGGCGGCCGAACTCGGCCAGGATCCACCCGAACTCGATCGCGATCCACGGCAGAGGGATGGCCAGGACGGCAAGGCGCAGGAACCACTTCGTCTGATGCTTGCGCAGGGTGCACAGCACGAAGGCGGTCCCGAACAGGGCGATCATGAACATTCCGACGCCCGCCATGATGCGGAAGCTCCAGAACAGGGCCGGGACGTTCGGCACCGTCTCCCATGCTGTCTGCTGGATCAGCGCCGGCGTGGCCTGGCGGGGATCGGCGACGTGGCGCTTCAGCAGCAGGCCATAGCCCAGGTCGCGGCGGTGGGTCTCGAACACGCCGCGCGCGACGGGATCGGCCGGGTCAGCCTTGACCTTCTCCAGCGCGTCATAGGCGATGACGCCGGATTCGATGCGGTCCTCAGCCGTGGCGACCAGTTCGAAGATGCCTTCGACGGGCTTGTCGATGGTGCGGGTCGCGATCAGCCCCATGATCCACGGCACGTGAACGCCGAAATGGGTCTCGCGGTCCTTCATCGAGGGAACGCCGATCAGCGTCAGGCCTGCGGGCGCAGGCTCGGTGTGCCACATGGCCTCCAGAGCGGCGAGCTTCATCTTCTGGTTGTCGGTCAGATTGTAGCCGGACTGGTCGCCCAGCACGACGGCCGACAGCGACGCCGCCAGACCGAACGCAGAGGCCACCGTCATCGACCGCTTGGCGAAGCCGACGTGCTTGCCACGCAGCAGATAGAAGGCCGAAACGCCCAGAACGAAGACCGAGGCGCAGACATAGCCGGCCGAAACGGTGTGGACGAACTTGGCCTGGGCCACCGGGTTGAACACCACGGCCATGAAGTCCGTGACCTCCATCCGCATCGTGTCGGGATTGAAGGCGGCGCCGACCGGGTTCTGCATCCAGCCGTTGGCGATCAGGATCCACAGGGCCGACAGATTGGTGCCCAGCGCGACCATGAAGGTGACGAACAGGTGGGCGTGCGGCTTGAGCTTGTCCCAGCCGAAGAACATCAGGCCGACAAAGGTCGCCTCCAGGAAGAAGGCCATCAGCCCTTCGATGGCCAGCGGCGCGCCGAAGATGTCGCCGACATAGTGGCTGTAATAGCTCCAGTTCATGCCGAACTGGAACTCCATGGTGATGCCGGTCGCGACGCCCAGTACGAAGTTGATGCCGAACAGCACGCCCCAGAACCGGGTGATCGTCCTCCAGATGGGCCGGCGGGTCATCACATAGATCGACTCCATGATGACCAGCATGAACGACAGCCCCAGCGTCAGGGGAACGAACAGGAAGTGGTAAAGGGCTGTCAGCGCGAACTGCAGCCGGGACAGGTCGACGACCGCGAGGTCGATCATGGCGTTGCTCCGAGGAATCGGTCTGCTGGACCGACGTTTCGTCGGCCGTAGGCGTTGCGCGGGACGCCCGCCTTGATCTCGATCAAAGCGGCAGCGAACGCGCGGCCCTATTGGACGCTTGGTCCTTGGACATTTCGTCCAACGACGTTTCGCCCAGTGGCGCGAGGCCTGCGCCGAGCGCTGGAGTCGCCTGATGAGCGCCGTGCCAATCGCCCCTGTATCTGCGGCCGCCTGGCTGAAGCAGATCGGTCGTCCGTGGGGGCGGCTGACCCTGCTGACCGGCGTGCTGACCATTGCGGACGTCGCGCCAGCGATCGGCTTCGCGGCGGGGCTGGCTTTGACGATTTCCAGCCTGACCGTATCGCCGGCCGCCGCCGCTCCGTGGTTGGCCCTGGCTGTGTTCAGTCTGATCGCGCGCGGCCTGATCGGCCAGGCCGCCGTGATCGTCGGCGCGAAGCTGGGTCGGGCGGTAAAGACCGACGTCCGAGGCCGCCTGCTGTCAGACCTGTTCGGGCGAGCACGGCGATCCAGCGCGCAGATGACGGCCCTGGTCGAAGGGGTCGGCGCGCTGGACGGCTACTATTCGCGGTTTGCGCCTTTGCGCCTCGCCGCAGGCGTTTCGCCGCTGCTGATCATCGCCGCCGCCGCGATCGCCAGCCCGGTGTCGGCGGGCATTCTGCTGTTCACCCTGTTCCCGTTCATCGTCGGCATGGCCCTGGCGGGCACGGCTGCGGCGGGCGAAAGCCGTCGTCAGTTTCAGGCGCTTGAGCGGCTGTCTGGTCTGTTCATCGACCGTATCCGCACGCTGCCCGCCATTCTCGCCTTCGACGCCGTGGGCCGCACGACGGTGCAGATCTCCCAGGCCTCGGACGAGCTGGAGCGCCGCACCGCCCGCGTCATGCGCATCGCCTTCCTGTCGTCGGGCGTGCTGGAGTTCTTCTCGGCCTTGTCGGTCGCGCTGATCGCCGTCTATTGCGGCTTCAACCTGTTGCGGCTGCTGCCCTTCCCCGTTCCCGAGACGCTGGACCTGTCGCGCGCCTTCTTCGTGCTGCCCCTGGCGCCCGAAGTCTATGCGCCGCTGCGCCGACTGGCGGCCGCCTATCATGATCGCCAGGCCGCCGAGGCCGCGGCCCCATCCCTGATCACGCCAGACCCACGCCCGGCCCAGCGCGCGCTTATCGGCGACCGGGCGCCCGCCATCCATTTCCGCGACGTCGCCATCGCTTATGAAGGCTCAGCGCCGGTCATCGACGGGTTCGACCTCGACATCGCGCCGGGCCAGATCGTGGCGATGATGGGCGCCAGCGGCGCAGGCAAGTCCAGCCTACTGCATCTGCTGCTCGGCCTCGCGCCCCTGACGCGCGGCGAGGTCGAGGTGGGCGGTGCGCGGCTCAGTCAGTGCGGCGACATCGCCGGGCGGGTCGCCTGGGCCAGCCAGCACCCGATCGTGACGCCTGGGACCCTGGCCGAGAACATCGGCCTGGCGGATCGCACCGCCTGCCCCGGCCGCATCGCCCTGGCCGCGCGCACGGCGGGCCTGTCCGGCGATCTCGATCGCCCCATCGACGAGCGCGGCGGCGGCCTGTCGGGCGGCGAACGCCGTCGCCTGGGCCTGGCCCGCGCCATCCTGAAGCGGGCGCCGCTTCTCGTGCTGGACGAGCCGACCGCGAATCTGGATCCGGCCTCGGAACGCGCCATGCTCGACGTCATTCGTCAGGCCGCGCGCGGCCGCACCACCCTGATCGCCACCCACTCCCCAGCCGTCGCCGCCCTGGCCGACCGCGTGGTGACGCTATGAGAGTCCCGTCACGCATCGCTGGCCTGATCGCCGCCCAGGCTCAGGCTCAACGCGCCCGGCTTCGGCTCGCTGCGGCCGGCGGCGCTGTCGTCTCGGTGGCGGCCGTCTGTCTGTTGGGGCTGTCGGGCTGGTTCATCACGGGCGCAGCCTTTGCGGGCCTGGCGGGCGCGGCGGCCGCCCAGAGCTTCAACTACATGATGCCCAGCGCCATCATCCGCCTGCTGGCCATCGTCCGCACCGGCGGGCGCTATGTCGAGCGCGTCGCGGGCCATGAGGCTGCCCTGAAGGCGCTCGCCCGCCTGCGCCCGCAGGTGTTCGACGCCATCGCCACAGGCCCGGCCGAGCGCGCACTGAACCTGTCATCCGGCGAGGTCTCGGCCCGGCTGGTTCAGGACGTGGACGCGGTTCAGACCCTCTTCGTGCGCCGCTCGGCGCTCTGGAGCCTGGGCGCCGGCGCCGTCTCCGCCATTCTGCTGGCCACCCTCGCCTCCCCCTTGGCCGGCGCGGCCCTGTTCGTCGTGATGATCGCAGCTGTCTTGGGCGGCGTTCTGATCGCCCGCCGCCTCGCCGATCCCGCCGGCCGAGCAGTCCAAACCGGCGCCGGCGCGGTAAAGGATCGCCTCGCCGCATTGGAGGCCGCCGCGCCCGAGCTGAAGGCCTACGGTCTTGACGACTGGGCGTGCGCGCAGGTCGCGCAGGTCGCCGCCAATCACGACGCGGCGCAGATCGCCCTGACCCGCTCGGGCGGCTGGATGGCCGTGTGGCAGGCGGCGGCGAGCGCCCTCGCGGTCGGCGTCGTCATCCCCGCCGCATCCTCCGCCGATCTGCCGCTGATCGCGCTCGCGGCCTTGGCGGCGGTGATGGGTGTCGAATCCGCCGGCGGGCTGGTCGTTGCCCTGCACCAGAACGGCGCCGCCGCCCAGGCCCTGTCTCGCCTAGACGCCGCCATGCCCATGGCGTCCCCTCGTCACGGCCGACCGCTCAGCGGAGCGGCGTTCGGTCTCGCAAACCTTAACGGCGAGCTCGTGCCGCCCTATCGCCTCGGCATCGTCGGCCCCTCCGGCGCCGGAAAGACGACGCTGATCGAACGGCTGATCGGGTTGCGAACGCCCCAGACCGGCGAGATGCGGCTCGGTGGATTGGACGCCGTTGTCATCGCGCCGGAGGATCGGCGCCGGCTGTTCGCCTATGCGGCCCAGGACGTCCGTCTGCTGAACGGATCCGTGCGCGAGAACCTGTTGCTTGCAGGACCTGCCGACGATGCGGCCCTGTGGGCGGCGCTGGACGACGCCGCGCTGGGCGACCGAATTCGCGCCGAATCGCTGGGGCTGGACACCCCCGTCGGACCGAACGGCGAGCAGCTATCCGGTGGAGAACGACGGCGTCTTGGCCTGGCGCGCGCCTATCTGCGCGATGCGCCCTGGCTGGTGCTGGACGAACCGACGGAAGGCCTGGACGCCGCGACGGAGGCCCAGGTCCTGGGCCGCCTTCTGAACCGCCTGGCCGCGCGGGGGCAAGGCCTGATCTTGGTCGGCCACCGGGCGTCGCCGATGGCGCTCTGCAACCGCTCCATCCGGGTCGAAGGGCTGGACAGCGACGGACATCTTCGTCTGACCTGCCTTCCGGATGATTTGGCCGCCTAGGATGCGCCGTTCGCCATGTCTTTCAGGCGGTCAGGGCGCTCGATCCGCAAGTCGTGCAGGGCGACGGCATGGATGACGCCGCTGATCTTCAACTTGGTCAGCTCGCGACTGACGGTCTCGATCGTCAGTCCGAGATAGTCCGCGATCTCGGATCGGGTCATCGGCAGTCGCACGGCGTTGTCGCCGGAGGGACGCAAGGGATCGCGCGAAAGCATCGTCACCAGAAAGCTGGCCACGCGTTCACGCGCGGTCTTGCGACCGAGCAGCAGCATCTGATCTTGAGCCGCCGTCAGCTCATGCATCGCCCGGCTCAGCAAGGCCGCTTCCAGACTGGGCCGCTCTCGCGCCAGGGCCCGATATTCCGAGGCCCGGAAGCGACATACGGTCGTGTCCTCGATCGCCTCAGCAGAGAAGGCGTAGGTCTCCCCCGCCGTCAGTCCAATGAAATCCCCGGCGAACAGGAAGCCGGTGATCTGTCGACGACCATCGGGCAGAAGCTTGTATATCCGCACAGCGCCCGAGGTGATGTTGAAGACGTTCAAGACCGGTTCGGCCTCATTGGCCAGGACGTCGCCGCTCGCCAGCGCTACGCGTTCTGCGATCGAGTCCAATCGCCCAAGATCGACCTCCGACAACGCGTCGCAGACGCTGAACGCACGCGCACCACAGCCTGAGCAGACCGAACTGGTGGGCCGGTCGGCACAGGCCCTAGGCAACGCGCGGACTTTCAACATGCTCACTGTCTATCACCCCTGGAGCACCAGTGAAGCAGTCTATCTCGACGTGCCAGCTGAGAGTGCTTCAGCATTTGCGTCATTCACGGGGGAAGAGCGACAAGTTGCTGATGCGAGACAGACCTCCTGATCTACCGGCATCGATCAAAACAGGTACTACTCCTTGGCCTGCTGCGATCGGGTAAGCCCTTGCCGCAAACCGGCCTTTCTCAAAGTCCGCAACGAGTCAACAGCAGCATTAGGAGGCATTCGTCGGTGTCTAACTCCGACGATCAGCATGCCGAGGGCAGAGTTTGTGGCCAGTTTCCGGTCAGTATCGCAAGCTGCGACAAGCTAAGTTATTGAAAGGAATGGTGGACGCGACAGGGATTGAACCTGTGACCCCCTCGATGTCAACGAGGTGCTCTCCCGCTGAGCTACGCATCCGCCGTAGGGCTCCGAAAAACGTCTTCGGAGCGGGAAGAGCGGTCATATAGCGGCGAGGCCGGTCGGCATCAAGCCGATTTAGCGGCAAGAATGCGATTTCTCGCCGAACACCGCTCGGCCCAGTCGCAGCGAAGGGTCAGGCGGCGACCATCCGCTCGACCTCATTGACCAGATCGCGCAGGTGGACGGGCTTGGACAACACTTTGGCGTCCGGCGTGGCCTGGGCGGCGGTCAGGGCTACGGCGGCGAAGCCGGTGATGAACATGATGCGCAGGCCGGGCTGACGGGCGGCGGCGACGCGAGCGACCTCGATCCCGTCGGCGCCCGGCATGACGATGTCGGTCAGCAGCAGGTCGTAGGGACCGTGTTCCAAGGCGTCGATCGCGTCGTCGCCGTTCTCGCAGTCGATGACCTGGTGGCCTGCCCGCTCCAGCGCGCGCGTCAGAAATCCGCGCAACGAACCGTCGTCTTCGGCCAGGAGAATACGCGCCATTCGAAAAACACCCTTGAAACAGACCGCAAACCTAGAGCCCGAACGGTAAACCGCCGATGAAATTCGCCGCTCAGCCGACTTCCTTCCACAGCGAAACGCGCTAAGCGGGAGCATGACCGACGGCGGAGACAGCTTTTCGATCACCGCCCCGGCGGCGGACGCGCCCGCGACGGCGCTGGTGTTCGCCTCGCCCCACTCCGGCGACTTCTATCCCGACGACATGGGTGCCGCGCCGGGCCTGTCGCGCGCCAGCCTGAAAAGCGCCGAGGACGCCCTGGTCGGGCGCTTGGTCGAAGAGGGACCGCGCAGAGGCGCCGCGCTGATCGAAGGCCGGCTCGGCCGGGCCTATGTCGATCTGAACCGTGATCCGTCTGAGCTGGACCCGGCCCTGATCGCGGATCTGGGCGGGCCGGTCGGAGCCAAGACGGCGGCGGGGTACGGCGTGATCCCCCGCTTGGCCGGCGACGGGACGCCGCTCTATGCGCGTCGGCTGACGCTGGCGGAGGCCAGGAGCCGCATCGCCAGGGTCCACGCCCCCTATCACCAGGCGCTGGACGAACGGATGCAGGCGACGCGCGCGACGCATGGACGCGCCGTGCTGATCGACTGGCATTCGATGCCTGCTCGCGCCGTCGGGGCCGAAGTCGTGCTGGGCGACCGTTACGGCTCGGCCTGCGGTGCGCGGCTCAGCCGGCGGCTGCGCGAGTTGTTCGAGGGCCTGGGCTGGCGCGTGGCGCAGAACCATCCTTACGCCGGCGGCTGGTCGACCCAGCGCTGGGGCCGACCGGACGAGGGCTATGAGGCGATCCAGATCGAGCTGAGCCGTAAACTGTATCTGGACGAGGCTACGCTGGCCCCCAACGCGACCTACGCCAAGACGCAAAAGACCCTGTCGCGCGTGATCGCCGCCCTGTGCGCAGACGACTGGTCGGCCTGACTGATCACTGATCAGATCAAAAAAAAGCCGCACCCGAGGGTGCGGCATTAAAAGTCTATAGGGAGGAAACGCCCAGGAAGGGCAAGACGCCCGGAGGCGTCAGAGGTCAACTTAGGTTGCGATGCACAATGGGTCAAGACCCATGCGCGCCCGCTCGGTCACGCCTTGTTACGCAAATATGGCGGGTCGCCTGACAAGACGGCGCTCTTTTGACGAAAGTCGGACGGGTGCTCAATCTCGCAACTGCGAAAGGACCTGGTCAGTTGTCCAGCAGCCGCCGTGCGTTGCGAATGGCGCGGGCGGCGGGCGACGCCTCCTGACGATAGATCAACAGACCGAAGGACGAGGCGACGCCCAGCGCCAGCCACAACGGGCCGAACAGCCAGGCCGCCGCCGCCAGGGCGAAGTAATAGCCGCGCACACCCTGACTAAAGGAACTGAGCGCCGGGTTCAAAAGCTGGCCCGCCGCCTCGCTGAAAGCCTTGCGGTCGGTCTTGGTGTGGATCTCCGGCGCCGCGCCGATCAGCGCCAGGGCGTAGTTCATCTGGCGCAGCGCCCAGATGAAATCCAGAAAGCCGCGCGCCAGACAGATCAGCACCAGCGCCAGCTTGGCCTCCAGTATCTTCATCGGCACGTTTTCGGCGCCGACGGCGGCGAACCCCTGAAGCGCGCTTTCACCGCCGAACAGGATGCCCGCGACCGCCGCGATCAGCAGCAGGTTGGTGGAGGCGAAGAAGGAGGCGGAGTTGATCGAATGGCCCATGAGCTGGCTGTCGATCAGCTTCATCTCGCGATGCGTCATGGACTGCATCCAGGCCGCCCGGACATGCTCCATGTCCTGGTTCAGCGAGCCGCCCTTCCTGCTGATGAAGGCCAGGATGGGGCTGTATCCCAGCCAGCAGATGAAGAAGAGGGCCAGCGCCGCCCAATCGGTCCAGGTCATGATCCAGATGTCCGCGATGATGCGACCCGACGCAAGCCCGCCGAGGGCGATGTTCGCCACAGGTCGCCCTTGCCGTGACGGGCCGGGGAGCCTATCACCCTTCGCCTTTCAAAGTTTCGCAGTCGCAGCAAAGACCCCGCCATGAACCTCGACGCCATTCCCGTCGGCCCGAACGCTCCCTGGGACATCAACGTCATCATCGAAATCCCGCAAGGCGGCCTGCCGGTGAAATACGAGATGGACAAGGAATCGGGCGCCCTGTTCGTCGACCGCTTCCTGCACACGGCCATGTACTATCCGGGCAACTACGGCTTCGTGCCGCACACTCTGTCGGACGACGGCGACCCCTGCGACGTGATCGTGCTGAACCCGACGCCGGTCGTTCCGGGCTGCGTCATCCGTTCGCGCCCCATCGGCGTGCTGAAGATGGTGGACGAGGCCGGCGGCGACGAGAAGATTCTGGCCGTGCCGGTCGATAAGCTGAACCCCTACTACACCGAGATCGCCAGCTATCGTCAGCTGCCCGCCATCCTGATCGAGCAGATCGAGCACTTCTTCACCCGCTACAAGGACCTGGAGAAGGGCAAGTCGGTCAAGGTCGAGGGCTGGGGCGACGCCGGCGAGGCCGCCGACCTGATCGCCAAGGGCATGCAGGCCCACCAGGACAAGCTGGCCAAGAACAAGGCCGCCAACGCCGCCTGATCCGGGCGACAAGCGCTTGAAGCCTCAAGGCGTCCTCCGGTCGGGGGACGCCTTTTTGCTGAGCGTCACGATCGCCACTCGTGTCGCAGAAGGGCGTACTGATAGGTGTTGACGTAGATCGGCTGGCCCGCGGCGTCGTTCACGAACGAGATGAACTCGCGGAACAGCCCTTCGCGCCGCATGCCCAACCGTTCGCAGAGCCTCTGTGACGCCAGATTGTCGTCCTCGACATAGGCGTACAGGCGACGCGCCGCCTTGTCCTTGAACAGATGGTCGACCAGAACGCGAGCCGCTTCGGACGCATAGCCGGCGCCCGCGTAGGCGCTGTTGAAGTTCCATCCGATGGACCAGGTGTCCGGCGCCTCGAACATGGCGAAGACATCGCCGATGACATGGCCGTCGGCCCTGGACTGGACGGCGATATACTCGCCCTCGGCTGCGCGCTTGAGGACTTCCGCCTCGGCCGCCGCCATGTCCTGAAGCGTCATAGACACGAAACAGGCGGCGCGCGGCTGGTGCAGATAGGCGAACAGGTCGGCGGCGTCGCCCGCCGCGAAACGGCGCAGGATCAGTCGGTCGGTTTCCAACGGCGTCAGGGCGAGTTTGGGCGTTTCCATTCCGGGGGCCATAGCGCAGGACCGGCGCGAGGGCATTGCGGCATGACGCCTCCAGTCCGCGCGATGATTACGGCGATTTCATTTGAGCCAAGGCCACGCTTGCGCCCCCATGCCGTCCCTTCAGCCGGAGACCTGTCTATGCGCCACATCCTGTCCGCCGCAGCCGCAGCGATCGTCTGCCTGATGTCGGCGCCCGCTGTGGCCTGGTCGCCGGACCCCGCCCCACAGGTGCAGGTCGTGGACAGCGACATCGCCCGGTTCTGGAGCGCCTATGACGCGGTGCGCGCCGAAGCCGATCCTGTCCGTCAACGCGACCTGTTCCAGCGGATGTACATCGACCAGGGCACGCCGGGTCTGGCGGCCTTCATGGAGGCGAAGGCCTATACGGTCGACACCTATCTGGAGGCGATCCGGGCCTATCCGGCCTATTGGGACACGGTGCGGCCGCGAACCGCCTTGGCCGGTCAGGCGCTGGACAGGCTGGAGGTTCATCTGGCGCGCCTGCGCGAACTGTATCCCGATCTGCGACCGGCCGGCGTGTATTTCGAGGTCGGTGCCCTGCGTTCGGCGGGAACGACCCAGGGCGACAAGGTGCTGATCGGCGTGGAGATGGCCACCGGCGACGCCAGCGTGGACCTGTCGCAGATGCCGCCCAATCTGAAACGGTTTTTCACCACCTATTTCGCCAGCGGTCCGTTGGAGAACCTGGATTTGCTGGCGACCCACGAGGTCGTTCACACCCAGCAACAGGGCGAACGCCAGACCCTGCTGGCCCAGGTCGTCTATGAGGGGGTCGCCGATTTCGTGGCCGAAAAAGCGACCGGGCGGCTGCCGAAGCTGCCGTATGTCACCTACGGCCCGGCCAATGACGCAGCGATCAAGACGGCCTTCCGCGCCGACATGAACGGCGAAGACTTCGGCGGCTGGCTGTACAACGGGGCGAACAACCGCTTCGGGACGGCCGACCTGGGCTATTACGTCGGCTACGCCATCGCCAGCGGCTACTATGACCGCGCGCCGGACAAGGCCGCAGCGATCAAGGCGATGCTGGAGCTGGACTACGCCGATCAGGCGGCGGTTCAGGCCTTCGTCGACGCCTCGGCCTATCTGGATGCGTCCTGACGTAGGCGACGCGTCGGTCATGAAGAAATCGGACGCGCCGCGACGCCCTGCCCTCTCCCGCAACGGTTCGGCCTCTCCTATCTGCGTCGCATGACTGAACTGACCCCCCGCGAGATCGTCTCCGAACTGGATCGCTATATCGTCGGCCAGAACGACGCCAAGCGCGCCGTCGCCGTCGCCCTGAGGAACCGCTGGCGCAGGAAGCGCGTGCCGGCGGACCTGCGCGACGAGGTGACGCCCAAGAACATCCTGATGATCGGCCCCACCGGCGTCGGCAAGACGGAGATCGCGCGTCGGCTGGCGCGGCTGGCGGGCTCGCCCTTCCTGAAGGTCGAGGCCACCAAGTTCACCGAGGTCGGCTATGTCGGCCGTGACGTGGACCAGATCGTGCGCGACCTGGTCGAAAGCGCCCTGATCATGGTGCGAGAGCGACGGCGCGGCGACGTGCGGGCCAAGGCCGAGGCCGCCGCCGAGGACCGCATCCTGGACGCCCTTGTCGGACCGGGCGCGGGACCGGCGACGCGGGACAGTTTCCGAAAGAAGCTGCGCGCCGGAGAACTGGACGACAAGGAGATCGAGATCGCGCTGGCCGACACCGCCTCGCCCATCCAGGGGCTGGACATTCCGGGCGGCGGCAACGTGGGCCTGCTGAACCTGTCGGAGATGCTGGGCAAGATGGGCGGCGGGCGCACCAAGACCGTCAAGCTGGCCGTGCGCGATGCGACCACGCCCCTGATCGCCGAAGAGGGCGACAAGCTGTTGGATCAGGACAGCCTGACGCAGGAGGCGCTGAAACTGGCCGAGAACGAGGGCATCGTCTTCCTGGACGAGATCGACAAGGTCGCGGCCCGGCAAGGCGCATCCGGCGCGGACGTGTCGCGTGAAGGGGTCCAACGCGACCTGCTGCCCCTGATCGAAGGCACCACGGTCTCGACGAAGTATGGGCCGGTGAAGACCGACCATGTGCTGTTCATCGCCTCGGGCGCCTTCCACGTCGCCAAGCCCAGCGATCTGCTGCCCGAGCTTCAGGGGCGGTTGCCGATCCGGGTCGAGCTGAAGGCCCTGACGCGCGACGACTTCAAGCGCATCCTGACCGAGCCGGAGGCCAATCTGATCCGTCAGAACCAGGCCCTGCTGGCGACCGAGGACGTGACCCTGACCTTCACCGACGATGCGGTCGAAGCGATGGCCGATGCGGCGGTGGCGGCCAACAGCGCGGTCGAGAACATCGGCGCGCGCCGGCTTCAGACCGTGATGGAGCGGGTGCTCGAGGAAACCAGCTTCAAGGCCTCGGACCTGTCGGGCCAGACCGTGACCTTCGACGGCGATGCGGTGCGCGAGAAGATGGACGCCCTGACCAAGGACGTCGATCTGAGCCGCTTCATTCTGTAGCGGTGGGCGCCCCGGCGGCGTGGCGGTTGGGGCGGCGCATGATGCGGTCGGCCATCATCTCGGCATGGCGCTGGGTGAAAGCGAGAGCCGCGGGGTTGCCGCGTCGCGGACCGATGCTGTCGGCGACCTTGGCGCCCCGCTCGCCGATCGGCAGGGGCTTGCCGGTGGTCGTGTCCACGGCGGTCTGGTGCTCGATCTCGGCGTTCAGCTCGGCGCCCATGACGATCACCTGCACCGACAGCCAGGTCCACAGCAGGAAACCCATCATGGCCGCCAGCGGGCCGTAGCTGTCGGTCCGCACGAAGTTCGACAGATACCAGCTGAACAGGAAGGACACCGTCAGGCTGAGCAGGGCCGCAAAGATCGCGCCCGGCGTGACCCAGCGCCAGCGCGCGCGCTGACGGCAGGGGCCGTAACGGTAGATGACGGTCAGGGCGGCGACATAGCCGACCAGCAGCAGCGGCCAGCGCAGCGGGGCGATCAGGCCCCACTCCTCCTCCAGGCCGAACAGCCGCACCACCACCGGGACGCCGACCACCAGCGCCGAGGTCAGCAGGACCGCCAGGATGGCCCCCACGGTGAAGACCATGCAGATCAGGTTGTAGCGCACGATGTTGCGGCGCTCGACCTCGTGGTAGGCGACGTTCAGGCCGTAGAACAGCACCTTGACCGCCCCGTTGGCGGTCCACAGCGACAGGGCCAGGGTCCACACTAGGGTGAAGGTCAGCTGGCTGTTGGAGTTCTCGGCCAGGCGCTGCATCTCGCCGCCGAGGAAGACCGCGATGCTGTCCGGCAGCAGGGCGTAGAGGAACTGCAGCCGCCCCCACGCGTCGGTCGGATCGGCGAACAGACCGTAGAGGGTGACGAACGTCCCCAAGAGCGGGAACAGCGACAGCAGGGTGAAGAAGGTCACCCCGCCGGCGACGAAGCCGACCCGGTCGCCGAAATAGGAGCCGGCCGTGCGCCAGGCGATGTCGACCCAGCCCTTGTGCGGGATCTGGCCCGGCCGCTTGGCCATGCGGCCGCGACCGGGGTCCTGAGCCTCATAGTCCTCGGGCGTGGGGACCTTGGGCGGCAGGGGTTCGGGGCGGGGCGCGCGCAGTTCGACCCCGACCTTGTGCCCCTGGCTGTAGAGCAGGTGGGCCGCGCCGGCCCCGGCGGCCAGACCCCCGGCGGCGGCCCCCAGGAACTTCCACAACCGCCCGCGCTCGACCGGCGCCGGCGTGCGGGAGAACAGGTTGCGAAGCGGGACGAGACGGGAGGGGCGGCGCGCAGTCATCCCGACGCGAACGGTCAAGCTGGCCTGACGTTCCCTCCCGTCGCGCTTGAAATCGGCGCCGGGCCGGGCCAATCAACGCCCATGACCGACCCCATCACGCCCAAGTCCGACACAGACGCCCCGACCCTGCTGACCGCCTGGAAGGCGGCGCAGGCCCGGCTGAAGACCGGCCGCATCGACAGCCCCGCCATCGACGCCCGCCTGCTGCTGGAGGCCGCCGCCGGCGCCAGCCGCATGGACATCCTGACCGACCCCTATCGGCCCATCACCGCCGACCAGCTGAGCGCCTATGAGGCCATGGTCGATCGCCGGCTGAAGCGCGAGCCCGTCTCACGCATCGTCGGCAAGAAGGGCTTCTGGAAGATCATGCTGAACGTCACCCCCGACGTCCTCAGCCCCCGCCCCGACACCGAGACCCTGATGGACGTGTCCATGCTGGCCTTCGGCAAGAACGAAGCCTTCGACGCCATCGACCTGGGCACCGGCTCGGGCGCGATCCTGCTGGCGCTTCTGGCCGAACGGCCGGCCGCGCGCGGGGTCGGCACCGACATCTCGTCCGAGGCTCTGGCTGTGGCCAAGGAGAACGCCGCCAACCTGGACCTGAACGAGCGCGCCACCTTCCTGCGCACCGAATGGGCGGCGGGCTTCGGCGACGCCAGCTTCGACCTGGTGCTGTCCAACCCGCCCTATATCCCGACCGACCATATCGCGACCCTGGACCCGGAGGTCCGCGACCACGACCCGCACCTGGCCCTGGACGGCGGCCCCGACGGCTTGCAGGCTTACCGCGACCTGGCGCCCGAGGTGAAACGCATCCTGAAGCCGCTGGGCGTCTTCGCCGTCGAGATCGGCTTCGATCAAGGCCCGCAGGTCAAGGCGCTGTTCGAGGCCGCCGGCTTCACCGACGTCAAGATCATCAAGGACCTGGGCGAACGCGACCGCGTTGTCACCAACGGCCCGGACCCGCGCACCAACCCCATCCCGCAGGACTGACGGAGATCAGACGGTCGGCGGACAAAAACACCGTCTAATTCGTCTAATTCGTCTGATCTGGCCCTCCCCGGCCGTGCGATGCGTCCCCTGCGGACGAACCGAGACAGGATCGCACGGTTTAGGAGCGTGGGCAGGAAGATGACGCTGGCGGGCGGCAGGGTGTTGGAATCGTTCGCGGTATGCGCCGCAGATACGCGGACTGGCGGGTTTTGCTTGCCGAATGATGGCGGCGGCTGTGGGATGGCCTTCCGAAGGGAGCCGCGCATGACGACCAACCGCCTGACGCCGCGCTCGCGGGGGCTTCGCCAGAGCGGTGGCCTGGCCGAGGACCGGATATGGGCGCGGTTGCGCGGCGGCGCCGTCGACGGCTGGAAGGTGAGACGCCAGCATCCGATCGGCGGCTATGTGGTGGATTTCGCCTGCGTGCCGCTTCGGCTGGTCATCGAGATCGACGGCGGGGTGCATGAGCGCGACGAGGTCGTCTTGAACGACCACTATCGCCAGCGGGCGATCGAGGCGCTGGGCTGGACCGTCGTTCGCTTCACCAACGCCGAAGCCCTGGCCGACCCCGGCCGCATCGACGCCGCCATCCGCGACCACGCCAAAACGCTAGGCCTCTGACCTTCCCTCTCCCAGAATAGGGAATGTAGGGCGGGTAGGTGAGCAAGAACCTCTTGGTTTTCAGATCGCTGATCGACAAGGAGCGCCCGTTCTAAATGTCGTGCCACCCAAGGTGCCACTTTGCGACAAGTTCGGGAAAATCCTTGAACGACAACGTTCTAACTGTAGCACAAAACGTACTGCAGTGCGAACTGCAGCTATTCGATCACCGGCATGCCCTTGAAGATCGCCGGCGACGGCGGCGGGCCGTCGGTCCAGTGCCAGGTCTCGCGGGTGCGCATGAGCTCCTGCGTGACCTGGGCCGGGACGGCTGGGATGTCGACCGGCGTCGGGGCGTAGGTGCCCGACGGCGCCAGGTTCAACCGGAAGCGGTGCGGGAAGCCCCCGAAACGCACTTCAATCACCATGTCGCGAACCATGCCGTCAGGGATGACGATCTGTTCCGCCAGGATCGCGCCGCCATGCGCCGTGCCGGGGTCGATGGTCGTCGTCTCCAGCATCGTTCGTCCCAGAGTGGAGATAGTCTGGCGCAACCGTCGCTGGATATGATCGTGCGACGCCTGCAGCTGCCCGGAGGCGCTGCGGTAGGCGATGTCGTGGCGGCGTGGGTGGTCCTCCATCTCCTGAAGAGTGAGGAAATATTCCACGGCCGCGTCGGCCCAGGCCAGGTTCATCTCACGCTGGGCGGTCGTGCGCGCACTGTGGCGCAGATAGTCGAAGTCCTGGACGCTGTAGGGCTGCCCATCCAGATAGAGGCGCACGTCCTCTGAACCGATGTTGATCGGGTAACCTGAGGTGTTGAAGGCGGCGATCGAGAAGAAGAATTTCTGCGTGTCGTTATAGCGGATCGGCAGCAGCATGATCGCGCCGGACGGCCCATTCGACACCATCAGGGCGTTGCCGCGCGAGAAGCGGACACCCACGCCGTGATCGGCGGTGGGGATCATCCGCACCTCCGGCGGCGGAGTAGAGGCGCAGCCGGTCAGCAGAGCGCTAGCGCTTGTCAGGATAAGCAACCTTCTCATCGGCGTTTCGCTCCTACGGCACCCAGGATGCCGATGAGCAGACCGATGATCGCGCCTATCGGTCCGGCGACGAAAAAGCCGACCGCGCCGAACATCACACCCGCCAGACACCCCATAATCGCCCCTCTGGAATAATAGGACATAGATGTCCTAGAGAGGTTACCGCTCCGCTAACACCATCGCGCTGATGGAATGGGAGAAGATCGTCGGCGCAAATATCAGGCGTCTCCGCAAGGAGCGCGGCTTGAGCCAGGAGGCGTTAGCGGGTGAAGCGGGTCTGGCGATGCGTCATCTCGGGCGCATAGAGCGAGGCGAGGGCAACCCGACAGTGGCAATTCTAGGCAAGTTGGCTGAAGTGCTTGGCGTCCATCCCACAGAATTTTACGCAGTCCGCTAATCGGAGCGAACGGGACGAGCGTTTACCGTGTCTATCAGCGGTGCCCGTAGATGCGCCGGCAAACTGTTGCAGGCGCTCGCTCGCTCGGGACCCAGAACTTCGATCACCCTAGCCTGCCAATGAGTTGGCACCCGCATTCTGGCCCTCTGGAGCGCCAAAAACAGGGCATCGGCCAAGGGGCCGACATTCCCGCCTTCGTCTGGTAGCGTAGCGAATAGCAGCTCAGTGCTGGACCGAAGTTCGAGTGCAGAAAAGCGACGCTTTGCGATCGCAGTCGCTTTGCGTTCGTCAATGAGGGCGATTGCCCCAAGGCGCACGGCTACGACCAAGGTCGCAGCCTCGCCATCGTCCAAGGTTTCTGCCGTGCCGCCTGCAACTAGGCTAAGATACGGCTCTTCGTCTGCGGTTTCCATCTCCACAACTCGAATTAGCCCGGACTGGATCAGCGGCTGGATATGCTCCAGCACCCCATGCCCATTGGCGCTGCCGCGCTGAAGTTCCCTGAGCACCACATCAACGATAGCGAATGACGCACCGAGCGCAGCGAGGATTTCCGGGCATCGGCCCGTAGCGGCGAGGTTGATCCAAACGCTCGCATCAGCGACATGTATTGGGGGCTCAGCGCCGGATGCGGGGAAGCCCATCGGCCGCCTCCTCATCTGCCTCATAGGCGTCTATCAACTCACGCGCTTGTACCCGGTCGATCTTGAGCAGACTGACCACTTGACCCTCGGAGAGCAGGCCACGCTTCCACGCCTCGGCCGCTAGGAGTTGAAGGCGGAGCGACACCGACCGCTCCCCATCTTCGCCGCGCGGATCGAATGCTGGGTTTTCGCCCAGGACCTGCCGCGCCTGGTCGTTAGTAATGCCGCCGGTCCGTTCGAACCAATCCCAAGTTCCGTTCGGCACGAGGTCCAATTCTTCGAGCCGCCGCACCAAAGCTTCACGTGATACACCGAAGCCATGGGCAAGCACGATCACGTGGCGGCGCGTCAGATTTGTCGCCCCCGCTGTCGTGTCCCGGAACATCGACTTGACCGTTCGCGCAGGCGTTAGGAACGCCCGCGCGAAGGCATTGGCGTAGCGCTCTTCGCGAGTCTGTTCAGGCGAGCCCTCATAAAGGCTGTCCGGCGCGTTTCGGGTAGAGATGTAGTGACCGAGTTCATGGGCGGCGGTTTGCGCTCGCCGTTCTTTCGGATGTAGGGCGTTTAGCAGGACGCATGGACCAGCGTCGTTGTCGTAAGCATAGAGACCAGAAATCTTGGCCTCAAGCCTGCGGACGAACACACGAGCTCCAAGCTGAAGTTCGAGAATTGAAACCATGTCATGGACGGGCGCATCTCCTATGCCCAGCCACTGGCGTAGTTCGAATGCATCTTCTTCGGCTTGGGCGAGGACGTTACCGGGCAGAATGGGGCGCTCCGGAGGCTCGGATCGACCCCGAACCACTCCAAGCAAATCTTCAAGTTCCACCTCGGCCTTGACCAAGTCGGTCAACAAGGCGGAAGCCATCTCAACAGCTGAGCCGCCGTCTTGGGTTCGACGAAAGCGGGGACGCAGGTCTACCTTGGCTGACTCCCGGCGCAACAACGCGTTCACTGTCGTGCCGTAAAGGCCAGCGAGAGTCTGCAATTCTTCTAGACGCGGCCGGCGGCCGCCCTGTTCGATCGCCACTAGGGTCGTGCGAGCCGCAGAGATGGCTTCGGCCGCTTGGGCCTGGGTGATCTTCGCCGCGTCTCTCGCCAGACGCAGGCGCTCCCCCAGGGCGATTGGATCGATGGCGGCAGGAGTCTCCATCACGCGACCACGCTGGCGGCATACCGCGCAACAAAAGATTGATTGCCTTGAGCGATCACGAAGCGACGCCATTCCTCAGCGTGGCGATCCAGCAGAGCTCGGGTCTGGGCCAGCACAGAGCCTTCATCTTCACCAAGCGCGTCTGCAGTGAGGCGTACGACGCGATGGAATGCACTGGTCTGCGCTGAAGGTGCAGCCAGTGACGCTAGATGGTCCATATGTAGCACGCCTGCGATACCATACTCTCTCAGAGCGCGCGTATGTCCTTGGAATGCGGCGGCAGCGCCAGTGTCAAATTCAGTGACAGTCAGATTTTCCCACACGTACCTGTCCGCAGGCTCATCAATCTCCGCAGCGAACATGCTCACACGTCGCAGCATGCACGCCGCGCAAATTCCGCATTGGCGGCGTGAGCCGTCTACGGAAGCTTGCTGCGAACTCTGCCAGCAACTGCGCGTCCGCGTGACGAAATCCGGGGGCGTCGGTAATGCCTTCGCGGCGGCCATGGTCTCACCCTTGGTGTACCAGAGACGCGGATACTCATACCGAATTTCATGCCCAGTGAGCGCCAAGAACAGGCTTTCCATTTTCCGGCTAAAGGCGGGATGGACGCGATAGTCGGGGTACGCATGACCGGATCGAACAAGCACCGGTCCCAAGACCCCTTGCCCGCTTTCGGTGACGATGATCCGTTGAACTCCCGACATCGCTGCGGCGATCGCGGTCACGACCGCGAATTTGAAGCCCCTAGATCGAGCGGACGATTCCGCGTTGTTTGGCACGGAGACTTTGTAGGGCACTCGTGCAAAGGGTTTGCGGTCCTTGTCCAGCACTGCCTTGTCGACGCCGCCTGACCCTAGGCGCACCCGGACAAGTTCGCTGTTGGTCGCGTGTGCCGTGAGGGCATGGACCGCAAGAGAATCTAGGCCTTCGCTGTAGGGCATAATGAGCGCGCAATAAGGCGGAAGCGGCAGTGGAAGCGTCACGGGCGCGGGTTCGTCCCTTAGTCTAGCTTCGAAGCAGAACCGCCAGACATCACCTGTCAGGAATGACACGGTCTCTTCCAGAAGTGCCTTCGCCTCCGGTGCGGACCAGACTTCGGGTTCGTGCACTGCGACCCGGACGTCAAACGCGCGCGACCACCCCCAACCTGGACGTCGTTTAAAGCGGTCACAGAATTCGACCGCCGCCGCGACAACTAGGAGATCGTAGAGGCGGCGATCAAACCGCGCGAAGAAGAATGAGGTGAGCCCGCGGGTATCAAGGCAAAGACTTTGCCCTAGCAGAGCGGGCGTCGCGCCGTCACGGAGCGGCGCATCTGCTTCGACCGCATCGATTAAAAGCGGTGCTTCGTTTGCGCGATAGGAGGCGAAACCCGTCATGCGAGGGCGGGTCCATCTTCGAGGCCGGACCGATCCACGGCCTTCGGCAAGGCACGCTTCATAACCCCGGTAACTAGGCCGGTTGCGACATCACGCACCCGGTCACTCGCCTGCTTGAGCGCAGCGGTGACTCGTTGCTCGACATGAGCGGCTCGTTCTAGCGGCGATCGGCGCAGGTAGTGCTCCACAAGAGATCGGGTCACTGCTTCCCCACGCTCCTCAAAGACAGCCTCGGCTCCGCTTTGGAAAGCTTCAGCTCCGCGTTGGCCGTTACGTAGGGCGTCGCCGACCGCTTCTACCAAGTCGATCTCCATAACCGAGGCCGCCTGCGAACGCAGCGCCGCCACCTGTTGGGGCGTGTCGTCGATCAGTTGCGGCTGTTCGGACGTGAGAATCCGACGCAGGCTTCTGAGCAGGCCTTCGCTGATCTCGCCTTTTGCGTCCGCAGCTAGTGCGGCCGGAATTCTCTCAACCACTTCCTCCAGTGCATGGGCACGTCCGTCTGCGATCTCGCAGACTTTCTTCCAGGCCCGCCTCAACGGCAGGCTACGATGAGGACCGTCGCTCATGGTCTTACCTCCATGCCAGGAAGGTTGCCGCACGATTCTGACATTGTCAATAAAAATACCGACGATTTCTGACATAACGAAATTTAGGCCGTCGCTGCGTGCTCACGCATGGCGCGATTGGACAATGAATCTTTAGAGCACGAGCTGTCCTGCAACCGCCCCGCTCAGAATGAGAATCGGTGTCCAGCGCGGTTTGATCCGCACGGCGGCGATCAGTGCGGCGATGAAGATCAAACCTGCGATCCACCACGTCGGCGCCGACTGGGCTGTGGTCCAGGCCAGTTGAAGCGAAGTGGCGGCGATGACGCCGACGACGGCGGCCGCCACGCCTGCCAGGAGGCGGTGCAAGGCCGGGTTCTCGACCACGGCCTCCAGGTGATTGAACAGCACCATCGAGAAGGCGAAGGCGGGCAGGAAAATTCCGGCAGTCAGCGCCAGCGCGCCGGCCCAGCCGCCGACCACATAGCCCGTGAAGGTGCCGAAAATCACCAGAGGCGCCGGCAGGACGCCGGCCAGCGCCACGCCATCTAGGAAGACGCCGTCCGGCAACCAGCCGCGTCCGACAGTGTCGGCGCGCACGTAGGGGATGGCGGTATAGGCGCCGCCGAACGTCAGCAGCCCGCCCTTCAACCCGGCGATGAATAGAGCGGCGAGTTGAGGCGACGGCTCAGCCGAGATCGCGATCGCAGGCGGGGCGACCTCCAGATAGACGCCGAACAGGATGGCGATGAAGACGGCGGCGACGGCAATGGCGACGCCTGCCCAGGGACGTTGCTCCAGGGCGTAGATCAGGCCGCAAGCCACAAGCGGTATCCAGAAGGGCGCATGGAGGAGAGAGGCGACGAAGGCCCCGATCGCTAGCGCCCACAGCAGACGGTCCTCTAGGACGTGGGAGCCGATCCGATGCACGGCGCGGATGATGATGGCGACCACGACGATCTGAACGCCCAAAAGCAGGCCGGTCAGGCCCGATTGTCCGACGATGAAGCGTTCATAGAGCCAGGCCGCCGCCAGCATCAGCACGAAGCCGGGCAGCATGAAGCCGAGGCCTGCGAGCAGGCCGCCGATCCGTCCCCGCGCCATCATGCCCATATGGACGCACAACTCGTGGGCCTCTGGCCCAGGAAGCGCCTGCATCACCGCCAGAAGGCGGTTGAAGCGCGGACTGGAAATCCATCGCTCTTCATCGACGAGGGTGCGGCGGATCATGGCGATCTGGGCGACGGGGCCGCCAAACGCCAGGAAACCGAACCGCAGGAATTTGAGAAACAGCGCCGCCAGCGAAAGGCGGGGCGGACCGAGGGTGTCTGGCGACGTAGTCATGGACTTGCCTCACGGGTCGCGCGGACGACGACGTGCGTTTGACGCATCGCACCAGCAGGGCAGCCGCGACTGCCTGCCCGCCCATCATAGCGTTACCGGAGGCGGATTGGCAGGGCGACGTCCTGCCGGTTGGAAGCTGACGTCACAGGTACTTGGTGATTTCCCGGAACTCGGCCATCGCCTGCTTCGCCTCGACAGGGTCGCCGTCAGCGGCATGGGCCAAGCAGTGGTCGATGTGGTCGTGAATCAAGGTCTTCTTCGCCGCCGCGACCGCCTTCTCGATGGCGTGAAGCTGTTGGGCCAGATCAACGCAGGCCCTCTTATCCTCCATCATCTGGATGACGGTCCGCATGTGACCCTCGGCGCGCTTCAGGCGCTTGATGACTTCGGGATGCGACGCATGAGAGATGTGTGCCATGCAATTTGACCTATCCCCCTGGTGGGGATACGTCAAACGCGAAAACGCCGCATCGAAAGGCCCGTGATGTTCTCTCCCCTCAGGAACGCCGCCTATCGTCACCTGTTCATCGCCCAGGTGGCGGCCCTGCTCGGAACCGGCATGGCGACCGTGGCCCTGGGCCTGCTGGCGCATGACCTGGCGGGCGCCAGCGCGGGTGAAATCCTCGGCGTGGCCCTGGCGATCAAGATGATCGCCTATGTCGGGGTGGCGCCTTTCGCCAGCGCCCTGGCGTCTCGACTGCCGCGCAAGACCCTGCTGGTTTCGCTGGACGTGGTGCGCGCTGGCGTTGCGGCTTCGCTGCCCTTCGTCAACGAGGCCTGGCAGGTCTACGGACTTATGACGGTGCTCTACGTCGCCTCGGCCGCCTTCACCCCGGCTTTCCAGGCCATGATCCCCGACCTGCTGGAGGACGAGGGCGAGTACACTAAGGCCCTGTCCTTGTCCCGACTGGCGGCCGATCTGGAAAGCGTCGCCAGCCCCGTGCTGGCGGCGGTGCTATTGGCCTTCATCAGCTATCACAACCTCTTCGTCGGGACCGCGCTGGGCTTCATCCTGTCAGCGGGCTTCGTCGTGACGGCGGTCCTGCCCAAGCTGTCGGCGTCGCAGAGCCTGCCGTTCCTGCGTCGTCTGACCGGAGGCGTGAAGCTGTTCGCCCTGACGCCACGCCTGCGCGGCCTGCTGGCGGTTAGCCTGGCGACGGCGGCGGGCGGCGCCATGGTCTTCGTCAACACTGTCGTCCTGGTGCAGTCGAACTTCGGCCTGTCGCAGCAGGCGACCGCCTGGGCCTTGGCGGCATTCGGAGGCGGGTCGATGACGGCCGCCTTCCTGCTTCCCAAGACGCTGGAGCGGGTGACGGATCGCAGCGCCATGGTGTCGGGCGCCGTCCTGATGACCGCCGTGCTCATCGCCGGTGCGCTGTTCGCCCGCAGCTATCCGGTGCTGATCGGTCTGTGGATCGTCATGGGCTTTGGCTACTCGCTGACCATCACGCCTGCGGGCCGCGCCCTGCGGCGGTCCTCGTCGGCGGCGGAACGGCCGGCCCTGTTTGCGGCCCAGTTCGCCCTGTCGCACGCCTGTTGGTTGATCGCCTATCCGGTCGCGGGGCTGGTGTCGGCCGAAGCTGATCCTCAGATGGCCTTCGTCGTTCTGGCGGGACTGTGCGGCCTCGGCACCCTTCTGGCGCTCTTCGTCTGGCCTGCGCACGATCCGCTGAACCTGCTGCACGACCACCACGACATGGAGCCGGATCACGCGCACCTGAGCGAGGGAATGCGCCCCGATGCGGAAGGCGTAGCACACGCCCACCCTGTCGTGATTGATGACAATCACCGCCGGTGGCCCAAGAATCGCGTGTGACGCCGTAAAGAAATCAGGGCGCGCCGTGCAACGGCGCGCCCTGTCTATAGGTGTCGGGATTTACGTCAGACGACGCGCTTGATCTCGGTATAGGCGCCAATGGTTTTAAGGGTGATGGTTACGGGCTGACCGGTGCGGTTGCGCCAGAACCAGCCATGGCTACCGGTAAAGGCCGCCGTCAGAACGCCTTCCTCCCTTTGGGAGGAGCCCTTGCCGTAGCCGTGGTAGGAGACGCCTGGTCGGTCTGCGTGGGTGTCGAAGTTGATCTTGCCGCCGCTGCTGGTCCAAGTGAAGCGCGCTGTCGCGCCTTCTTCCATGACCAGCTTGATCTCGGCACCTTGATCAGGCTGCAGCGTCAGGACGGTTTCGTCCGTGCGGCCGACGCTGGGCGTGGCCGTCGGGGCGGCGGCTGGAACGGTGGCGGCTGGCGCAACGGGGCTCGGCGACGCCGCCACAGGGACAGCATCTACAGCGGCCGCGTCAGCTGCGGCGTCGGCTTCGGCCTCCTTGGCGAGTTGCTGCTTGATGCGGCCCATTTCGGTGAGACCGAAGACCGAACCGATGCGGGTGGGGTCGACGCCGTATTCGGCGGGGAGAACGACGGTGACCAGGAGCACGGAGGCTACAGCGGCGGCGATGCCGGTCGACTTCAACAGTTGGCCCGTGGTCGGCAGGTCGGCTTTGGAGGGGCGGTTTGCGTTGTACATGAGGGTGTCTCCGATCACATGACGAAGAAGCCGACGAGCTGATAGCCCGTCAGAATGAAGCCGAGCGTCATCAGCACGACGTTGGTGAGGTAGGCGTGTTTCCAGAAGCCGTTCGTGCGGCGCCAGAAGCCCATCAGGATGAGGATGCCGCCCAGGGCGAGCAGTTGGCCGATCTCGACGCCGATGTTGAAGGCCACGAGGTTCCACAGCAGGCCGTCGGGCGATAGTTGGAAGTCCTGCAGCTTGGTGGCGAGACCGAAGCCGTGGAACAGGCCGAAGATCATCGTGGCCGCCTTGGTGGAGGGCTGGAAGCCGAACCACCTCTGATAGGCGCCCATGTTGTCCAGGGCCTTGTAGACGACCGACAGGCCGATGATGGCGTCGACCAGATAGCTGGAGACGCTGATGTTCATCAGCACCCCGAGCAGCAGGGTCGACGAGTGGCCGATGGCGAACAGCGTCACATAGATGCCGATGTCCTTCATCCGGTAGAGGAAGAAGATCACGCCGAACAGGAACAGCAGGTGGTCGTAGCCCGTGACCATGTGCTTGGCCCCCAGATAGACGAAGGGCCAGAACAGGAAGCCTGAGGTCTCCTGGATGTAGCCCTTGTCGCCTGCGGCGACGCCGTGGGCGAGGACCTGGCTGAGCAGGCCTTCAAGGAAGAGGAAGCCGACCACCAGGACCGCCAGGGTCCAGGGTGATCGAAGCCACGACAGTCGGTCGCGGCAGGGTGCGGAAGTCATGTGCATCCTTGCGATTGGAGTGAAGTGCGACGTCCGCCGTGGTCGGCGGGCGTCGGTGATGGGGTCGGCGCCGATGACCGGCCGCCCCGAAACGGGGCGGCCGACCGCTTCAGAGCGCCCGACGGCGGCGGAAGGGGAGATGGTCTAGCCAGGCGGGCCTGGGCCGATCGCCGGGGGCGTCCCGGCCGTGCACCAGGCTGTAGAGCGCCGGGAGCACGAGCAGGGTCAGGATCGTCGAGGAGACGATGCCGCCGATGACGACGGTGGCCAGCGGACGCTGGACCTCCGCGCCGGCGCCGACGTTCACCGCCATGGGGACGAAGCCGAGGCTGGCGACCAGGGCGGTCATCAGCACCGGGCGCAGGCGCGTCAGCGCCCCCTCCCGGATGGCCTGGCCCACGGGCTTGCCCTCTTCGATCAGGCCCCGGATGAAGCTGACCATGACGACGCCGTTCAGCACGGCCACGCCCGACAGGGCGATGAAGCCGACGCCGGCCGAGATCGACAGGGGCAGGCCCCGCAGCGCCAGCGCCGCCACCCCGCCGGTTAGCGCCAGGGGCACGCCGGAGAAGACGATGGCGCTGTCCCGCCAGGAGCGGAACAGGGCGAACAGCAGGCCGAGGATCAGCAGCAGGACCGCAGGAACGACCAACTGCAACCGCTTGGCAGCCGAGATCAGCTGCTCGAAGGTGCCGCCATAGGAAATCCAGTAGCCGGCTGGCAGATCGACTTCCTGTTCGACGCGCTCGCGCACTTCGCCGATGAAGGAGCCGAGGTCGCGGTTCCGCACGTTGGCGGTCACGACGATGCGGCGCTTGCCGTCTTCGCGACTGATCTGGTTCGGGCCAGTCTCCAGCGCGATCGTCGCGATCTCGCTGAGCGGCACGAAGCCGCGCGGCTGACCGTCTGCGCCCGGAAGCGGCACCTGGATGCGGCCGATGGCGTCGGTGTTGCGCCGCAGGTCTTCCGGCAGGCGCACGACGATGTCGAAGCGTCGGTCGCCTTCGAAGATTTGCCCGGCCGTGGCCCCGCCCATGGAGGCGGAGATCACCGACTGGACGTCGTCGATGCTTAGGCCCAGGCGCGCGATGGCGTCCCGGTTCGGCGTGATCTGCAGCATGGGCAGGCCGGTGACCTGCTCGGACTGCGGATCGGCGGCGCCGGGTACGGCGCCGACGATCTCTTCGATCTGGGACCCGAGCGCCACGAGTTGATCCAGGTCGTCGCCATGGACCTTGATGGCGACATCGGCCCGGACGCCGGACAGCAGTTCGTTGAACCGCATCTGGATGGGCTGGGTGAACTCGTACTTGCTGCCTGGCACCGCGTTCACCGCTTCTTCCATCTCGCGAACGAGCTGGAGTTTCGGCTTGCGGGGATCAGGCCAGTCCTTGCGGTCCTTCAGCAGGATGAAGGTGTCCGCGACCGAGGGCGGCACAGGGTCGGTGGCGACCGCCCCCGTGCCGATTTTGGCCACGACGCGTTCGACCTCCGGGAACTTCGCCAGACGGGCTTCGAGCGCAGTCTGCATCTCGACGGCCTGGGTCAGGCTGGTGCCTGGAATGCGCAAGGCGTGCATGGCGATGTCGCCTTCGTCCAGGTTCGGCACGAACTCCGAACCCATGCGCGAGGCGATCAGGGCCGCGCCCACGACGAGGGCCACGGCCACGGCGACCATGGCGACGCGCGTCCTCAAGGCGAAGTCGAGCGCCGGCTGATAGCCGGTGCGCGCCCAGCGCATCAGGAAGCTGTCCTTCTCCTGCACCTTGCCGGTGACGAACATCGCCACCGCCGCCGGCACGAAGGTCAGGGACAGCACCAGGGCGGCGGTCAGGGCGATGACCACGGTGATGGCCATGGGGTGGAAGGTTTTGCCCTCGACCCCGTCCAGGGCGAAGATCGGCACATAGACCAGGGTGATGATCAGGACGCCGAACAGGGACGGCCGGATCACTTCGCTGGAGGCGCGCGCCGCCAGGGAGAAGCGCTCGTCACGGGTCAGCAGGCGCCCCTGCTGATGTTGCGCCTCGGCGAAGCGCCGCAGGCAGTTCTCGACGATGATGACGGCGCCGTCGACGATCAGACCGAAGTCCAGAGCGCCCAGGCTCATCAGATTGCCCGACACGCCGGTGCGCACCATGCCGGTGATGGTCATCATCATGGTGATCGGGATGACCGCCGCCGTGATCAGGGCGGCGCGGAAGTTCCCCAGAAGCAGGAACAGCACCACGATCACGAGCAGGGCGCCCTCAAGCAGGTTCTTCTCGACCGTCTTGATGGCCCGCTCGACCAGGTCGGTGCGGTCATAGACGGGCGAGGCGATCACGCCGTCCGGCAGGGCCTTGGCGGCTTCCTCCAGTCGCGCCGCCGCCGCCTGGGCGACGACGCGGCTGTTTTCACCGGCCAGCATCAGGACGGTCGCCAGGACCGTCTCCTTGCCGTTCTCCGTCGCCGCGCCGGTGCGAAGCTGTTCGCCCAGGCCGACTTCGGCGACCTCGGCGATCCGGATGGGAACGCCGCCGCGCGTGGTGATGACGATGTTGGACAGGTCCTGCGCCGTCGAGGCCTGACCCGGCACGCGGATCAGCCACTGCTCGCCATAGCGCTCGACGTAGCCGGCGCCGACGTTGGCGTTGTTGCGCTCCAGCGCCGAAACGACTTCGTCCATGGTGACGCCGAAGGCGGCGAGCCGTTCAGGACGGGGCGTGACGTGGTATTGGCGCTCGAAGCCGCCGATGGTGTTGACCTCGGTGACGCCGGGCGTGTTGCGCATCTGCGGACGGATGACCCAGTCCTGCAGGGTGCGAAGATCCTCGGGCGAGTAAGGCGCGCCGTCGGCCTTGCGGGCGCCGGGCTTGGCCTCGATCGTGTACATGAAGATTTCGCCCAGGCCCGTGGCGATCGGCCCCAGTTCGGGCGACAGGCCGGACGGAAGCTGGCCGCGCGCGGTCTGAAGCCGCTCGTTGACCAGTTGCCGCGCCCGGTAGATGTCGGTCCCGTCCTCGAACACGACCGTCACCTGGCTCAGGCCGTAGCGCGAGACGGATCGGGTATAGGACAGGCCCGGCACGCCGGCGACGGCGGTCTCGACCGGGAAGGTGATGCGCTGTTCGGCCTCAAGCGGCGAATAGCCGGGCGCCTCCGTATTGATCTGAATCTGGACGTTGGTGATGTCGGGCGTGGCGTCGATCGGCAGCTTCTGGAAACTCCAGACGCCGATGATGACCGCCACGAGGACGAGCGCCAGCACGACCCAGCGATGCCGGATCGACAGGCTGATGATGCGTTCAAGCATGGTGACGCATCCCCCTAGTGGTCGTGGCTCGCGCCGGACTTCTCGATGTCCGCGCGAATGAGGAAGGCGCCGTCGACGACATAGGTCGTGCCGGGCTCGATGCCGCCCAGGACCTCGGTCCACTCTTCGGTGCGACGGCCCAGGTCGAGCATGCGCACCTCATAGGTGTCGCCGACTTTGGCGTAGACCACAGTGAAGTCGCGGAACGGCTGCAGCGCCTTGGTGCGCACCGCCAGCGGAACCTCGCCCTGGCCGACCTGGACCAGTCCCGAAACCCCGAGACCCGGCCGCCAGACGCCGCCCTGGTAGGGCAGTTCGACATGGGCGACGAGGGTCTGGCTGAGCACATCGTCGGCCGGCAGGATCGCCTCGATGACGCCGCTGGCCGTGTGCTCGCCCGCCTGGCTCTTGATCTCGATCCTTTGACCGACGCGAACGCGTTCGGCGTCGCGCGGATAGAGGAAGAACTCGGCGTGAAGCCGGGTCGGGTCGCCGATCGTCAGCATGGGGGCGCCGCCGCCGGTGATGGAGCCGGGGTTGACGTTCTTGGCGGTGATCACGCCCGAGATGGGCGCGGTGACCGAATAGGTCTGGAGGCTTTCGCTCGACTCCACGCGGGCGACGACCTGCCCACGCGAGACGCGCTGGCCCAGTTCCACGGTCATCGACATCACCCGGCCCGGATAGCGGGCGTGAACCTCGGCCTGGCCCTCCGGCGTGATCTCGACGCGGCCGCTGAGCGGCAGGCTCTCGCCGAGAACGGCGGGGCCGGCCTGCTGGGTGGTGACGCCGCCGGCTTGGGCTGCGTCGGCGCTGATGACCGTCCGACCCTCATAGGACTGATAGGTCCAGGCCGAGCGCTTGCCCGCACGAACGGCGCTGACCGCCACATCGAACGAGTGGGGCTCGGACACGACGCCCGGACTGGCCAGGTAGTCGTTCGCAGGCGTGAAGGTGAAGCGATCCACCTTCGGCCCCAGGCGGCTCAGGGCGATGTTCGCCTGCACCTGCTTGGGGTCGAGCGGCTTGTCGTTCAGGTAGGGATAGAGGCGGAACAGGGGTTCCGGCCCTTCCTCGTAGATGGTCACCTCGATGGCGAAGTCGCCGTCGCGAAGCAGACGACCGTTGTGCGGTCCGCGTTCGTAGTCGGCGGCGGCCGCCGCCTCGCCTTCAGGTTTGGCGGCCTTGTCGCCGCCGCCGCAGGCGGCCAGCGTCAGGGCGACGGCGGCCAGGACGCAGCCGAGCGCAGTCGCGGAAGTGCGGGACGTCTTCATGGTTGGGTCTCCAGGCCGAGCAGGTCGGCGTGCGCGCCGGTCAGGCGGTCGAGCCGCGCGCGGTCGTTGTGGAAGGTCTGCAGCACCGCGACGCGACGGGCCTTGGCCTGCAGCAGGGCCGCATGGGCGCTCATCACGTCGTTGTAGGTGAAGCCGCCGCGCGCGAAGCCCTCGCGGACCAGGACAACGGCCCGTTCAGCCTGGGGCTGGGTTTCCTCGGCGATGCGCCGGGCTTCATTGGCGCGGGCCAGAAGCTGCCCCTGAAGGCGGGCGATTTCCCGCTCGCGCTCCAGGCGCAGGGCGTTCTGATCGGCCTGGGCCGCCAGACCGTCAGCGCGGGCGCGGTCGATAGCGCCCTGGTTCCGGTCGTAGCGTTGCAGCGGTACGGACCCGCCAAAGACCAGAGCCACCTCATTGTCCCAGATGTGCCGTACGCCGACGCTGACCGTGGGATCGGGCACGGCGCGGGCCTGCTCCAGGCGAACCTGGGCGTCGGCGATGGCCTGGCGGGCGCGGAAGGCTTCAAGGTCCGCCTGGGCCACAGCGCCGGCGGCGACGCGAGCGGCGCTGGTGTCCTCGAAGTCGGAGGCCCCCATGCGGAAGTCGGCGGCGCCGTCCCAGAATTTGGCCAGGACGATGCGCGCGACGCGAACGGCGATCTCGGCCTGATCGAAATCGATCTGGGCCTGGGCCAGTTCGGCCTCGGCGCGCGCCCCCGCGAACAGGGGATCGCGGGCCGCGTTCACGCGACGCTGAACTTCCGTCTGGAAGCGTTCCGCGAGCGAAAGCCGCTCCCGTGCGATCTCCAGCTGGGCTTCTGCCGCCATGGCGTCGACCCAGGCGCGCTGCACAAGTTCGAGGCGATCCAGTTGCCCGATCTGGGCCTGGGCCGTGATCAGCAGGCCTTCGCTTTGCGCCAGGCCGGTGCGGGCGGATCGATCGCCTCCCCGTTCTAGCTTCTGCTCATACGTCAGGGTGGTTTCTGTTCGCCCCAGAATGTCGCCGCCGCCCAGGGTGGGCAAGTTTTCGACCATCAGACCCAAGGTCGGATTGGGGCGAAGGCCGGCCTGGCGAACGCCGGCCTCAACGCCGCGCAGGCGCGCGTCGAGGCCCGGTCGCGCCGGATCGGCGGCGGCGGCGCGCCGCAGCGCGCCTTCAAGGGTGAGCGCCCGGCCAGATGCGGCTTCAGCAGAAGCCGGCGACTGGGCAAGCACAATGGCGGGCGGCGACCATGCCGCAGCCAGGGCGAGCGCGAGGGCGGATACGGCCGCGCCTCGCCCTCGCCATCCGACAACGCCGGATTGGGAAGGTTTCAAGGGATGTCTCCAACAGGACGCGCACGGCCGCGAGGCCGCGCAGGATCAGCTTTTCAGGCGATCAAGCGTTCTGTCTGGGAGGTTGGAGCGGCGCGTCGAGAACGGCGCCGGGCGGCACGGCGTCGGGCGCCGGGCCAAGGTCGAGCGAGGTCACCACGCCCGCGCCGGTCGGATGGACAGGCGTCGCCAGGGCCACATGAATGTCGCCCCCGCTGTGATGGTGATGGCTGAGAGGGGATTTGCCGCTTTCATCGGCGACATCCATCGCCTGAGGGTTAGCCGAGCCATCGTCGTTCGTCGCCGCGTCATGGCTGTGACCGTGGTCATGGTCGTGAGCCAGATCGGCCGTGTCTTCATAGGAAACGCCAGGGAACTGAAGGCCGTGTTCGATCCTGTGCTGATTATTCTGCACGCCATGCATCTGCACCGCGACCATGACGGTCACGCCCAGGCAAACGCAAAGGAAACGGAACAAGCGTGGCAAATCGAAATTCCCCGATCGAATTTCGTTACGGGGAAACCGTCGACGATGCAACTGCGTGAGGGTCGCAGCAGTTTGGCCCTACTCGCCTTTATAATCGCGCCGTCGCTTCAGTGGCTCCTGGTCCGGAAAGCGTAGCTGCACTCCGGCTCCGAGCATTCCTGCAGGGATGAATACGACACCAGCGTCTTCCAAAGTTGCAACAAGCAACCGTGCATTTGCCGTTGTGACGGGCGCAGCGGCGTTGGTGCTTTCGGCCTTTCGAACGGTGTTCAGCGCCAGCCCCGTACGCTCAGCCAGATCGGACACGGACATATTCAAAAGCCCGCGCGCTGCGCGCAACTGCGCCCCAGTAACGACGGCGCCGGAGGGGCTTGTGTCGCGCTCAGAATTCATGATTGACCAATAGCACCATATTTGATAAATAGCACCAATACATGAATGGAGGTGCCTCTATGAATGACGTTAAACCGGATCAACCGACTTGTCCGCTCCATGGAAAGCCGAGCCAACGCCGAACCTGCCGAAGCTGCAATGCTGCCTACATGCGCGGCTACCTTAGCGTTGCGCGTAAAACTCGTCCCACATCCGCGCTTTTGACGCGAGCACGTCAGCGCGCTGTCCGTCAGGGCGTGCCCTATACGCTTCGGCGTCAGGACATCTCCATGCCGCGCCGTTGCCCCGTTCTTGGTCTGCCCTTGACCGTGGGTACGGCGAGGTCCGCCAGTTCCCCCTCTCTTGATCGGATCAATCCCGCCAAAGGCTATCAGCCTGGCAATGTCAGGGTCATCAGCGACCAGGCTAATCGCCTGAAAAGTAACCGCAGTCTTGAAGAGGTCGTCCGACTGAGCCAGCGAGGGGCGCCTGAACGACGCGCGCAATATGCTGCCGTTGCGGCCTACATGGAGCGGGAAGCGCTCTTGGCTGAGGTGAAGCGAAAGGCGGCTATTGACCCGTCTCCGAGCAGACCTTGGCAGGTGATTGCTGATTTCTTGGAGAACTGCTTTCGCGAATACATTCCGCGATAATCACGATTCAATGTAGATTTTGTTTACGATAATACTGAATTAACCAACAAATCGTCTAGTTTTTGCTATTTTTTCTTGACTAACGTTTTCGGTTAAGTTTTCGTAAATCTCACTATTAACTCGCACTGACCCACAGGAGATGTGCAACGAAGCAAGGAGAAGCCATGAAGAACGACGAACGTGATGCGCCTAGCCTGAGCCCGCTGGAGAACCGCTGGCTGACAGCCGAAGAAGCCGCCGCCTACATCGGTGTGAAGGTCGAGACGCTTTCGAAATGGCGCCTTCGCGGCCACGGCCCTCGCTACTCGGCCGCCTTGCGGCGCGATCCGCGCTATCGCCTGTCCGACCTCATGGAACACATGGCCGCTCAAATGGTGTCCAACACCCGCGAAGCGCGCACCGTTCGCATCTCCTATGCCGCTGACCACTCCCCGATGACGCTGCGGCGACCGACGCGCCCGTTGCGATCGGTGCAATCCACGGATCGTGGTTAGCCTCCCCGACGCGCGAACCCTTCACTCGACGGCTCCATCAATTTCACGCCGCCTCGCATACCTGAGAGGCGGCGTCCTCGTACCCCGCCGGCCTAAACATCAGCGCGCCGTCAGGCGCTGGCAGCGCGATCGGTGCTCGTGGATGTGGGGCTTTGGGGCCATATGAACGTTGCCCAAATTGAAGGGATGAGGCCTCACCAATTGTAGGACGCCGCATGTCAGAATCTCTGACACGCGGCGCCTGGGGCTGCCTCAAATGCATTGACAGTTTTTGTCGGAATTTGCGGCAGGAGAAACTTGCTTCCGGGACGTTACTGCTTGTCCGAAGGCGCAGGGCTAAACGCGTGCGGCCCCACCATTCGAGCGATTTCATCGCTCCAGGCATTCTGAGCGGCCCGCACCTTCTCACGCATTGTACGAACGTTGTAGCGGCGCGAAGGCTGGTTTTCATCGTAGTGGTTGATGACGTGCTCGGCGACACGCTCCGGAAAGCCCAAGTCTTCTTCAATGACAGTGCGTCCGTATCGTCGACCGTCGTACAATTGCAGTTCTTTCGACGGAAGTTCGCCAGCCTCAACCATCTGGTTGCGCATGGCCATAAAGGCACCTCCCATCGACCCCCTCAAGAGGTGGTCGCCGCGTCCGCATGTCGGGAAGAGATACGTGCTGGAGCTGCGCTCCATCTGCGCCTGGATCAACCGCATAGCCAGCGGAGTCAAAGGCACATAGTAGGGCTTCCGCTTTTTCTTGGTCAGATGTTTCGGAACAATCCAGGTGGCCTCAGACAAATTGATATGCTCCCGCTGCGCGCGAGCAACATCAACGGGCCGCTGGAGTGTCACCAGATAGAGCAGCGTCGCAAGCGCGACACTGATCCGCGTGTCCTTACCGGTGGCGCGTGCGACGTTCGCATGCCAGATTTTGGCAAATGAATCCGGATCAAAGTACTCGGGACGTTGTTCCAGATTGTCTTCAAAGAGGGCCGGGAACGACGCGGGGTTTTCGGACAACCACTCCCGATCAGAGATCGCCCAGTTGTACATTCTGCGGACAATGGACTGGATTTGGTTGGCTGTGGAATGCCCATTGAATCGGGGATGGCGGGCATCTGTCGCAATCTGGCTTTGGATGCTGCGAACCAAATCCTTCATCTCAGGTTTCGAAATTTCCCTGAAGGGACGATCGCCTATGCGTGGCAACACAAAACGCCCCAGCAGGTAGCTTCTCGCCCTCTTATCCCCCTCCGAAAAATGCGGGTGGGCTTCGTCAAACAACTCCGCCAGCGCGCTGACCGTTTCCACCTTTCCACGTTTCGCGGCTGCAATGTCGTCACGACGTTCAACGGCGGGATCAATTCCTTCCAGTTGCAGCGCAGCCAACCGCTGAAGCGCTCCACGGCGGGCGTCTTCGGGCGGAATGGAAGCTGCGCACAGCCGAAAGTCATTCTTGCTGCCGTCAGCCCTAGGATAGCGAATGTAGTAGCTGGCGGAGCCTCCGGGCGTGATCTGGACGTACAGTTGGGGCACGTCTGTGTCCCATAGGCGCACCCGCTTTCCCCGCACATGATCGGCTTGCGCTTTGTCGATCAGCTTGCGCGTCAAGCGGGCGCGATTGCCCTTCCTGTTCTCGTGGTTTGTCATTCTCTACCTCGTTCAAAGTTCGAGGTTCGAGCAGCACTTCCCACGCCAGACAGACCACCCACCGTGCCACTAACGGTGGTCGTAAGTCGTCCTAAGTGATCCCAAATGGACCCGGAAAGCCTCTCTGACAGCGACCAAAGGCAGCGTTCAGAAATGAGATAACAATCTGAATTGCCGTCCATTTTTGGGACACCAGGCAATTCATGATTCTTCAGGCCTTCGTGCTCCCAGAGGGAGAGGGCTTGAGCCTCCGAGAGCGCAGCGAGCGGCAAGGCGAAAGGGTGAGGGTCGTCCGCCCCCCGCCATCCTCTGCGGCCCGACCGCTGCGACGGCTCACCCCGACTTCGACACCCGACCTTCGTCCGTCCGCTTCGCGGCCACCTTCTCCCAAGGGGAGAAGGATCAGAGCCTATTTTTTCTTGTCGGGACGTTGCGAAAGGGCCGAACCCGCCGCGCTTTTCGAGTCCTTGCCTGTTCGGTCGTCCCGCAAAACCTTGGACGCGGATTTACCGGCCTTCTCGCCGGTCTGCTCATTCTTGGCCATTGTAGCCTCCTAAAGTCAGACAGACCTAAAGCGTTAATGTTCCCGTTTAGTTCCGGACACCCTCTCCCATCGGGAGAGGGCTTGAGCCTCCGATAGCGTAGCGATCGGTACGGCGAAAGGGTGAGGGTCGTCCGCCGCCCGCCATCCGCTGCGGCCCGACCGCTGCGACGGCTCACGCCGACTTCGGCATCCGACCCTCATCCGACCGCTTCGCGGCCACCTTCTCCCAACGGGAGAAGGATCAGGTTTTGGTCTCCCCTCTCCCATTCGGAGAGGGCTTGAGCGCACGACGGCGATGCCGTCGTCCTTGCGCGAAAGGGTGAGGGTCGCACGCCGCCCGCCGCCCGCTGCGGCCCGGCCGCTGAGACGGCTCGCGCCGACGTTGACATTAGTCAGGCATAGCTCTGAGCAGCTTCAATGCACCCGCATCTTCCCGATCTCCAACCCGCCCTCGCCGGCGGTGACCGCAATCACCCCGCCGTCCTCGATCTCGCCGGCCAGCAACTTCCTCGCGATCGGGTCGACCAGGTCCTTCTGGATGACGCGTTTCAGGGGTCGTGCGCCATAGGCGGGGTCGTAGCCGCGGTCGGCGAGCCAGGCCAGGGCGCTGTCGTCCAGGTCCAGGGTCAGGCGGCGGTCGGCGAGCAGCTTCTCGAAGCGTGACAGCTGGATGCGGACGATGCCGCCCATCTGGTCGCGGCCCAGGCGGTGGAACAGGATGATCTCGTCGATCCGGTTCAGGAACTCGGGCCGGAAGTGAGCGCGCACGGCGTCCATGACGAAGGGGCGCACGGCCTCCACATCGTCCCCCTCGCCCTGATCGGCCAGATACTGGCTGCCCAGGTTGGAGGTCATGATGATCAGGGTGTTGCGGAAGTCGATGGTGCGTCCCTGCCCGTCGGTCAGGCGGCCGTCGTCGAGCACTTGCAGCAGCACGTTGAAGACGTCGGGGTGGGCCTTTTCGACCTCGTCGAACAGGACGACCTGATAGGGGCGACGACGCACGGCCTCGGTCAGGGCGCCGCCCTCGTCATAGCCGACATAGCCGGGAGGGGCGCCGATCAGGCGGGAGACGCTGTGTTTCTCCATATATTCCGACATATCCAGGCGGGTGATGGCCGCCTCGTCGTCGAACAGGAAGTCGGCCAGAGCCTTGGTCAGTTCGGTCTTGCCCACGCCGGTCGGGCCCAGGAACAGGAAGCTGCCCAGCGGACGGTTGGGGTCGTTCAGGCCGGCGCGGGCGCGGCGCACGGCGTCGGAGACGGCGGCCAGCGCCTCGTCCTGACCCACCACGCGACCGCCGAGCGCGGTCTCCATCTGGAGCAGTTTCTCGCGTTCGCCCTCCAGCATCTTGTCGACGGGCACGCCAGTCCAGCGGCTGACGACAGCGGCGATCTGTTCGGCGTCGACGACCTCGGGGGTCAGGGGGCCTTTTGCGCTGGTTTCCTCAGCCTCGGCTTCTTCGAGCTGTTTCTCGATCTGGGGGATCTGGCCATAGGCGATCTCTGACGCGCGGCCCAGATCGCCGGCGCGCTGGGCGTTGGCGAGTTCCAGACGCAGGCGGTCCAGGGTTTCACGCAGCTGGGCGCCCTGGCCGACCTTGTCCTTTTCGGCCTTCCACTGGCTGGTCAGGTCGTCGGACTGGCCTTCCAGATCGGCGATCTCGTCCTCCAGCTTTTCCAGACGGTGCTGGGAGGCCTGGTCGGTTTCCTTCTTCAAGGCCTCGCGTTCGATCTTGAGCTGGACCAGGCGGCGGTCGATCTCGTCCAGGGCCTCGGGCTTGGAATCCACGGCCATGCGCACGCGGCTGGCGGCCTCGTCGATCAGGTCGATGGCCTTGTCCGGCAGGAAGCGGTCGGTGATGTAGCGGTTCGACAAAGTGGCTGCGGCCACAATCGCGCTGTCGGAAATGCGCACGCCGTGGTGGACCTCGTACTTCTCCTTCAGTCCGCGCAGGATGGAGACGGTGTCCTCGACCGTCGGCTCCTCGACCATGACCGGCTGGAAGCGGCGGGCCAGGGCGGCGTCCTTTTCGACGTGCTTGCGGTATTCATCCAGGGTCGTGGCGCCCACGCAGTGCAACTCGCCGCGCGCCAGGGCGGGCTTCAGCAGGTTGGAGGCGTCCATGGCGCCGTCGCCCTTTCCGGCGCCGACCAGGGTGTGCATCTCGTCGATGAACAGGATGATGCCGCCCTCGGCCGCAGAGACCTCGGACAGGACGGATTTCAGGCGCTCCTCGAACTCGCCGCGGTACTTCGCGCCGGCGATCAGGGAGCCCATGTCCAGCGCCATGACGGTCTTGTCGCGCAGGGATTCGGGCACGTCGCCGTTGACGATGCGCAGGGCCAGACCCTCGACGATCGCGGTCTTGCCCACGCCGGGTTCGCCGATCAGGACGGGGTTGTTCTTGGTCCGCCTAGCCAGGACCTGGATGGTGCGGCGGATCTCTTCGTCGCGGCCGATGACCGGGTCGATCTTGCCGTCGCGGGCGGCCAGGGTCAGGTCGCGGGCATAGCGTTTCAAGGCGTCGTACCCGTCCTCGGCCCCCGCGCTGTCGGCGGTCTTGCCCTTCCTCACCTCGGCGATGGCGGTCTCCAGCTTGTCGGCGGTGACGCCCGAGGCCTTCAACACCTCGGCGGCGACCCCGCCTTCCTTGGCCAGCGCGGCCAGCAGCCGTTCGGTGGTGACGAAGGCGTCGCCGGCGGTCTTGGACGCCTCCTCGGCGGCGGCGAAGACGCGCGCGGTGTCGCCGTCCAGATAGAGCTGGCCCGAGCCGCCGGTGACCTGGGCGCGCTTCTTCAGCGCGGTTTCGATATCGGCCTCGGCGCGGCGGGCGTCGCCCCCGGCGGCGGTGATCAGATTGCGGGCCAGGCCGTCGCGTTCCTCCAGCAGCACCCTGAGCAGATGCTCGGGCGCGAACTGCTGGTGACGGCGGGCCAGGGCCAGCGACTGGGCCGACTGAACGGCCTGTTTGGCGCGGTCGGAATAGAGTTCGAGATTCATAAAGGTCCCCTCATCAGGCGGATTTCGCCCGCGACGCCCTTTCAGGAAGCGACGCCGCGGGTCTGTGAAACCGAGATGGTGTGGCCAATCAGGCACACAAGGGGTCGAGGACCGGAGTTTTCAGCCCCCGGTCGGGCCGGTCGAGAAGTCGAACTGTTCCGGCTGGCGGCGCGGACCGCCGAAGTTCCAGGTCAGGCCGATGTAGAAAGCCCGCAGCTTGATGTCCTGCTCCGAGCGTTCGCGGAACTGCGGCGTCTCGTAGATGGTCGTGGTGTTGAAGGTATTGAACAGATCGCGCGCGGTGAAGTTGAACGACAGCTGCTCGCTCAGCTTCCGGCGATAGCCCAGATTGACCATGCCGCCCGCTTCGCGCCGGCCCTGCGCCAACAGGCTGTCGCCCTGCCAGAAGCTGGAGAGCTGGACGAAGTCCTTGGCGGTCGGCTGCCAGTTCAGGCTGAGACGGCCGCTGGCCAGGGTCGCCTCGCGGTCGCCGCCGCCGACGACAGCGCCCGAGTCGATCTCCTGACGGAAGACGTTGACGCTGGCGCTATAGCGCAGGGTCGGATGCAGGCGCCCGTTCGCCGTCGCCTCCACGCCCAGGTCGCGACGCGAGCCCAGGTTTTCCGGACGGGTCAGGAAGACGCCGCCGCCGATATCGGACGCCACGTCGGTGAAGGCCTTGTCGGTGTTCCGCAGATAGGCGGTGGCCTGATAGAAGCTCTGGCCCTTTCGCATCTGCCACATGGCCTCGAAGCTGTCGGTCTCCTGCGGCTCCAGATCCGGATTGCCCGAGCGGACGTTCAGCGGGTCCTGATAGACGACGAACGGGTTCAGCTGGCTGGGCTGGGGCCGCTGGATGCGGCGCGAATAGCTGGCGCGAAGGGTCTGTTCGGGCGTCAGCTGATACTGGACGTGGGCGGTCGGATAGGCGCGGAAATAGTTTTGGGACGCCGAGGCGCCGCCGGTCAGATCCTTGATCTCGATGTCCGCCTGCTCAAGCCGCAGGCCCAGCTGGGCCGACAGCTTCTCGCCCAGTGGCCGCTCGTAAGTGGTGTAGAGGGCATGCACCGTCTGGGTCGCTTCGAAACGGTTGTTCAGGGCCGGCACCGGCGCCAAGGCCGCCTGCGAGGGACCGCGCAGGAACTCGGCGTCCTGCTCGGGCCGCTGGGCGTTCAGCTCATAGCCCAGGCGCAGCTTGCCGCCGTCGGACATCGGGCGGGTATAGGCGCTGGTGAAGCCCCAGGTGACCTGATCGACTTCCGTGTTTGTCCGCTCATACAGAGCCGCGCCCGCCGGGGTCAGGAAGGTGGTCAGGGTCTGACTGGTGGTGTCGTTGGCGTTGGAATCGTAGCGCAGCTCGTTGGACCATTCATGACCGTCGCCGTCGAAGCGACGCAGCACGCGCGCCGTGGCGCCCCAGTTGTTGAAGTTGAAGTCGGAATCGCCGACCCGGCGATAGGCGCTGGTCACCGCGCCGGCGGCGTTGCGGGTTTCATAAAGGCCGTCGCCCGACCCTGTGCCGTCGAAGGCCACGCCGCGCAGTTCGCCGGTCAGCTGGGTCTTGTCGTCCAGCTTGTATTCGGCGGTGAAGCGGGCGAAGGCGCCGTTCTGCTCGGACTCGACCGGCTGTTCGACGGTCGTGGTCGACACCACCGCGCCGGTGACCGGATCCAGCTGTTCACGGACGCGGTTGAAGGTCAGTTCGGTCGGATCGGAGCGATAGCTGGCGTCGCCCGACAGGGTCAGGCGATCCTTCTGGTACGAGCCGCTGAGGCCCGCGTTCCAGCGGCCGTTGTCGCCGACGTTGACGCGCAGCGAGCCGGTCGTCTGGGTGCCCGGCTTGGGCGCCGTGGGCTTGGTGATCAGGTTGATGACCCCGCCCGAACCCTCGGGGCTATAGGCGGCGGATGGATTGGTCATGACTTCGATGCGGGCATACTGGCTGGCCGGCAGCTGGATCAGGGCCTGGCCGCGACCGGGGCCGGTCAGGATGCCTGACGGGCGGCCGTCCACCAGGATGGTGACATTGGCGTCGCCGCGAAGCGACACATTGCCCTCCGGGTCCACGTCCACCGACGGCACGTTGCGCAGCGCGTCGGCCAGACTGCCCGTCGTCGCCTGAAGGTCGTTGGCCAGGCTGTAGCTGACCGAGTCGATCGAGGTGCGCACGTCATTGGCGCGGGCGTTGACGACCACGTCGCCGACGCTGGCGGGCTGCTGTTGCTGGGCCGGTTCGGCCGTCTGAGTGCGCGGCGCGGGCGTCTGGGCCGTCGTCGCCGGGGTCTGGGCGGCCGGCTGGCTCGTCGTCGCCGGCGGCGGGGTTTGAGACGGCGTCTGGTTCTGGGCCAGAGCGGCGCCGGGCAGGGCGACGGCGGCCGCACCCAGCATGAGAACGAGTTTGGAAGAGGTCATACCCCGGCGATCCTGAAAGAGTGCGCGGACGTCTGTTTGCGCCCGTCGATAAGCCTGACTATCGACGTTACTTTGAATCGCAAAGTTACATCTTCTTCATCGAGACGGCGCGGTTGTGGCCAAGCTGGGAACTGTCAGCTTCGCCATACGCTTTGACCCGATGCTGACCACGAAGATGAACCCCCGCGTGTTCTGGGGCGCGAGCGCCATCATCGCGCTGCTGCTCCTTGTCGCCATCGTCGCGCCGGGAGAATCCGACCGCCTGTTCCAGAGCGTTCAGGCCTGGGTGATCGACACCTTCGGCTGGCTCTATATCGCCTCGGTCGCCGCCTTCGTGGGGCTGGTGCTGGTGCTGGCGATCGGCCCCACGGGCGCACTGAAGCTGGGCCCTGACGACGCCGAGCCGGACTTTCCCTATCTGTCCTGGCTGGCCATGCTGTTCGCCGCCGGCATGGGGATCGGCCTGATGTATTTCGGCGTCGCCGAGCCGATCCAGCACTATATCAATCCGCCCGAGGGCGCCGGCCGCACCTTCGACGCCGCGCGTCAGGCCATGGGCATCACCTTCTTCCACTATGGGGCGCACGCCTGGTCGATCTATGCGCTGGTGGGCCTCAGCCTGGCCTTCTTCGCCCACCGCAAGGGTCTGCCGCTGACGCTGAGGTCGGGGCTGTCGCCCTTGCTGGGCAGGCGCGTCAACGGGCCGATCGGCGATGCGGTCGACATCTTCGCCATCTGGGGCACGGCCTTTGGCATCGCCACGTCTCTGGGTTTCGGCGTGTCGCAGATGAACAGCGGCCTGACCTATCTGCTGGGCGTTCCCAACACCGCCTGGGTTCAGGTCGGGCTGATCGTCGTGGTCATGGCGGCGGCGACCGCCTCGGTCATGAGCGGGGTCGGCAAGGGGGTGCGCCGGCTGTCCGAGCTGAACCTGATTCTGGCGGTGCTGTTGATGCTGTTCGTGCTGGTGGTCGGGCCGACCGGCTTCCTGTTCAAGGCGCTGGTCCAGAACTTCGGCTTCTATCTCAGCCATTTCGTCGAGCGGACCTTCACCCTCTACGCCTATGAGCCGCGCGCCTGGATGGCGGACTGGACCCTGTTCTACTGGGCCTGGTGGATCGCCTGGTCGCCGTTCGTGGGGATGTTCATTGCCCGGATTTCGCGCGGGCGAACGGTGCGGGAGTTCCTGCTGAACGTGCTGCTGGCGCCGGCCGGCTTCACCTTCCTGTGGATGACCGTCTTCGGCAATACGGCGATCAGCCTGGACATGGGGCAGGCGGCGGGTGCGATTTCCAAGGCCGTCTCGGCCGACCTGTCGACCGCTTTGTTCTACTTCCTGGAGCTGCTGCCGGGCGCGGCCTTCACCTCGGGTCTGGCGATCCTTCTGGTGGCGGTCTTCTTCGTCACTTCGGCCGATTCCGGCGCCCTGGTGATCGACACCATCGCCTCTGGCGGGGCCGACGACACGCCGCGCTGGCAGCGGATCTATTGGTGCCTGCTGCTGGGTCTGATCGCCGCCACCCTGCTGCTGGCGGGCGGGCTGGGCGCGCTGCAGGCCGCCACCCTGGCCGCCGCCCTGCCCTTCGTCCTGATCATGATCCTGCTGTCGATCGGCCTGGTGCGCCAGATGAACGCCGACCTCGCGGGCCGCAGCCTCGAGACCGAAGGGGCACCCCTGGCGCAGCAGTTGAAACGCATCCTAGCCCCGGCCAGCCGCAGCGACATCAACGATGAGATCGAGCGCCACGGCCTGCCCGCGCTGGAAACGGTTCACGCCGCCATGGAGGCCGAGGCGGCGAAGTCCGAGATCGGGCGCGACGACGGCGACGCCTGGCTGACGGTCAAACAGGGCGAGCGCACCTTCATCTATCGCCTGGGCGCCCGCTCGCGACCGCGTCCCGCCGTGACCCAGCGCGAGACGCCCGAAGGCCGTCGCTTGCTGGAATGGCGACTGACCGCCCAGACCGGCCAAGGCGAGCGCCCGCACGACATCACCGGCTTCACCCGCGACCAGATCGTCGCCGACGTGCTGGAAAAGCTGCAACGCTGGCGACTGGCGTAGAGACCTCAGGTCTTCGGGATGGTGCGCGGCGCGGGCTCGTCCTTCCACCACAGTTGCAGGGCGCCGTCCTTGAAGCCGATGCGCAGGACGCCGAGACCCTCGACTGCAAACAGGCCGTCGGCGGTCAGCGCTTGCAGCTTGCGCGGCGCGGGCCACAGCGGGTGGCCGGGCCGGGCGACGACCAGGGTGCCGTCCTGCATCGTGACCACATAGTTGCGATAGGCGCCGGGCGCGGATTGCAGCAGGGCGGCGTCGGTCACGGGCGGGTTTAGGCGCGCCTCGACCGCAGTCAGGGCCCAGGCGTAGTCCGTCTTGGCGGCGTCTGACGTCGTCGTCGACAGCAAGCCGCGCAGGGCCTCGGCCTGGGCGGCGTCCAGCGCCTGGACGGAGGAAGTCGGGGTGTCCGGCGCCACGCCGACGCCCTCCCAGTTGCCGCCGCTGACCGCGTGAACGGGTCGGCCGACCGACAGGCTGAGCATGAAGCTCGGCGCGATGGGCAAGAAGTCATTGTTGTTGGCGGCGCCCGCCGTCTTGGCTCCCACCAGCCGGCCGAGTTTGAACTGCTGAACGTCATAGGCGAAGGATTCCGCCGCAGAGGCCGAGGCCTGGTCGATCAGTACATACAGGGGCGTGCCGTTCAGTCGCCCGGCGGGTAGATTGTCGAGCGCGCGCGTCTGCACCGGCTCTTGCCCGGCCTTCAGGAAGGTGATCTCCAGCGTCCCGGCCTGAAGGAAGTGGCTGACCAGATACTGGACCGCCTCGGACGCTCCGCCGCCATTGCCCCGCAGGTCGATGATGACCGCGTCGCCGCCCTTCAGGAACCGCATGGCGTCGTCGTAGGCGCGGCCCGTTTCGTCCGAGACCCAATGGAAGGCGTCGATTTTCAGATAGCGGACGTTGCCGGGCAGGATTTCCATGGCGCTGAGACCGTGGTTGTCGCGACGGGCGGCGGCGGCGTCGATCTCTGAGAGGGCTTGGGTCGCGTCGGCGCCGGCCGAGGCGGCGGCGAAGCGATCGGGCGCATATTCCAGATAGACGTGACCGTCCTGACTGACTTCTCTCAGGTCGCCGCTGATCAGCCCCGCCAGTTCGTTGGGCGAGGACACGTCGTAGCGGCCGGACGTCTGGGCGGCGTCCAACCGAGCAAGGATCGCCGGCACCCGGTCGGGAAAGACGTAAGAAGACCGAACCGCCTGTCGGATCGCGCTCAGGACCGCAGCGCGCTGGGTCGCGGACAGTTCGACCGGCGCGGACGAAACGACGGGAGGGCGGGCCTGAGCGTGGGCCTTGTCGGGAACGACGCCTTGGACGCCCATCAGGGCGAGCGCCATCGCAGCGGCGCTAAGCAGCTTGGATTGCATGACAGATTCCGGTGGAGGGGTTGAGGTTAGACGGCCGACTGCGTCTTTGCAGCGGCTTGAATGCGTTGGCCGAAGGGTTGATCCGTCAGGGCGGCGATGGCCTCCTTGACCACGCCGGAGAGGGGCGCCGACAGCTCATGGTCCAGCGTCTCGGCCGCCTGGTTCACGGCCGACCATTGACGTTTCAGCCGCGGGATCATCGCTTCGGTCTTGGCGGTCAGCATCACGATCCGCTCGCGCGCGTCGGCGCCGGGCTTCAGCAGAACCAGCTCGTCCTTGACCATCTGGGTCACGGTCTGACTGACGGCCGAATGGCTGATGCCGATCTGCTGCGCGATGGTCTTGATCGACTGCCCGCCGTCGCGCATCAGGACGCGAAGGATCGGCGTGTAGCGGGGACGCCAATTCAGGCCAGAGGCCGCATAGGCCGCCTCGACCTCTCCATCCAGAAGATCGATCAGATGGCGCAATAGCGTTCCGAGTGTGGGTGATGCAGACAACATGAGGGCTTATATATAAGTGCTTATATTTATCGTCAATCCCCTTTTGTCAGCAGCACTTGGCCTTGGGCGGGCGGGGCGCTAGCGTCCGGCGGTCTTTGCTGGAGTTCGCCATGTCCCTTCGTCTGTCGCGCCGCACCCTGTTCGCTTCCGGAGGCGCGGCGGCGCTGGCGGCGGGGCCAGTGTTCGCCCAAACGACAGCTCAGAGCGCGCCGGCGAACGATGATGCGTCGCTGGCGGCGGCGGTGGACGCCTATGTGGCCAAGTGCATGGCGGCCTGGCCCGATCAGCCGGCGCTGGGCGTCGCGGTGGTCAAGGACGGGGCGACTGTTCTGGCGCGCGGTTATGGCGTCAAGGTTCAGGGCGAGCCGGCGCGGGCCGATGAGCACACCCTGTTCGCCATCGCCTCCAACACCAAGAACGTCACCGCCGCCGCCCTGGCCATCCTGGTCGACGAGGGCAAGGTGAAGTGGGACGAACCGGTCCGGACCTATCTGCCCGGCTTCACCCTGTCCGATCCCTACATCGGCGAGCACATCACGGTGCGCGATACGCTGAGCCACCGGGCCGGGTTCGGCCTGGGCGCCGGCGACCTGCTGTTCTGGCCCAACTCGGACCGCACCCGCGCCGAGGTGCTGGCCCAGGCGGCCTTCGTGCCGATCGAGGACGGGTTCCGGGCGCGATACCACTATTGCAACCTGATGTTCGTGGTCGCGGGCGCGGTGCTGGAGGCCGTGTCGGGGATGAGTTGGGAGGCCTTCGTCCAGACGCGTATCCTGGACAAGGTTGGGATGACCGAAACCGTGCCGCTGGCGCGTCTGGCCGATGCGTCCAAGTCCGCCCTGCCCCACGGCCGGGTCGGGCCGCCGCTGCGTTATCAGGGCGCGATGACGCCGATCGCCAAGTCCATCGTCGAGGTCTGGAACTGGGATTCGGCGGCGGCGGCGGGCGGCATCTGCACCACCGCGACCGACTGGGCCAAATGGATCGCCGTGCGGCTCAACGACGGCAAGCTGCCCGACGGGACACGGCTGTATTCCGAGGATGCGGCGCGCGAGATGTATCGCCCCAACATCATCGTCGGGTCGTCGGCCGGACCGACAGCGGAACTGCCCAACCGATCCATCGCCTCGACCTATGCCATGGGGCTGCAGGTTCAGGACTATCGCGGCGAGCGGATCGCCAGCCATGGCGGCGGCTCGCCCGGCGGGATTTCCGCCACGGTGCTGATCCCCGGCCGCAAGACCGGCTTCAGCGTCTTCTCCAACGCCGAGGAGAGCTTCCTACTGCGCGCCTTGCGGTCCGGCATCACCGACATCTGCATGGGCAAGGTCGATGTGGACTGGATCGCGGACTCCAAAAAGCTGGAGGCCGAGGGCAATGCGAAATCCATCGCCGCCGCCGCCGAGATCGACGCCAAACAGGCGGCCGGCGCACCCCCGTCCATGCCGCTCGAAGCCTACGCCGGAACCTGGCGCGACCCGTGGTACGGCGACATCGTCATTGCGCCCAAGACCGAGGGACGCGGCCGCAACCGCAAGAGCGGCCTGTGGCTGAGCTTCACCCATACGCCCGCCCTGCAAGGCTGGCTGGAGCCGTATGACGGCGAGACCTTCCGCACCCGTTTCCCGGACAAGCGCGAGGAGGACGCCTTCGTCACCTTCTCGATCCTGACCGCCAAACCGGCGACCGCGACGGTGAAGGGGGTCAGCCCCGACATCGACTTCAGCTACGACTATCAGGACCTGAGACTGACGCGCGTGTGACCTCGGACGACCCTGTGACCCAGGGTCGCAAACCGGAACGGCCCTGGCGTCCTGACGCTGTCTTCCCATCAATCGAAAGGGAGACCGTCATGTCCAAGACCCCAAACCCGCGCGCGCTGGATCGCGACGAGGCGGATATGGTCGAACAGACGAAGGCGCTGGCCGAGCGTTCGCAGGCGGAGTTGCGCGACCTGATCGGGCGGCTGCGCGCGCGGCGCGACCGGGTGCAGCGTCAGATCCGAGGACGCGTTCGTGCGGGAGAGAGCGGCCCGGATACGGGCGCGCGTGAAAAGAAGGCGCTGCTGACCGAGGCCATCGCCCGCGTCGCCAATGAGATGGACCGGCGGAAAGCCGGCTCTGAATCCGGCGGGGCATCCGCGACGGCGACCGATAATCTGCGCGAGGCCGTCCGTCGCAAGGCCGAAAGCCCGAGCTGGACCGGGCCGGAGGATCGCACCGCCGATCTGGGACCCAGCGAAACGCCGAACACCAAGATCGCCCCGTCAGGCGCGCTTCACGCCGAGGGCATGCGCGCCGCGATCGCCCGCTCGACCGGCGCGCGCTAGCCGGTGATCTCGAGCAGCTCCAGCTTAGCTTCCTGCTTGGGCCACGGCAGGACCAAGCGCCAGCGGTTCTGGCCGATGCGTTCGATGACGCCGACCTGATCGCGTTCGGCCTTGTCGCCGTAGGCGGGGAAGGTCTTCTCGTCGGCGCCCCAGGCCTGGGCGCCGACATAGACGGCGCGGCGGTCGGTGTCGGGATAGATCAGGCCGCGCGTGCGCTGCGATCCCGTCGTCTTGGTCAGGACCAGATCGCCGCCGGGCGTCAGCTCGACCGAACAGGCGAACCAGGGATATTCGACATAGGCCAGTCCCTGGCCCTCGACACGGCGGCCCATCTTGATGGTGCGGCAGCGATAGGTTCCGGGGCCGGGTTGGATGCGGCCCGTCTGGGCGGCGTTCGGGTCGGCGAGCGGCCCCAGAGCCTCGACCTGACGCGAGAAGCCGCCGTCCTCGGCTTCGGCGCGGGCCATGCGCCAGGCCTGATCCAGCCGGCCAAGCAGGCTGGCATCGGCGGCCTTGGCGACCTGACGCCAGTCGTCGGTTCCGCCCTGCATGCCGCCTGCGGACGTCGCGGGCTGCTGGGGCACCGCTGCCGAAGCGGGCGTGGCGGGATCGGCCGGAGAGGCAGAGGTCGCCGGAGAAGCGGGAGCGGCCGGCGTCGCGGGAGCGGCCGGGCTTGCGGGACGGTCGTCGCCACAGGCCGCCAGGGCCGTGGTGGTCATCAGGGCCAGAACGGCCAGAGGGGTGCGGCGCATCAGCGTCTCCATCGGTTGCCCTGACCGAACGTGACAGGGCGCCCGAGGTTCAGCCGAACCTTAGCCGCGCGGCGCCGGGACCAGCTCGATCAGGTCCAGATTGGATTCGGTGTTGGGCCACGGCAGGACCAGGCGCCACCGCGCCTCGCCGATGCGTTGCAGGATGGCGACCAAATCGCGGTCGGGGTTGCGGCCATAGGTGTTGGCGGCCGGCTCCTGCGCCAGGGCCAGCGAGCCGAGCATCACCATATGGCGGTCGTCTTCGGGAAAGAGCAGGCCGGAGGGGCGCTGCGAGCCGGTTAGCTTGGAGAACTTCAAGCCTTTCGGCGTCTGTTCGATGCGGCAGGCGAACCAGCCGTAGACGACGTAACCGAGCCCGTCCTCGCCCCCCTGGGTGCCCAGTTTGACCGTGCGGCAGCGATAGTCGCCGGGCAGGGGCGCGACGCCGGGCCGGTCGGCCTTGGGGTCGATCAGATCGCCCAGGCTGTTCAAGTCGCCGGAGCCGCGCTGACGCTTGGCCTGTTGCAGGGCCAGGGTCCAGGCGGCGTCGACCCGGCGGTAACGGTCCCGGTCGCCGGAGGTAATGACGCCGCGCCAGTCCATCAGCGCGCCCGATGCGCCGGACGGCGGCGGGGGTGGCGGCGGCGGGGTCGAGGCGCAGGCGGCGACGGCGCACAGGACGGCCAGCGGCGCCAGACGACGCGCGAGCGAGCGGAACGAGACGAAACGGGACATCGACGCTTCCCTTGGGGCAACCAGGCGGACTTAAGCCTCTTAGGCCCTCTCGCGACCGTCGGCGTCAACCTCCGGGCCGCCCAAGGCCGTATTCAGGGCCGTATTCAGCGCCGCAGCCAGGGCCGCCAGATCCAGCGGCTTGGCCAGCCAGGCGTCGAAGCCGGAGGCGCGGCCGCGCGCCCGGTCCGGCGCCGAGACGGCCGCCGTCAGCGCCAGGACCGGCACGTGGCGCGTCAGGGGGTCGACGCCCAGCCGCGCCTTGACCTCATAGCCGTCCATGTCCGGCAGGCCGATGTCGAGCAGGATGATATCGGGTCTGAGCGCGCGCGCCAGATCCAGCCCTCCGGTCCCGTCGTCGCGGCGTGCAGCGTCAGGCCCAGGCCGCTCGCCGCCTGGCGCATCAGGGCGATGTTGGCGGGATTGTCCTCGATATAGAGCACGACCGCCTGACGCGATGACGCCAGACCCGGCGCGGGGGCTGCCGGCAGGCTGAGTGAAAAGACCGCGCCCGCGCCGGGGTCGCGCGCCATGGTCAGGGCGCCGCCCATCCGCTCGGTCAACCGCTGGACCGAGGCGACGCCGAGGGCGGTGCCGCCTCTGGCGTCGCGACCATCCAACGGGCGGAACGGTCGGTCGTCGCCTGCCCCGGTCAGACTCATGCCGGCGTCATGGATGGCGATGATGATCCGGTCCTCGGCGCGCGACATCTCCATGCGCACCGTGCCTCCGCCGGGCGAATGGCGCAGGGCGTTCTCGACCAAGCGGCGCAGGATGCGGCGGATCTGGCCCGGATCGGCCATGACGCACAGGCCGTGGGCAGGCGGCGGACAGGCCAGCGTCACCCCTGCTTCTCGCGCCTGCGCCTCCAGCCCATCGCAGACCTGGCGCAGCGCCAGACGCAGATCGACGCGGTGCAGCGAAGGCGAACCGCCGCCGTCAGCGTCCATGAAGGCTTCGCTTTCCTCGATCAGAGCCAACAGGACGCCGGCCGCGGCCTCGATCTGACGCACGAACTGAGCCTGACGCGCGGTCAGGGGGTCGGCCTGGTCGTTGGCTCGCAATAATTGAGAGAAGCCCATGATGGTGGTCAGCGGGTTGCGCAATTCGCGCCCCAGGGCCTGCATGATTTCGTCCCGCGTCCGCAGCTCGGCGGTCAGGCGATCGACCTCGCCCTCGGCCGTCGTCAGGGCGTGGCGCAGGCCTTGGGTCTGCTGCACGATGCGGGCTTCGAGCCGAGCGTTCTCACGACGCAGGCGCTCGGCGACCCCGTGCGCCTGAAGCCAGAGCCAGATCCCGGCGCAGGTCCCCGCCAGCGCCAGGGACAAGACAAGCAAGACGAAATCCATGACGCCCCTCCGACGCGCCATCTTGGCGCGCCGGGGTTGCGTTCAGGTAAATATACTCGCTTGGGTTGCTATCAGTCTTCGCTGGCTGCGGCGGCTTCGGGCTTGCGGCGCGGCGCACGGCGACGCGGGGCCGCCTCGCCTTCGGCCTGCTCGGCCGGGGCCGACGACGCCGGCGCGCGGGTCAGAAAGCCCGGCAGGGCGGTCGGGGCGTCGCCCTCATCCGCCGCGACAGCGGCGGCGGTGCGGCGCGGACGGCGTGCGGGCCGTTCATCGGCGGCCGGCGCCTCGACGCTCGGCGTTTCAGTCACAGGGGCTTCAGCGGCGGGCGCCTCGCTGACGGCTTCGGCGCGGTCGGCCTCGGCATAGGCAGGAGCTACGCCCTCAGCGCCGTCTTGGCCGCCGTCCTGATTGTCGAAGCGGCGATTGCGTTCCTCGCGCCGACGCTCCCAGCGTTCGCGGCGGCTTTCGCGACGACCGCCGCCCTCGCCCTCGGCGCGGACCTCGTCGCCCTCGCGCGGCTCGCGGGGTTCGCGCGGCTGCTGGCCGTCGCGGTTCTGGTCACGGTCACGATCGCGGTTCTGATCGCGGTCGCGGTCGCGGTTGTCACGATCCCGGTCCCGGTCCCGGTCGCGATTGTAGTCGCGGTCGCGGTTCTGGTTCTGCTCGGCGCGTTCGGCGGCCTCTGCGGCCTGACGGTCGGCGGCCTGCTGGGCGGCGACGAAGGCGGCGGCCTGGGCGCCCGATTCGTCCTCGAAGTCGATGTCGAAGCCCTGGTTGGACTGTTCGCGCGCGGCGATGTCCGAGAAGGACCGCTGCGGCTGGAGCGCGCGCAGGACGCGATAATAGTGCTCGGCGTGCTGCTGATAGTTTTCGGCCAGCACCCGGTCGCCGCTGGAGGCCGCATCGCGGGCCAGCTGCTGATAGCGCTCGTACACCGTCTGGGCGTTGCCCCGGACCTTGATGTTCTCGGGGCCCTGCGAATCCCACGAACGATTCGGATTGGCGTTGTTGGCGTTATTGGCGCCCGCCTTGTTCCGATTGCGTCCGCGCTGACGCTTCATGCCCTTGAAATCTCTCATTCGCGCTACCGTGTGCAGGGGCGGACCAAAGCCTGAAGGCCGGTTCCGTCCGTTTCGTGGTTCCGTCTCGCTCGGGGCCGATCCCCGATTGTCGAACTGTCGGAATGCCTTGTCGCCCGCATGGTGCGCCGGTCCTTTGGGGACCGACCGTCATGGCCGGCTCAAGCCGCGAACAGCCGGGTATGCGCCCGTAAAGCTGCGATTGAGTGGGAGACGGCAGAGACTTAACCCGAGTGAGCGGCCTTTCCAAGCGATATTCGTCAATGCGTCGCACCGAACCCTGCACGGCGGCGCTTTGCCAAGCGCGACGGCTGGGCTAGGCATGACCTTTGAGACGACGACGAGGCGATCCCATGCGCGTGCTGGTTCTGGGCGGCGACGGTTTTTGCGGCTGGCCCACGGCCCTGCATCTGTCGGCCGAAGGGTGGGACGTGACCATCGTCGACAACCTGAGCCGCCGCAACATCGACAACGAGCTGGAGGTCCAGTCCCTGACGCCGATCCGCACCATGGGCGAGCGGATCAAGGCGTGGAAAGACGTGTCCGGCCGTGACATCGGCTTCGTCAACATGACGGTGGGCAAGGAGTTCGACCGCCTGGTCGCCCTGATCCGCGACTTTGCACCCGACAGCGTGGTGCATTTCGCCGAGCAGCGGGCCGCCCCCTATTCGATGAAGTCGGCGCGGCACAAGCTGTACACCGTCGACAACAACATCAACGCCACCAACCATCTGCTGGCCGCCATCGTCGAAAGCGGCTTGGACGTCCACCTGGCGCACCTGGGGACGATGGGCGTCTATGGCTACGGCACGGCGGGCCTGCGCATCCCCGAGGGTTATCTGAAGGTGACGGTGGAGACCGACAATGGTCCCGCCGAGCAAGAAATCCTGTTCCCGCCCAATCCGGGCAGCATCTATCACATGACCAAGACGCAGGACGCCCTGCTGTTCCAGTTCTATGCCCGCAACGACAATCTTCGCATCACCGACCTGCACCAGGGCATCGTCTGGGGCACCCAGACCGAACAGACCAAACAGGACGAACGACTGATCAACCGCTTCGACTATGACGGCGATTACGGCACGGTGCTGAACCGCTTTCTGATGCAGGCGGCGGTCGGCTATCCGCTGACGGTGCATGGGTCGGGTGGCCAGACGCGGGCCTTCATCCATATTCAGGACACGGTGCGCTGCGTCGAACTGGCGCTGAAGAACCCGCCCAAGCGGGGCGACCGGGTCAAGATCCTGAACCAGATGACCGAGAGCCGCCGCGTGCGCGATCTGGCGGCCATGATCGCCGACAAGACCGGCGCCGAAATCCACAATGTCGCCAATCCGCGTCAGGAGGCCGACGAGAACGATCTGGTCGTCGCCAACGATCAGTTCCGTGATCTGGGGCTCAAGCCGATCACTCTGGCGCAAGGCCTGATGGACGAGGTGACGGAAATCGCCCGCCGCTATGCCGACCGGGCCGATCTGGGTCGGGTGCCGTGCGTGTCCGCCTGGAACCAACGCCGGGCGGAGGCGCTGGAAAATGAGGCGCGACCGGCAGTCGACGCGCCGCCTTCCCAAGTTCTGACGGCCTGAGTTTCGTAATGCCTATCGCCTCCCCTCCCCTCGATCTGCTGGTCTTCGGCGGCGGCTATCTGGGACGGGCGGCGGCGCTGGAGGCCATGAGGCGCGGCGGACGCGCGACCGCCACCTCTCGCGATCCCGAGCGGCGCCGCGCCCTGGCGGCCGACGGGATCATGGCCATCGACCCCAGCGATACGGCGGCCCTGAAGACGGCGCTGGAAGCGGCGACGGCCGTGCTGATCACAGCCGCGCCGGACGCCCAAGGCTGTCCCGGTCTGCGGGCCCTGGGGCCTCTTGCGGGCGACGCTTGGCCCGACTGGATCGGTTATGTCTCCTCCACCTCCGTCTACGGCGACCGGGCCGGCGGATGGGTGTTCGAGGACGGGCCTCTGAACGCCGCCAATCTGGAGGGCGCACGCCGCGTCCGGGCCGAACGCGATTGGCTGGACGGGGCGCAGGGGATGGGGCTGACGGTCCAGATCTTCCGCCTGCCCGGTTTCTACGGGCCGGCGCGCAGCGTGGTCGAGCGGTTGAGGGAAGGCACGGCGAAACTGGTCAGAAAGCCCGGCCAGGTCTTCAACCGCATCCATGTGGATGACATCGTCTCGGGCCTGTTCGCCTCGATGGCGCAGCCGCGACCGGGCGCCGCCTACAATCTGACCGACGACGAACCCTCGCCCGCCGATGTGGTGATGGAATGGGCGGCGGATCGGATGGGCCTGCCCCGCCCGCCCCAGGTGGACTGGACCGACGACAGCGTCAGCGAGGCGATGCGTCGCTTCTATCTGGATTCCAAGCGCGTCTCGAACGCCCTGGCCAAGGCCGAACTGGGCTGGCGGCCCGCCTATCCCAGCTGGCGCGAGGGGCTGGCGACGCTGATGGACGCGCCGCCGCCGCTGCGATTGGTGAGCTAACCCGCGAAGCGGCCACGCGCTCAAGCCGCAAGCGACCGCGTCGCGAGCTTAGCGCGCTTAGAACGGCAGCAGATTGCGCTGACGGCTGTAGCTCATGGTGCCGACGTTGGCGCCCAGGCGCAGGCCGACGCCGGTGCGGATGGGGGCCAGGACGATGCCGTCGGCGCGCTGATAGTTCACGCCCAGGCCCGCGACCAGATAGGCCGAGCCCTCGATGCCGGGATAGCGGCGATAGATCATGTCGGGGTGGTACAGGCCATAGACCAGGGTGAAGACGCGGCTGGCGTTGCCGCCCCAGTCCCAACCCACCGACGCGCCCTGCCAGAACACTTCCTGAGACGCCGACAGGTCCTTCATATGCAGGGCGCCGCGGCCATAACGGGCGCCGACGACGACGGCACCGGAGCCTTCCTCGCCCGCGATATAGGCGGTCGGGCGGTCGCCCTGGTCAGCGAAGACACGCTCGATCGCGCCGCCCACGACCTCGGCCGCGATGCCCAGCTCGCGCGAGCCGGCCGAAACCAGTTCATCGAAGCTGTAGGCCTGGGCGGTCTGGTCTGAGCGGATCGGATAGTTGGGATCGCGCGGCGGCGCCGAGGCGCAGGCGCCCAGCGACGAGGCGCCGGCGGCGGTGGCGAGGCCCGAAAGGATCAGTTGGCGGCGATGCATGGAGGGCGCTCCGAAAGGCGACGAGAGGACGGCCGGCTGGCGCGCCGGTCTTGGCCTCACCGTCCCCGACCTTTGCGGCAGCCTTGCGGCTTCAAGGTTAACGGGGTCTTACCCACTCACAGCGACAGCAAGGCGAATGACTACCTTCGGCCTTTGTCGTAGCCATCTTTAACGGTTTTTACGCAGTGTCCTGCGGCCTCGGCCGATACATGCATGAAACCCGTAATGAAATTGCCTACAGCCTTACGGGAGTGATCAGCATTCTTTGCAGAAACCATAGCTGAAGCCTGCTGGTGCGTCAGCCCCTTCGACAGAACGCGGTGATCGGTATCTAAATGATTATGAATCATACGATGCTTTCGACCGTCAAAAATAACCTGCCAGTGCTGGACTTCTCTGTTCATCTACTTCTCCCCAAACTTCGAATGAAGTCACTACGAGACGACACTTATCTCTTCACGGCAATAGCAACTACAGGCAAAGCCGATCCCCGTGCTGGCAACCAGTGACTCGATATCGTCTCGGGCCAGAGCGGACAATCGTGATTGGAATACTTCAAGGATTATAGGAAGACGCGCTTTCGTCGGACTAACAACCAGGCGAGGCCGATCAGGACCGCCAGCATTCCAAAGGCCTTTCCAGCCGTCAAAGGATCCTCGACCACGAAGATCACGAACAGGGTCGTATTGATCGCCAGGGCGATGATCGCCGGCAGGGGATAGAGCGGCATCTTCCAGGGGCGTTCCAGATTGGGCTCGCGCACCCTCAGGACGATGACGGCGGCGTTCACCAGCACGCTCATCAGCGCCAGCAGCGACGTCGAAAAGGTCAGCAGGGTTTCATAGACGCCGATCGTGGCCAGCAGCCCACCGGCCAGCACGGTGGCGATCAGGGCCAGACGCGGCGTGCCGTTGGCGGCGACCCGGGTCAGGGCCGAAATCTGATACTCGCGCGCCATGGCGAACAGGACGCGCGGGAACACCATGACCATCGCATTGATGATCGTCACCAGCGACACCAGCGAAATGGCCGTGACGATTGAGCCGGCGACATCGCCGAACACCCGACCGGCCGCATCCGCCGCGAGGAGGTTCGACCCGGCCATCTCGGCCGGCGTCAGGACGTTCAGATAGGCCAGGTTGGCCAGCACATAGATCACCGTCACCACGGCGATGCCCGAGAAGGTCGCCCGCGCGATCGTCCGGCCCGGATCGACGACCTCTTCGCAGAAGTAGGAGGCGCTGTTCCAGCCGTAGTAGGTGCCGGAAATAGCCCGCAGGGCCATGACGATGCCGCCGAAGGTCAGGGCCGCCGCCGTCGCCGGCGCGATCTCGGTCGCGACGGGCGCGCCGCGCGGCGCCAGGAACAGGCCGATGATCAGCACGGTGAACAGGGCCGCCTTGACCGCGCTGCCGATCTCCTGCGCCCGACCGCCGACCTTGGTGCCCAGCCATTGCACGCTGCCCACCACGACCACAATCAAGAGGGCCAGGACGCCGATCGGCACGCTGGTCGCGACGCCTAGTCGGTGCAGATATTCGCCGAAGACCACGGCGATGAAGGCGATGCCGCCCATATTGCCCAGCCAGTCGCAAACGCCGACGGCGAGGCCGGTCAGCGACCCGAAGGCGCGTCGGGCAAAGATATAGGGGCCGCCCGTCTTGCGGATCGAGGCGGCCAGTTCGACGGTCGACATGGCGTCGATCCAGGCGACCAGACCGGCGACGCACCACAGCGCGATGATGATCGTGGGGTTCTGAACCCCCTCGGCGACCACGCCCGGCGTGCGCAGTATGCCCTGACCGATGACGCCGCCGACCACGACGGCGACGCCGAACGTCACGCCCAGGACACGCAGCAGATGGCCGCGATCCGGTTGGGCCGCCTGAGGTTCCGTCGTCATCGCCAATGTCCCCCGCGCCGCCTGAACGACGGCGCTGCGCTCCCTCAAGCCCGCAGCTTGCCGCCCTGCTTTTCGACCGCTCCGACGACCTTGGCGGTCAGGGCCTCGATCTCGGCTTCGGTCAGGGTGGCTTCGCGCGGCTGGATCACGACCTCCAGGGCGACGGACTTGAAGCCCTCGTCCACGCCCTTGCCGCGATAGACGTCGAAGACGCGCACGTCCGCGACCAGGGCCTTGTCGGCCCCCGTCGCGGCCCGGACCAGATCGCCCACAGGCTTGGCGTCTTCCACCACGAAGGCGAAGTCGCGGGTCAGGGGCATGAAGGCCGACAGGTCCGCCGAGCCGCGCGCCTTGCCGCTTTTGCCGCGTGGCTCCGGCACATTGTCCAGCACGATTTCGAAGGCCAAGATCGGACCGTCAGCGTCCAGCGCCTTCAGGACGCGCGGATGCAGTTCGCCGAGCTCGACCATCACATTCTTGGGGCCCAGTTGCAGCCGGGCCGAACGGCCAGGGTGCCACCAGTCGCGGTTCTGGCCCTGGACCAGTTGCAGCGAGGCGACCGGGGCGCCGATCTCTTCCAGCAGGGTGGTCAGGTCGCCCTTGAGCGCGAACAGGGCGTCCTCACCGGCGCCGGCCCAGTGACGGGCGGCGTGCGGGGCGACCAGGCCGGCGATGACCGTGCGCTGATCCGCCGGACCGTCGCCCAGATAGATGGGGCCGATCTCGAACAGGGCGGCGTCGGCGAAACCGCGCGCGGCGTTCCTCGCCGCCGCCTGGACCAAGTTCGGCAGGGCCGAGGGCCGCATGCAGTCCAGATCGGCCGCGATGGGGTTCTCCAGCACCAGCCGATCATCCCCGCCGCCGAACAGGGCCGCGGTCGACTGTTTGGTGAAGGACCACGTGACGGCCTCGGCGTAACCGAGGGCCGCCAGGGCGCGACGCGCGGTGCGGACGCGGGCCTGGCGGAGGCTCAACACGCCGCCGGCGGGGCGGGCGACCTCGGGCAGAGGCGTATCGGGCAGGCTGTCGAAGCCCTCGATGCGCGCAACCTCTTCCACCAGATCGGCCGGACCTTCGACGTCGCGACGCCATGAGGGCGGGGTGACGATCCAGGGCTCGGCCTGACCGGCCGGCGCGGCCTGAACCAGGAACCCGAGCTGGCCCAGGATGGTCCCGATCCGGTCGTCGGCCAGATCCATGCCGCTGAGACGCTTCACATAGGCGGGGTCGAAGGCGAAGGGCGCCGGGCTGGCCGGCGGTTCGCCGACAAAGACGATGTCCGACGGCTCGCCGCCGCACAGGTCCAGGATCAAACGCGTGGCCAGTTCCAGACCCGGCGTGACCGAGACCGGATCGACGCCGCGCGCGAACCGGTACTGGGCGTCGGAGTGGATGCCCAACGCACGGCCGGTCTGGGCGATGACCAGCGGGTCAAACCAGGCGCTTTCCAGGAAGACGTCGGTGGTGGTCTCGTCGCAGCCGGTCGATTCCCCGCCCATCACGCCGCCCAGGCCGATGGGGCGCTCGCCCCCGGCGTCGGCGATGATGCAGTCGGCTGCGGATGCGGCGTAGGTCTTGCCGTCCAGGGCGATCAGATGCTCGTGCCCGCCGGTCGCGGCCGAAACCTGCCCCGCCCGCACCACGATCTCCGTTCCTGACAGCTTGGCGACGTCATAGACGTGCAGCGGGCGAGCGCGGTCATAGGCGATCAGATTGGTCACATCGACCAGACGGTTGATCGAGCGCAGGCCGATGGCCGTCAGACGCTTCTGCAGCCACGCCGGCGACGGGCCGTTCTTGACGCCGCGAATGACGCGACCGGCGAAAACCGGGCACATCTCGGGAGCCTCCAGCCGCACGCTGATCGGCGACGGGAAGGCCCCGCGCACCACGGCGATGTCGAAATGCTTCAGCTTGCCGACGCTGGCGGCGGCCAGATCCCGCGCGATGCCGGCCACGCCCAGCCAGTCGGGCCGGTTCGGCGTGACCTCGAAATCGATGACCGGCTCGGCGCCGAACAGGCCGGCGACCGGCGTGCCCACGGGGATTTCGGGCGGCAGCTCCTGAATGCCGTCGCTCTCGTCCGACAACTCGAGCTCCGAGGCCGAGCACAGCATGCCGTTCGACACCACGCCGCGCACCGGCTTCTCGACCAGGGTCACGCCCAGGCCCGGCACATAGGCGCCGATGGGGGCGTAGATGGTGGTCAGGCCCGCCCGCGCGTTCGGCGCGCCGCAGACGATCTCCTTCATCCCGTCGACCGTCTCGACCTGGCAGACCTGCAGCCGGTCGGCGTTGGGGTGACGCTCGGCCGAAACGATCTTGGCCACAGTGAACGGCGCCAGTTTGGAGGCGGGGTCGAGCACCTCCTCGACCTCCAGCCCGGCCATGGTCATGGCCTCGGCGATCTGCTGAACATCCGCCTCGGTTTCGAGGTGGTCCTTCAGCCAGGACAGGGTGAACTTCATGCCGCCGGTCCCGCCACCGTCGGAACAGCCGCCAGCTGCTCCAGAATATCTGCGGCTCCGGTGAAGCCGACATTGTAGAATTCGCAGCCCACGAAGGTGCAGTCATGCATCGGGATGGTGCCCAGCGCCTTGTCCCCCATCGGCTGGAGCAGAAGATTCTTCATACCCCCGCGCGAGTCGCCGAAGTTCGTCTCATCGAACGTCGTGCCGGGTCCGACCAGAACGATCGCCGGGCCATCCAGCCGGCAACCGGTGAAGGTGCGCCCCACGACAGCGCCCTTGTCACGGCAATGCTGATAAAGATCGTGCAGGTTCAGATCGACGTTCTCGAATGTCGTCTGGGTCAAATCGCGTGCAAGATTGACGGGTCGGTTGATCGGCAAACGCGCCATTACTTTAGCCTCTTAATCGGTATGACGCGGCTTTGGCAGCGTCACTCATGGGTTCAGCTCAGGCCCGAGGCCGGGTTGGGGGCGGCGAAGGCCGAGAAGCCGTAGTGGGACAGCCAGCGGGTGTCGGCGTCGAACATGGGGCGCAGGTCGGGCACGCCGTATTTCAGCATGGCCAGCCGATCCACGCCCATGCCGAAGGCGAAGCCCTGATATTCGTCCGGGTCGATGCCGCAGTTCCTGAGCACATTGGGATGCACCATCCCGCAGCCCAGAATCTCCAGCCAGTCGTCGCCGGTGTTGAACACCAGTTTTCCGCCAGAGCGATCGCAGCGGATGTCCATTTCGGCCGACGGTTCGGTGAAGGGGAAGTGGTGCGGACGGAAGCGCGCCTGGACCGCGTCCAGTTCGAAGAAGCGGGCGATGAAGGTCTGAAGCGTGGTCTTCAGGTGGCCCATGTGAATGTCACGGTCGATCACCAGACCCTCGATCTGGTGGAACATCGGCGTGTGGGTGGCGTCCGAATCCTTGCGGAAGGTGCGGCCCGGGGCGACGATGCGGATCGGCGGCTTTTGCGACATCATGGTTCGGACCTGCACCGGGCTGGTGTGGGTCCGCAGCACCTTGCGCTCGCCCGTCTCGGGGTCGGGCTTCAGGAAGAAGGTGTCGTGCATTTCCCGCGCCGGGTGTTTGGGCGGGAAGTTCAGGGCCGTGAAGTTGTGGAAGTCGTCCTCGATGTCCGGACCTTCGGCCACAGCGAAGCCCATCTCGGCGAACAGGGCGATCATCTCGTCCATCACCTGCATGGTCGGGTGGACCCCGCCCTTCCTGCGCGGACGCGCCGGCAGGGTCAGATCGATGCGTTCCGACAGCAGACGCGCGTCCAGTTCGGCGGCTTCCAGCGCGGTCTTCTTCGCGGCGATGGCGGCGGCGACGCGGTCGCGCAGGCCGTTGATCATCGGCCCCTGTTCACGGCGTTCGTCGGGGCTCATGGCGCCCATGCCCTTCAGCAGGCCGGAGACGGAGCCGGACTTGCCCAGGGCGGCGACGCGCACCTCTTCCAGGGCGGCGACGGTTTCCGCGCCGCCGATGGCGTTGATCAGGTCGAGTTCGAGTGTGGCGAGATCGGTCATTTGCCCCGTGCCTTAACGGGTGGAAACCGTTTCGTCACCCTTCAAGGGGCCGATGCGAGGGCCTGAAGTTCCGACGCCGGCGCCTTGTTGGCCGCAACGATCCAGGCGGGCGGTTCCGGCTCCCAGCGGATGGGCCGGCCGTCGGTCCGCATCCAGCGGTGCAACCACGAGATTCCGTTGGCGCGGACATAGGTGTCAGGGTGCTGATAGATCGGATCGGCCAGCGCCTCTTCCAGCGGCACGAAGCGATAACCGCGCGCCAGATACAGGGCGTGGATCTGCGGATACCAGGCCTGGTTCAGGGTGTTGGCGTGCAGCAACAGCACCTGCGCCGGTTCACGCCCGTCCGCCACCTCGGCGCTGTAAGGTTCGAAGAAGTCCAGCACCGTCGCCATATGCGCCACATAGGCCTGACCGATGCGCTGCATCAGCGCCTGATCGCCGATCTGCTCGGCCTTGCGATAAACGTCGGCGAACATCCAGTCGTTGTTGTCGAGGGTCACCGGCGCAATCGTATAGCCGCGCTGGGCCAGGCCGGCGGCGATGGCGTCGTGCTTTTCCTGCGTCTCGCCGGTGAAAAGATAAGGGTGACGGAACCAGCGCAATGACCGTCCGCGAGCCTCAAGCACCTGCCGAACGATCGGCGCCCCAGCGTCCACGTCGGCCAGATAGGCCTCAACCGTCGTCGCGTGGATGTTCAGATGGGTGTTGGTGTGGTTGCCCAAGCCAAGACCGGCGTCCAGCCAAACGTTAAGCACGCGGGGCAGGATCGTGGCGCGCTCGGCCTCGCAGACCTTGCCCGCATTGACGAAGGCTGTGCCGTGCGTATCCAGCGGCTTCAGCATGGCGACGAAATCCTGGGTGATCGTCATCAGGCGCGCCGGATCGCACAGGGTCGCCGCATCCGTCTGGAACGGCAGGTCGTCGAAGGTCACGGCGACGCGTCGGTCCTGCGCAGCAGCGGCGGTGGTCAGGGCAAGGGCTGCAGCCAGGCCGCAAATCAAGGTGCGCATCATCGGGCGAGGCTATCGAAGTCGCGTCCGCGAGGGAATATCGCGCGCAGTCAGGACTTTCCATCCGCCCACGGATCGACTGTCGAAAACCCGCCGCGAAAGGTTCATGAACGGCAAAGCTGGCGTTAAATATCACCGTCTAATCAGGCCTCCGAACTTGCGAGGATCTTGATGCCGCTGATCGGTGATTTCGTCGACTTGATCGCGCCCGTGGCCCCGTCCACGCCAGGCGCGGATGTGTTCGAACGGTTCCAGACCGAGCCGAACACCCTGGCCCTGGCCGTCGTCGATGACGATGGCCGCCCCCTAGGCATCATCGAACGCAACGCCTTCACCCTGAGGATGGCGGCCGAGTTCGGACGCGCCCTGTATGCCCGAAGGCCCGCCGAAAGCCTGATGGACCGCAATGCGCCGGTGGCGGAGGCGGCGACCAGCGCCGAGGCCTTCTTCCAGGCTTATGGTGCGGCTGAGCTGGGCGCCTTGCTGACCGGCTTCATCGTGGTGGCAGGCGGCCGCTATGTCGGCGTCGGCACGGCGCTGCAGGTGGTTCAGGCGGGCGCGGCCCTGCACCGCCAGCGGGCCGAGGAGATGAGCGCCCTGGCCCGCGACCTGGCCCTGGCCGAGGCCGAGGCCGTCGCCTCCAGCCGGGCCAAGTCCGAGTTCCTGGCGGTGATGAGCCACGAGATCCGCACGCCCCTGAACGGGGTGCTGGGCGTCGCGGCCCTGATGGACAAGAAGCTGGAGCAGGAAGAGCTGCGCCCCTACGTCCGCACCGTGATCGATTCGGGCCAGAGCCTGCTGCGGTTGCTGACCGACGCGCTGGACATGTCACGCGCCTCGGCCGGCATGCTGACGCTGGAGGAGGAGCCGCTCGACCTGTCGGCCGTCGCCTTCGACATCGACGCCCTGTGGCGCGCGCGGGCCGAGGAAAAGGCCCTGGCCCTGACCATCCGCACCGACCTGGCCGTTCCCTGCGTTCAGGCCGACGGGATGCGGCTGAAGCAACTGCTGAACAACCTGATCGGCAATGCGCTGAAGTTCACCCTGACGGGCGAGGTCGTCGCCCTGATCGAAAGCCACGCCGACGGCGAGGTGATCTTCACCGTGGACGACAGCGGACCCGGCGTGCCCGAGGCGGCGGCCGCGACCATCTTCGATCCCTTCAACACCGGAAAGGCCGGGCGCGAGGGGGCGGGCGCGGGCCTGGGCCTAGCCATCTGCCGACAGATCGCCGAACGGATGGGCGGCGCGATCTCGCTGGGCGCCTCGCCCCAGGGCGGCGCGCGCTTCCAGGTGCGCCTGCCGCTGCGCGTCGCGACCGAGAGCGCGGCGCCCGCCCCCGCCTTGGCCGAGCCGACGCCGCACGACACCCTGCATGTGCTGGTGGTGGACGACAACGCCACCAACCGCTTCGTCGCCGGCAAGCTGCTGGAGATGTTCGGCTGCACCTGCGAGATGGCCGAGAACGGGCGCGAGGCGGTGGACGCCGTAATGGCCCGTCCGTTCGACCTGGCCCTGATGGACATCAAGATGCCCGTGATGGACGGGGTCGCCGCGACGCGGGCTATCCGCGCCCTGCCCGGCCCGGCCGGCGCCCTGCCGATCCTGGCCCTGACGGCGAACGCCGACGAGCGCGACGAGCTGGACTATATCGCCGCCGGCATGAACGGCGTGGCGCAAAAGCCGATCCAGCCCGACGCCCTGCTGAACGCCATCCGCATGGTGCTGGCGCAGAGCCAGCCATCGCAGGTCCCCAAGGCGGCCTGAAACGAAGAACGCCCGCCCCGGAAACCGGAGCGGGCGTCATTCTTGTTGCGCTACGCTCGCGACGCGGTCGCTCGCGGCTTGAGCACAGTTCTTACGCCAGGGCGGCGCGGACCTTGTCGGCGACGGCCTTGAAGCCGGTCGCGTCGGCGGCGATCGCGGCCAGAACCTTGCGGTCCAGTTCGATGCCGGCTTTGTTCAGGCCGTTGATGAACTGGCTGTAGGTGAAGCCTTCCAGACGGGCGGCGGCGTTGATGCGCTGGATCCACAGGGCGCGGAAGTTGCGCTTCTTGGCGCGACGGTCGCGATAGGCGTATTGCCCGGCGCGATCGACGGCGGCCTTGGCCGTACGGATGGTATTCTTGCGGCGGCCGGAGAAGCCCTTGGCCTGCTCCAGAACCTTCTTGTGCTTGGCGTGCGAGGTTACGCCACGTTTAACGCGAGCCATGATGTTTTTCCCTTAGGGAAGTCCCTATCGCGCGCCGCCCACCTTGCTAGGTTTTGGGGCTTGCTGCTTGAGGGACCGTGGTTCAAATTCAGTGCGAAAAGATCGTCTGCCTGTCGTTCGCCTTAGGCGTACGGCATGTAGGATTTGATCTTCTTGGCGTCGGCGTCGGCCATGATCGAGGTGCCGCGGTTCTGGCGGATGTATTTCGAGTTGTGGCTGATCAAGCGGTGACGCTTGCCCGCAACGCCGGCCTTAACCTTGCCAGTGGCCGTGAATTTGAAGCGCTTCTTGGCGCCCGACTTCGTCTTCAGTTTCGGCATTTCAGTCTCCTTTTTGGAGGGCTACCGTCCTTTGGACTGCTTGAGCCCGTGGGAGGTATCTCTCCAGAGTTTAAGAACCGCCCAGGCATGCCTGTTCGCCTGGCGGTTCGGTACGCGAAGGCGCGGCTTCTACGTGAAGAGCGCCGCCATTGCAAGACGAGTCAGGCCGGGGCTTTCACGCCGCCCTCGCCGCTGCGAATGACGCGCCCGGCGTTGATCGCCATCAGGGCCGCCGGGAGGGTCAGCAGCGCCCCGATCACAAAGGGCCAGTCATGCCCCAGCCCCGAGAACAGCGCGCCCGCGATCATCGGCCCGAAGATGCGCGCCACCGAGCTGGAGGCCATGTTCAGACCCAGCATGGCCCCCTGCCGATCCGGCGGCGAGGCGCGGCTGATCATGGCCGAGATGTTGGGCATGGCCAGCGACATGCCGCACGCGCCGATCGCCATCACGATCGGGATGATCCAGCCCTGGACGACCGGGATCGTCAGGGCGCCCAGCTCGAGCCGCGTCGCGGGAAACCACGCGACCGGAGCCAGCACCTGCAACACCAGCGAGGTTCCAAACAGCAGCATGCCGGTGGCCAGCACGCGCGATTCGCCGAACCGCCGCGCCAGCCGCCCGGCGAAGAACCCCTGGTTCAGCGTCGAGACGATGCCCACGATCATGAAGCTGAGCCCCACCTCGCGCGCGCCCCATTGATAGCGGCTCTCGGACCACAGGCCGAACACGCTCTCCATCGCCGAAAACCCGGCCATATAGATCAGGGTCACGACCAGCACGCGCGACACCACCGCGTTGTCGCGCGCAGCCTTCAGCCCCGCCAGGAAGGCCGGACGCGGTGCTGTGGGATCGGCCTTGGCCCGGCTCTCGCGCAGGAAGACGACGACGCCGACCGCCGCGACCGCCGCCAACGCCGCCGCCAGGAAGATCGGCAGCTGATAGCCCAGCCGTCCCAGCTGCGGCTGCGTCAGCAATCCGCCCAGCCCCGGCCCGACGATGAAGCCCAGGCCGAACGCGGCGCCGATCAGGCCCATCCGCCCGGCCCGCTGCTCGGGCGGGGTCACATCGGCCACATACCCCTGAACCGTCGAGATATTGCCGGCGCCCAGGCCGGTGAACAGCCTGACTGCGATCGCCAGCCAGATGTTGGGCACGAAGGCCAGCATCAGATAGCCCAGCGCATTGGCGATCAGGGTCATCAACAGCACGGGCTTTCGCCCGATCCGATCCGACAACCGCCCCCAGAACGGCTCGGCGAAGAACTGACCCAGCGAATAGGCCGAGAACATCAGCGTGATCTGCCACGCCTCGGCCTTCAGGCTCTGGGCGAAGAACGGCAGCAACGGCACCACCAGCCCGAACCCGACGAGATTGATGAACACCGTCGCAAACAGCACGGCCAGAGCCGGCGTCTTGAGCTTGGGCGGCGGGGTGCGCGCAGCGACCGTATCGGCGTTCGTCATTGCCTACGCTTAGCCGTTTCTCCCGCAAAGAAAAACGCCCCGGTCGCGGGACCGGGGCGTTTGGCATTCAGCGATGGATTGCGATCAGCGCGGGGCCAGGATCATGATCATCTGGCGGCCTTCCATCTTGGGCGCGAACTCGACCTTGGCGATTTCGTCGAAATCGGCCTGGACCTTGTTCAGCAGCTTCATGCCCAGTTCGGGGTGCGCCATTTCGCGACCGCGGAAGCGCAGGGTCACCTTGACCTTGTCGCCCTCGTCGAAGAAGCGGTGCATGGCCTTGGCCTTCACCTCATAGTCGTGGGTGTCGATGTTCGGACGGAGTTTGATCTCCTTCAGCTCGACGACCTTCTGGCGCTTGCGCTGCTCGGCCTTCTTCTTCTGTTCCTGGAAACGGTGCTTGCCGTAATCGAGGATCTTGGCCACCGGCGGCTCGGAGGTGGAGACGATCTCGACCAGGTCCAACCCGGCTTCCTCGGCGGCTTCCAGAGCGGCGGAGGTGGGCATGACGCCCTGTTTTTCGCCGTTCTGGTCGATGAGCAGAACGCGAGGGGCACGGATATCCTGGTTCATACGCGGCCCGTCTTTCACGGGTGGCGCTTGCATGGGACGGCGAATGGGCGTCGTTTCCTTATGTGGTCAGAGAAGGCGTATGTCGTGATGAGCGAATGCACGCGGCGATCGCCACGTTCCCCTCAAGGCCGGCAATATGCGCCGCGAGCCCCGATTTTTCAAGGGTTCGCAGGCGTTTCGACGATGTAGGCGTCATGCAGCGCCAACACCGCGTTGAACACGTGATCCACCGTCAGGTCCTCGATCGGCGCGAACTGGCCGCGGGTCTCGTTGGACGCCGCCGTGCGCGTCTTGGGCCCCCACGGCCCATACAGCCACCACTCCGTCGGACCGAACAGGCCCAGGGTCGGACGGCCCAGCGCCGCCGAGACGTGCATCAGTCCTGAATCATTGCCGACGAACAGATCGGCCCGGTCGATGGCGGCGGCGGAGGCCAGGATGTCGCCCTTGCCGACGAAATCTATGCCGCGCGGGCCAGCAGCTTCCAAAGCCGGGGTCGCGGGCGGCCGGTCGCCCGGTCCGCCCACCGGCATGAAGCGCCAGCCGTCGAAGCGCGGCTCAGTTTTCAGCCTCTCGACCAGCGCGCCCCAGCGGTCGGCGGGCCAGCTCTTGCCCGGCTGGTGCGCAATGGGCGCCAGAGCGATGATCGGCCCCGTACCCGCGCCGCCCGCCAGCTGCGGATCGATGACGGCTGCTGCCTCGGCCCGCGCCTGATCGTCCAGGAAGATTTCGGGATCCAGCGGCGTCGGCGACCCCATCAGGCGCGACACCATCTCGACCTTGCGCAGGCCCGTCTCCCACGAGCGGTTATAGACGATGCGCCGCTTCGCCGGGATCAGATAGCTGAGCGCCGAACCCCGGATGTCGATGACCAGGTCCCAGCGCGTACCGACGACCTGTTTCCACAGATCGACCCAGTGCCCGGCCAGCTTCTTCTTATCCAGCACGATGGTGCGCACGACGCCGGGCGCATTGCGGAAGAAGGGCGCGGGCGGCCGACCGCATGCGACGGTGATCTCGGCCCCCGGGACCTGACGCGCAATCTCGCGGATCACGCCGGACGAGATGACGCAGTCGCCGATGCGGTTGGAGGTGACGAACAGGACCTGGGGTGCGGACATGGGTCTGTGTTCCGCCATCGCGCGTCGCGGTCAAGGGTGACGACGGCGGAAAGTCCGGGCAGAACGGCGCCATGACCGACATCCAGCACCTGTCCCGCCCCGACGGCGAAACCCTGGCCTTCAAGCGCGTCGAAGGCGACGGCCCGACCGTGATCTGGGTCGGCGGCTTCCGCTCGGACATGGAGGGGACCAAGGCCCTGGCCCTGGACGTCGCCGCGCGCGAACGCGGCTGGAACTTCATCCGCTACGACCATTTCGCCCATGGCCAGTCCTCCGGCGACTGGAGACAGGCCACCATCGGTCGCTGGCGCGAGGACGCCGTCGCCCTGATCGACAGCCTGTCCGGCCCGGTCATTCCGGTCGGCTCCTCGATGGGCGGCTGGGTCTCGCTGCTGGCGACCCTGGCGCGGCCGGACCGGATCAAGGGTCTGGTGCTGGTCAATCCGGCCCAGGACTTCACCAAACGGCTGATGTGGCCCGGCCTGGCCGACCACGAGCGTCAAGCCATCCTGCGCGAGGGCGAAACCCTGATCGTCGAGGAGGGTCTGGGCGAATATGTCCTGACGCGGCGCATGTTCGAAGAGGCGCGCGATTGGCTGCTGCTGGACGGCGTGATCGACATCGCCGCTCCGGTTCATGTCCTGCAAGGCCGCGCCGACGACGTCGTGCCGTGGCGACATCAGGTCGAACTGGTCGAACGGCTGACGGGCGGCGATGTGCGCCTGGACCTGATCGAGGGCGGCGATCACCGGCTTTCGACGCCCTCCGACCTCGACCGACTTATCGCGGCGGTCGAGGCGATGCGGGGCTAAAAATCCTCCCCCGTTCACGGGGGAGGGGAACCACGAAGTGGTGGAGGGGGCGGATACGGAACTGACCTCGGCCGCATCTTACGCACGGTGCGGGGCTCGCCCCCCCACCGCCTGCGGCGGTCCCCCTCCCCCGCTGACGCGGGGGAGGATCGGATCAGCCTTTACCCGTCAACGCCCCGTACAGGTCCGTCCGGCGATCGCGGAAGAAGCCCCAGGCCGCGCGATATTTGTCCAGCTCGTCCAGATCGAAGCGGTGCACCAGCACCCCCTCCTCCTCGGCGCCCAGTTGCTCGACCAATTCGCCCTGCTGATCGGCGATAAAGGAATGGCCGTAGAAGGTCTGGCCGACCTCGGTCACGCGCTCATTCCCAATCCGGTTGGCGCCGACGACCGGCACGGCGTTCGACACCGCGTGTCCCTGCATGGCCCGCCGCCACGGCTCGGCCGTGTGCAGGGTCGCATCATGCGGCTCGGTGCCGATGGCGGTCGGATACATCAGGACGTCTGCGCCCATCAGCATCATCGCCCGCGCCGCTTCCGGGAACCACTGGTCCCAGCAGATGCCGACCCCGACCTTGCCAAAGCGGGTCTTCCAGACCTTGAATCCAGTGTCGCCCGGCCGGAAATAATACTTCTCCTGATAGCCGGGACCGTCGGGGATATGGCTCTTGCGATAGACGCCCAGCGCCTCGCCGTCGGCATCCAGCATGACCAGCGAGTTGTAATACTGCGGCCCGTCCTTCTCGAAGATCGAGACCGGAATGGCCACGCCCAGTTCCTTGGCCACCGGCGCCATGGCCACAACGCATGGATGTTCGCGCCACTCATAAGCCTGCGTGAACCAGTGCTCTTCCTGCGAGACGCAGAAATACGGGCCCTGGAAAAGTTCCGACGGCAGGATCACCTGCGCGCCCCGACTAGCCGCCTCGCGCACGAAGGCGATGGTCTTGTCGATGTTCGCCTGCATGTCCTCGCCGTACGAGGTCTGGATGCCGGCGACGGTGATGTTGCGGGTCATGCGGGCTCCTGCTGGGAGATGCAGTGGAACGAGCCGCCGCCGGTCAGGATGGCGTTGGACGGCAGCGGGATGATCTCACGATCGGGGAAGGCGTCCTTCAACGCCTGACAGGCCATGTCGGCGGCGCGCGCATCGCCATAGGTGGGAACGATCACGGCGCCGTTGGCGATCAGGAAGTTCATGTGGCTGGCCGGGATCGGGCGCTCGTCCTCGTCCAGCACCAGGCCCGGCGACGGGATGCGCACGACCTTCAGCCGACGCCCCGCCGCATCGGTCACGGCGGCCAGATCGCGCGCCGTCGCGTCATAGACGTCGGCGTTGACGTCGTTCGTGCCCCAGGCGACCGGGCAGGCCACCACGCCCGGCGCGACAAACCGCGCCAGATTATCGACGTGCCCGTCGGTGTGGTCGTTCAGCAAACCGTCGCCAAGCCACACCACCACCTTGGCGCCGACCGCCTTTTCCAGCGCCGCCGCCGCGACGGCTTCATCCTGGTTCCACGCCGGATTGCGGTTCGGGTTCAGCAGGCACTGGCGCGTGGTCAGAACGCTCCCCTCCCCGTCGTGATCCAGCGACCCGCCCTCCATGACAAAGTCGTTCCAGGTCAGGTCCACGCCCGCATGTCGGCCGATCTGGCCGGCGACCAGGTCGTCGCCCGGCATGTCATATTTTCCGCCCCAGCCGTTGAACTTGAACGCGGCGGCCGTCCTGGATCCCGCGCCGAAGATCGGCCCGGTGTCGCGCAGCCACACGTCGCCGAACTCGCCGGCCACGACCTCGACATTGGCCACACCCGCAAAACGCGCCTGGGCGTCGGCCAGTACCTCGGCCTTGCCGACCAATAGCTTGACCTGCTCGCGCCCCGGTCCGGCCAGGGCCCGCACCAGACCCTCGACCTCGTCCTGCGCCTGTTCCAGCGCCTCGAACCAATATTCCGCATGGCTGGGCCAACCCACCCACATGGCGCGGTGCGGCGCCCATTCTGCGGGGATGGCGGCAGCAGTCGGATCGGTCATGCGGGCGTCCTCAAGAAGGGCCGAACTGGGAGCCGCGCCATATGGCCCCAAGCGCCCCCGACTTCAACGTCAGCCACGAAAAAGGGCGGCCCGCGAACGGACCGCCCTTCGTCGTTTCAGTCTGGCTTAAGCCTTAGAAGGCGTAGCGCAGGGTCGCCATCATGGTGCGCGGCGCGCCGACGCCGGCGAACGAGCGGCTATAACCCAGTTGGCCAGGGGTGCCCGACGCGCGGGTTCCAAGGGTGCTGTAGTACTGCTCATCGAACAGGTTGGTGACGTTGAACTGCAGATAGGTGCCTTCGAAGCCCAGCGGGGCAAAGTCGAAACGGGCGTCCAGATCGACCACGGTGTAGGCGTCGACCTTCAGGTCATTGACATCGGTGACCCAACGCTCTCCGGTGTATTTACCTTGGATGCCGGCCGAGAAGATGTCGTTGAACTGGTAAGACGCACGCAGCGAGTACATCTGGTCGGGAGTTTCAACCTGCTTCTTGCCCTTGGTCTGAAGGCGGTTGCCTGCGCGATCATAGACATAGTCGTCTTGCAGTTCGCTATCCAGGAACGAGGCCGAACCGTAGAGGCTCAGCGCCTGGATCGGCGACCAACCCACCGAGATTTCAACACCCTTGGATTCAACCGAACCCACGTTGCGATCGACGAACTGATCCAGATCCGGCTCGAAGGTGCTGACGATGCGGTTATCGAACTGGTTGAAGAAGCCCGAAGCCTGAGCAATCAGCGTGCCCGCCGTGTAGCGGTAGCCGAAGTCGATGTTCTTGGACGTCTCCGGCTGCACGGTCGGATTGCCGATCGAGCCGTCCGCCAGACGGGTCGCCGCATAGAGGCTGTCCGTACGCGGCGCCGAAAGCGACTCCGAATAGCTGGCGTAGATCGACTGAGCGCCGCCGAACTTATAGGTGGCGCCGACGTTCGGCAGGACGTCGTCGTACTTCACGGTGCGCGAGTACGGAGCGACGTATTGGGTGGTTCCACGACCGGCGAAGGTCACGTTGCCGTTGGCCAAGGTCGTCGCCGGCACTTCCGAGGTGCAGATCACGTTGGAAGAGGCGTTCTGCGTGTAGCAGAACTGGTTGAGTTCACGCGAGAAGAACGGCGCGCGGACGCCGATATTCACGGTCAGAGCTTCATCCAAGAAGCGACCGATGTACTCGACCGAGAACTGGTTCAGTTCGGCATAGGACAGGCGGTCACGCGAACGCAGGGCGAAGCCGTCCAGGTTCACGACCCGGTTGCCCTCTTCCTTCAGGCCGCCGAACTCGTCCACGAAGCTCGGGTTCGTCGGGTTCGAGAAGTCGATGCGGCCGTAAAGGCCGGTCTGGCGGTGACGACCCCAATCCAGCGCATAGGCGGCGCGCAGACGGTGATGGTCGTTCAGATCCCAGATCAGCGAACTGTTCAGGGTGTAGCGCTGGGTGTGGGTGTTTGACGGCGTCATGACGCGAACGCGGTCCAGAATGTCGCCGTCGCCATTCAGGTCGACGCCGCCCGTCGTACGGGTGCCGCGCAGCAACAGGTCGTTCTCGGCCAGCACGGTTTGTTGCGAACCGCCATTGGCAAGGGTGTAAGAGAACGACGGGTCGATCGTCAGGATCAGGCCGTCAGCCAAGGTGAAGCGCGACTGACCGCGGATGTTGCCCGTGTCGGACGGGTTGATGCGCAAACCCCAGTAGTTGGCGCCGTTGGTATCTACGTCTGCTACGCCAGGACGAACCGTCGGCGCGGTGTAAGTGCGATCGAAATCGACGCCCCAGCCGAACGGGCTGGTTTCAACGTCGCTGACGCAGACCTGGGTTCGCGCAACGTCGCAGAAGCCGGTCGCGGTGGCCAGGTTCGGGCCATTGTAGTTGTTGTTGCGGTTCTCGTTCCAGTGAGCCGCCAGCGAAATGAAGTCGCCATTGTCGCGCAGCGGTTGATAAATGCGGGCGTTGTATTGCGTTTTTTCAAGCTCGCCGATGCCTTTGAACTTGTCATACTTCTGGTGCGAAGCGGCGAACCAGGCCGAGGTGCCCCACGGACCAACGGCGCCGGTATCGATCAAACCCATGATGCGATTGTAGCTGAAGTCGCCCAGCGAACCTTGCAACCAGCCGCCAAAATCGGCGGCCGGGCGGCGCGTGACGTAGTTGATCGTGCCGCCGGTCGCCGAAGCGGTCGGGCTATCGACGTCGGTCGAACCGGTGTTGATCGAGGCGCGTTCGATCAGTTCGGGATCAAGCTGCTGGTTGGTGTAGGTGGCGTAGTTGCCGGTGTCGTTCAACGGGATACCATCGAAGGTCAGCGACACGCGGTTGCCGTCGAAGCCGCGCAGACGGATGTTGCCGCCCGACGAACCGTACGGATCGGCGTTGGTGAAGCTGAGGCCCGGCGTCAGATTAAGGGTCTGAAGAATGGTCTGGCCGGCCGACTGAGTCGCGATGAACTCCTGGCCAATGGTGTTGCGTGTCTTGGCGACAGTCTCGGCGGTTGCAAGACCCTCAATGGTGCGCTGTCCGCGAACCCCGGTAACGACGACTTCGCCGACTTCGGTCGCTTCGGTGCCGGTCGATTGGGCGGAGGCGGTTCCGGCGAAGGCTAGCGAGCCGGCAAGGGCGGTGGTCGCCCAGATCAGGCTTTTGCGAGTAATCATTACATCTATCCCCAGATGGACGGCGCGAATGGCTCTGGCGTCAGGCGTCCATCGCCTGTCGCAATCCAGCCCCCTCTAGGGCGCATGTTGAAACCTTGGGCGACAGTTATGTAACAGCAATATGACAGAGACAGAGGGTGGTCTGGGCGCCACACCTTACGGGGGTCAGCTAGGCTAACGCCCGCTCAAAAACGTCCGCGATGCCATTGGCCGTCGGCACGATGGCGTGCGGCTCATGATAATTGCCGTTCACCTGGCTTTGGGCGATCACATGCGCACGGAATCGTGTGAACAGGTCGCTATCCGGCGCCTCCGGCGCGCGCCAGAAATCATCCAGCGGCTTCTGATCGGTCAATCCCTCGAAATCGAAGAAGGCGTCTCCCAGCACCTTGACCGGCGTATGGAAACCCAGCGCCGACAAGGCGGCGCTGGAGTTGTTGACCACCATGCCTTGCGAGGCGCGGCACAGGGCCGCAAGGTTGCCGCCATCGATGAAATCGACACGGCCGGCGACGCCATACCGCTCAGCAAGACGCAGCGTAATGGCGCGCAGATTGACCAGGCCGGGATCAAGCGGATGGTTCTTCACGACCAGACGCGTCTTCGGCAGCGCCTTGGCGGCGAAACTGGCGATCACCGCCGTGAGGAAGGCGCGGTTGTCGCAATAGCGCGAATAGCGCAGCAGCTGCGCGTCGCCCTCGCGCTGCAGACACGCGATGAAGAAGTCGCCCCTGGCCTTTATGACGTCGGCGTCACAGTTTTCAGCCCGTCTGAACGCCAGGCTCAAATAGCGCCGGATGTGACCGAGGCACTGGTCCAGCGGCGAGAACACGTAAGGCGCCGTGTAGTTCGGGAACAGGGCTTTTCCCGCCACCTGCACCGTGTGGTAGGCGCTGATGTTGGCGACGTGATGCGGCAGGATTTTTCCGACCGTAAAGGGTTCAGGCAGCAGTGGCGCAGGCTCGGGATAGCCGCCCTTAAACCGCGGCAGGGCGCTCGAGCCATTGACGCCGTTTCGCTCGACCGTGATCCAGTCGGGACGGAAATAGCCGTTTTCCAAAACCCAGACGCGCGCTTGCAAACGGTCGGACGCCGCTAGGACCGCTCGGTTGTACTCTCCGGCCTCGCCAAACAGGATTATGTCGGTGAACGCCGAGGCGAACTCGATCAACCCTTCGGTCCATGCCTTCGCCGTGTCCTTGAACACAATGCCCCCGGACCGACGCCAGTTCATCGCGTCGCCGGCATTGAAGATCATGCGGTTCACATTGGCGCCCCGCGCCTCAAGAACCGAGGCCATCACCGCACCGAATCGCCCAAACGGCGCCGAAACGATCAGGAAGCGACGACCCGCCAAGGCGGTCGGACCGAACTTTCTTTTGGCCGGGAAAGCGGAAATCGTCGCCGAGTGCGAAGGCCGCGACGCCTGCAATCTCGGACGGACCTCGGGACGCACCGCATCGCCGCGAAGCCGATATCTGCGCCGACGTCTTGCCGACAGAAGTCTGGAGGATGATCGCAAATCCACCATCACGCCTATCCTCTATCCGCCACCGAGGCGTGCATTGCTGCGCTCCGGCTGCGACCGAGATGTCTGTGATTACGGATCATCGCCATGCTTGTGTCCCGCAGTTTGGACGCGATCAATTGAAATCGCTCAAGTCCCGGGGATTTTGAAACGCAGGACGGTTGGCGTTGCTTTACGGCACCAAAACCGCCGCCGCCCAAAGGGCGACGGCGGCATGATGTTGTCAAATCGACGAACTTCATGACCTCGGGAGCGCCGGGCCGGATGAACCGCACCGGCGCGCCTTCGGATCTTAGAAGTTGATGTCGATGGTCGCGCGGCGGTTGAGCGGTTCGCGCACACCGTCGGCGGTCGGCTTGGCCAGGTTGGTCTCGCCCTTGCCGTCCAGGGCGATGACACCGCCGTTGACGCCCGAGGCGACCAGCGCGTCCGCGACGGTGCGCGAACGACGGTTGGACAGACCCAGGTTATAGGCAGCCGAACCCGAGGTGTCGGTGTAGCCGACGATCAGGACGCGCGTCGGTGCGCCCGACTTGGCGTAGTTGGCGGCCTGCGTCACCACCGAACGGGCTTCCGCAGTCAGGTCCGAGCGATCCCAGTCGAAGTAGACCACGAACTGGCGAGGCATCGGCTTCTGAGCGACCGGCGGCGGGGGCGGCGGGGGCGGAGGAGGCGGCGGGGGCGGCGGGGGCGGGGGAGGCGGCGGCGGCGGCGCGTCTTCCGCACCGAAGCTGTAGCGCAGACCCAGAGTCACGGTGTGCGACTGATCGTAGTCGCCGTCCCATTCGCCGAACGACGTGGCGCCCACGCCCGTACCGACCGTCGTCGAGGCGAAGTTAGCGTCGCCCGTCAGGTAGCGGTAGGTCAGGTCGATGTTGGCGCGGTCGCCCACAGCCCAAGCCAGACCGGCGATCGCTTGAGCAGCGAACTTGGTCGAGGTGTCGTCCGCGGTGAAGACGGCGCCGCGGTTGGCGCGCAAGTTGCCGGTTATGTCCGTCTTGACGTGGTTCACACCAGCGCCAAGGCCGACGAAGGGACGGATACCCCAAGCTTCGTAACCGAAGTCGTAGATGATGTTCGCCATCAGGGTCATCGATTCGATGTCGCCTTCAGGAGAGAAGCAACCGCCCGTCGCAGGGGTGAAGTTGCAGACGCCCTGAGTGCCCGAAACGGCCCGAACGGTGCCGACGTCGCCCGAGCGATAGCCGCCTTCGAGTTCCGCACGCCAGTTGGGGTTGAAACGATAACCGAGGCGAGCGAACGCCGCCCAGCCATCGTTCACTTCGTAGTTCCAGTTGGCATTGGTAGTCGACGATTCGGCGTTGATCTCGTCGATCCATTGATAACCGGCGTCGATCGCCCCGTACCAACCATTGGGTTCTGCCGATGCGGCTCCGGCTGCGAACAGCCCAGCTGCGGCGACAGAGGCGAGAAGTTTGAGCTTCATAGCTTCCTCACTGTTTGAATGCGCGAAGCTGCACAATAGCACAGCATTCACGGGACCGAACGGCGTGGCTGGCGCACGGTTCCGCGGTTGAGCTACGATTGTGTCGACTGTGGCGCCGTTTCAACACATTGGGCGCTTGCGAAAGGAGACGGATTATGGCGATGCGGTTTGACGCACAGGTGGCGATCGTAACGGGGGCCGGCGGCGGCCTGGGGCGCGAACACGCTCTGGCTCTTGCGGCGCGCGGGGCGAAAGTGGTCGTCAACGACCTGGGCGGGGCGCGCGACGGTTCGGGCGGGTCGGCGACAGCGGCGGAATCGGTCGTGGCGGAAATCGAGGCGGCCGGTGGCGAGGCCATGGCCAATGCGGCCTCGGTGACGGACTTCGCCGCAGTCCAGGCCATGGTGGATCAGGCCATGGCGAAATGGGGCCGGATCGACATCCTGGTGAACAACGCCGGCGTCCTGCGCGACAAGACCTTCGCAAAGATGGAGATCGAGGACTTCCGTTTCGTCGTCGACGTTCACCTGATGGGCGCTGTCAACTGCACCAAGGCCGTATGGGAAATCATGCGCGGGCAGAACTACGGCCGGATCGTGATGACGACCTCGTCGTCTGGCCTGTACGGCAACTTCGGCCAGTCGAACTATGGCGCGGCCAAGATGGCGCTGGTCGGCCTGATGCAGACCTTGTCGATCGAGGGGGCCAAGAACGACATCCGCGTCAACTGCCTGGCGCCCACCGCCCACACCCGCATGACCGAGGATCTGGGCGCCGCCCTGCCTCTGGAGGCCCTGGCCCCGGCTCTCGTCACGCCCGGCCTGCTTTACCTGGTCAGCCAGGAGGCGCCGAGCCGCGCCATCCTGGCCGCCGGCGCCGGCGGGTTCGAGCGCGCCTATGTCACTCTGACCCAAGGCGACTTCGTCACCGGCGACGATGCGCCAGAACAGGTCGCCGCCCGCTTCAACGCCATCTCGGACCGCGCGGGCGAGATCGTGCCGGACATGGGCGCCGCCCAGGGCATGATCGAACTGACCAAGGCGCAGAAGGCGCACGGCGGCTGACCAAATAAGGCGCCTTGCGTTGACGCGACGTGAGGCGCCTAACTTGGCGTCAGAGGAAACCGGCCTCAAGCAGCGCGTACGCGCGTAGGCCAAACAGGAACGGCCTCAAGCAGCGCCAAGCGCGATAGGCCAAACAGGAACGGCCTCAAGCAGCGCCAAGCGCAATAGGCCAAACAAGAATGGGCTCAAGTAGCCCGAAGGGCGATAGCCCCAGGAGGAAAGCCCATGCGCGAAGCCGTCATCGTCTCCACCGCCCGTACGCCCATCGGGCGCGCCTATCGCGGCGCCTTCAACGACACCCAGGCGCAGCAACTCGGCGCCCATGCGGTCAAGCACGCAGTCCAGCGCGCCGGCGTCGATCCGGCCGAGATCGAGGACGTGATCATGGGCGCGGCCCTGCAGCAGGGTTCGACCGGCACCAACGTCGCGCGCCAGATCGCGCTCGCCGCCGGCCTGCCCTCCTCCGTTCCCGGCATGAGCCTGGACCGTCAGTGCGCCTCGGGCCTGATGGGCATCGCCACGGCGGCGAAACAGGTCGTCTTCGATCAGCAGAAGATGGCCGTCGGCGGCGGGCTGGAAAGCATCTCCCTGGTCCAGAACCAGAATATGAACCTGTACCGGATGAAGGACGAGGCGCTGCTGAAGCAGTCGCCCCACATCTATATGTCGATGCTGGAGACGGCCGAGGTGGTGTCGCGCCGCTACGGCGTCAGCCGCGACCGCCAGGACGACTATGCGCTGAAATCCCAGCAGCGCACCGCCGCCGCCCAGGACGCCGGTCGCTTCGACGCCGAGATCGTGCCGATGACCACCACCATGCTGGTCATGGACAAGGCCACCGGGCAGACCTCATCGAAAGAGGTCACCCTGTCCAAGGACGAGGGCAACCGTCCCGACACGACGCTGGAAGGGCTGAAGGCGCTGAAGCCCGTCTTCGGCGGCGGTGAGGAGATCCAGACGGGCGAGTTCATCACCGCCGGCAACGCCTCGCAGCTGTCGGACGGCGCCTCGGCCTGCGTCGTCATGGTGGCCGGCGAGGCGGTGAAGCGTAACCTGCAACCGCTCGGCGCCTACCGCGGCATGGCCGTCGCCGGCTGCGAGCCGGACGAAATGGGTATCGGCCCGGTCTATGCCGTGCCCAAACTGCTGAAGCGCCACGGCCTGACGATGGACGACATCGGCATCTGGGAGCTGAACGAGGCCTTCGCGGCCCAGGTTCTGTATTGCCAAGACACGCTGGGCATTCCCGACGACCGCCTGAACGTCTCGGGCGGCGCCATCTCCATCGGCCACCCCTACGGCATGTCCGGCGCCCGCATGACCGGCCACGTCCTGATCGAGGGCAAGCGTCGCGGCGCCAAATACGGCGTCGTCACCATGTGCATCGGTGGCGGCATGGGGGCTGCGGGATTGTTCGAGATCTATTGAAGATTTCACACCCACCCAAACTCGTCATCCTCGGGCTTGACCCGAGGATCAGACGCGGACTTGGCTGTGCGTCGCCTTGGCGCGATGCGGCGGACCACCCGGCCCTCGGATCAAGCCCGAGGGTGACGGTGGCTTAGTGTCACACCCGCTCGCTGATCTTGATCGCCGCCTTGCAGCCGACCTTGATCACGCCGGATAGCAGGCGATAGGCAGGCGCTTCGCGGCTGCCGTGTTCGATGGCGTGATCGTGGTGGGCCAGTTCCTCGTCGCGGAACTGTTTCAGCTCGGCGGCCAGGGCCGGATCGCGGTCGCCGATCTCGGCGATCTGGTCGGAATAGTGTTTCTCGATCACGCTCTCGACCGCCTCGGTGCAGGCGTGCGCCGCCTTTTCACCCATCAGGGCGGTGCCGGCGCCCAGCGCCGAGGCGGCGATGCGCCACAGGGGCGTCATGACCGTGGGCCGCACCCGCCGCTCGTTCAGCAGCCGCTCGAAGCGCGCCAGATGCACCGCTTCCTGGTCCTGCATCTCCGACAGGTCGCGGGCGATGCCGTCACGCCCCTTGCGCCCCTCGAACACCGCCTTCTGGGCGCGATAGATCAGGACGGCCGCATATTCCCCGGCGTGGTCGACGCGCAAGATTTCGTCCATCCGCGCCTTGTCGGCGCCTTGGCCAGGACGAGGGAGGGGAATGGAATGGCTCATTGCATCAGGCCTTTTCGATCCGGGGCGCGCGGGCGTCCTTGGGACGTTTCGCCGCCAACAGGCTGAACACCGCAAGCGCCGAGGCGATGATCGCGTTCCATCCCGCCATCGACAGACCCAGCCAGCTCCAGGCCACATCGCCGCAGCCGATCACCTTGGTCACCGGCCCCGTGCCCATGGCCAAGGCCGTCAGACTGTCCATATCGACCGAGCCGCCGACGGACGAACAGGTCGCAGGCAGCGCCCACCATTTGTATTCGCCGCCCATGTGGAAGATGGCTGTGATGGCGCCTGTGGCGAACACGGCCGCCAGCAGGAAGGCGGCGATGCGCGGCGTGCCCCGGCGTCCGCCGCTGAAAAGGGTCCAACCCGTGGCCAGCACAGCGACGACGACGGCGCCCCAATAGACCTCGCGTTGCTTCAGACACAGGTTGCAGGGCGCCAGGCCGCCGAACCGTTCGAACGCATGGGCCGCGCCCAGCATGGCCAGCGACGCGGCCAGGGCGAAGGCGGTCCACCAACGGGTCAGAAGGCGATAGATATCGATCATCTTGAAACGGTCTTACCCCGCCCCTGCGGCCGCGTCGACTTACAGAAGCTTCAGGACGACGATCAGCCCGACCAGCGCGACCAGGCCGATCACGCTCCACATCGCCAGCCGCTTTTCCACCTGCGCCAGCATGGCCGGCCCCCAGCGCTTCAGGATCCACGCCTCCAGGAAGAACCGTCCGCCCCGCGTCACGACCGACGCGGCGATGAAGACCGGAAAGCTGAACGCCGCCAAGCCCGAGGCGATGGTCACCAGCTTGTAGGGGATGGGCGTCAGCCCCTTGATCAGAATGACCCACAGACCCCACTGATCGAACCAGGCGCGGAACTGCTCCAGTCCGTCCGAATGGCCCAGCACCCGCATGATCGCCAGACCCAGATCGGTCAGGAAATAGCCTATCGCATAACCGAGAATCCCGCCCAGAACCGACGCTGCGGTGCAAACGGCGGCGTAGACATACGCCTTGTTCGGCCGCGCCAAAATCATGGGCGCCAGCATCACGTCGGGCGGGATCGGAAAGAACGAACTCTCGGCGAAGGAGACGACCGCCAGGGCCTTTGTCGCATGGCGGCTGCGCGCCAGGTCGAAGACGCGGTCATAGAGTTTGCGCAGCATGGCGATCCTTAAGGCGGCACGGCGCGTTAGCACCCCTGCGGCGTTGCGTCATCCTCGGCCGTTACGTCCACCTGCTAGAGCGCCTGAATGACGACCTCCGCCTCTTCCCCGTCCACGGTCCAGCAGGACGACGTCAGCCATAACGTCACCCGGCTGCTGCGGCGGCTGGCCGATGACGGCGGCGACGCGGGCCTGACCCTGCACGAAATCCGCGACCGGCTGGACGAGCGCGCCTATGGGCTGTTGATCCTTCTGCTCTCCATCCCCTGCCTGGTGCCGGGCCTCTACGGCGTGCCGCAGGTGGTCGGGCTGATCGTCATCCTGCTGGCTGGCCAGATGCTGGTCGGGCGCGAGGAGCCTTGGCTGCCGCGCTGGTTTCTGAACCTGCGGTGCAAAGGATCGTGGCTGAAGGCCATGGCCGATTTCGCCGAAACCAAACTGGGCTGGATCGACCGGCTGTCGCGCCCCCGCCTTCGCCGCTTCGCCGATGGGCCGGGCGAAAAGCTGGCCGCCGTCTTCATGATCCTGGCGACCGTGACCATCGTCATGCCCCTGACCAACACCATCCCCTCCATCGCCCTGGCCCTGCTGTCAGTCGGCCTGATCCAGCGCGACGGCCTGTTCGTCCTCGCCGGCTGCGCCGTCACGACCGTCTGGCTGGCCCTCCTGGGCGCGCTCGGGACCGGCCTTCTGATGGGCGCCGAATGGGCCACGCGCTGGCTGCCGGGCTGACGCAACCGTAAGATATCGGCCGTCAAATCGCCTCAGTTGTTTTGGTCAGTATGCTCACGCTTGGTGGTGGGAGCCCAAAGACTTGACCTCGAATCTGATCGGCCTCGTCGCCGCACTCGGCCTCGCTTTCGCAGCCGCCGCCCCCGCCTCGGCTCAACAGGCCGCGACGATCGAGGCGCGCACCGCGCCGGGCGGCGTTCTGGTGACCTGGAAGCTGGCCCAGCCGACCACCGAGGTCGCCTTCCTGGACCAGGACATCATCCGCACCCTCTGGACGGTGAAGACCCCCGGCCTGTCCCTTTCGGACGGCGTCGTGAAGTCCGACCAGCCGTTCGACGCCTTCGAAATTCTGATCGCGCCTGACGCGGCCGAGGTGGACCGCGTCTATATCGGCCTGGTGCGGGTGGGGTCGGGCCAGAGCCTTTATGGACCCGCGCTGGCGCTGAAGGACATGGACGCCGAACTGACCGTCAAGGCGGCCCCAAGTGAAACCGCCACGCCTCAATGCGACGCGATCAAGAGCTACGTCTATGTCGGACCGACGTCGGCCGTGACGCAGGATGACGGCGGCGTGGTCGTCGTCGGGGACACCGTTCCCGCATCCCTGCGCACCGCGATGACTGAGGGCTTTCTGGCGGCCCAGGGATTCTATGGCGCTCGCCTCGGCCGCGACCTGCCCTATGCGCCGACCCTGATCGTCACCACCGACAGCCCCGGCCCGACGACATACCGGGGCGATGTGACCGACAATGGCGTCATCTCCCTGCGCTTTCATGGCTCGGACTGGTCCGCGCCCGCGCCCGATGTGATCGAACAGTTGTCGACCTTCGTCTGGCACGAGACGTTGCACCTGTGGAACAGCCATGCGGTGACGACCAAGGACGGCGCCAGCGCGCCTTGGCTGCATGAGGGCGGGGCCGAATACGGCGCATTGGTCGCCGCCCTGTCCACGGGAACGATCGACGAGGCTCAATTGAAGACCTCGCTGGCGCGACGGCTTAACGCTTGTCGCGCCGCCCTTGGCGACCGCCCTGACGCCGAACAGCGTCTGCGCACCGGAAACGCCATCTACAACTGCGGCGTCGTCGTGCAGTGGATCGCGGACCTGGAGAGCCGCCGCGCCTCCGACGGCCGCGCGGACATCTTCGACATCTGGAAGGCCATGCTCCAGTCCGGTCGTGCGGAGGACGGTTATGGGGTGGCGGACTTCCGCAGCCGCCTGACGCCGGACACCGCCGTCGCCGTCCTGCTGGACGGTCCCGGCGCGGACCGCTGGGCCGACATACAGACCCGCCTCTCCGCACTGGGCGTCACCCTGATCAATCGGCCCAGTCCGCGTGACCTCCGTCAGGCCGCTCTGTTCCACATGGTCGATCAGAACTGCGGCGGCGAGGGCGGCTTCTCTACAGACAACGGCCGGATCAAGCTGGACTCCGGCGACCGATGCGGCGCCCTGTCCGGCGATCCCGTCGTCGTCGCGATCGAAGATCTGGACCCGATGTCGAACGGTCAGGGCGTCTTCCAGGCCGTCCAGGCCCGTTGCGCCGAAAACCTGCCCATCCGCTACACCCTGGCGGACGGCAAGACGGTCGAGGCGGTCTGCAAGGCGCCGCTTAAAGCCCCCGATCTCTGGGCAGTGGATGCGATGCCGGACCTCAGGGCGCGACGCACCTGAGTTCTTGATAATTTGGCTTTAACGATACTCGCACGCTCGCCCGTCATCACGACCCCGTGGCTTCGTCTTGGCTCCGTCGTCTTCTGTGACTAGGTTCCGCGCCAATCGGCGGCCCCTTTCGGTTAAGCCCGCCTCAAAAATCTGTGCGGGAGACGCGCCATGAACGACATGACCCAGGCCCAAGATCTGGCCACGCCACAGCAGATCGACCAGGAAAACCCCCTCGGCGTCGACGGTTTCGAGTTCGTCGAATTCACCGGCCCCGAGCCCGAGGCGATGATTTCGCGCCTGGAGCTGATGGGCTTCACCCAGACGCACGTGAACCCCAAGACCGACGTGGTGCGCCTGAAACAGGGTGATATCAGCTTCCTGGTGCAACGCTCGCCCAAGGGTCAGGCCGCCGACTTCGCCAGGGATCACGGCCCGTCCGCCAACGGCATGGCCTTCCGCACCACCGACGCCAAGGCCGCCTATGAGGGCGCGCTGGCCCGCGGTGCCGTCGCCGCGACGGACGCCGCCGGCGGCGCGCTGGGCGACGACTACCCCTACATCCTGCAAGGCATCGGCGGCTCGCTGCTCTATGTCATCGACCAGTATGGCGACGCCGGCTCGCTGTATGACGCCTGGGACGAGATCGAGGGCTGGGAAGAGGCCGAGCGCAAGAACTCGATGGGCCTGGAGATCCTGGACCACCTGACCCACAACGTCCGTCGCGGCCAGATGCGCACCTGGTCGGGCTTCTACAACTCGATCTTCAACTTCGAAGAGCAGAAGTATTTCGACATCAAAGGCAAGGCGACGGGCCTGTTCTCCCAGGCCATGATCGCGCCCGACCGCGCCATCCGCATCCCGCTGAACGAAAGCCAGGATGAGAACTCCCAGATCGAGGAGTTCATCCGTCGCTACAACGGCGAAGGCATCCAGCACATCGCCCTGACGACCGAGAACATCTTCGGGACGGTCGAGGCGATGAAGGAACGCGGCGTCGCCTTCCAGGACACCATCGAGACCTATTTCGAACTGATCGACAAACGCCTGCCCAACCATGGCGAGGACGTGGAGCGGATGCGCAAGAACCGCATCCTGATCGACGGTTCGGACGAGGAAGGCCTGCTGCTGCAGATCTTCACCCAGGACACCTTTGGACCGATCTTCTTCGAGATCATCCAGCGCAAGGGCAACGAAGGCTTCGGCAACGGCAACTTCCAGGCCCTGTTCGATTCCATCGAACTGGACCAGATCCGTCGCGGCGTCATCAAGGTCGACGCCTGAATGACGATGCGGCCGCCGACCTGGCTGCCCTGGCTCGGCCCGGTCCTGGCGGCCGGCGCCGGGGCCCTGGCCGGCGAAGTCTGGCTGGGCGGCGGCTTCTGGATGGTCCTGATCGCCGCCCTCCTCTGCGGCTTCGCCCCCATCGTCGGATACCAGGTCTGGAAGCGGCTGCATCACCGAGGGTGAGGCGAGCCAGACATGTGTCTTTCGCGGGCGCAGAGTCTACTCCGCGCGGATAACGGTCTTTGGGTGGACAACTTCAGGAAAGTTTGGTCAGACTTCAGGCACAACCTTGGATAGCCTCAGATGACCCGCGATCCAGTTCTACTCGTCGCCTACGCCACCCTTTCGCTCTGGACGCTGGCGACAATCATCGTCGCCCTGGTCGTCCATTATGGGAGCAGCGGCGAACAGTATCAGCCGTGGATTGTGCCAATGTGCTTGCTGACGTCTAGCGGAGCGATGCTGGTGGACCGCTTGAAAAAGTCGCGTAGCCGCCGCTGAGTCTCTCGGCCGGTGAGGGCTCTAAACCTGGCCGAGCAACGCCCCATCCGCTTGGCTGACAGCGGCCCTGCGGCACAGCAAGGCCTTCGGTGATCATCTGCAACCATCCTATTGCCGCGAACCATCCCACTGATCTTGCGACGTTTCCGATTTTCTTCGGCCAATCGACCTGACACGCCCAACGGCGGCGTTACACTGCGACCGACCGGCGTCATTGGGAAAAGTGCACAAATTGCACTGTGTTTTCGGCGCAGAGGAGGTTCACGATGCGCATCGCCTGTTCCGGACTGATTGCACTCTTTGCACTGTGTTTTTCCTCGGCTCAGGCTCAGGGGGAGGCTGAGAATGCCGCGCCGCAATGGTCTCTGGCGATCCACGGCGGGGCGGGCGTGATCGAGCGATCCAGCCTGACGCCCGAGCAGGACGCGGCCTATCGCACGGCGCTGCAAGGCGCGCTGGACGCCGGTTCGGCCGTGCTGAAAAGCGGCGGCTCGGCGCTGGATGCGGTCCAGGCCGCCGTTCAGGTCATGGAGGACGATCCCCTGTTCAACGCCGGGCGCGGGGCGGTCTTCACCGCGGCCGGCCGTAACGAACTGGACGCCGCCGTGATGAACGGGTCGGACCTGACCGCCGGGTCCGTCGCCGGCCTGACCACCACGCGTCATCCCGTCGCCGCCGCCCGCGCGGTGATGGAGCGGTCGCCCCACGTCATGCTGATCGGCCCCGGCGCCGACGCCTTCGCCGCCTCGGTCGGGCTGGAGCAGGGCGACCCGGCCTTCTTCTTCACCGAGCGGCGCTGGCAGGGGCTGGTCAAGGCCCTGACCGAGGCCGGACAACCGATCCCCGAACGCCCCGCCGGCGCGCCTCTGCCGGGCGCCCAGGCCGAAGTCGCCCCGCCCCTGAACGAGAAGAAGTTCGGCACGGTCGGCGCCGTGGCGCTGGACAGCCAGGGTCGTCTCGCCGCCGCCACCTCGACCGGCGGCATGACCGCCAAACGCTGGGGACGAGTCGGCGACGTGCCGATAATCGGCGCCGGCACCTATGCCTCCAACGCCGACGGCTGCGCGGTGTCCGCCACCGGCGACGGCGAATATTTCATCCGCGCCACCGTCGCCCGCGACATCTGCGCGCGGATTGCGGGAGGCGCGGCGACGCAGGCCGCCGGTCAGGCGGAGATCGCCGACGCCGATCGTCTGGGCGGCAAGGGCGGCGTCATCGTCATGGGCCTGGATGGCCGCCCCGCCTTCGCCATGTCCACCTCGGGCATGTATCGCGGCGCGGTCTCCTCGACCGACCCCGCCCGCGTCGCCATCTACGCCGACGAACCCTGAGCAGCCGTTCAGACCAATTAGACGAATTAGACTCTTTTTTCCCAGACCGAGACCCATGCTTGCATCCGATGACGAACTGACCGTGATGGCCAACGAGGAGCTGGATGCCGCCTGCGCCATGCCCTTCGTCGAGGTCAGGAAGATCACGCCGTGGGGCGACAGCTATGAGGGTTTCGCCCCGTCCGGCCGTACGGTCGAGGTCGAGCGTCGCTATCTGTGGGCCGTCGAGCCCGAGGGCGGCGTCATCGTCGAGGTCGAGGTCCGCGACCGCGCCGCGCGCACCGGCGCCGAGGCCCGCGCCCTGCTGACGGCCGCCGACTGATTCCGCCGTTCCCAACATCGCAAATCCGGTCTAGGCCTTGGTCATGAAACTCGCCTCGCTCAAGCACGGCCGCGACGGCCGCCTCGTTGTCGTCTCTCAGGACCTGAACTGGTTCACCGACGCCTTCCTGATCGCCCCGACGCTGCAGGCGGCGCTGGATGACTGGGACCGCTGCGGTCCTCGCCTGGAGGCCCTGGCCGAAAGTCTGGAGCATGAGGCCGTGCCGCGCGGCCGTTTCCATGAGCGCGACGCCGCCTCCCCCCTGCCCCGCGCCTATCAGTGGGCGGACGGCTCGGCCTATGTGAACCACGTCGAACTGGTGCGGAAGGCGCGCGGCGCCGAAATGCCCGAGAGCTTCTGGACCGACCCGCTGATGTACCAGGGCGGCTCGGACGGCTTCCTGTCGCCGCGCGATCCGATCCCGCTAGCTGACGAGGCCTGGGGCTGCGACCTGGAGGCCGAGATCGTGGTGGTCGTCGGCGACGTGCCGCAGGGCGCGACGCGCGAACAGGCGCTCGACGCCATTCGCCTGGTCGGCCTGGTCAACGACGTGAGCCTGCGCAACCTAATCCCGGCCGAACTGGCCAAGGGTTTCGGCTTCGTCCAATCCAAGCCCGCCAGCGCCCTGTCGCCGGTCCTGGTCACGCCCGCCGCGCTGGGCGACCGATGGAAGGACGGCAAGCTGCACGGCGCCCTGTCGGTGCAGTTGAACGGCCAGGATTTCGGCAAGGCCGACGCCGGCGTCGACATGACCTTCGACTTCGGAACCCTGATCGCTCACCTGGCCAAGACCCGGTCGCTGGGCGCCGGGACCATCATCGGTTCGGGCACGGTGTCGAACAAGGACGCCGACGGCGGCCCCGGCAAGCCGGTTTCGGAAGGCGGCCTGGGCTACTCCTGCATCGCCGAGGTCCGCACGGTCGAGACGATCCTGCGCGGCGCGGCCGAGACGCCCTTCCTGAAACACGGCGACACGGTGCGGATCGAAATGCTGGACGCGCGTCATCATTCGATCTTCGGCGCCATCGAACAGACCGTAGCGCCGCTATCCAGCGCGGACTGACGCCGCTAGGGTGCTGGCAGCGGCCTCGGGGGAGGCCGTATCCTGTCTTTGGGGAGAGACGACGTGCCGCCTGAAAAACTGATCCCGCTGCTCATGATCCCGATCATGCTGGTGGTCGTGTTGCTGAAGAACCGCAGGAAGCGCGTGCTTAAGCCGCACCTGCTGTGGGTCATGCCGGCCATCGTCCTGCCGTTGATCGGCCTGGGCATCTGGGGTTCGGCGCAGAACCCGAACATGGCCCATGCGCCGTTCGGCCCCGACGCCTGGGCGGTTCTGGCCATCGGCGGCCTCCTGGGCGGCGTCGCCGGCTGGTATCGCGGCAAGACCGTCACCATCGAAAAAGAGCCGGACGGCGCACTGATGGCCCAGGCCTCGCCGCTGGGGCTGATCCTGCTGGTCGTGCTGTTCGCCGGCCGGTCGTTGCTGCGCGACCTGATCGAAAGCCACGCCGCCGCCTGGCATCTGAACGCCCTGGCCGTCACCGACGCCTTCCTGGTCTTCGCCATGGGCCTGATCGTGATGCAGCGCGTCGAAATGTACATCCGCGCCCGCCGCATCCAGTCCGGCGGCACGGACAGCCATGTGGAGGTCGTCGCATGAAGAACGCCGTAGTCGCTCTCGCTGTCGCCTTGTCGGCCGGCTCAGCCGTCTCGCAGGATGCGCCGAACACCGGCGAAGACTGGGATCTGGTCAAGGACGCCCGAAAGAAATCGACGATCGCTTACGTCACGACCACGCCGGGCCTGTCGATCGCGACTCGCTGCATGGACGGAGCCTATTCGGCGCTGCTGTTCGGGTTGCCGGAGGTGGCGCGCCGGACGAAGACACGCCCGATCACGATCATCTTTCGAGACGAAGAAGCCAAGGAATGGCGCTGGAACGTCACGACAGATCGTGCGGGGGCCGTCGCTGATTTTCCTGCGCCTTTTGCGCGCGAACTTCGCCTGGGCGGGCGAATTCAGATCATCGTGCCCGATGGCGGCGGCGCGGGTCGAAACCTCCGCTATGATCTGGAACTCCCTGCGTCCGGTTCGGCGATCGACGAGACCCTGACGGCCTGCGGCCGCCCGCTTGTTGACCCTCGCGACCAGGAACTCGACGCCATCTCCGAGGAAGGTCTGCAGGTTGGAATGCGATGGGCGCGCCAGATCCGTCCGCGCTATCCCGCCAACAACTATTCGGAAGGTTTCGCCGTCGCCACATGCGTCGCCCAACCTGACGGTCGCTTGCGCGACTGCGTCATCGAAACCGAACATCCCACTGATGGTCGCTTCGGCGAAGCGGTGCTCAAGGCGGCCCGCGACGCCACCGTCGCCTATGACGGCGACCAACCGACTGCGCCGCGCATGATGGCCTTCCGCGTCAACTTCATTATGCAGTGACACAAAGGCTGGACCCGCCTCATCCCTCTGTGGCATGAGGCGATCCTTCCGCTGCGGGCGTGGTGGAATTGGTAGACGCGCTGGACTCAAAATCCAGTTCCGAAAGGAGTGCCGGTTCGACCCCGGCCGCCCGCACCACTCTTCGTCGGTTCAGCCCAGCTGCCGGTGGAAGAAGTCCGTCACATCGGCCAGCACTGTCGCCTTCTTGCGGAACAGGGGCGAGAAGGTCGCGATCAGGTCGGCGTGGTCCAGACCTGGATAAAGCTTGGCCTCTGAGCGCCCGCCAACCGCGCGCATCCGCTGATCCAGAATGACCGTGTCCTCGTCGTGGACCACCGTGTCGGCCGTGCCGTGACCCAGCCAGATCGGCGGGGCGTCACGACGCACGAAGGTCACGGGCTGGGTCAGGGTCGGGTCCGGCGCACGGCCGAAGGCGTTCTGCGACGCCGCCACATCGAACGGCAGGAAGTCGTAAGGGCCTGCGAGACCTGCGGCCGCCTTGATCAGATCGGGCCGGCCGACGGCGGCCATATAGCGTCGGTCCAGGGCGATCATCATCGCCAGATGCGCGCCCGCAGAATGGCCCAGCACGCCCAGCCGCGCCGGATCGCCGCCATATTGACCGACCACCTCGGCCGCCTTGGCCGTGGCGGCGGCCGCGTCCTCGATGAAGGCCGGGAAGACGACCTGGGGCACGATGCGGTAGTCCGGCAGGGCGACCACGAACCCGCGCGCAGCCAAGGCTTGCGCCGCCCAGCCATACTGGCTGCGCGAGCCCGAATCCCAGCCGCCGCCATAGAAGAAGACCAGGGTCGGATAGGGGCCAGGCGCGGTCGGCGCATAGAGATCCATCTGCTGGCGCGGATCGTCGCCATAGGGAATGTCGCGCGCGACGCGTCGCACGCCGCCGTCTCTCGGTCCCAAGGTGTTCAGCAGGCTCAGCGGCGAGCATGCGGCGGCGAGAAGCGCAAGGGCAGGTGCGAACAGTCCACGGCGTGTCATGCAAAAGGCTCCATCACCCACAATACGCTTGGATCGCCGGATCGGTCGTCGTCATCAACGATCAGCGGGCGTTGGCGATCAGCCGGCCGCAATCGGCGTCCTCGGCCAGGCCCGGATCGACGAAGGCGAACAGGGCCGTCACCGGCGCCACCACCGCGCCCAGCAGGCCCGCCAGACCGCCCTGCGACACCACCGAACCGACATCGACCCCGACCTTGGGCGCGGTCAGGGGGCCCGAGACTGTGATCGGCGCCCAAAGGCGCAACAGTCGCGGCTTCTTGGATTCGCCCTCGATCCGCAGGTTCATCGTCTCGGCGCCCAGGTTGATGCTGCCCTTGCCCTGGGCCAGCACCACATCGGTGTCGATGACGAAGGTGCGGGCGGTCGCCGTGCCGTTGCTGACGTTGAAATCGGCGACGGCGCAGCGGATCTGGCTTTCGGACTGATCTCCGCTCAGCAGCTTCAGCAGCCCCGCGCTGGCGTTGATGCCCAGAAGTTCGGCGAAGGCCGCCCGCATCTTGCCGTTCGGCACCACCAGGCTGAGCGAGCCTTTCGATGCGGCGGCGAAATCATGGATGGAGGCGCCCGGCCCCTCCAGCTTCGCCCGTCCCAGCGCCCTGCCGGTGACGGGCGCCGAGCCGTTGCGCGCCGGGATGATGGACTCCAGCGGATAGCCGGCCAGACGCAGATCGACGGTGCTGTAGGGGGCGTCCTTCGTCGCATCGATTCGCGCCGTGCCGTTCAGCGCGCCCCGGTTGAAGTCGAAGCTGATCGGATCCAGCTTCAGGATGCCGTCCTTCAGATCGGCGCCCAAGTTCACCTGACGCACGTCAAAGGCGTTCGCCTTCACCGATCCGGCCCGATAGGAAAGGGTGCCGTCCATGGTCTGCAGACGCTCGGTCTGCAGCTTGGCGTCCGGCAGCAGCTTGCCGCCGACCACGACTGGGGCCTCGGTGTCCGTGCCCGCCGCATTGGTTTGGGTCCGCGCGCCTAGGACAGCGGCCAGGTCGTCGATGTCCAGACGGCGCGAGGTCAGGTCGGCGTCGACGCGCAGCCGCTGGCCCGACTGGACCTTGACCTCGCCCGACAGATCGGAGGCTCCGACGCGTCCGTCGAAATCCTTGAAGGTCCAGATCCGCCGATCGCGGTTCAGCGCGCCCGACAGCCGGTACGGCGGCGTATTGGGCAGGGCGACGCCGGTCAGCAGATAGAGGTCCGACATATTGCGGCCTTGGATCGTCATGGTCGCATCAAACCGTCCCAGATCGAATGGTCGAGTGATCGCCCCCTTGGCGACCAGGGACGAGTCCGCGCCGGTCACATCCGCCTCGAACAGATAGGGACGGTCGCGCCGGATGTTGATGAAGGGACCGCCCTCGATCCTGACGGTCATGGGCGCGCCGCGGACATCGCCGCGCCCGTTCAGCACGAAACCGGCCTGGCCGCTGGATGCTTCACGCGCATTGACCGCCGCCTCCAGCGTCAGTCCGCGCCTCTGCTCCTCAAAGGTCAGCTGGCCGTCCCTGATCACCAGTTGTTGGATGACCGGCAGGTTCAGCCCTGCGCCGTCATCAGGCTTGTTGGGATTCAACTGCCAGCTCTTGCGGCCGTCCTTGGTGGAGATCAGCACAACTCGGGGCCGGGTGAAGCTCAGCAGGGGCATCTCCACCTGCCCGGCCAGCAGCTTTCTCAGCCGAACCGAGGCCTGGACCTCATCGACGTCGGCCGTGTCGCGATCGCGCGCCCAGTCGGGGCCGCCGATTTTCAGCCCCCGCACCACGGCGGACGGCGTCCAGCTGAACAGATTGACGTCCAGATCGCCGGTCAGGGCGATTTCGCGATCGTATTTGACGGACGCCCAGCGGCCGATGGGCCCGCGCAGCATGTTCCAGTCGAACAGGGCCAGGAAGAGAACCACGGCCGCCACGAGAACCAGCACCACGCCCGCCGCCCATTTTTCCGCAGCCCCCGGTCGTCGAGCCGCCGCATAGACGGGATCGTTGTCGCGCACCCAGTCGCGCCAGGCGCGCAAACGCGCCCCGGCCGGAGCCCACGCCCGCTGGTTCAGGTCGGCCCGAAAAGTGCGCCAATTCCGTGGGTTCGACAATCGCTCGTCTCCGTCAGCCAGAGGAAACGCGCCAGCCCCGGTTTGGCGCCGCAGGGTCAGCTTGTCGTCGATCTGACGCGAAGTTGTCGCATAATCTTTACAAATCTCAGGATCGCCGCATAATTCGTCAGAGTCCTGATCTTAATTCAGGCCGTGGAGGACTGCCGATGACCCGTTTTCTGACCCCCGCCCTGATCGCCGCCGCCCTGGCGACCGCAACGACGCCGGCGCTGGCGCAAAGTCCGCGCCCCGCCGAGCGCGCGGCCGTGCTGCAAACGGTCAGGGTATGCGGAACCGACGTGGCCTCACGCACGGCCTATCAGCGCGACCACGGCGCGACGCCGACCTTCGTCACCGCGCAACAGGCCGTCGCCGCCTATCAGTCGGGCCAGCGATGGGCCGCGCCGCGCTGCATGACCGCGCATCAGTATGATCGCCTGGCCGGCGCGCCGATGCAGCGCGCGGCGCTCTGATCCCGATCAAACGGGCATGAAGAAGGGGCGCGGTCGTCGGACCGCGCCCCTTTTTGTCGTCCGGACGGACCCCTGTTACTGCGTCGGCGTCAGATATTTGTTCAGCCAGCCGAACACCTCATTGTGCCATTGCAGGCTGTTGGCCGGCTTCAGCACCCAATGGTTTTCGTTGGGGAAGACGATCAGACGGCTGTCGATGCCGCGCCGTTGCAGGGCGGTGAAGGTCGACAGGCCCTGGGCGGTCGGGATGCGGAAGTCGCGGTCGCCCTGAACCACCAGCATCGGCGTCTTCCAGTTGTCGACATGGTTGGCCGGGTTGAACTTCTGATAGCCCTCAGGCTTGTCCCAAGGCGTGCCGCCGTATTCCCACTCGGTGAACCACAGCTCTTCGGTCGAATAGCCCATGCCGAAGGTGTCGAAGACGCCGTCGTGGTTGACCAGGCACTTGAACTCATTGGACCAGTTGCCGGCGATCCAGTTGATCATATAGCCGCCGTAGGAGGCGCCCAGCGCACAGGCGTTGTCGCCGTCCAGGAAGCTGTATTTCGCCTGAGCCGCCGCCCAGCCTTTCTGCAAGTCTTCCAGCGGGCGGTCGCCCCAGTGTTGGCTGATCGCGTCGGTGAAGGCCTGACCGTAGCCGGTCGAGCCGTGGAAATCGATCATCACCACCGCATAGCCCGCGCCCGCATAGGTTTCGGGGTTCCAGCGATAAGACCAGCCGTCTCCGAACGAACCCTGCGGCCCGCCGTGGATCAGGAAGGCGACCGGATATTTGCGGCCCTCGACGTATCCGGCCGGCTTGATGACATAGCCATGGACCGTTTCGTTGTTCCAGCCAGCGAAGCTGAACTGCTCATACTCGCCGAACTGTTTGGCGGCGAAGGCGGGGTTGGACTGCGTCAGACGACGCGGCATTTCGCGACCCAGATAGGTCTTGAAATACAGGTCGCCCGGCTCGCGCAGGCTGTCCTGGGCGAAGACGAAGCCCGACGGCGTCTGTTGGAAGGCCGAGACGTGGCCCGCGCCCGTGATCGGCGTCACCACGCCGTTGCGCGTATCCACCGAAAACAGCTTGGTCGAGCCGACGTCGCCTGCCGTGGTGTACAGCGTCTGCCCATCGCGCGACCATTGCAGCGTGTCGGCCGAGCGATCCCAGTTCGTGGCGATCTCACGCTTCTGGCCCGTTTCGACGTCCATCAGCACGATCTGATAGCGGTCGGCTTCAAAACCCGGCCGCGCCATGGCGCGATAGGCCAGGGTCCGTCCGTCCGGCGAGAAGACCGGGCCGGTGTCCCAGGCGTCGTTTCCGTCGGTCAGATTGGTGAAGGTGCCGTCGCCCGACAGGCCGTTGGTCTTCCACAGGTCGAAGTTGGTGCTCCACGGCTCGGTCTGACCGGCCAGCCGCGCCGAGAAGACCACGGCGTCGCCCGCGGGCGTGAAGACGAACTCGCTTTCGTCGCCGAAGGGTTTGGAGGGCGTGTCGCCGTCAAAGCCCTTGGTGATCCAGACCGGCGTGCCCGTGGCCTTGCCGTCGCGGCCGATCGACTGGACGAACAGGTGGTTCTGGGTGTGGTCGTTCCAGGTGTCCCAATGACGCACGAACATGCGGTCATAGACCTGGCCCGTCGTCTTCTGCTCGGCGATGGCCTTGCCCTGCTGGACCGAGGCGTTCAGGTCGGCAGCATTCGGATAGACGGCCAGGGACACGGCCACCTTGTCGCCCGTCGGGCTGATCCGATAGGCGTTCACGTCGGTCGGCAGGTTGGTCACCTGAACCGGCGCCGATGTGGGCGAGGCGACGCGCCAGACCTGGCTCGCGCCCGACTTGCCCGACAGGAAGTACAGATTGCCGTCCCCGCCCCAGCGCGCGGTGTTGGCGCCCTGATCCGAGATGGCCAGGCGGCGCGGGGCCGTGTCCGGCGCGTTCAGGTCCAGGATCCACAGGCTGCCGGCGCGGCTGTTGGCCTGAACATCGGTGGTCGTTACCGAATAGACGACATAGCGGCCGTCCGGCGACACCTGCGGATCGCCCAGCCGGTTGGCCGAGATCATGTCCTGATAGGTGAAGGCGTCCGGCGTCGCGGGCGCGGCCGGAACCGGCGCGGGCGGCACCTGGGCCAGGGCAGGCGCGGCGCTCATCAGCGCAACAGCCGCGCAGGCGGCGGACAGAAGGGAACGGTGACGCATCAAGATCTTCCTCGCGAAGCTTTCTGGCCGCGAGGCGTAGCACCCTGCCAAGGCGCGTCAATGGGTCGCTCAGCCCGCCGGCGCCGTATAGCGACCCACCCAATCCAGGATTTCCTGCTGCCAATCGACCCAGGTGCGGGGTTTCAGCACCCAGTGGTTCTCGTCCGGCACATGGACGAAGCGGCTGGGCACGCCCTGACGCTGAAGCGCCGAGAAGGTCGCCAGTCCCTGCTCCATCGGCACGCGGAAGTCCTTGGAGCCATGCAGTACCAGCATCGGCTTCGTCCAGTCGCCGGCGTAGGTCTCAGGGTTGAAGGCGTCATAGACGGCCTTGCGCTCCCAGCTCGGTCCGCCGAACTCCCAGATGAAGTTGCCGATATCCATGGCGTTCATCAGCTGCGGCACGTCGAACACCCCGGCGTGGTTGACCAGGCAGCGCCACGGCCCGTTCCACTTGCCGGCGATCATATTGACCATATAGCCGCCGTAGGAGGCGCCCAGCGCACAGGCCCGGTCGCCGTCGATCCACGGATTGTTCGACAGTGCCGCCGCCCAGCCCTTCTGCAGATCCTCCAGCGGCCGATCGCCCCAGTGATCGTTGATCGCGTCGGTGAAGGCTTGGCCATAACCGGGCGAGCCGTGGAAGTTGATCATCACCACCGCATAGCCCGCCGCCGTATAGACCTGCGGGTTCCAGCGGTAGGACCAGTTCTCGGTCCAGGGCGATTTCGGCCCGCCGTGGATCAGATAGACCGCCGGATAGCGCCGCCCCTCGACCGCGCCCGCCGGCTTGAACACCCAGCCCTGCACCGGCTCATTGTTCCAGCCTGCGAAGGTGAAGACCTCGCCTTTCGGCAGGTCCAGCTGCGCCAGCACCTCGGCGTTCTGTCGGCTGATCTGGCGCGGTTCGCCGCGCGTCTGAACGAAGATCTGCGTCGGGGCGACGAAGCTTTCGTGGGCGTAGGCCAGAACACCGGCCTTCTCCTCATAGGCGCCGACCGTGCCGTTTCCGGTCAGGGGCGTGATCCGGCCGGTGCGGGCGTCGACCGAGAACAGCCGGTTCTGCCCCTCGTCCGCCGCCGAGACCAGCAGCGACCGGCCGTCGGTGCGCCATTGCAGGCCGCCCGCGCCGCGATCCCAGTCGGTCAGTTTCCTCGCGCCGGAGCCGTCGGCCTCAGCCACCCAGACCGCCGCCTGATCCCCGCCGACGTTCTCGCGCGGGCCCGACAGCCAGGCCAGCTGGCGACCGTTCGGAGAGAAGACCGGATTGCCGTCCGATCCCTTGTTGCCTTCCGTCAGATTGACCGGCGCGCCGCCGTCGAGGCTGACGCGGAAGACGTCGCTGTTGCTGGTGAAGGCCTCGCCCGCGCCTTGCGTCTGCGTGCCGTAGACCAGCGTCCGGCCGTCCGGCGAAATGTCGAAACTGGAATCGCCGGCCGAGACATCGGCGTCCAGGCCCGCCATCAGATCGCGCGGTTCGCCGCCACTCAAACCCGACCCGTTCAGCGGCTGAACGAACAGATGGGTGCGGCGCGTATCGACCCAGTGGTCGAAGTCGCGCAGCGGCAGACGGTCATAGGTCTGGAGCGTCGACTTGCCCCGGGCATCCAGCCGCGTCTTGGTGCAGGCCAGGGTGTCGCAATCGACGAAGACCGAGACGGCCAGGACCAGCGACCTGCCGTCCGGCGCGATGCGGAACCCCGACACGTCGAAAGGCAGGGTCGTCACCTGGGCCGCCGCCATGCCGGCCGCATCCGTGCGCCAGACCTGGTTCGACCCGCCCCGCGACGACAGGAAATAGATCGTCCCGCCGTCCGGCGCCCAGCGCGCGCCCGAGGCGCCGCCTTCCGAGATCGCCAACTTGCGCGGCTCGCCACCCGACACGTCCGCCAGCCACAGGCCGTTGACGCCCTTGTTGCCCTCCCAGTCGGTGGTGCGCACGGCGTAGAGGATCTGGCGGCCGTCCGGCGAGACGCGCGGCTCGCTGACCCGCTCCATCATCGCCAGATCCTTCAGCGACAAGCCGCGCGATGCGGGCGCTGGGGCGGCGGCCGGCGCGGATGAGGCCTGCTGCGCCAGGCTGGGCGCGGCGGCCAGGATCAGGCTTCCAAAGGCGACCGCCGCCATCCAGCGTGAACGCGTCATGTCTTCATTCCCCACAGCTTTTCTCCAGTGATAGGGGCCGCCCGTCCGATCGCCAAGCGTCCACGACGCCGCGCATCTTGCCCCCTCCGACCGAACCGGCGACAAGCGATCCTTCATGACCGCCGCCACCCCTCCCGCCCGTCGTCAGCCCCACATCGTCGATGTGCTGATCGCCGAACGCGCGCCGCGCCTGACCGCCTCGCCGCTGTGGCCGGTCGTGCGGCCGGCGCTCTACGGCGTGCTGGGCTATGGGGCGGCGGTGCGGATGGCCGACGCCATCCGCGACCTGTCGGGGACCGAAACCTTCGATTTTGTCTCGGACCTGCTGAGGCTGAAGGTGACGACGACGAATCTGGAGCGCCTGCCCGCGACCGGCCGCTGCGTCGTCGTCTGCAACCACCCCACCGGCATCGCCGACGGGGTCGCCGTGTTCGACGCGATCAAGCAGCGGCGCAGCGACATGATCTTCTTCGCCAACGCCGACGCCATCCGCGTCTCGCCCCGGCTGGACGAGACCATCATCCCCGTCGAATGGGTCCACGACAAACGCACCCGCGAAAAGACCCGCGCCACGCTGAACGCGGCCAAGGAGGCGTTCGAGGCCGAACGCTGCGTCGTCATGTTCCCCGCCGGCCGTCTGGCGCGCGAGAAGAACGGCGTCCTGACCGATCCTGAATGGGCCCCGACCGCCGCCTCGATGGCGCGCAAACACGATGCGCCGGTCGTACCCATGCACGTCACCGGCCCGTACAGCCGGCTGTTTCACCTGTTCGATAAGGTCTCGCAGGAGCTGCGCGACGTGACCCTGTTCCACGAGTTGCTGAACAAGGAAGGCAAGCCGTTCGGCGTCGATGTCGGCCTGCCCATTCCCGCCGATCGGCTGGACGTGGACGCCGCCAAGGCCACAGAGGCGTTGAAGACCTTCACCGAGCGGACTTTGGCCGCCGACCACGACGCGGTGTTTCCATGAAGATCGCCCTGCCGGACACCGAGGCCACCACCGCCTTGGGCCAGGCCATCGCCCCCCTGCTGGCGGCGGGCGACAGTCTGCTGCTCTACGGTCCGCTGGGCATGGGAAAGTCGACCCTGGCGCGCGGCCTGATCCGCGCCCTGACCACGCCGGACGAGGACGTGCCCAGCCCGACCTTCACCCTGGTCCAGTTCTACGAAAGCGACCCTCCCGTCGCCCATTTCGACCTCTATCGCCTGACCCGGCCGGAAGAAGCGTTCGAGATCGGCCTGGACGAGGCGCTGGACGAGGGGTGCGCCCTCATCGAATGGCCCGAGCGTCTTGGCGACGATCCCGGCCGGTTCCTAGGAGCGGACCAGCTGATCATCGAAATCTCCGAACAGGGCGACGGCCGCCTTGCGACCGTTTCCGGCGTAGGCCGATGGGAAACGGGGCTGAAGGAACTGCATGTCTGACCGCGAAACCCTCCGTCTCGACTTCCTGAAGGCCGCCGGCCTGGCCGACGCCGCGCGCGCCCCCCTGCCCGGCGACGCCTCGACGCGGCGGTATGAGCGGCTGACGCCGACGACCGGTCCGACCTTGATGCTGATGGATCAGGCGCCCGCCGCCGAAAGCCAGCCCTGCGATCCGCGCTGGACGCCCGAGCAGCGTCACGCCGCCGGCTGGAACGCCGTCGCCCGCCTGTCCGCCGGCCGGATCGAGGCCTTCGCCGCCGTCGCCGCCCATCTGAAGTCCTTGGGCCTGTCCGCCCCCGTGATCCCGGCCCTGGACGCCGCCGACGGCCTGGCCGTGCTTGAGGATTTCGGCGACGCCCTGTTCGCCCGCGTGATCGAGAGCGGCGCCGACGAGACGCCGCTTTATCTGGCCGCCATCGAGGCGCTGGCCGTTCTGCATGACGCAGGCGCTCCGCCCGAAACCCTGCACGGTCCCGGCGGCGATTGGCCGCTTCTGACCTATGACGAGACGGCGCTTCAGGGCGGGGCCGATCTGTTCGTCGAATGGCTGCCGAAACTCGACGATCGGGTCCGCTTCGACGACGCCGCCGTCGCCGACTGGCGCGCGGCCTGGGCGCCCATCGTCGCCTCCGGCGCGGCCGGGGCGACGGTCATGGCCCACCGCGACTATCACGCCGAGAACCTGATCTGGCTGCCCGAGCGCGACGGCCCGGCGCGCGTCGGCATGATCGACTTCCAGGACGCGGTGCGCGCCCACCCGTCGTGGGACCTGCACTCCCTGCTTCAGGACGCCCGCCGCGACGTCTCGCCGGCGCTGGAGGCCGAGGCGCTGGACCGCTATTTCGCCCTGCGGCCCCAGGTCGACCGCGCCGACTTCATGGCCGACTACTCAGGCCTCGCCGCCCTCAACGAGGCGCGGATCATCGGCATCTTCGCCCGCCTGATCGCGCGCGACGGCAAGCCCCGTTACCGCCAGTTCCTGCCGCGCATGTGGCGGCATCTGAACGCCAATCTGGACCAGCCGGCCTTGGCGCCCGTCGCACGCTGGTTTGATCGTCACGTTCCAGCCGAGGTACGCGCATGACCGCCCCCAAGACTGCGCCAAAAACGGCCATGGTCCTCGCCGCCGGCCTGGGCACGCGCATGCGGCCCCTGACCGACGACCGACCCAAGGCCTTGGTCGAGGTCCAGGGCCGCGCCCTGATCGACCATGTGCTGGACCGTCTGGCGGAGGCCGGCGTCGAAAGGGCCGTGGTGAATGTTCATTGGTTCGCCGACCGACTGGAGGCGCATCTGACGGCGCGGAGCCGCGGCCCCGAGATGGTGATTTCCGACGAACGCGCCGAGTTGCTGGAAACAGGCGGCGGGCTGAAGAAGGCGCGCGCCTTGCTGGGCGACGATCCCGTGTTCGTCGCCAATATCGACAGCGTCTGGATCGATCGCGGCGATGCGCTCGCCGACCTCGTGCGGCTGTGGAACCCCGAGACCATGGACGCTGCCCTGCTGCTGGCCCGCCGCGAAGGCTCCATCGGCTTTGAGGGCGACGGCGATTTCTTCATGGCCGACGACGGGACGCTGACGTTCCGTGGCGACGCCCCGTCCGCGCCGTTCGCCTATATGGGCGTCCACATCATCCGCCCCGGATACGCCGATCACGGCCCCGACGGCCCCTTCTCCCTCAGCCCCCTGTGGCGCAAGTCCGCCGCCGAGGGACGTCTGTTCGGCTGCGTTCTGGACGGCGCCTGGATGCACGTCGGCGACCCGCAGGCGCGGGACGAAGCCGAGGCGAAACTGGCGGGAGAGGCGTGAGCCTGTTCGATCCCTTTCTGGGCGACACGCCGCGCTGGTACGCCATCCCCGCGCACCGGCCGTTCCTTGAGGACCTGGCCGCCGGGGTGCTGGCCTGGCTGGGCGATCTGCCGCCCGAAACCCTGTCGGACGCCACCATTCTGTTGCCCAACCGCCGGGCCGCGCGCGCCTTCACCGGCGCCCTGTCCAAGCTGTCTCAGGGTCGCCCGATCCTGCTGCCTCAGGTGCGGCCGCTAGGCGATCTGGAGGAGGACGAGCCGCCGTTTACACCGGGCGCCCTGGGTCTGGACCTGCCGCCCGCCATCCCCGCCCTGACCCGCCGTTTCGAGATGGCGCGGATGATCGTCGAACGGTTCGATGCGTCCTTGAGCCCGATGCGCGCGCTGGACCTGGCCGATGCGCTGGGCGGCTTCCTCGATTCCTGCCAACTGGAAGAGATTCAGAACCCCGAGCGGATCACGACCCTGGTCGACGGCGAAATGGCCGAACACTGGGAACGATCGGCCGAGTTTCTGGGTCTGGCGGTCGAGGCCTGGCCGAAGCGTTTGGCCGAACTGGGTCTGGTCGATCCGGCCTGGCGTCGCGCGACCCTGCTGCGCCGCCTCGCCGAGCTGTGGGACCGCGAGCCGCCGCGCCAGCCCGTCATCGCCGCCGGTTCGACCGGCACCGTCCCCGCCGCCGGCGACGTGCTGAAGGCCGTGGCGCGGGCGCCGCTGGGCTGCGTCGTCCTGCCTGGTCTCGACCTGGATCTGGACGCCGGCGTCTGGGATCGGTTGGACGAACAACATCCGCAAAGCGCGATGAAGCGGCTGCTGGACCGCTGCGAGATCGCGCGCGAAACCGTCCGCCCCTGGTTCCGTCCCGCCGTTCCCGCCGCCGTCGAGGCGTGCGGACTGGCGCGCCAGCGGCTCGTCAACGAGGCCCTGCGCCCCGCCGAGGCCACCGATGACTGGCGCCGCGCCATCCGCGACATCCGCTCGGCTGCCGCCGCGCGCAGCGAGGCGCGCGACCCCATCGCCGAAGGGCTGCAGGGCCTGTCACTGCTGAGCGTGCGCGCCGAGGAAGAGGCCGCCGCCGCCATCGCCCTGATGATGCGCGAGACGTTGGAAACGCCGGGCAAGACCTGCGCCCTGGTCACGCCGGATCAGGCCCTGGGTCGCCGCGTCACAGCCCGGTTGGAACGCTGGGGCGTCATCCCCGATTCGTCCGCCGGCGCCCCGCTGTCGCGCCTGCCCGCCGGCGTCCTGGTCGATCTGTGCGCGCGCTGGATCGCCGATCCGGTCCAGCCCCATCTGCTGCTCGCCGTCGTCAAACATCCGCTGGTCCGGTTCGATCTGGGCGACGCTCCTCAGGCCGCCGCCGTCGCCGCGCTGGAGGAACACGCCCTGCGCGGCCCCCGCCCGCGCGACTTCGCCGCCATCCATCGCCGTCTGCTGGAAGCGGTCCAGCCCGACCGGCGCGGCAAGGCGCCGCCGGAATGGAAACAGGCCCGGCTGTCGGCCGCGACCCGTCTGGTCGATCAGCTTCAGTCCGCCGTCGAAGCCGCGACCGCCGTCTTTGCGCCCGACGCGGACCAAAAGCTCAGCGCGGACCTCAATCTCGCCGCCTTGGCCCTGACCCGGCTGATCGAAACTCTCGCCGGCCAGAACGCCTGGGCGGGTCCCGACGGCGAGGCCGCCGCCAGCCTTCTGTCCGGCCTGATCGAGGGCGGAGCGTCGCTCGGCCGCATCCGCCGCGCGGAACTGGCCGAATTGGTCACGTCCCTGGTCAAGGAAAACGTGGTGCGGACCGGCGGCGCGACCCATCCGTCGCTGCGGATTCTCGGCGCCATCGAGGCGCGTCTGGTCAGGGCGGACCGGATGATCCTGGCCGGGCTGGAGGAGGGCGTCTGGCCCCAGGCGGCCCCCACCGATCCCTTCCTGTCGCGCCCGATGCGAAAGGCGCTCGGTCTGCCGCCGCCCGAGCGTCGACTGGGCCAGACGGCGCAGGACTTCGTCCAGGCCGCCTGCGCTGACGAGGTCATCCTGATCCACAGCGAGCGGCGCGGCGGCCAGCCCGCTGTCCGCTCGCGCTGGCTGTGGAGGCTGGAGATGTTGACGCGCGGGGCCGGCGTGGCGTTGCCGCGTCCCACGACCGTGCTGGACTGGGCCCGCGCCCTGGACGCACCCCCGCCCGGCCCGCCCCGGTTCGCCAAACGACCGGAGCCGCGCCCGCCGGTGCATCGCCGTCCGCGCAGCCTGTATGTCACCCGCATCGAACGCTGGGTGCGCGATCCCTATGCCATCTACGCCCTGTGGGTGCTGGGGCTGGAGGCGATGGAGCGGCCTGGCGCGTCCGCCGAAGCGCTGGCTCGCGGCAACGCCGTCCACGCCGCCATCGAACGGCTGACGCTGGACTGGCCGAACGCCCTGCCTGACGACTGCGAGGCCATCCTGCACGACCATCTGCTGCGCGAACTGGGCGCGCGCGGGTTCGAGGACGCGGCCATGGCGCGCGAGGCGCCGCTGGCCCGCAACTGCGCCCGCTGGCTGACCGAGTTCGAGCGTCGACGTCGGGCGCGCGGCGTCGACATCCTGGTGGAACAGCAGGGGACGATGACCTTCGACGCCCCGGCCGGCCCCTTCACCGTCAAGGCCTTCGCCGACCGGATCGAGCTGGCGTCGGACGGCGCGGCGGTCATGGACTTCAAGACCGGGGCGGCGCCGTCCGCCAAACAGGTCAAATCCGGCTTCGCCCCCCAGCTGACCCTGACCGCCGCCATCCTGGCCGACGGGGGGTTCAAGGACACCAACGGCCCGGTCACGCCCGACGAACTGACCTATGTCCGCGTGGTCGGGCGAAAGACGGCGGGCGAAGTCGTCACCCGCGCCTCGGGCCTCGAGGCCGTCGACCTGGCCCAGGCGGCGCTGGAAGGTCTGAAGCGCCGCGTCGCTCGTTTCGACGACGAGAACACGCCTTACATTTCTTGGGCCGCACCTCAGTTCATGGGCAATCAAGGCGGCAACTACGACCATCTGGCCCGCGTCTGGGAGTGGTCGGTGATCGGCGACGGGGACGAAGAATGAGCATCGCCCCCCAGATCGTCGCCCCGCAGATCTTGGCCGCCGATCCGCGCCTGACCGTCTTCGTCACCGCCAACGCCGGTTCGGGCAAGACCACCACCCTGGTCAACCGGGTGGCGCGGCTGCTGCTGGATCGGGTCGACCCCGGCGCCATCCTGTGCGTCACCTACACCAAGGCCGCCGCCGCCGAGATGCAGGCCCGGCTGTTCGACCAGTTGGGCGGCTGGGCCGTGCTGGACGACGCCGCCCTGTCGCGCGAACTGGCCCGTTTGGACGACGGCGACCCGCAGGCGATGGATCACGCCGCGCTTTCCCGCGCGCGCAAGCTGTTCGCCCGCGCGCTGGAGACGCCGGGCGGGCTGAAGATCCAGACCATCCACGCCTTTTGCGAAAAGCTGCTGCGCCGGTTCCCGCTGGAAGCCGGGGTCTCGCCCCGCTTCACCGTGCTGGAAGACCAGGCCGCGACCGTTCTCAGCCACGCCGCGCGCGAAGATCTGGCCCGCGCCGCCGTCGCCGATCCGGACGGCCCAATCGGCCAGGCCTACAGCCATTTCGCCGTCGAGCTGGACTGGCAGCGGTTCCAGGCCCTGCTGTCGATGATCGAGGCGAAACGCGCCGATCTACTGGACTATATCGACCGCGCCGAGGCGGGAACCGCGCCCGATCCCTGGGCCCTGACCGGCGCAGAGCGCGACCGCAGCCCGGAAGATCTGGAACGGGACTTCGTCGCCTTCATCGATCCCGGCGAATGGAACCGCATGGCCGAGGCCATGGAAACCGGCTCGGCCAATGACAAGAAGATCGCCGACGCCATGAGCGTCGCCGCCCCGCCCTATGCCGGGTTCGCGGCCTTGGCCGGGGTCTTCTGCACCCAGGCGGGCGAGCCGCGAAAGAGCATGGGCACCAAATCGGCGCCGCAGGGCGCGGTCGGCTGGCTGCTGGACCTCCAGACGAAATTCCTCGCCACGCGCGAGGCCCTGCGCAAGGCCAAGGTCGCGGATGATACGGTCAAGGTCCTGACCCTGGCCCGCGCCCACGCCGCCTTCTACGAAACCGCCAAGGCCAAGCGCGGGGCTTTGGACTTCCCCGACCTGGTCGCGCGCGCCGCCGCTCTGCTGACCCAAAGCGGTGCCGCCGCCTGGGTGCTGTACAAGCTTGACGGCGGAGTCGATCACGTCCTGATCGACGAGGCCCAGGACACCGCCCCCGAACAATGGGCCATCGTCCGCGCCCTGACCGGCGAGTTCTACTCCGGCGAAAAGTCCGGCCGTACCGTATTCGCCGTCGGCGACGAGAAACAGTCGATCTATTCCTTCCAGGGCGCGCGACCCGAACGGCTGCGTCAGGAACGCGGGGCCTTCCTCGCCCTGGCCGAGGGCGCCGGCGAGCCCTTCGCCGGGCCGGAACTGAACACCTCCTACCGTTCCACCGAAGATGTGCTGGCCTTCGTCGACGCCGTCTTCGCCGACCCGGACCGCACCCGCGCCCTGACCGGCCCGCAAGGCGACATCGCCCGACACCTGCCCGCCCGCATCGGCCAGCACGGCGCCATCGACCTGTGGCCCCTGTTCCTGGACGAGCCCGCGCCAGAAACCGACGCCTGGGACGATCCCGTCGATCAGGAAGGCGCCGGCAGCGCCAGGAAGCGCCTGGCCCGCGACCTGGCCCGCGAGATCCGCCGCCAGGTCGAAAGCGGCGTCGCCGTCTTCGATCGCAGCACCCGCGACCTGCGCCCCGCCGGCTATGGCGACTACATCGTCCTGGTCCGACGCCGCGACGCGACGTTCGAAGAAATCATTCGCGCGCTGAAGACCGAGGGCGTCCCGGTCGCGGGCGCCGACCGCCTGAAACTGTCCAGCCATATCGTCTTCGACGACCTGATCTCGCTGGCCCGCTTCGCCCTCTTCCCCGACGACGACCTGTCCCTGGCAGAGGTGCTGCGCAGCCCGCTGTGCGATGTGGACGAGGACGGCCTTTATGCGCTGGCCGGGCGCGAGGACCGAAAGGCCGGCCAGCTGTGGCGCGACCTGCGCGACCGGGCGCACGAACGCCTCGAATGGGCCCGCGCCCGCGATGCATTGCAGGCCGCCATCGGCGCGCGCGGCGGCGATCCCTTCGCCTTCTTCTCCCAGGCCCTGAACCGGGTGGACGATACGGGGTGGTCCGGCCGCGCCCGCATCCTGGCCCGGCTGGGGCGCGAGGCGGAAGAAGCCATCGACGAGACCCTGAACCAGGTGCTGGCCGCCGAGAACCGGGGCGCGGTCGATCTGGAGACCTGCCTGGCCCAGATGGAGGCCGCCGACGTCGAGGTGAAGCGCGAACTGGAAGGCGCGCGCGGCGAGGTTCGCGTCATGACCGTCCACGGCGCCAAGGGTCTGGAGGCGCCCATCGTCATCCTGCCCGACACCACCATGAAGGCGAAGGCGCAAGGCCCTTCCCTGATGCCCGCGGTCACGCCGGAGGGCGAGGACGAGGCCTGGCTGATGGCGCCCGGCTCGGCGAAGGACGACTGCCCGGCCTCGGCCGACGCCCGCGCCGCGCGCCAGGCCCGCACCGACGACGAGACCCTGCGCCTGCTCTATGTCGCCCTGACCCGCGCGCGGGACCGCGTCATCGTCATGGGCCGCGCCTCCAGCCGAGGCGCCGAGGCCGGCAGCTGGTGGTCGATCCTCGAGGAAACCTTCGACCGCCTGGGCGATCAGGTGCGCGAGGTCGAGAACGGTGTGCGTCGCTATGGCGTCGACCCCGAGCGTCGTCTGGTCGCCGCCGATGAAGTCCGGTCCGCCGCCGTCCTGCCAACCTGGACCGCCTCGCCGCCGCCGGCCGACGCCGCCGCCCGCTTCGCCTCGCCGTCACGGATGGAGGGCGGCGCGATCCGCATTCCCGCCCCCTCGCCTTTGGCCAACCGCGCGGCCGGCGGGGCATCGCTGGGCCGATTCCGGCGCGGCGACCTGATCCACCGTTTGCTGGAACGCCTGCCCGAGATCGCGCCCGCCGACCGCCCCGACGCCGCCCAACGCCTGCTGGCTCGCGAGACTGATCTGGACGAGGCCCAGCGCGCAGAGATGATCGCCGCCGCCTTCTCTGTGCTGGACGACGCCCGCTTCGCCCCCGTCTTCGGTCCCGGCTCCCGCGCCGAGGTGGCCCTGACGGGATCGGCGCCCGACCTGCCGCCCGGCGTCGCCATCAACGGCCGCATCGACCGGCTGGTGGTCACGCCCGAGAAGGTTCTGGTCGTCGACTACAAGACCAACCGCCCTGCGCCAGACGCCGTCGAGGCGGTCGATCCCGCCTATGTGCTGCAGGCCGCCGTCTATGTCGCCGTGCTTAGGCGCCTCTATCCCGACCGCCCCGTCGAGGCCGCCCTGGTCTGGACCGACGGGCCCAAGCTGATGCCCATTCCCGAAACCCTGCTGGCGGCGGCGCTCGCGGGTAGTTGAATTGCCCGCGATTCGCTCCCACATCTGCGACCGAACCCGGACGCTCCGGCCAACATAAACCTGCGCTCAAGTAGCGAGGCGCCGCGCGCCGAGCGATAGCGCCCAAGGAGCCATTTATGGCGACAGTGAAAGTCACCGACGAAAGCTTTGACGCCGACGTCCTGAAATCTTCGACCCCGGTCCTGGTCGATTTCTGGGCCGAATGGTGCGGCCCCTGCAAACAGATCGGCCCGGCGCTGGAACAGATCGCCGACGAACTGGGCGGTCAGGTCACCGTGGCCAAGATCAACATCGACGACAGCCCCATGACCCCGTCCAAGCTGGGCGTGAAGGGCATTCCGACCCTGATGCTGTTCAAGGACGGCCAGATGGCTTCGATGAAGGTCGGCGCCATGCCCAAGGGCAAGATCGTCGAATGGCTGGCCGAGGCCGGCGTCAAGGCCTGAGCCCTTTCGACCCTGTCAGATCAAGCGCCCGCCGGTCCGACCGGCGGGCGTTTTTCATGCTAGGATGGCGCCATGAGCGACGAAGACACCCCGAACCCGGCTGACGACATCCCCGGCGAGACCCCGGTCCAGAAGGCTCTGCGCCTGAAGACCGCCAAGCTGGATGCGCGCGCCAAGCCGCCGCGCGGCGGTCGCTTCCAGCGCGAACAGGCCGCCCGCATCGCCGCCGGCAAGTCCAAGCCCTGGATGACGCGCTAGACGGGCCAGGTCTCCTCGCTGGCGCCCAGGACCTCGCCGGCCAAATACAGCGATCCGCAGATGGCGACCCGGCCGGCGCCCAGGCGCAGCGCCAGGTCCAGCGCCTCGGCAACCGAACCCGCCGGGGTCGCCGCCAGCCCATGCCCGCGCGCCACGGCCGCCAGGGCCGTCGGCTCGGCCGCCGCCCCGTCGAAGCCGACGGTGAAGACGGTGGCCTGGCTGTCCTTCAGCGCGGCGATGAATCCACCCGCGTCCTTGTTGTTCAGCATGCCGCAGATCAGGGCCAGGGGACGCGGCGCCCGCGCCTGACGCTCGGCCAGAAACGCCGCCAGCGCCCGCGCTGCATGGGGATTGTGTCCCCCGTCCAGCCACAGCTCCGCCTCCGCCGCCTTGGCCGCAGCGCCGTAGGGGCCGCCCGAAATCCGTTGCAGCCGCGCGGGCCAGCGCACGCGCTTCAGCCCCTCGGCGATCGCAGCCTCGGGCAGGTCAAGTTCGACCGCCGCCGCCACGGCCAGGGCCGCATTGTCGATCTGGTGCGCGCCTGCCAGGGCCGGCGCCGGCAGGTCCATGAACAGTTCGGCCGTCTGGAACGCCAGGCCGCCCCGCTCGGCCCAGGCGTCGAAGTCCACACCCAGCACGGTCAGCCGTGCATGGACGTCCGTGGCGCGTCGCTCGATGGCGGCCATCGCCTCTTCCTTCTGGCGCGCGATCACGGCCGGCGCTCCGGCCTTCAGCACCCCGGCTTTTTCCGAGGCGATGGCGGCCAGATCCGTGCCCAAAAACTCCGCATGGTCGTAGTCGACCGGGGCGATGACGCTAAGCAGCGGCCGCTCGATCACATTGGTCGCGTCCAGCACCCCGCCCAGACCCACTTCGATGATGGCCAGATCGGCGGGCGTCTCGGACATGGCCAGAAAGGCCGCGGCGGTGGTGCTTTCGAACACCGTGGCCTCGCTGTCCGTTTCGGCCATGACCGCCTCGATCCGGTCCAGGATCGCGTTCAGATGCTCGTCCTCGATCAGCGTTCCAGCCAGCCGGATCCGTTCATTGAACCGCACCAGGTGAGGCGAGGTATAGGCGTGCACCTTCAGCCCCGCCGCCTCGGCGATGGCGCGGATCAGGGCGACGGTCGACCCCTTGCCATTGGTGCCCGCCACATGGATCACCGGCGGAAGCTTGTGCTGCGGATCGCCAAGGGCCGCGCACAGCACGCGCATTCTTTCCAGCGAAAGGTCGATCCGCTGGGGGTGGCGCGCGCGTAGTCGTTCGGAGACGGGATCCATCCGCCTCCTTTACCTGCTGATTTCGAGAACCGCGACATGACTTCCAGGCCGCAGATCAGAACCGCGGCGCGCCTCGTCCTTGCGGCCGTCTTTTTGGGCGCAGGCGTACTGCATCTGATGGTCCCCGGCCCCTTCGTGCGGATCACGCCGGCGTGGGTTCCGCAGCCGGCCCTGGTCGTGGCCCTGACGGGGATCGCAGAACTGCTGGGCGCGGCGGGTCTGATGATCCCGCGCCTACGCGTCGCCGCCGGCTGGGCGCTGGCTGCCTACGCCGTCTGCGTCTATCCGGCCAACATCCAGCATGCCGTGAACTTTATGGCGTCGGGCGCAGCCTTAGGCTGGGCCTATCACGGCCCGCGCCTGCTGCTTCAGCCGGTCATCATCTGGTGGTGCCTGTGGGCCTCGACCGCGATCGACTGGCCCTTCAAACGGTCTCAGGCGGCGGCGCGCGTCCCGCCCATCAGCATGGACAGGATCTGACCCAAGGTGCGCGGCAGGTCGGCGCGGGTCACGACCCGGTCCACCATGCCCTTTTCCTGCAGATATTCGGCGCGCTGGAAGCCGGGCGGCAGCTTCTCGCGGATGGTCGCCTCGATCACGCGCGGCCCGGCGAAGCCGATCAGGGCGCCCGGTTCGGCCAGATGCACATCGCCCAACATGGCGTAGGAGGCCGTCACCCCGCCCGTCGTCGGATCCGTCAGCACCACGGCATAAGGCAGTCTGGCGTCCTTCAGCTCTTCGATGGCCAGGGTGGTGCGCGCCATCTGCATCAGCGACAGGGCGCCTTCCTGCATCCGCGCGCCGCCGGCGGCGGTGAAACAGACCAGCGGAACCTTACGGCTGACCGCCTCGCGCGCCGCCTTGATGAAGGCCTCGCCCGCCGCCATGCCCAGCGACCCGCCCATGAAGGTGAAGTCCTGGACGATCACGACCGCGTCCTGACCGCCGACCGAACCATAGCCGATGGCCATGGTGTCCTTGCGGCCCGCGGCCTTGCGCGCGGCGTTCAGGCGATCCTTGTAGGATTTGCCGTCCGAGAATTTCAGCGGATCTTCCGGCACGTCGGGCGTATCGATGGACTGGAAGACGCCGCCGTCGAAGGTGGCCTTCAGGCGCGTCGGCGCATCGATGCGCATATGCCGGCCCGACGGCGTCACCCAAAGGGCCGCCTCCAGGTCCGAGCGATACAGCATCTCGCCACTGTCGGGATCCTTGACCCAGAGATTGTCCGGGGTGTCGCGGCGCGACACGATCTTGCGCACGCCCGGCGCAAAGCGGCTCAGCCAGCCGCCGCGCTTTTCCTGAGGCTTGGTCTTGTCGTTCATCCGCGCGCTCTTAGACGGTTTCCGCCACGGAAGCACTAGCGGCGACGGATCGAACCGCATCGCCCAGCGCCTTCACCCGGGCCAGAACGCGCGGCGCGACGGGATCGTTCGCCTCCAGCGCCGCCGCCACCTCGTCCACCAGGGCCGAGCCGACGACCACCGCATCGGCGACACGGGCGATCTCGGCGGCCCGTTCAGGCGTCTTGACCCCGAACCCGACCGCGACCGGCAGGCCCGAGGCCTTGCGCACCCGCTCGACCGCCGGCGCCACCACGTCGGCGTTCGCTTCCTTGACGCCCGTCACGCCCGCGACGGCGACGTAATAGACGAAGCCCGATGTGCCCTGGACCACGATCTTCAGCCGCTCGTCGTCCGAGGTCGGCGTCGCCAGGCGGATCAGCGAGATCGACACCTTGTCCAGCGCCTCGATCAGCGGCCCGGCCTCTTCCGGCGGGCAGTCCACCACGATCAGCCCGTCGATGCCGCAGTCGGCGGCGTAGGCGGCGAAGGCGTCATAGCCCAAGCTCTCGATCGGGTTCAGATAGCCCATCAGCACGATGGGCGTGGCGTCGTCGCCCTGACGGAATTCCCTGGCCAAATCCATCGTCGCGCGCAGGCCGAAACCCGCCGCCATGCCCCGGATCGCCGCCCGCTGGATCGGCGGCCCCTCGGCCATCGGATCGCTGAACGGAAAGCCCAGTTCGATGATGTCGGCGCCCGCAGCCGGCAGGCCGTTCAGGATCTCCAGCGCCTCTTCGCGCGACGGATCGCCGCCCATCACATAGGGAATGAAGGCCGCACGGCCCTCGGCCTTCAGCGCCTTGAAGCGCGCATCGATACGGGCGGTGGTCATGAGATTGCCTGACAAGATTTTCGCGGCGTCTCTAGGGATGCTGCAAACCATTGGAAGTCTGTGATCGGATAGCATCGAGAGCCGTAGGCGATATCAAATCCTGATGGGATCAGGCGCCGATCACACACCATCTGATCGCGCACAAATGCACGTTCTATAAATCGCATATTTCCGGCCTTGTCACAGACGGCAATATCAGCCGACCGAGCAATCACTAGGTTTACCGCCTGCACCGAATTTTCGGGTGGTGATGACGCACACGAAACCAGCAAAGCCATCAAGCCAACGATGGCAACGCGGTTCATTGCGGCTGCGCCGGAACCTGACCGACGGGCGGGGTCGCGGCCGCAGCAGCCGCGCACACGTCGCCCGGAATGGTGGCGAAGCCCAGATAGCCGGGCAGCTCGGCGACGGCGGTCTTTGTGGTGTCGTAGAAGGCGACCATCTGCATCCCGTCGCAGCCGCCGGCCTCGCGGCGCTTGATGAAGACGACGCGGTTGTCGTCGCCGCCGGCGGCCAGCCAGTTCTTGGTTTCCAGATCGGCGATATAGGCGTCGGCCAGGGCGCCGATCTGGCCCAGCTGCGCGGTCACGCACCAGGCCCGCCCCGTCAGATTGTTCAGCCCCCCGCAATCGGGCGACAGCTCCGCGCCGGGCAGCAGGCCGACGTCGGCCGGACCGCCTTGCGGCGCCGACTGCGGCGCAGCGGGGGCCGGCGTCTGGGCCTGCGCAACCGCGGCGGACAGGCTCAGGGCGGCAGTCGCCGCAAGAAGGGTACGGATCACAGGTTCACTCCCAGATGTTTGGCGACCTGGAAGATGTCCTTGTCGCCGCGCCCCGACATCAGCAGGACGACGTCGCCGCCCTTGCCGACTTCGCGCGCCACTTCGCCCGTCCGCGCCAGGGCGTGGGCGGGCTCCAGCGCCGGAATGATGCCTTCCAGCTTCGAGCACAGCTGGAAGGCTTCCAGCGCCTCATTGTCCGTCGCCGAGCGGTATTCGGCCCGGCCGATGTCGTGCAGCCAGGCGTGTTCCGGCCCGATACCCGGATAGTCCAGACCGGCCGAGATCGAGTGCCCCTCGACGATGTTGCCGTCCTCGTCCTGAAGCAAGTAGGTCCGGTTGCCGTGCAGCACGCCCGACCGCCCGCCTTTCAGCGAGGCCGCGTGATCCGGCGTATCCAGACCATGGCCGGCCGCTTCGACGCCGATCAGGCGCACGCCCTCGTCCTCGATGAAGGGGTGGAAGGCGCCGATGGCGTTGGACCCGCCGCCGATGCAGGCGACCACCGCTTCAGGCAGCTTGCCCATCCGGGCCATCGACTGGCTCTTGATCTCCTTGCCGATCACCGACTGGAAATCGCGCACCATGGCCGGATAGGGGTGCGGACCCGCCGCCGTGCCGATGATGTAATAGGTGTCCGAGACGTTGGTGACCCAGTCGCGCATCGCCTCGTTCATCGCGTCCTTCAGGGTCGCGGCGCCGGCCGTGACCGAGAAGACTTCCGAACCCAGCAGACGCATGCGGAACACGTTCGGCTGCTGCCGCTCCACGTCCACCGCGCCCATATAGACCGTGCAGGGCAGGCCGAACCGCGCCGACACGGTCGCCGAGGCGACGCCGTGCTGCCCCGCGCCGGTCTCGGCGATGATGCGCGTCTTGCCCATGCGGCGGGCGAGCAGGATCTGGCCCATGCAGTTGTTGATCTTGTGCGCGCCCGTATGGTTCAGGTCCTCGCGCTTCAGCCAGATGTTGGCCCCGCCGAAATGTTCGGTCAGGCGCTCGGCGAAATACAGCGGGCTCTCGCGACCGACGTAATGCTCCAGATAACCGTCCAGCTCGGCCTGGAAGCTGGGGTCCGCCTTGGCCGCCTTGTAGGCCGCGTCCAGCTCATGGATCAGCGGCATCAGGGTCTCGGCCACAAACTGACCGCCATACGGACCGAAGCGACCCTGCGCGTCCGGCCAGGCGTAGGCGTTCGACAGCGACTGGGTGGAATCGGCGGCTTGAATAGGGGTCTGGGCGTTCACGGTTTCGACTTTCACGCGGAGAGGCGTCGCAATTACGACCGGCGCGCGTTTTGGATGAAGGCCGCGATCCGGTCGGCGTCCTTAACACCCGGCGCGCTTTCCACGCCAGAGGACACATCGACCATGGGCACGCCCGTCATCCTCAGCGCCTCGGCCACATTGTCCGGGTTCAGACCGCCCGCCAGGAACCACGGATGTCGAAAGGCGCGACCCGACAGCAGGGTCCAGTCAAAACTGTGCCCCACCCCGCCGGGCAGCGCCGACCCCTCCGGCGGCTTGGCGTCGAACATCAGATGATCGGCATGATCATCCCACGCATCGGCGGCGGCGAAATCGTCCGCCTGGCGGATGGGTAGGGCCTTGATCACACCCGCCCCCGTCAGCGCCCGCACGCGCTCTGCCCGCGCCGGCGCCTCAGACCCATGCAGCTGGATGAGGTCGGGCCTTAGCGTCCGGGCGATCTGTTGCAGCAGGGCGTCGTCGGGATCGACCGTCACCGCCACGATCTTCGCCCGCCCCCGCGCCCGCTCGAACAGGGCGGCGGCGGTTTCGGGATCCAGATGGCGCGGGCTTTTGGGGAACACCACCGCCCCCACGAAATCCGCTCCGCCCACCAGAGCGACGTTGAGCGTGTCGGGCGTGGTCAGGCCGCAGATCTTGATCTTGGTCGTCATCCCTCGACCTGCGCGTCCGATCCCGCAGGCGTCAAGAGCCTCAACCCACGCTCCCGGGCGCCGTGAAGATCGAAGCGACCTCGTCCGCCGTCGCGAGGCGCCACTGACCAGGCGCCAGATCGGCGGGCAGGACCAGTCCGCCCAGCTGTTCGCGATGAAGGGTTTCGACGTGGTTGCCGGCGGCGGCGAACATCCGGCGCACCTGATGATAGCGCCCCTCCGTCACCGTCAGCAGAGCCTCGGTCGGCGAAACCACCTCCAGCACCGCCGGCGCCAACGGCTTGTCCTCGCCCTCCAGCACCAGCTCGCCCGAAGCGAACAGCGCGCCTTCCGTTCCGGTCAGCGGCCGCGCCAGACCCGCCCGGTAAACCTTGGCCACATGGCGCTTGGGACTGATCACCCGGTGCAGCAGATCGCCGTCGTCAGTCAGCAGCAGCAGACCCGTCGTCTGCTTGTCCAGCCGTCCGATGGTCGAGATGGCGGGATCGCGCGCCCGCCAGCGCCCCGGCAGGATGTCATAGACCAGCGCCCCCTCTTCCTTGTGGGAACAGGTCATGCCCAGCGGCTTGTTCAGCAGGATCACCAGACCCTGCACGGGGTCCAGAGGCTCGCCGTCGATCTCCATCCGGCCGGGCAGATCGGGCGTCACGGCGATGCGTTTGGACACGTCCGTCAGGTCCGTCCCGTCCAGCACGATGCCGCCCGCCTTGGCCATCCGCGCCATCTCGGCGCGGGATCCATAGCCCATCGAGCCCAGCAGACGATCGACCCTCGACGTCGGGACTTTCTTCATGCGCTACCGCCCTTCGGACTGCTTGAGCGCGGTCACTTCACCGCCTCGAACAGCTTGTAGCCGCCCGCCTCGGCGACCAGCCGCACCCGCTTGAACGCCGCGTTCAGCTCGGCCTCATACGGCAGGTGCCGGTTGGCCACGACCCAGGCGACGCCGCCCTTCTTCAGCAGTTCGGCCGCCTTGCGGATAAAGGCCTGCCCCAGCCGCCTGTCCTCGGCCCCGCCGTCGTGGAAGGGGGGATTGCTGACCACGAAATCCTTGTCGCCCTTGGCGTCCAGGGTGCGGGCGTCCGACCACCACACCTTGGCGCGGTCGTCCTCGATATTGCGGCGAGCGGCCTGGATGGCGCGGCGATCCAGATCGACCATCTTCAGCTTGGTCACGGCGGGCGAGCGCAGCACTACGATCGACAGCGCGCCATAGCCGCAGCCCAGATCGACCCCCTCGCCCTTCATCGGCGGCAGGTGTTCGGCCAGCAGCGCCGAACCCGGATCGATCCGGTCCCAGGCGAACACGCCGGGCTGCGACCAGGCTTCCAGTCCCGGCACGATCTGCGGCCCGCCGGAGGCGATGGCTTCGTCCAGCCCCTCGACCGTTTCGGGTCGAATGACGATGCAGCGACGATGGTGCGCCTTGGCGGTCTCGGCGACCTCCAGGCCGAACGTCTTCAGCTCCTTGCCCAGGCGCGATCCGCCCTTGTCCTTGGGCGCCATGACGTCCAGCTGTCCCCCCACTTTCAGCGCCTTCAGCGCCAGGGCCAGCACGTAGCGCCGCTCCAGCACGCCGGGCGGGGCGTAGATCATGATGCTGTCGGCCGAGCCCGGTTCCTGCGCCTCCAGCGCAGCCGAGTCCGGGATCAGGGGCGAGGTCTGGATTGCGTCGCCGGGCGGATCGAAGACGACCGGCGGGCGGCCATACAGAAGCGTGGTCATGGCCTCAGAACCCCGCCTGCAACAGCGCCAGCCCCACGACCCCGACCACGATCCGCCACCAGGCGAAGACGCCGAAGCCGCGCTTGGACACGAAATCGAGCAGGAACCGCACCACCGCCAGGGCCGAGATGAAGGCCACGACGAAGCCCACGACGATCAGGCCGATGTCGCTGAAATCCAGCGTCTTGTGGTTCTTCAGCAGGTCATAGGCCACCGCCGCCCCCATGGTGGGCAGGGCCAGAAAGAAACTGAACTCGGCCGCCGACCGCTTGTCGGTTCTCAGCAGTAGGCCGCCGGCGATGGTGGCGCCGGACCGCGACACGCCGGGGATCATGGCCAGGCACTGGAACAGGCCGATCAGGAAATAGATGCGCATCGGATAGGCCTCGGCGTCCAGCCACCTGGGCGTCTTGTCCATCCGATCCAGCAGCAACAGGATCACCCCGCCGACGATCAGGGCGATGCACACCACCTGCGGCGTCTCGAACAGCACCGTCTTGATGAAGTCATAGGCCAGGAAACCGATCACGACGGCCGGCGCGAAGGCGACCAGCAGGCCGATCAGAAATCGGCGCGCCTCGGCGTCGAAGGGCCAGCGCGTCGCCAGGGTCCACAGCTTTTTGAAATAGACGCTGACGATGGCCAGCAGGGCGCCCAGCTGGATCACGATCTCGAACGTCTTGCCCGCGCTCTCGAAGCCCATGAAATGGCCCAGCAGCAGCATATGGCCGGTGGACGAGACCGGAATGAACTCGGTCAGCCCCTCGACCAGACCCAGGATGATGGCGGCAAGCCAGTCCGACATGAGACCCTCGAAAACCAATGCGCCCGGAACGCGCCGCGCCCGGATGCCTTCCCCCTAGAGCATGATCGTTTCTGACGGAACGACCCGTTTGGGCCAGCGGTTGGCTTTCAGCCACGATTGCGCGAGAAGAAGCCGACAATGACGACGCCCGCCCCCGCCCCCGCCTCGCTCGACGACGCCCATCTGGCCACCCGCCGCATCACCCGCCTGTCGGTCGGGGTCGCGGTGGCGCTGATCGCGATGAAGGCCTTTGCGCTGGGCGCCTCAGGCTCGGTCTCCATCCTGGCGACCCTGGCGGATTCGGTGCTGGATCTGGCGGCGTCCCTGACCACCTTTTTCGCCGTGCGCTGGGCCGCCGCCCCGGCCGACGAGAACCACCGCTATGGCCACGGCAAGGGCGAGGCGCTGTCGGCCCTGGTCCAGGCCGGGTTGGTCTTCGCCTCGGCCCTCTTCATCGCCTGGGAGGGGGTGCAGCGCATCTTCGACCCCCGTCCCGTGACCTCCGGCGTCTGGGCCACGGGCGTCATGGTCGCGGCCATCGCCATCACCGCCTGGCTGGTGTGGATGCAGACCCAGACGCTGAAGAAGACCGGCTCTCTCGCCGTCGCCGGCGACCGCGCCCATTACGCCGCCGACCTGGCCGCAAACGTCGTTGTGCTGATCGGGGTGATTTCGGGGGCCTTCCTGGGCGCGCCGGGACTGGATGCGGCCGCCGGCATCGTCGTCGCCGTCTGGCTGTTCTGGGGCGCGACGGGCATGTTGAAGGCCGCCGCCGATCACCTGCTGGACCGCGCCGTGCCCGAGGCCGACCGCGCCGCCATCACCAAGGCCGTCCTGGCCGACCCCCAGGTCTTCGGCGTGCACCAGTTGCGCACCCGCATGTCTGGTCAGGTGATGATGATCCAGATGCATGTCGACCTGGACGCGCACCAGACGCTGGACGCCGCCCACGCCATCGTCGTCGCCGCCGAGAACCGGGTGCTGGCTCAGTATCCCGCCGCCGACATCCTGATCCACGCCGACCCGCGCGGCCACGCCCGTCCGCAGCCCGCGGTCCCGGCCGCGGCTCCCGCCGAGCCCCAAGCCGCCTCGACCGGCCCCGCGCCCAAGGGGCCGTGGTCCTGACCTTGCGTCCAATTTCAATGCAGTAAACGCGCATTAACGGGTCCGGGCGCATCACCCTTAGATGGCCGACCCTTGTGTTCTCTTCCACTTCGCCTTCCAGCCCGCCTCACGCGCCGCGCGACTGGCGCTGGGAGAGGCGCGGATCGAATGGACGGATGCGCCGGTCCGTCCGTGGGAGGACGATTGCCCGGTCAACGACTTTAACCCGTCCGGCCTGCCGCCGGTGATCCAGACGATGGATCGCGGCCGCCCGCTGGTGCTGTGCGAACTGCCCGCCATCCTGGGCTGGATCGAGGATCAGCAAAAGGGGCCGCTGCTGCTGCCCGCCGATCTGGCCGAACGGGCCGAGGCGCGCCGCCTGACCGGCTGGTTCGAGCGCCGCTTCATGGACGAGGTCGACGCCGTCCTGCTGCACGAGCGGATGGAAAAACCGCTGCTGAAGCTAGGCCCGCCCGAAGCCCGCGCCCTGCGTGACGGCCGCGACGCCCTGAAATCCCACCTCGCCATGCTGGAGGACCTGGTCGCCGCGCGCGACTGGCTGGCCGGCCGCCGCCTGTCCCAGGCCGACCTGATCGCCGCCGCCCACCTGTCGGTGCTGGACTATTTCGGCGAGATCCAGTGGAAGACCTGGCCCGGCCTGAAGACCTGGTACTCCAAGCTCAAATCCCGCCCCTGCTTCCGCCCCCTGCTCGCCGACCGCTTCGTCGGCGTGCCGCCGTCGGCGTGGTATGCGGACCTGGATTTTTAAAGCGCCTCGGCGCCCAACCGGGCGATCCACAGCTTGGCGCGACTAAGCAGCTCGTCCTTGCGCCTCAAGTTTGAGATGTCTTCCGGCAGACGGTCCAGCTGTTCGAAGCGAAAATCCTCGGGTGTGTGCGCCTTCCACGCCGCCTGAAGCGACCGATACGGACTGCCGCCGTGGCGCAGCGCAAACCACAGGCCGTTCTGCTCGGTGTCGATGTGGCGGCTCTTGCCGACCCAGACCTGACCCGTCGCGCTGCAGATCACGGCATATACCCCGGCGATGGTCACGCGCTCCTTATATTCGGCGATCAGGCTCTTGCGATTTGTCGGGGTCATGGCGCTCTCTTATTTATCCGGGTATAAAGATGACAGACAATTTCATCCGGGTAAATACATGAGCGACGAAGTTCGCGATCTGATCCTGTTCGACGGCCCCCGACGCATCGCAAGAGGCTCGGACGCCGCCGTGGCTGCCGCCTGTCGCAAGGCCCTGGCGGCCTCGCCTCACGCCGCGCTACGCGTGTTCGATCTGGCGACCGGTCGGCCGGTCGACCTGGACCTCCGCGAACAAGAACCGGCTTTGGCTCAAAAGCGCGGCCGTCCGCGTCTGGGCGTCGCCGCACGCGAGGTCACGCTGTTGCCCCGGCATTGGGACTGGCTGGCGACCCAGCCGGGCGGCGCCTCGGCCGCCCTGCGCCGTCTGGTGGAACAGGCCCGCAAGACCGGCGCCGACAACGATGTACGCCGCCGTCGCACCGAAGCCGCCTACGGCTTCATGGTCGAGATGGCCGGCGACGCCCCCGACTTCGAGGAGACCAGCCGCGCGCTGTTCGCCGGCGACCGCGATCGTTTGACCGCCCTGATCGCCCCTTGGCCCACTGACATTCGGACCCAGATTCTCGAACTGTTCGACGGCGCGGCGGCATCCGGCGACTGACAAAGACGTCTCTTCGCCGCTGCTTGCAGATGAGACTTCATGCTATCCCCCGCCCCGTGTCCGACCGCCTGAAAACCTTCATCCGCCAGCGCGCGGCCGAGCTGGGCTTCGATGTCTGCCAGTTCGCCTCGGCGGCCGACGCCTGGCCGGCGGGCGAGCGGCTGCGGCGTTTCGTGAACGAGGGCCGGCATGGCGACATGGAATGGATGGAGACGACGCTGGATCGCCGCCAGCACCCCACCGCCATGTGGGATCAGGCCAGGACCGCCATCGTCCTGGGCATGAACTACGGCCCTGAGCAGAACCCGCTGGATCAGCTGGCTGACCGCTCGGCCGGCTACATCTCGGTCTATGCGCGCGGCGACGACTATCACGAGGTCATCAAGGGCCGGCTGAAACAGCTGGCGGGCCAGATCGCGGCCCGCAACGGGGCCGACATCAAGGTCTTCGTCGACACCGCCCCCCTGATGGAAAAGCCGCTGGCCCAGCGCGCCGGCCTGGGCTGGCAGGGCAAACACACCAATCTGCTCAGCCGCACCCACGGCAACTGGCTGTTTCTGGGCACGATCCTGACCGCCGCCGAGATCGCGCCGGACGCGGCCGAGACCGAACACTGCGGCCGCTGCACATCCTGTCTCGACGCCTGCCCAACCAAGGCCTTTCCCGCCCCGTTCCAGCTCGACGCCCGGCGCTGCCTGTCCTACCTGACCATCGAGTTCGCCGGGCCCTGGCCGGTCGAGTTCCGCACCCTGACCGGATCGCGCATCTATGGCTGCGACGACTGTCTGGCGGTCTGTCCGTGGAACAAGTTCGCCCAGGAAGCCCGCGAAATCCGGCTGGCGCCCCGCCCGGCTTTTCAAAGCCCACGCCTGCATGACCTGCTGGCGTTGGACGACGCCGCCTTCCGCGCCCTTTTCACCAAGAGTCCGGTCAAGCGGATCGGCCGCGACCGCTTCCTCAGAAATGTCCTCTACGCCGTCGGCAACTCGGACGACGCGACCCTCATCGCCCCGACGAAGGCCTTGCTTGACGACCCCTCGCCCCTGGTGCGCGGCGCCGCCGTCTGGGCCCTGTCGCAACTGACGCCGCCCGCCGAGTTCGCGACCCTGGCCGAGGCGACGACCGAGACCGATCCCGCGGTCCTGACCGAATGGCGGGGCCTGGAACCCGTCTAGCCAGCGCAACCGCCGCGACGAACCACAGCAATTTCAACGCCCTGAAAACGTCCAGCGACCGTTACTCAACCGTCCCCGCGCATTCGGCTATACTGCCCGCCTGACCTTCGACATCCGCCGGGGACCTGCAAACCGCTCGCAAAAATCTGCACGAAAGTGCACTCAAAAAAATCAACAGTGCACATTTCCTTCGCCTCGCGCGGAGGAAACGCCAACCGTCACCCCATCGCCATCCCGACGCCCGATCCGCCGCCGGGCACCTTGGCCACGTCCAGCAGTTTCAGGCGGAAGATCAGCACCGAGTTGGCCGGGATCTTCGGATTGCCCTGCTCGCCATAGCCCAGCTCGGGCGGGACATAGAGCAGCCATTCGTCGCCGACGCGCATCTTCTGCAGCGCCTCGGTCCATCCCTTGACCACTTCCTCGGGCGTGAACACCGCCGGCGCCCCGCGCGCGAATGAGCTGTCGAACACGCTGTTGTCGACCAGCTTGCCCTCGTAGTCGACCTTGACCAAGTCGTTGCGGTCGGGGCTGACGCCGCCAGCCGGCCCCGCCTGCACCACCTTGTACTGCAGGCCGCTGGTCAGGGTCTGAACGCCCTCTTCCTTGCCGTTCTTGGCCATGAAGGCGGCCGCCTCGGCCTTGCCTGCGTTCGGATCGACCGGCGCGGCTTGGCCGCAGGCCGCCAGCAAGAAGCCCGCGACGATCGCCGCCTTACCCCATCCGAAGTTCATAGCCGCGTTCCTTCAAGGCCTCGCCGATCTCGTCGGCGTGGGCGCTATCGCGCGTTTCGACCATGATGTCGAACTCGGCGCCCTTGGCCGGCACGTCCAGCGCCAGACGGTTGTGGACCACGTCGATGATGTTGCCGCCCAGGCCGCCGATCACCGCCGCCATGGCCGACAGCATGCCCGGCCGATCGTCGCCCAGGATGCGATAGACGATCAATCTGCGCTCACGGACCATCTCGCGGTTCAAGACGACCGCCAGCATCCGCGCATCGATGTTTCCGCCGCACAACTCCAGCCCGACCTTCATCCCCTTGAACCGGTCGGGATAGGCCAGAAGCGCGGCCAGACCGCCCGCGCCGGCCCCTTCCGACACCGTCTTCTCATAGGTGACATAGGTGGCGACGGCCCGTTCGAAGTCGGCTTCCTGGCAGACGAAGACGTCGTCTACCAGCGGGTCGGCCAGGGCGAAGGGAATGTCGCCGACGGCCTTGATGGCGATGCCCTCGGCGATGGTCTGGCCGGTGCAGAGCGGCGGCATTCCCGCCCGTTTGGCGGTGAAGGACGGATAGCGCGCGGCCTCAACGCCGAAGACCTTGATGTCTGGCTTCATCGCCTTGGCCGCAATGGCGCAGCCCGCGATCAGCCCGCCGCCGCCGATGGGGATGATCAAGGCTTCGACCTCGGGCGCATCCTCCAGAAGCTCTATCGCGCAGACACCCTGGCCCGCCACGATGCCTTCGTCGTCGAAGGCCGAGACGAAGACATAGCCCTTTTCGGCCTCCAGCCGCTTGGCCGCCTCGGTCGAGCCGGTGAAGTCCAGCCCCTCGATCACCACGGTCGCGCCGTGCGAGCGCGTGCCGTTGATCTTGGCGAAGGGCGTGCCCTCGGGCATCACGATGGTCACCGGCACGCCCAGACGTCCGCCGTGATAGGCCAGGGCCTGGGCGTGGTTCCCAGCGCTGGCGGCCACCACGCCGCGCTTCCTCTCCTCGGGACTCAGCATCAGCAACCGGTTCAGAGCGCCGCGCTCCTTGAAGCTGCCGGTGAATTGCAGATTGTCGAATTTCACCCAGACCTCGGCGCCCGTCAGCTGCGACAGCTTTCTGGAGTAGCGGGTCGGGGTGCGGTCGACCGCGCCGGCGATCCGGGTGCGCGCGGCTTGAATATCGGCGAAGGTGACGGTCATGCAGGGCGTTTCCGAGCTGTCGCGCCTCGACGAATGGGCGCGTTGTCGGGCCTGTTTCGCGCGTTGTCGGGTCCGGGTCCAGAGGGGGAATCTTGAGCGTGGAAGTCGCCCGGCCTGTCGTGCGATAGTGGGGGAAGTCGTCCCCCACGACCCCGAAATCCCGGAGGAAGCCCCATGTCGATCCGTTCGTTCGCCGCCCCTGGCTTGGCTCTCGCCCTGACCGCCGCCGCCCTCTCCGCCTGCGCGCCGACAGCCGGCGGCGGCCTGCCGAACGGGGGACCGGCCGCCTTCAACGAGGCGGATTTCGGCTGGTCCCAGATGCCCGGCCGCAACAGCATTCAAGGCCAGATCGCCTTCGCCCGGGACGGCAAGGCCTTCGACTGCGTCGCCAGCGTCGGTCTGACGCCGGACACACCCTATACCCGCGCGCGCATTCGCACCCTGTACGGCTCGACCCAGCGCGCGGCCGTGCCTGCCGCCGTCGTTCGCGCCCGCACCGTCGCCGACGCCAACGCCGATTATCGCAACTATGTCCGCTCCGAGCGGTGCGAAAACGGCCGTTTCCGTTTTGACGGCCTGCCAGACGGCGGCTGGTTCCTGATCGTGCCGGTCACCTCGGGCGATGCGCCCCTGGTGCTGATGCAGTCGGTGCAGACGCGCGGCGGCCGGGTCGTCTCCGTCACCCTGTGACCCGCAGGCCCCTTCTCACGAAGATGCGACCCCGGTAACGCGGATCGCCATCTTCTGACCACGAGCGCCCCGGACTGATCGCGGCTTCTGTGCGAGAGTTCGGGGAGCTTTTTTCTTGTCCCAACACAACATCATAGGATCCGAGGCCTTTACGCGAGGGCCGTCGGTCATCATCCGCAAGTACAAGGCGGGCGGCATGCGGCGTCGCCGGTCCAAGACCATCGCCACCTTCATCGCCGGCGCGGGCGCCATGCTGGTGGTGGGCGCCGTCGCCGTCGCGGCCGTCTATGGCCCCGCCCTGGCGGGCGGCTGACCCTGCGGGCTGGCCGTCAGGCCAGCCACACCATCATGCGCGTATCGGCCTCGGCCCGACGCGCACGGCTCCACGCCCGGCGCGTCTCGCCGGTGTAGAGAAAGCCCGCCTTTTCCAGCACGCGGCCAGAGGCCGGATTGTCGGCGAAATGGCCGGCGACCAGCGCCCGGCGCTTCCACTTGCGGCTGGCCCAGACCAGGGCGGCGTCCAGCGCCTCGGTGGCGAAGCCCCGACCCCAGTATTCACGCCCGATCCAATAGCCGGTTTCCGGCACCCGGTCTTCGCCCTCGAACAGGCCGATGACGCCGATGGGCCCCACGTCCTCATGGTCGATGACGAAGGTGTTGGCTCGTCTTGGGTCCTGCGAGGCGACCTGCAACACGAAGTCGTCGGCGTCGCGCATCTGGAACGGATGCGGCATCCGCTTGGTCATGCGCGCGATGTCCAGGTCGTTGGCCAGGGCGGCGATGCGCGGCGCATCCTGGGGCGCGGGCGCGCGCAGGATCAGGCGCCGGGTCTCGACGACAGGAGAGGTTTCGATGACGCACATGGGCGTTGCCTCGGATTGTCGACCATCTCCTTGAAGGGCTCGGACGGTCTTCGAGGCGGGGAAACGCAAACGGGGAGCCTGGTGATCCAGACTCCCCGCGGATTATCATCCCTGGTCCGGATCGGCTGCTGGCAGGAGCAACGCGATCCGGGAAGATCCAGACTGCGTTACTCGGCGGCCATCGCCTGAGCGGCGTCGTCATTGGCCGCGAGGATCGACACGTAACAACGGCCGCCACGTTTGGTGGTGAATTTCACAGCGCCATTCGTCAGGGCGAACAAGGTGTGGTCGCGGCCCATACCCATGTTCTCACCGGGGTGGAAGGTGGTGCCGCGTTGGCGCACGATGATGTTGCCGGCCAGCACGCGCTCACCGCCATACTTCTTCACGCCAAGGCGCTTCGACTCGGAGTCGCGACCGTTACGCGACGAACCACCGGATTTCTTGTGAGCCATCTTGCCGCTCCGTACTTTCTTGAGGGTCCTACCGGCCTTTCGGCCTACTTGAGGACGTCTCTCTTAACTGGTCTGGCGCGGTGAGCGCCGGTGAATGTCTTAGGCTTCGTCGCCGGCGGCTTCAGCCTTGGGCGCAGCCTTCTTCTTGGCCGGGGCCTTCTTGGCGGGAGCCGAGTTCTCGACCACGACGCCCTTGACCTCGGCGCCGTCCACGTCGGTCACGACCGTCTCGGTCGAACCCAGCGAGGACGCAGCGTCACGAGCGGCCAGGTTGCGAGCGCGAAGGTTGATCTCGGCCTTGGTGGTCAGATCGACCTTGCCGTCCCACTTGGCGGTCTCGCCGGCGCCTTCGATGCCGGTGATGCGCAGGACCGATTCCATCTGGCGATGGCCGTTCGTGCGGCGATAGCCTTGGCGACGGGTCTTCTTGAAGATCTTGATCTTCTCACCCTTGCGGGTCTCGACCAGGGTCGCGCCGACGAAGGCGCCGTCGATCAGGGGGGCGCCCAGGGTCACGCCCTTGTCGCCGCCCAGCATCAGGACGCTGTCGAACTTCAGCTCAGCGCCGGCGTCGCCGTCGAGCTTTTCGACGACGATGGTGTCGCCCGGTTGGACCCGGTACTGCTTGCCGCCGGTCTTGATCACCGCGTACATGTTGAAGCCTCAGCGCAAACGCAAAAAAAGATACGCCCCCGGAGAGGGCCCCGGCGGCGAAGAGCGGCGACATATACGGAAGGGTGTCGGAGAGTCAACGCCGAACCAGGCGGAAATTCAGCCCTGGACGGATTATCCCCGCTGTCGCCGCGCCTTGAGCTCAGTCGAGGGCGCAGATGTCCGGCAGGCCCCTCAGCGTCCCGGCGTGGTCCAGGCCATAGCCGACCAGGAAACGGTTCGGCGCCTCCCAGCCGACGAAGTCCGGCTCGGGCGCGCGGGGCTTGGGCCAAGGCTTCCTGGCGAAAACGCAGGTCAGGACTTCGGACGCTCCCGCCTCCCGGGCGATGCGCACGGCTTCCGCCAGCGACAGGCCGGTGTCGAAGACGTCGTCCAGTATAAGGACGCGGCGTCCCGCGATCGGGCGCTGGAACGGCGCATAGACGTCGATCCGGCCCCGGCTGGTCTGCTCGTCGCCATAGGAGGCCAGCCACAGGGCGTCGAAACGGACGTTGCGGCCGACGCGCGACAGGGCGCGGGTCAGGTCGGCGGCGAACCACAGGCCGCCGGTCAGCAGCACGGCGGCGACCGTATCGTCGTCGATGACGGGCGCGATGCGCTGGGCCAGGTCGGCGACGATGCGCGCCACCTCGGCCTCGGACAGAAGAACGGTCGGCGTCGGGGAGGGATCAGCCATGATGCGAGGCCGATACCGCCTCACCATGCCCCTTGTCCACAGCCCCGACCGGTCGCGCGTCGATCGGCGCGGCCGTGTTCGGCGCCTCGGCGCCGGGCGCCGTCGCCGAGCGCAGTCCTTGAGAGGTTTCGGCGGCGGGCTGCGGCGCGTGCGCGGGCGCGGCCTTCGCCTCATGGCCGCCGTGTTCAGCTTGGGGTTTTACAGGCGAAGGGCTGGCCGGCGCGAAGTCGACGCCGATCCCGGCCCCGTGGCCGCCCGGATCGGGGATCAGAGCAGCGAAGCCCTGGACCTTGCCCGGCAGGACCGGCGCCGCGTCGATCTTTACGATCTTGAACCCGACCTCGGCGCCGGCGGCGTCCAGCAGGGCCACGCGAATCGGCGGCGAGACGATCTCGACGTCGCGCACATTGCGGATGGCGCCGGACACCACGATCATGCCGGGATGGTTTGGCGCGGCCTTGGCCGTCAGGGCTTCGAAGTCCAGCCCGACCGGATTGACCGGCGCGCCGAAGAATTTGTAGGCCGAAGCCGCCCGAGGGAAGGCCTGGACGATCTCGACGCGGAACAGGAAGGCCGAAACGATCAGGCCGATAAAGACGCTGGCCAGACCCGCCCAGATCACGCCCTGGGTCGCAGCGCGGCGCAGCTTCTTCTGCCGATCGGCGCGGGCGCGGAAGGCGCGAGGCAGCTCCGGCGCCGGCGTTTCGGCCAGGCTGGAGGCGGTCGGTGCCGGATCGGGTTCGGGCGAGGTTGCAGGCGTGGCAGCGGCGACCGCCGGCTCGGGCGTCAGGGTCAGTTCCAGCGGCTCGTCGGGGGTCGCGCGCCACACGTCGCCGCACGATTGGCAGCGCACTTTGCGGCCTTCGGGGCCTATGGCTTCGTCACGAATGAAATAGCTGGTGGCGCAGGCGGGGCAGGTCAGTATCATGTGGCTGACTGCGAGGCTGTCGCCCCCTCCCGTAAGGCGCGACGCCGCGCCCTGTTCCTGAAACACATACCATGCCGTCCTCGCCCGCCGAACCCGCCGCTATGACCGAGACCGTTCGCCTGTCCGGCGTCGGCTTCGGCTATGTCGGCGCGCCCGACGTGCTGCGGGACGTTAACCTCATTTTGCCGCGCGGCTCTTTCCACTTTCTTACCGGGCCGTCCGGGGCCGGAAAGTCCTCGTTGCTGCGTCTGCTGACGCTGGCGGACCAACCCGGAACGGGAACCCTCCGCCTGTTCGGATCGGATGTCACGCGCATCGATCGTCGCGACATCCCGGCCTTTCGGCGGCGGATGGGCGTGGTGTTTCAGGATTTCCGCCTGCTGGATCATCTGTCAGCCTTCGACAATGTCGCCCTGCCGCTGCGCCTCACGGGCTTATCCGAGGCCGAGTACGCCGACGACGTGCGCGAGATGCTGAAATGGGTCGGCTTGGGTCGCCGGATGGAGGCCCGTCCCCCCGCCCTGTCCGGCGGTGAAAAGCAGCGGCTGGCCATCGCCCGCGCCGTCATCACCCGCCCCGGCCTGATCGTGGCCGACGAACCGACCGGCAGCGTGGACGCCGTCATGGCCGACAAGCTGCTGCGGCTGTTCCAGTCGCTGAACAAACTGGGCGCCACCGTCCTGATCGCCAGCCACGACGAGGCCCTGGCCCAGCGGTCGGGGGCGCGCGTCTTAAGGTTGGAGGCTGGACGGCTCAGCGAACCCTCGCGGGCCGCCGCATGATCCGTCTGTCTGACTTCAGCCTCTCCAGCCGCCGGCCCGGCCTGCTTCCGCCCGCCGCGGCCGGCGAGCCGTGGCTGATGACCGTCATCGCCGTCCTGTGCTTTTTGGCCTGCCTCGCCGCCGTCGCCGCCTCGGCCGCCGACCGCGCCGCGCACGGCTGGGCCCGACAGCTGGGCGCCGAGGCCACCGTGCAGGTCCGTCCCCGCGTCGGCGAAACCGGCGACACCGCCGCCGCCCGCGCGGCCGAGACCCTGTCCGGCGTCGATGGGGTGGAGGAGGCCGCCGCCCTGAGCCGCAAGGCGGCCGAGGATTTGCTGCGCCCCTGGCTGGGCGACGCGGTCCTGCCCGACCTGCCCCTGCCCCATCTGGTGACGGTCCGACTGAACGCCCAGGCGCCGGCCAGCGCCGTGACCCTGAGCCGCGCCCTGGCCGAGGCCGGGCTGGACGCCACGGTGGACGATCACAGCCTGTGGCGCGGCGAGGTCGAGCGGTCCGCCGGCATGATCACGGTCCTGGCCGGCGCCGCCTTCCTGGCCGTCGCCTTCGCTGCGGGCGCCGCCATCGCTTATGCGACGCGGGCGGGCCTAGCGGCCGGTCAAGGCGTGATCGAGACCCTGAGCCTGAACGGCGCGACCGACGGGGCCATCGCCTGGCTGTTCCAGCGACGGTTCGGCCTGATGGCGGCCGGCGCGGGCGCGATCGGCGCCGGGCTGGCGGCGGTCCTTCTGATCCTCCTGCGGTTCATCGGCGGATCGGGCGGCCTGACGGCGGCCCTGCCGATCAGCTGGAGCGACCTAGCGTTGCTCTCGCCTTGCCCGCTGCTCGCGGCTACGGTTGCCGTTCTCGCGGCGAGATTCGCCGCCATGCGAATGCTGGCGTCAGGACGGCCGACAGAGGGAGGGGGCGCATGAGACTGTTGAGCGTCATCTTCATCGCCGGTCTGATCTGGCTGGTCGGCCTGTTCGCCTTTGCGCACCGGGTGCGCGAGCTGACGCCGGCCGACGATCCCGCGCGCGCCGACGCCATCGTGGCCCTGACCGGTCCGTCGTCCGAGCGGGTCAACACCGCCATCCGCCTGTTGGAACAGGGCAAGGGCGAACGGGTGCTGATCTCCGGCGTCAATCGCGAGGTGCGCCGCCAGGAGCTGCGCGAGCTGACGCCCGGCTCCAGCCGTCTGTTCAACTGCTGCGTCGACCTGGGTTTCGAGGCTGAGGACACGGTCGGCAACGCCCAGGAGATCGCCGCCTGGAGCCGCGCCAAGGGCTATCGCAGCCTGATCGTCGTCACCTCCGACTATCATATGCCGCGATCGCTGGTCGAAATCCGGGGCCAACTGCCGGGCGTGAAACTGACGCCCTACGCCATCTCCACCCCGTCGCTGGACAATGCGCGCTGGTGGCGGGCGGCGGTGACTGCGCGGCGGATGACGCTGGAATATATGAAATACCTCGCCGTCCTGGGCCGTGAGGGCGTGCGTCGCATCACCCGCGACCGGCCCGCCGCCGTCACGGCCGAGACCGAAACCGCCCCTGACGAAAAGGCCGCGTCCTAAGTGAACACCCTGCGTTCCCTGATCTTCACCGCCTGGCTCTATCTGTCGATGCCGATCATCGCCATCGGCCTGTCGCCGGTCCTGCTGCTGCCGCATCGCTATGTTCAGGGCGTGTGCAAGCTGTGGGCGAAGATCGTCCTGTTCGGCCTGCGCTGGATCGCAGGGGTCAAGGTCGAGGTGCGCGGGCTGGAGCACGCCCCGTCCGGCGCCGCCCTGATCGCGTCCAAACACCAGGGGATGCTGGACATCGTGGCCCTGCTGGCCGTCCTGCCCGACGCCTGTTTCGTGATGAAGAAGGAACTGATGCCCCTGCCCTTCTTCGGCTGGTTCGCCTGGAAGTCGAAGATGATCGCCGTGGATCGCGCGGGCCACGCCAAGGCGCTGAAGGATATGACGCGACAGGCGCGCGACCGCCTGTCCGAAGGCCGCCAGATCGTCATCTTCCCCGAGGGCACGCGCAACGATCCGGGCGTGCCCGGCGACTACAAGCCCGGCGTCGCCGCCATCTATCGCGATCTGGAAGGCCCCTGCTGGCCCGTCGCCACCAACTCCGGCGTCCACTGGCCGGCCCACGGCTTCCGCCGCTATCCCGGCACGGTCGTGTTCCAATTTCTTGAGCCGATCCCGGCCCAGCTGAAGCGCGGGGCCATGATGGCGTTGCTGGAAAGTCGCATAGAGACGGCGTCGTTGGCGCTGCTGGAGCCAAAGGCCCAGCTTGCGCATTCTGAACCGGCCTGACCTCCCCGCTCGGGCGCCATTCATGGAAACGCCCGATGCTTCGTCCCCTTCTGCTCTCCGTCGCCTTCGCCGCCGTCGCCGGCTCCGCCCTGGCCCAGTCGCAACCCTATGAGCAGGTCGAGGCGCCCAAGACGTGGCGGGTCGATGTCGGGGGCGGGATCACCCACGGTTTCAGCGCAACGGGCAATACGGGCGATGACGTCAACTACACCGCCTGGGGTTCGGCCAACTACAAGGACGTGGTCTACGCCAATGGTCTGGACGGCTTGGGCTGGAACGCGTTCAAGACGGACGACACGCGCGCTGGCGTTCAACTGCGCCCCCGCTTCGCAGCCGGCGACATCGAAGGCTCCAGCCTGGAACGCCCCGGCTTGGGCGCAGATGCAGCGCTTTACGCCTACAAGCGGTTCGGAGGGATCGTGGTCGGCGGACGCGTCGCCCAGGACGTGTCGGGTGACGACGCCGGCATGCAGTATTTCGCCTCGGTCGGTCATCAGCGCGTGACGCCGGTAGGTCTGCTGCGGGTCAGCGGCTATGTGACCGGCGGCGACGACAAGCGCCTACAACGCTACTACGGCGTCACCGCCGAACAGGCGCCGGGCAGCGGCTTCAGCCCCTATGAAGCGTCGGGCGGTCTATCGGGCGCGGGCGCCGTCGCCTTCCTGGCCATCCCGGTCGGCAAGCGGTTCGGCGTCGGCGGCTTCGTCAACTACGAACAGCGCCTGGGCGACACCAAGGACAGCCCCCTTGTCAGCGACGACCACGTCTGGCGCGCGGGCCTGATCGGCGTGGTGCGGTTTTCCAGCGCGGACTGAGGGCTCAAGCTTGGTTGAGATGCAACCTGGCTTGTCTATTCATCACGCATGAGCAAGTCTGGGGATCTCAAGGGGGAACTGTCTATGAGAACGATCGGACTGACGGCTGTCTTCTTAACATTGGCCGGGTGCGCCACGACAGGGGCGACGAACGGCGCATTGGGCAGTGAGGCGAATCCTGTCCGCGCTGACATGCCGCCGGGAGAGCAGGCCTACCTCAACCGCTTGCGTTGCTCCGACGGCAAACCGCCCATCTTCTCCCGTATCGGCAGTATGGGCATTCAGCATTCGAGCCACGTCATCGACGGTTTCGACGTGACCTGCAGCAGCGGTCAGCCAGCCAAGACCACGATCTATATCGACATGTATCACCCCGGGCATGTCGAGTCGCAGCCCGTCGAAGGCTTCACCATTGTTCCGTGACGGCGCTATGCCGTCACGGATTTCTGAGACGGACTAACCCGCCGCGAACTCGCTCAGTGCATCGATGACGGCGCGGTTCTGGTCCTCGGTGCCGATGGTGATGCGCAGGGCCTGGGGCAGGCCGTAGCCCCCGACGGGGCGGACGATGATGCCCTTGATGTTCAGATAGTCGTTGGCGGCGGCGGCGCGTTCGGGGCTGTCGAACAGGACCAGCACGAAGTTGCCGGCGCTCGGCAGGACGTTCAGCCCAAAGCCGCGCAGGGCTTGGGTCAGGCGCGGCTTCCAGTTCGAGATCAGATCGCGCGACGTCGTCTGGTGCGCCTCGTCCGACAGCGCGGCCGTTGCGGCCTCAAGCCCCGGCACAGAGACGTTGAACGGCAGGCGGATACGGTCGATGGCCTCGGCGACCTTCAGCGGCGCATAGCCGAAACCGATGCGCAAACCGCCCAGGCCGTGAATCTTGGAGAAGGTGCGGGTGACGACGATGTTCTCGGCGTCCCTGGCCAGCGGGAAGGCGGTCTCCCAGTCGGCCTCGGTCACATATTCCGCATAGGCCTCGTCCACGACCAGGATAATGTGGGCAGGAAGCGCTGCGTGAAGGCGGCGGATTTCCTCGCCCGTATTGTAGCTGCCGGTGGGGTTGGACGGATTGGAGACATAGACGATCTTGGTGCGGTCATCGACCTGGGCCAGGAGCGCATCGACCTCGGCCTTGAAGTTCGGCTCGGGCGCCAGCTTGACCTGGGCCTCGCAACCCAGGGCGCTGATGCGGTAGGCGAGGAAACCGTACTGGCCGCAGACGATGTTGTCGCCCGCCGTCAGATAGGTCTGGTTCAACAGGGCGAAGACCTCGTCCGAGCCGTTGCCGAAGATCAGCCGCTCAGGCTCCAACCCGTGCAGTTCCGACACCGCATTCCGCAGCTTGGTCGCCCGGCCGTCGGGATAGACGTGGATGTTCCTGACCGCCGCCTCATAGGCCGCGCGCGCCTTCTCGCCCGCGCCAAGCATGTTCTCGTTGGACGACAGCTTCATCGGCTCGGCGACGCCGGCGATGGACGACTTGCCGCCGACATAGGGCGCGATGTCGAGGATGCCGGGTTTCGCCACGGGGCCTTGGGGTGCGGTCGCGTCGGTCATGGAAGCCTTGATCTCAGAAGATGGGGGCGGCGCCGATCACGCCGCTCATTCGGCCGGGCGCGCTCTTCAACCGCCCGTCGTCGACCTGCACATAGCCCGTCAGCATGAACAGCTTCAACCCGCCCGCCGCCGCCAGCGGATCGGCGACCAGTCCCGCGTCGCCCAGGGCGTCCACGATCTTGGTCTCGGACCAGCCGCTATCGGTGACCCAGAAGCTGCGGTCCTCGCCCGTGGGGCCGGACGTCTCCTTTGACACGACGAAGGCCTGGGGCCGTCCGCGCCGATCGTCCGGCAGGGCGGCGACGATCTTCAGTTCGGGCCGCGCCAGCAGGCGGCCCCACCACGGCCGGTCGGGCGACAGGTCGATTACGGCGCGCGAGCCCGCCTCGGCCGCCTTCAACGCCTCGTCGGCGGACAGAGGCCGCGACCGCAGGCCGTAGCGGTCCGTCGCCAGGGCCTGGGCCACGCCGCCGCAGACGACCAGCGCGGGTCCGGTCGCCGCCTCGATCCGGCCCCACACCGCCTTGACCGCCGCAGCCTCGTCCGTCGAGGCGCCGTCCAGCAGTTGACGCAGGGCGATGGCCGAGGCGTCGGCCCGGTCGCGCGGACCGGCGGCGACCCGCGCCCGCACCGCCTTGACCAAGGCGCGATCCAGCGCCAGCAGGGCGTCGTCAGCTTCGGGTTCGTCCAGCAGGGCCATCAGAACAGCTTGGGCGCCGGGGCCAGCGGGAAAGGACCAAGCCAGGTGCGGCCGTCGCGGAAGACCAGCGTCAGGGGCAGCTGCTCCTTACCCGTCGCCTTTCCCGTGGCTTGGGCCGCGCCCGCCGCTGCGGCGGCCCCCGCCGCGCCGATCCGGTTGACCGGCCCCTGTCGGGTCGCCATCAGACCGGCCAGGGCGGGCAGAGGCTTTTGCGCCTGAAGCTGGACCTGGCCGGTCAACCGGCCGTTCGCATCGGCGCTCAACACGTCGCTTGAAAGCGTCGCGCGGCTGTCGCCGGCTTGCAGATCGCCGCGCACATTGCGGAAGGCGCCGCCCGCCTTGGTCCAGGCGGAAAAGACGCCCGCGGCGTCGCCCCCGGTCTTCAGCAAGCTGGCCTGACCGATCTCGGCCTCCAGCTGGGTGGTCAGGCGGCCATCCTGGGCGAAGCCTTCGACGGGGCCGTCCGCCCGCCCCTGCCCGTCGACCAGCCGGAACATGACATCGACGTCGTCGGTCGGCGTGGTCGAGCCCTCCAGATGCGGCCGGGCGTAGAATTCGATCCGCGCCGCGCGGGCGATGGGGAAGGGTTCGGCGCCGGTCTGGGCCGTGAAGACCGGATTGACCATCTCAAGCGCCAGATTGGGCCAGCGTTGATCGATGCCGCTGGCGCTCATGCGGATGGCGTCGCCCTTGACCGCGACCTCGCCCTTGCCTGCGCGGGTCAGCATCAGGCCCTGCGGGGCCACCACCACCCATTTGGTCGGCTGATAGGCGTTGGCCTCTGCGGTCAGTTGGGACGCCTCGATCGCATGGCCCGACGGCGCCTGAACCATCAGGTTCGTCAAGGCCACATGCGTGCGAAACGGCCAGCCGTCGATGGATTTGCCAGCAAAGCGGATGTTCCAGCCGACCTGACGCAGGGTCTGGATCTGGGCCTCCAGCCGCGTGTCGATCTGGCGCGTCAGATAGAACCACCATCCGGTCCAGGCGGCCAGCGCGATCAACACCAGGATGAAGGGCGCATACAGGCCCTTGCGGCTGTGTCGCTTGGTCGTCGAGGCGTCGGTCATGCCGGACCTATAGCGCGCCGCACAGCGGCCTTCTAGGCGGTCAGGTCGGCCAGCACGGCGTTCGCCGCCCGACGCGCATCCTCCGGCGCCAGACCCAGCAGAAGCCCGCGCTGACCGCCGTTGATCAGGATCTGATCGAACAGGATGGCGGTTTCGTCCATCGCGGTCGGGACAGCCCTTTTCTGGCCGAACGGGCTGACCCCGCCGACCTTGTAGCCGGTCTGCCGTTCAGCGTCGGCGGGCTTCATCATCTGGGCCGACTTAGCCCCCAGCACCGCCGCCAGTTTCTTCATGCTGACCTCGCAGTCGGACGGCGCGATGACGCAGGCGGGCGCACCATCGACCAGTACCATCAGCGTCTTGAACACCTGCTCCGGCCCGATCCCCAAGGCCTCGGCGGCCTGCAACCCCACGCGCGGCGCGTCGGGATCATAGTCGTAGGGAAACCGATCAAAGGCGACCCCGGCCCTGGTCAGGGCGACGGTCGCGGGCGTGGTCTTGGACATCCTATGTCGTCTCGGGATTCAGGAAACTGCGGGTCAACTCGACCGCATCGGCCAGGCCCATGCGCTGCACCTCGGTCCCTGGCGGCAGGCTGGCGAACAGGCGGGTGGGGGTGGCGGCGTCCAGCATCAGGAACACCCCCTTGTCGTCGCCGCGTCGGATCAGCCGGCCGAACGCCTGGGCGATGCGGGCCCGGGCCAGCGCATCGTCATAGCCCTTGCCGCCCATCCTTTCGCGCCGCGCCTTGTGCAGCAGGTCCGGGCGCGGCCAAGGCACGCGATCGAAGGCCAGAACGCGCAAGGAGCGCCCCGGCACGTCCACCCCGTCGCGCACGGCGTCGGTGCCCAAAAGGCAGGAATTCTCCTCGACCCGGAACATATCGACCAGCGCCCCGACCTCCAGCGGATCGACGTGCTGGGCGTAAAGCGGCACGCCCGACTTGGCCAGATCCGGCCCCAGCCGCTCATAGACCGCCTTCAGCCGGCGGATGGCGGTGAACAGGCCCAGGCCTCCGCCGCCCGCCGCCAGGAACAGTTCGCGCATCGCCGCCGCCGTCTGGCGCGGATCGTCCTTGACCAGGTCGTTGACGACGATGACCCGGCTGTTGGCCGCATAGTCGAACGGGCTTTCGACCTTCAGGGTGCGCGGCGGCTCGATCAGACGCGCCGAGCCGGTGCGCAGGCGCGCCAGGTCGAACGGGTCTTCCTGCAAGGGATCGGACAGGGTGGCGGACGTGACCAGCACCCCGTGCGACGGCACGATCACGGCGGCCTCCAGCGGAACCGTCGGGTCGATCCAGTGGCGACGCAGGGCCACGTCGTGAATGCGTCCGAAGGCCGTTTCGGCCGACAGCCAGTCGACGAAATCGGGATCGGGCTGATCGCCTCCATCCTCTAGCGCCGCCAGCATCGAACGCCAACCCGGAAGGGTCATGCGCGCGCGCCGATCCAGCCCGCGCAGCGCCCCCTCGATGCGCGACCGTTGCGACCCGTCCAACTCGGCCGCCTCGTCGTCGAGGATGTCTTCCAGATGCCGCGACAAGGCCAGCAGCGGCGCCTCGATGGCAGCCAGGGCCTTGGCTGCGGCGCGCGCCGTCTCGGCGACCGGATCGGTCACCGGCTTCAGCGCACATTCCATGCCGAACTCGGGTCCGCCATAGGCATTGGTCTCGGCCGTGCGGGCGCGCAGCTGGTCCAGGGCGGCGGCCAGAAAGGCTTCGATCGGGCCGATCGGATTGACCTCGCCCGAGGCCGGCGCGACGCGGCCCGACACGCCTTCGCCCGGCAGGGCGGCCGAGGCGCGGATGGCGTCCTGCAGCGCCTTCAACGCCGCCTCATTGTCGTTGACCATGTCGCCCAGCCGCTGCTCCAGCCCGCGGCCGCGACGCCCCCGCCCTTCCGGCCCACGGATCCAGCGGCGCAGCTCGGCCGCCTCCTGGCCCGACAGACAGGCGGAAAAGGCGCTGTCGGCGGCGTCGAACAGGTGGTGGCCCTCGTCGAAGACGATCCGCTTCAGCGCCGCCGTCTCGCCGTCCGACTTCTGGCCCCGCGCCGAGCGCGCGCCGTCGAACGCCGCCTGGGTCAGGACCAGGGCGTGGTTGGCGATGACCAGGTCCGCCCGACGGCTGGCGCGGATCGTCTTTTCGACGAAACAGGTGCGGTAGTGCGGACAGGCGGCGTGGACGCATTCACCGCGCCGGTCCACCAGATTGGCCGCTCCCGCCGCATGAGCGGCCGGCATGGCGAACAGCCCGGGCAGCCAGCCGGGAAAGTCCCCGCCTGTCATGTCGCCGTCCCGCGTATGCAGCGCCCAGCGCCCGGCCAGCGCCAGGCCGATCAGGTCGCCATTCCCCAGTTGGGCCGCCTGCACCATGTCTTGCAGGTTGAGGACGCACAGATAGTTCTCGCGCCCCTTGCGGATCACCGCCTTCTTCCTGCGCTCGGCCGGATCGGGCCACAGCGAATGGCTTTCGCGGTCGATCTGGCGTTGCAGCGCGCGGGTATAGGTCGAAATCCAGGCCGCGCCCTGGTTCCGCTCGGCCCATAGGGAGGCGGGCGCCAGATAGCCGAGAGTCTTGCCGGTGCCGGTTCCCGCCTCGGCCAGCAGCATGCGGGGCCGCCCCTCCTCATTCCTCGGCGAAAAGGCGAAGGCGGCTTCGGCGGCGTAGTCCGATTGGGTCGGCCGCGTCTCGTCCAGACCCGAGGCCTGAAGCAGTTTCTCCAGCCGGATGCGCGCGCTCTCGCTGTCGACCGGCGCTGATCCCGCCTCGCCGCGCGGCGCCTCGTCCTCCCATTCGATCAGCCGCGACCAGACATCCATACCCGACCCGCGATGCTGGCGCGCCCGCACGCCGCCGGCCTCCAGCGCCTGAACCACCCGCTCGCCCCAGGCCCAGCCCGCCCGCTGCATCGTCAGCGCCAGGACATAGGCCGCCTCGCGCTCCGGGTAGGCCGGATCGGCCAGTTCTCGCAGCAGCAGACCCGCCGCCTCGCGCAGGGCCGCCGCCTGGTCCTCCGCCGACTTCGGCTCGGCTGAGCCCAACGAAAGCGCGAGCCCCGTCGGCGACGGCGCACAGAAGCGCGCCGGCCGCACGAAGGCGTAAAGCTCCAGCACGTCCATCAGCTCCGGCGACCGGGGCGGCGGCGTCAGCCCCAACCGGCGCGCAGTAAGCGACGCATGGGCTGTCATCACCGGCCCGGTGCTGAAGAACCCCTCGGCCGCCCCGCGCCCGATCTTCCTGGCCCCCGCCTCGTCGCACACCGCCCCCGCGCCGGGCGGCGTGGCGAGCGCCGGCGGCAAGTCCGCCCACGGCTGGGCGCCGGTCGGGCGGGCTTCGGAAAGGACGGATTCGTCGGACACGTCCGATAGATAGCGACCCTGGGGCTGAAACGGAACGGGAACATGCTATATCCCGTCCGTGACGACCGCCGCCGCTCCCGCAACGCTTCCGCCCCTGTTCGCCGACTGGTTCGCGTCGCGCGGCTGGGCGCCCCGGCGGCATCAGCTGGAGATGGTCGAGGCGGGTCAGGCCGGCAGCCATGCCCTGCTGGTCGCGCCGACCGGCGGGGGCAAGACGCTGGCGGGGTTTCTGCCCAGCCTGATCGACTTGGCAGAGCGCGGACCGAAGCCGGCGACCGGGCCGGGGTCGGGGGTGCATACGCTTTATCTGTCGCCGCTGAAGGCCCTGACGACGGACGTCGAGCGCAATCTGATGACGCCGATCCGCGAGATCGGGCTGAACATCCACGTCGAGACGCGCACCGGCGACACCAAACAGTCCAAACGCCAGCGACAGCGCGACTTCCCGCCCGACATCTTGCTGACCACGCCCGAGCAGCTGGCTCTGTTCTGCGCTTGGGAAGGCGCCCGGTCCTATTTCGCCGATCTTAAATGCGTCGTGTTGGACGAGGTGCACGCGATCTGGAGCGGCAAGCGCGGGGACCTGCTGTCTCTGGGTCTGGGGCGATTGCAGAGCTTCGCGCCCGACATGCGCCGGGTGGGGCTGAGCGCGACCATCGAGGATCCCGATCTGATCCGGGGGTGGCTCAGCTCTTCGCCCGGCGTCGAGGATGTCACCCTGGTCAAGGGCGATCCCGGCGCGCCCGCGGTCATCGACGTGCTGATCTCCGAGGGCAAGGTGCCATGGGCGGGCCACACGGGGCAGCACGCGATCCCGGAGGTCTATGCCGCCATCCAGCGTTCGACGCTGGCGCTGATCTTCGTCAACACCCGCTGGCAGTCGGAGTTCGTGTTCCAGCAGCTGTGGGCCATCAACGACGAGAACCTGCCTATCGGCCTGCACCACGGCTCGCTGGCGGCCGAGCAGCGGCGCAAGATCGAGGCGGCCATGGCGCGCGGCGACCTCAGGGCCGTGGTCTGCACTTCGACGCTGGATCTGGGCATCGACTGGGGCGACGTGGATCTGGTCATCCAGATGGCGGCGCCCAAGGGCTCCAGCCGCCTGGTCCAGCGGATCGGCCGCGCCAACCACCGGCTGGACGAGCCGTCGCGCGCGCTTCTGGTGCCCGCCAGCCGCTTCGAGATGCTGGAGTGCCAGGCGGCGCGCGAGGCCGTCGCCGACAACGCATTCGACTGGGAGCCGGTCCATATCGGCACGCTCGACACCCTGGCCCAGCACGTCATGGGCGTCGCCTGTTCCGAGCCGTTCGACATGCAGGTCCTTTATGACGAGGTCACCGGTTGCGGACCCTATCGCGCACTGACCTGGGAGCAGTTCGAGGAGGTGGTCGATTTCGTCGCCACCGGCGGCTATGCGCTGCGCACCTACGACCGGTTCGCCCGGATCGTGCGCACGCCCAATGGCCGCTGGAAGGTCAGAAACCAGCATATCGCCCAGCGCCACCGCATGAACGTCGGCGCCATCGTCTCAGCCGGCACGCTGAACGTCCGCGTCGCCAGCCGTCGCGGCGGCGCCTCGCGCCAGCTGATCGGCGGCCGCAAGGTCGGCGAGGCCGAGGAATGGTATTTCGAACAGCTGACGCCCGGGGACACCTTCCAGTTCGCCGGCCAGACCTGGGCGTTTCAGGGCATCACCGGGACCGACGCCCTGGTCACCCACGCCAATGACAGCGACCCCAAAATCCCGTCATGGGGCGGATCGAAGTTCCCGCTGTCGACCTCGCTGGCCGACCGGGTGCGCACCATGATCCACGACCGCGACCACTGGCGTGTCCTGCCGCCCGACGTGCAGGAATGGCTGGAGTTGCAGGAAACCCGCTCGGTCATTCCTGACGCCGAATCCATGCTGGTCGAAACCTTCCCGCGCGGCAGCCGGCATTTCCTGGTGGCCTATCCGTTCGAGGGCAATCTGGCCCACACCACCCTGTGCATGCTGCTGACCCGGCGGCTGGACCGGATGGGCGTCGGGCCGCTGGGGTTCGTCGTGACCGACTATTCGCTGGCGATCTGGTCGATCAAGCCGATGGACACGATCGATCTGGACGCCCTGTTCCAGCCGGACATGCTGGGCGACGATCTGGAAGCCTGGCTCGAGGAAAGCTTCATGATGAAGCGGTCCTTCCGCAATTGCGCCCTGATCTCGGGCTTGATCGAACGCCGCCAGCCCGGCGCCGAAAAGACCGGCCGGCAGGTGACCTTCTCCACCGACCTGATCTACGACGTGCTGCGCCGCCACCAACCTGACCATCTGCTGCTCAAGACCGCCCGCGCCGACGCCGCCTCCGGCCTGCTGGACGTGGCGCGCTTGGGCCAGATGCTGACGCGCATCGAGGGACGCATCCGCCACCAACCCCTGAACCGCGCCTCGCCCTTCTGCGTGCCCGTTCTGGTCCAGATCGGACGCGAGCGGGTCAGCGGAGACGCCGCCGAAATGATTCTGGACGAGAGCGCCGACCTGCTGATCGCCGAGGTCATGGACGACGCCGAGCCGCCCAGCCAGTCGGGGGCCGCCGCATGAACGCCGCCCTGCGCCAGACCCTGTCCCCGGCCCGCAAGATCTGCGGTTCGCTGAGCGTGCGGATCGCGGGCGAGGCCTGCGTATTGCGCTGTTCGGGGGCGATGTGGGTTCCGGCCCACGGCGCCCTGATCGTCGCGGACCTGCATCTGGAAAAGGGCTCGGCCTTCGCCGTGCGCGGCCAGCTCCTGCCGCCCTATGACAGCCGGGCCACGCTGGACAGGCTGGAAGCCGAGATCGTCGAACTGAACCCGGCAGTGGTCGTCCTGCTGGGCGACAGCTTCCACGATACGAAGGCCATTCCCCGTATGGCGGCCGACGATCGGACGCGTTTGGACCGGCTGGCGGCGGGGCGCGACTGGCTGTGGCTGGAGGGCAATCACGACCGCGAGGCCCTGAACCGCAGCCTGGCGCGCGATTCGGAGGCGACCGCCCGCCTGCCCGGCCGGATCGTCGGCGACATGGCCTTGGGCGCGCTGCGTCTGACCCACGAACCGGAGGCGCTGAGCGTCGACGACGACCGGCGCGGCGAGGTCGCGGGCCACCTGCACCCCGCCGCCAAGATCGCCGCCTATGGGCGCGGCGTGCGCCGTCCTTGCTTCGTCACCGACGGATCGCGCATCGTCCTGCCGGCCTTCGGCGCCTTCACCGGCGGGCTGAACGTGCGCGATCCCGCCATCGCCGACCTGTTCGCCTCCCCGCCGCTGGCCGCCGCCCTGGGACGCGACCGGGTCCACGCCCTGGATTGGGCGATCCTGCGATAGTCTGTTCGTAAAGCGTTCAGCACGTCGCTTCACCGCATCTTGGCGGACGGCGATGCAGGATGACGGCGGATCAAGGTCACGGACACCCGCCTCATGCTCACGCCCCGCCGCATCGTCATGGCCGCCCGCATCGGCTTCGCCCTGGCAGCGCTGGGCATGGCCGTCCTGATGCTGGGACCGTTCCAGGGTCTGGAACAGGTCTTCGGCCTGAACGACAAGGCCGCGCACGTCATCGCCTTCTATGGCGCAGCTAGCGGCCTGTTCCTGATCGCGCCGAACCAGCGCCGCGACGACCTGGCCCTCTATGTAATCGCCGCCGCCTTCGGCGCCGAACTGCTTCAGGCCCTGACCGGCCGCAGCGTCTCGATCATCGATTTCCTGGCAGGCGCGGCCGGCGTCGCCGCCGCCTGGGCGCCCGGCCGGATCGAACAGTTGCGCCAGGCCTTCCGCCGCCATCCGGACATGACCCTGGCCGAGATCGCCCGCCTGGATCGCCGCCTGCGCCGTCGCCGCGTCGAAACCGCCCGGCCGGGAGTCGCCGTCCTGCGCCCCTAGAGCCTGATCGGCTGAGGAGGAATCGCTTCGCGATTCCGCTGATGCCGTCAATCAGGCGCCAGATTCATGCTGGAGCGAAATCTGAGCCGAGTTGGACTGGGTCCAACTCAACCGATTTCGCTCTAGGGCTCCAGCTCTATGTCCCAATAGAGGTAGTCCAGCCAGCTCTGGTGCAGATAGTGCGGCGGGAAGCGTCGGCCGGCGTCCTGTAGCTGCCAGGCGTTGGGACGATAGGGTTCGCGGCGGATCGGCATCATCGCCTGACGCGGCGTTCGCCCGCCCTTGGCCAGATTGCAGGGGCTGCAGGCCGCGACGATATTGTCCCAGGTCGTGCGTCCGCCCTGCGACCGTGGAATGACGTGATCGAAGGTCAGTTCAGCCGACTGACCGCAGTACTGGCAGGCGAAGCCATCGCGCAGGAAGACGTTGAAACGGGTGAAGGCGGGGCTGCGGTCCTGATCCACATAGCTGCGCAACGCGATCACGCTGGGAAGCTGCATCTCCATCGACGGCGAGCGGACGACCTTGTCATACAGTGACACCACGTCCACGCGGTCCTGATAGACCGCCTTGACCGCCTCCTCCCACGGCCACAGCGACAGCGGATAATAGGATAGCGGCCGGAAGTCGGCGTTCAACACCAACGCGGGAAAACCGGAGGGCGGTCGATGGAGAACCTGCATCAGGCCCTCCCGCTCAGACGGGGGGATTTTGAGGCGACAGAGGTGAGGACACGTCTCCTTCCCTAGTCTTGGCCTTGGTCTTGTCGATTTAACCTAACCCTGATTCCCGCTCATCTCCATGACCAGTGTGCAGCGTTTTCGTGACGTCTTGTCTCAGACCCCGCGCGCGTGGGTCGGAAACCCCGGCAGGGTCCAGCCCCAGCGCAGGGCGGCGGCACGCAGCAGGAATCCGGACAGCGCCGCGACGATGGCGGCGGGCCAGACGCCGACGCCCGGCGCCCGCAGCACCATATAGACCGTCGCCGCCAGGATCGCGGCCGTGACGTTGATCTCTCGCCGCAGCAGGATCGACGGCTGGCCGGCCAGGGTGTCGCGCACCACCCCGCCGAAACAGGCTGTCAGCGTGCCCATGACGATGCAGATCAGGGCCGGCGCCCCGGCCGCCTCTGCCTTGGCCGCGCCCATCACGCCATAGGCCGCAAGCCCCACCGCATCCAGCCACAGCAGGGCGCGGAACCGCCAGTCGCGCTGTCCCACCAGCCAAAGGGCCGTCGAGGCGAAAAGGCAGACCGCCAGATAGCGCCAGTCCTGCACCCAGAAGACCGGAAGGCCCAGCAACAGGTCACGCAGCGTCCCGCCGCCCACGCCGGTAATGGCGCCGAAGAAGGCGAAGGTGACCACGTCATGCTTCTCGCGCGCGGCGGCCAAGGCGCCGGTGGCGGCGAAGACCGCCACGCCGGCGAAATCCAGCGCCGTCAGCACGGTCTGCGGATTGCGCAGCGGTTCGGTCAGAGCCGGATCGAGCGGGGTCATGCCGGCGCATCCAGCGCGATCTCGCCGCGCTTCACGCCCGTGTACCAGGCCCACAGCAGGTGTGTGGCGACCGCACGATAGGGCCGCCAGATCTCGGCGCGGGCATAGGCGCCCTTTTGATCGGGCCGCACCTCTGCGCCGTCCGCCCAGCGGGTCGCCTCCTGCAAGGCCACGTCGCCGCCGGGAAAGACATCCAGCCGCCCCTCGCACATCATCAGATAGGCCTCGGCCGTCCACAGGCCTACGCCCTTCAGCGCCGTCAGGGAGGCGATCGCCGCCTCGTCATCCAGGTTGGCCAGATGCTCCAGATCGATCTCGCCCGCGATCTGCGCCCGTGCGATCCCCTGACCATAGGTCGCCTTCTGTCGCGACAGGCCCATGCCGCGCAGCTGATCCAGATCGTGCGCCAGCAACAGCTCGGGCGTGATGCCGCCCATGCCTTCGCGCAGCCGCGCCCAGACCGAAGCGGCCGAGGCCACCGACACCTGCTGCTCCACGATCATGCGGAACAAGCCTTCGAACCCGCCCACTCTCAACCGCCATTCCAGCGGCGGCGTATGGGCGTCCACGCGCACGAGCGCCGGATCGGCGGCGACCAGCGCGCGACGCGCGGCGGCGATGTCATCAGGCGTGGGTGCGAACGGCATCGGTTACCTATGGCCCGTGCAGCCGTTCAAGGGAATGGAGCCGGTAGCGGATTTCGGCTGGCGCCAGTTCTGCGTAATAACTATTATTGGCCATAGATCGAGCAAGGAGATCATCATGACCATGACCGTCGAACTGGGCTCGCTGGAACAGGTGGTGGACCGTCTGGTCCGCGACGGTCGCTATGGCTCCAAGAGCGAAGTGCTGCGCACCGGCGTCAGACTGGTGCAGGAACATGAGGCTCGGTTGGCCGCCTTGCTCGGCAAGCTGGAAGAGGGCATCGCCGACGCTGATGGCGGACGGACGAAGCCACTTGAAGATGTCCGCGCCGAGTTCGAAGCGCGGTGGGCTGCCGAAGGCGAATGAGAGTTCGGCTCACCCACGCCGCCTTGCGCGATCTGGTCGCCATCGAGAGCCATGTGGCGTCGGACAGCCCAAATGCAGCCCGTAAACTGGTCAGGACGCTTTTCGAACGCTGCGAAACCCTCGGTCAAAATCCTCGACGCTATCCAGAGGCCGGGGTCGCTGATCTGCGCAAACGCGTCGAAGGCAGCTATCTGATCTTCTATCGCGTGACTGGCGACGTGGAAGTCGTGCGGATCCTTCATGCCGCGCGCGACTGGACGCATCTGCTATCGCCGGACGAAGACTGAAGCTGTGTTCACGACCCGCTTCGCCCCTTCGCCTACCGGCCGCCTGCACAAGGGCCACGCTTTTTCGGCCCTGACCGCCTGGACGGCGGCGAAGGCGGCGGGCGGGCGGTTCGTGCTGCGCATCGAGGATATCGATCCGACGCGATGCCGGCCGGAACACGAGGCGGGCATTCTGGAGGACCTGGCCTGGCTGGGTCTGGACTGGGAGACGCCGGTCCGGCGCCAATCGGATCATCTGGGCGACTACGCCGCCGTGATCGAGAAGTTGCGGACGCAAGGCCTGCTCTATCGGTGTTTTCGAACGCGCAAGGAGATCCTGGGCGCCATCGGCGAGGCGCCGCACGGGGCGATGGAGGCGGCGAGGCCCGGTCCGCATTCAGCGGACGAGGAGGCGCATTTGCTGGCCTCGGGCGCGCCATTCGCCTGGCGGCTGTCGCTGGATCGGGCGCGGGAGGCCTTGGGCGAGGCGACCTGGAAAGGCCTGAGTTTCGTCGAGGAGGGCGAGGGTCCGAACGGCGAAACCGGCGTCGTCGTCGTCGATCCCGAGGCGGCGGGCGATGTCGTTCTGGCGCGCAAGGATACGGGCGTCGCCTATCATCTGGCCGTGACCCATGACGACGCCTTGCAGGGGATCACCCATGTGATCCGGGGCCAGGACCTGTTCGAGGCGACCCATGTGCAGCGGCTGATCCAGACCCTGCTGGGCTGGCCGGCGCCGACCTATCGTCATCACGCCTTGCTGACAGGGCCGGACGGGCGGCGCTACGCCAAGCGCGATCGATCGATCACCCTGGCCGAGCTGAGGGCCGGCGGATTGACGGCCGAGGCCCTGCGCGCCGAACTGGGCTTTAGCTCCGCCGGCTGAAGATGCGCGAAGCGCCGTAGCCGGTCAGGGCGGCCAGCACGACGCACAGCACGCCGTACAGCCACGGCCGACGGTGGGCGAACTCATAGATGTCGCGCTCCAACCCGACCTTCTCGACCGTCAGGGTCAGGTTCGACACCGACTGCGGCTCGCCGTCCTGAAACAGCCAGACCTCGGCGTAGTATTTGCCGGTGGGCGCCACGGTCGGCAGCTTGACCTCGGCGCGGAACAGGCCCCGGTCGACGAACTCGACCCCTTCGGAGTCGGTGTCGTAGAGGGCGGCGGCCTCCTTCAGCCGGATCACCGCACGGCGCCAGTCCAGATAGTCGTCGCCCAGACGGCTGACGACCACATCACGCACGCCGTAACGGGTGACGGTGCGGCTTTCCTCCGGCGCGTCGATGCGCAGGTGATCGACGCCGACGCCCAGGCGGCGCAGCTGGCCGAAGTCGGCGATATCGCTGAGCGGGCGGGTCGAGGCCGTCATGTAGAAGCCGGGCGCGCCCTCGAACAGCACCGGCCGGCTGTTCAGCCAGACACCCGAGGTGCGCGTCTTCTTGACCAGGCGGATCGGCGCGTCCGGCCCCCGCACCACCACCACCACGTCGGCCGGTTCAGACGTCGGATTGAACACCGCGCCGTAGAGGACAATGGACGCGCCCCGGAAACTGCTGTCGACCCGAACCTGGGCGTCGGTCAGGGCGGCGGCGACGCGCAGGTCTCCGGTCGTCGCTTCGGACCGATCGAGCGGCGGGGCCGCGACAGGGGGCGGAGGAGGAGGAAGCGCCTGCATCAGTCGGCGACCCCCGGCGCGATCATGAAGATGTCGGCGGGCCGCACGAACAGATCCAGCCCCATCTGAATCCCGACCAGCAGCACGATCAGACCCAGCGCCGCCCGCAGTTCCTCGGCGCGGAACCGCCCGGCGAAGCGCGCGCCGATCTGGGCGCCGACGACGCCGCCGAGCAGCAGGATGGTGGACAGGACGATGTCGACCGTCTGGTTCCGCCCGGCCTGAAGGATGGTGGTGATGGCGGTGGTGATGATGATCTGGAACAGGCTGGTGCCCACCACCGCGCCCGCCCGCATGCGCAGGATATAGAGCATGGCCGGCACCAGAATGAAGCCGCCGCCCACCCCCATGATGGCCGAAAGGACACCCGCAAAGACGCCCAGGCCGAACGGCGGCAGGGCGCTGATATAGAGGCCCGATTTAGGGAACTTCATCTTCAGTGGCAGGCCATACAGCCACATAGGCCGCCGACGCTGCTTGTGCGGCGCGGGCAGGCCCCGGCGACGGCGCAGGATCTCGGTCAGGCTCTCGTTGAGCATCAGAATGCCGATCGCGCCCAGGAAGACGAGATAGGACAGGGCCACGACCAGGTCGGCCTGGCCCAGAAGGCGCAGGTAGCGAAACAGTTCGACCCCCGCCAGGGCGCCGGCCGCGCCGCCGGCTGCCATCACCGACCCCATCTTGAAATCGACCGAACCCGCCCCGGCATAGCGGATGACGCCCGAGGTCGAGGAGGCCACGACATGGCTGGCCTGGCTGGCGACAGCGACGGTCGGTGGAATGCCCAGGAAGACTAGGATCGGCGCCATCAGGAAGCCGCCGCCGATGCCGAACAGGCCGGACACGAATCCGACCACCGCCCCCAGGATCACTAGGGTCGGCCAGTTCACCGAAACCTCGGCGATCGGCAGATAGATGTCCAAAGGACGCGCCTTCGGCTGGAGCGGACACAAGAATCGCCGTCAGGCGGGCGAGGTCGGGGACGACCGGGCGACCGATAGCCGCCCGGCGCCTGGGAATCTAGCCTGTCGCCTGGGCTTGGGCCTGCGATTGACCCTGCGACTGAGCCACGAAGGCGTCGGCGGCGGTGCGGGCCGCGCGCTGGGCCGTGGCGCTGGCCGTCGGGCGCAGACGCGTCACGGCGGCCTGGGCCTCCGCATCCCCGCCGCGCGCGGCGATCATGTACCACTTCAGCGCTTCGGTCGGATTCTTGGCCACGCCGTCGGCGCCGGTCTCATAGATGCGCGCGACATTGTACTGGCTGTCCGGCAGGCCGCGCTCGGCCGCGTTCAGCAGCCAGGTCAGGGCCTCGGCCTGATTGGTCGCGCCGCCGTCGCCTTCATAGAGCTGCATCCCATACAGATGCATCCCGCGCGGATCGCCGCCCTCGGCCGCGCGACGGCCCCACTGACGGCTTTGGACCGGATCGGCGGGCACGCCGTTGGCGCCATCTAGATACAGCTGACCCAGATAGGTCTGGGCGGGGGCGTAGCCCAGGTTGGCGGCGCGCTTCATGCCGTCCAGGCCCGAGTTGTCGCCGGCCTCAAGCTTGCCGATCGCCGCCTCATAGTCCGCAGCGCCAGGGCCGCCGATGTCGAAGGTCGCTTTCGGGCCGGTCGGCGTCACCGCCGACGCGGCCAGAGGCACGGCGCCGTTCGTCGTCGAGCCGCCGCCGAAGCTGGGCATCTCGAAGTCCGGGGCGCCGCCGTCGGTCAGGGACAGATAGCCATAGACGCCCCCGGTCAGGGCGACCGCAGTGACCGAAGCCAGAAAGGTCTTCTTGACCGTCGAGCCGTCTTTTGACGCCTGCCGGTCCAGCCGTTCCTGCAGCTTGGACTTACCGCCGCGCTTCAGGCCGAAGCCCGAGCGGGGCGCAGGTTCCGGCTCGGCCGGCGCGGTGATCGCAGCACGGGCGGCGTCGATGGTGCTGCGGGTCGAGGCGGCGCGGCCGGCGGCGGCGGCGGCTTCCATGCTGGAGCGCAGCCGGCGCGGATCCACGAACTCTGTCTCGCCGCCGAAATCGTCGTCGTCCGCGTCCAGGACGGCGGCGCTGCGCTTTTCGGTCGGTGCGGTCGAGAAGCCCGGCGACGTCGCCTCCAGCGCGTCCTCGACGTCGGCGCCGCCGAAACCGCTGAAGGGCTGGATGATGGGTTCGACGCCGTCGGGATCGACCTGGCGCATCGGCATGTCGTCGGCCAGCGCCTCGACGGGCTCGGCCTCGGTTTGGACGACGGGCGCCGACGGGAAGGGCGCAGCGGTCGCGACTTCGGGCGTCACCGGATCGCTGGACCAGGCGTCCTGGTCGGTGAAGGTCTCATCGGGGAAGGCGGCGGCGCGCCAGTCGCCTTCGATGGATGCGGACTGGATCGGCGCTTGTATGGTCGCCGAGGCGGCGCGTTCCAGCACCTGTCGCGCCGGGGTCCACGCCGGCTCATTGTCCAGCGGCTTGTCGCGGATCGGCGTCGGCGCGCGGGCGTCGATGCTTTCGCGGGCCTCGGCCAGCAGACGGGCGGTGCGCTCCTCGCTCAGACGCATCCGCTCGGCCAGTTCGCCGGACGCGCGGTCGTAGCGCTGCTCGATCTTGTCCGAGCTTTCCGACAGGCGTCGGCCGATGTCTTCCAGCGCCTGCTGCGAGCGGCGCTCGGACTGGGCGATGCGATCGCTCAGCTGGTCCGAGATGCGGGTGATCTCGCCACCCAGTTTCTCCAGCGCGATGGCGTGGCGATCGTCGCTGGCGGTCAGACGTTGGTCGACGCGGTCGACGTGGCGGGCGAACTCTTGATCCAGACGCGCGGCGCGGCGGGCGACCTCGGTTTCGATAGTCTGGCTGACGACGTCGGCGGCGGCGCGGGCGACGGCGTCGGTGCGACCGTCGTTGTCCGTCTCGACCTTCTTGACCCGCGCATTCAGGTTGCGGGCGATGCGCAGGACCTCGCGGCCCATGGCCTCAAGGCCGATGGCGCCCTTCTCTTCGGACGCCTTCAACTGATCGCCGACGGCCTGGACGGCGCGTTCGATACGGTCGATGCGCGCGCCGGTTTCGGCGGCGTCCAGACGCTGCATCATCTCGGCGCGATTGTTGTCGATCTGACGCGACAGGCTTTCGGCCAGCTTCTCGAAACGGGCCAGGTCGCGCGCGCTTTCCGGCTCGACACGGCTTTCGGCCGTTCGCATCCGCTGATCCAGCGCGGCGAACGAGCGTTCCAGCGTCTTCAGGGCTTCGGTCGTGCGGTTCTGGGCCTCGTCCAGACGCGCGCTGACCTGGGCCAGCATTTCCGTGCCGACGCCGGGCCCGGCGGCCTTCTCGACCGCCTCCATCCGCTCGCGCAGATCGCTGACGCCCAGACGCTGGCGTTCCTCGATGTCGTACAGACGCCCAGTCAGCGCGCCCAGCGAGGTCTCGATCTTGCCGAAGGCTTCCTGGGTCGACGGGCCGGTGTCGCGTTCGAAGGCGCGCAGGCGGCGATGCCCTTCGCGCAACTCCTCGGCGATGTCGTCGATGCGGCGTGCGGCGCCCTGGGCCTCAGCCTCCTGACCGTCCAGCCGGCGCATCAGGCCCGCAACGGCCTGATCCACGCCCTGAATGGCGACGGTCGAGCGGCGTTCGGCGGCTTCCAGCCGCGCAGCGATCACATCGATGGAGGCGCTGATCCGCTGCTGGCTGTCTTCGACCTCATAGGCGTCGTCCAGACGGCGGCTGCGGTTGCGGCGTTCGTATTCGGCGGCCTGGGAGCGACGCGGCAGGGTGGCGTAGCCCTCCTCCTCGTCTTCCATGATCATGGAGTTGAGCCATTCGCCCAGCGTCATGCCGGACCGGCGCGCCAGATCCTTGGCGACCTCGCGTGCTTTGGGATCGATTCCCTTAACGCTCCACGGCGCTGCAGCGCTCACTGATTCGTCTCCCAGCCCATGCGACGAAGGCTATACCGTCAATATCGAGGGTGTAAACTGATGGTTAACCGCAATATCTAGCAGCGATATCCCAATCCTGTGGACATCGCGCCAGACAGCCGGATTTGTGAATCATCTCGGTTAACGCGGCATGAAGATTAACCTCCCGGCAAGGGTTCGCTTGCCAAGCGGCGCGGCTTTCGCCACCTGCGGCGCATGAACCTGACCACCACCCTCATCCTGCTGGGCGTCGCCCTGGCCGTCATGGTCTTTTGCGGATGGCGCGGCGCCCGGCCGCCGGATCCGTTCAAGGGACCGCGTCTGATGCCATGGCGGTTCCTGATGGTGGGCGCGGCGGCGATCGCCATGCTGCTGCTGATCCACCTGGCGACGCTGTTCGGCGCCGAGCGTGCGCCCTGGATACCCGGCGCCTAGAGACGGGAACCCGATTACGGCCGGTCGGTTGAACCTTGCGAACCACTCAAGGAGAGACCGCGTGTCCGACAAACTGACCCCCGCCGAGGCCGAGAAGGAATTCTGGAAAAGCCTGAAGGAGTCCAACACCGGCATGCTGGGCATCGATCGCCCCGGCTATCACCACCAGCCCATGACCGGTTTCGGCGAGGACGAGACGGGGACCATCTGGTTCTTCACCCGCGACGACACCGACTTCGCCCGTGACGTCGCCGGCGGCGGCCAGAACGGCATGTTCTGCTACCAGGCCAAGGACGGCAAGGTTCAGGCCTGCATCCACGGCCGACTGGCGATCGATCAGGACCGCAGCCGCATCGAGAAATACTGGAACCCCGTCGTCGCCGCCTGGTACCCGGACGGCAAGGACGATCCCCACCTGACCCTGATCCGCTTCGACGCCGACGACGGTCGCGTCTGGGTCTCCGACAAGGGCGCGTTGGGCTTCGGCTACGAAGTCCTCAAGGCCAATTTGACCAAGAGCGTCCCGGATGTCGGCGGCGTGTCGGACGTGAAGTTGTAGGCTTCGACGCTTCAGAAACCAGAAAGGGCGGACCCGACCGGGTCCGCCCTTTTTTTCGTTCATCCCCCGAAGCACCAGGCCAGAACGGCCTTCTGGGCGTGGATGCGGTTTTCGGCCTCGTCCCAGACCAGAGAGCGCGGCCCGTCGATGACGGCGTCGGTGACTTCCTCGCCACGGTGGGCGGGAAGGCAATGCAGGAAGACCGCTTCGGGATCGGCGAGATTCATAAGGGCTTCGTCGACGCCGTAGTGTTCGAACGCCGCCAGCCGCGCCTCATAGTCCTGATCCCCCATGGAGACCCAGGTGTCGGTGACGACGACGTCGGCGCCCTTGACCGCCTCGCGCGGATCGCTGGTCAGGGTGACGGCGTCGCCGCCCTTGGCCAGGTCGCGCAGGTCCGGGTGATATTCCGCCGGGCAGGCGACGTTCAGATGGAAGCCGAACTTTGGCGCCGCGTGCATGAAGCTGTGGCAGACGTTGTTGCCGTCGCCGATCCAGGCGATCGTCTTGCCGGCGATCGGCCCGCGATGCTCCTCGATCGTCTGCAGATCGGCCAGGATCTGGCACGGGTGCGACCGGTCGGTCAGGCCGTTGACCACCGGCACGGTCGAGACGCGGGCGAAGCGCTCGACATCCTCGTGATCGTTGGCGCGGATCATCACCGCATCGACCATGCGCGACAGAACCCGGGCGGTGTCCTCCACCGGCTCGCCGCGCCCCAGCTGCATGTCCGAGGCCGTGGCGATGATGGACGAGCCGCCCAACTGGCGGATCGCCGCGTCGAAGCTGAACCGCGTGCGGGTCGAGTTCTTCTCGAAGATCATCGCCAGAACGCGGTCCTTGCCCGGCGCATCGGCGTCGGCGCGCCCCTGGGGCCAGCCCTTGCGGGCGGCCTTGCGGGCATGGGCGTCGTCCAGGATGGCGCGCAGATCCGCCGCGTCCAGCCGGTGGATGTCGAGGAAGTGCCGGACCATATGTCTAGCTCCGCTCATCCCCGCGAAGGCGGGGACCTAGTGCTGTGGGCGACAGCCGCCCGTCGGGTGTTTCATCCGTCGATCCCGCGTTCTCGAAAGAACTGGGTCCCCGCTTTCGCGGGGATGAGCGGATGTCGGGCTCAGGCCGCCAGCTTTTCGCGGGCGACCTCGCAGGCCGCTTCGAAACGGGCCACGGCTTCGCGGGCCTCGTCCAGCGTCAGGTTCAACGGCGGCAGCAGGCGCACGCAGTTGTCGCCGCCGCCCGCGATCAGCAACTTCTGCGTGTCGCGCGCCAGGGCCATGAACTCGCGATTGTTCGGCACCATCTTGATGCCGATCAGAAGGCCCTTGCCGCGCACGTCGGCGATCACATCGGGGAAGCGTTCCTGAAGGCCGGCGAACTGCTGCTTCAGATAGCCGGCGACCTCGTTGACGTTGTTCAGCGTCTCGGGCGTGTCGATCAGGCTCAGCGCCTTCTGGCCCACGGCCATGGCCAGGGGGTTGCCGCCGAAGGTCGAGCCGTGAACGCCGACCGTCATGCCCTTGGCCGCCTTGGCCGAGGCCAGGCAGGCGCCGATGGGGAAGCCGCCGCCCAGGGCCTTGGCCACCGCCATGATGTCCGGCGCCATGCCCGCCCATTCATGGGCCCACAGCTTGCCGGTCCGGCCCATGCCGCACTGGACCTCGTCGAAGATGATCAGGACGCCGTGTTCGTCGCACAGTTCGCGCAGACCCCGCAGGCACTGTTCGGGCATGGCGCGGCAGCCGCCCTCGCCCTGCACGGGCTCGACGATGATGGCGGCGGTCGTGGGGTTGGCGATGGCGGCCTTGATCGCCTCATGGTCGCCCCACTTCAGCTGATGGAAGCCCTGCATCGGCGGGCCGAAGCCCTCGGTATAGCTGGGGTTGGCGGCGGCGTTGATCGCGCCATAGGTCCGACCGTGGAACGAGCCGTCGAAGCCGTAGATGTCGATCCGCTCAGGCGCGCCATTGGCCGAGTGGAATTTGCGCGCCGTCTTCAGCGCGCATTCGACGGCTTCGGTGCCCGAGTTGGTGAAAAACACCACGTCGGCGAAGCTGGATTCGCACAGGGCGTCAGCCAGCGCTTCCTGACCCGGAATGCGGAAGATGTTGGAGACGTGCCACAGCTTCTCGGCCTGATCCTTGACCGCCTGGACCAGTTCGGGGTGGGCGTGGCCCAAGCCGTTGGTCGAGATGCCGGCGACGCAGTCCAGATATTCGGTCCCGTCGGTCGCCCACAGACGCGCGCCTCGGCCGCGTTCCACTTCCAGCGGCGCGCGATTGTAGACACCCATCAAATGCTCAGTGGACACGGGACCAAGACCTCCAAAAGCGAGACGGCCCCGGCGCGAGCGCGACGGAGCCGGATCAATACGGTCAGGCGTTGTCGGACGCGCGCGGGTCTTAGTCAACACCGGCGCCGAGGACGCCTCGCGCTCGCACATCGGCGATCAAGACGCGCAGCGCCTGCCGTTGATCCGTCTCCAGCACGCGCAGGGGCAAGATGAAGTTGGTGTTGGGCGAGGCCGCGAAGATCAGGCGATCCTTGTCCTCCACCACCGCGACCAGATTGCGCCAGCCGATGCGGGTTTCGAAATCCACACCCGACAGCGCCAGACCCCTGTCATCAATGCGCCAGTCGGTTGGCCTCTGCGCGATCGGCGACCGGCGCGCCGCCGCCATGACGCTGGAATGCGCCAGGATCGACAGCCCGATAAAGCCATACAGCCCGACCAACTGCAGGCCGACGATCCAGCCGGTCCACTCCAGGGGCAGGCCGAGGCAGACGGCGATAGTCGCCAACATGGCGCCGCCGAGGAACAAGACGGGCAGGTTCGCCCAGCGCCGAACGACGGGCCACGCCTTGATGGCCGCCCGACCTTCCTTCGGCGTCGGCTGGACGCCGCGAACCTCGATGACCGTCGTCACTCGCCGCCGGGCGTCGTCGCCGGGGACGCCGGCGTTGTTTCGGTCGGGGCAGTTTCGGCGGCGACTGCTGCGTTCTTGGCCTGGATTTCGACCAGCTTCTTGTCCAAGGCCAGGCCGAGATCGGCAATGAAAAGGCCGAAACGGGCGACATCGACGCCCTTCAGATATGACAGCTTGTCCTCGGTCGAATGGATGCGCTGGAAGACGGGCGGGACGAAGCCTTCCTTCAGGCCGTTGTCCTTGCCGCCGTTGAACGCCAGCCACATCTGGTGGGCGCCGACCGCATCCTGGGTGCCCATCGACACCACCGGCACGCCGGCGGCCGAGAAGGCGCGGTCGTCGCTGGGCGGATAGGTCGGATAGGGCATGCAGTCGAAGCCGCGTTCGGCGCACAGGCCGCGCAGCGTCTCCAGCACGAAGGCCGATTGCGGCCCATTGTTCTCGCCATACATGACCGTCTGGCCATAGGCGGCGACATCGGCGTTGATGACGGCGGCGATCCGGTCCTTGCCGTGTTTCTCAAGGAAGGCCTTGGCGCCCAGAAGGCCCAGCTCTTCCTGGTCGGTGAAGACAAAGACGAAGCGGTGGGCGACCGGCTGGCCTTCCAGCGCCATATCCAGCGTCTTGGCCGCCTCCATCATCGCCATGACTGAGCCGACGTTGTCGACGATGCCCTGCGACAGCGTCCCGTCGCGCAGCTTCACCGCGTCATAGTGGGCGGTCAGGACGATATCCTTGTCGCCCTCGCCCACCGTGACGACGACATTGGCGCCTTCCATCGGGCCGGTGGCCTGGTTGCCGCCTTCGAAGGTCTGGATTTCGGGCGTGAAGCCCAGCGTCGTCAGGAAACCGACCAGAACCTGGGTCCGCTCGGCGTTGGTGGGCTTGATGAACTGGGCGGCGCCGGCGGCGATGTCGGGGCGGTCGCCGGCCTGGGGCGTCGCTTCCTGAGCGAAGGCAGGCTCAAAAGCGGATGTGGCGGCGAACAGGGCCGTGGCGGCGACGAGCGAACGAAACAGCATGAAGCGGACCTCTCGGGGGAGCGATCCGCAACAGGTAGCGATCTAGCTCTTAAGACGCCAGCCCGAGCGGAACACCAGCCAGCAGACCACGCCCATGACGGCCATCAGCACGGCCGACCCTATGACGCCGACCGTCAGATGGCTCTCGGCATGGCCGATGAAGCCGTAGCGGAAGCCGTCGATCAGATAGAAGAAAGGATTGTAGCGGCTCAGCGCCCGGAACGGCTCGGGCAGGTTCTCGACCAGATAGAAGGTGCCCGACAGGAAGGTCATCGGCATGACGATGAAGTTCTGGACCGCCGACAGGTGGTCGAACTTCTCGCTCCACAGCCCCGCCAGCACGCCGGTCATGCCCATGATGAAACAGGCGGCCAGGGCGAACCAGATGATGGCGAAGATGTTGGCTATGCCCAAAGGCGCGAACGGCAGCACGCAGATCGCCGTCACCAGACCGACCGCCAGGCCGCGCGTCGCGGCGCCCAGCGTAAAGCCCAGCGTCAGCTCCAGCGGGCTGAGCGGCGGGGTCAGGAAGTCGGTCGCGGTACCCATGATCTTGGCCTGGATCAGGCTGGACGAGGCGTTGGCGAAGGCGTTGTTCAACATGGCCATCATGATCAGGCCGGGCGCGACGAACAGGGCGAACGGCGTGCCGTGCAGCGGCGGCCGCGCGTTCTGAAGCGCCACCACGAACACCAGCATATAGAGCAGCGTCGTGACGACCGGCGCCGCGACCGTCTGGGCGCCCACCTTCCAGAAGCGCCGCACCTCGCGCAGATACAGGGTCTGCACCCCGACCCAGTTGATCCCCGGATAGCGACGCGGCTGCGGCAGGCCGGCAGGCCGGGTGGAGATCAGATCGTGCGTATCGGTCATGGCCCGCCAGATGCGCTTTGAAGCCTTGCTACGCAAGGTGTGGCGAGTGGTTAGTGGCGAGTGACGAGAAGGAACCCATTAGGCCGCCGCGTCAGGCGTCGCCACTCGCCACTCGCCACTCGCCACTCTCGCGCTAACCTTAACGATGATTCAATATCTGGTTTCTGTGGACAGGATGATTCGCACATCTTGCGTCTCTTAACGGCTGGTTTACGATTAGTTGTAGGTCAAGACCCCGGAGGGGGAGCCTGGACCTAGATATTGAATCCAAACTCGCTGGAGGGTGGCATGACCGCAGGCTGGACCGACGACCGCGTAGGCGCGCTAAAGAAGCTCTGGCTTGAGGGCCAGTCCGCGAGCCAGATCGCCAAACAACTGGGCGGCGGGGTCACCCGCAACGCCGTGATCGGCAAGGTGCACCGTCTGGGCCTGTCGGGCCGGGCCGCCCCGTCGCAACCGGCGCGCACCGTCGCCGCGACCTTCCGCACCGCGCGTCCGCGCCCGGCGCCGGCCGCTCCGGCGCAGCAACCCTCGGCCCCGCGCCGTCTGGAAGCCGTCCAGCCCAAGCCGGTCGAACCCGCAGCCCCCGTCCCCGCCCCGATCCCGGACCTGCCGGGCACGGCGACCGTGATGACCCTGGGCGCCCACATGTGCAAATGGCCGATCGGAGACCCGTCGTCGCGCGAGTTCAGCTTCTGCGGCCGCCGCTCGTCGGAAGGCGTCTATTGCGTCGAACACGCCCGCGTCGCCTACCAGCCGCAAGTCCGTCGCGGCTCCAAGGAAAGCGGTTCCGACCTGGCCCGCAGCCTGCGGCGTTACATCTAAAGAGCGCTAACGCGCTTCGCGCGACTTGAGCGCGGCGCTTCGCGCAGGACGCACGACTGCGCTCAAGTCGCGAGCGACCGCGTCGCGAACGTAGCGCCAAAAAGATGCTCCTCATCGAGCCGACTTCCCCCTCGCCGGTTCGCGCAAGCGGCCGGCGAGATTTCAGGGGCGGGGCTGCGGTTCATCCGGGTTGACGCAGCCCCATCCGCCCTCAGTTTAGCACCCGCCGCGCATCCGGCGTATCCAGCGAGAACGCCGGAATCTGCGCCTCGAAACTGCGCCCATCCGCATCCGTCATATAATAGGCGCCCACCATCGAGCCGCTGTCGGTGCCGAGCGGACAGCCCGACGCATAGGCGTAGCTGCCGCCCGGTTCGATCACCGGCTGTTCGCCGACGACACCGGGGCCGCGCACCTCTTCGACATGGCCGTGGCCGTCGGTGATGGTCCATCGACGCGCCATCAGCTGCACCGTCGATCCCGTCAGGTTCACGATCTCGATCTGGTAGGCCCAGACCCAGCGGCCTTCGTCGGGATCGGACTGGCCCGCCAGATAGCTGGGCCGGACCCGGATCAGGATGCCGTTCGTCTCGGCGGTATAGGCAGGACCCTCGTGCATGGGCTATATGCTCGCCCCGCCGCGCGCGGGCTGCAAGCGCGACTTGGAGACAAGTCGTGAAAACCGTGTGAGACAGACGCCATGAGTTCCTTCCAAGCGCCCCGTCCCGGCATCCTGCCCGCCCAGTCCATCGAGACATTGATCGCCACAGGCGCCGTCACGTCCGACACGCCCTTCGACCACGACCAGGTCCAGCCGGCCAGTCTGGACCTGCGGCTGTCGGATCAGGCCTGGCGCGTCCGCGCCTCCTTCCTGCCCGGCCGGCGCAAGGTCGAGGACCGCATCGCCGACGTGGCGATGCACGCCATCGAGATCACCGAGGCGGGCGTCGTGCTGGAAAAGGGCTGCGTCTATATCGTGCGCCTCCAGGAGCGGCTGAAACTGCCCCAAGGCCTGATCGCCCGCGCCAATCCGAAAAGCTCCACCGGACGCGTCGATGTCTTCGTGCGTCTGCTGACGGATCAGGGCGCCAGCTTCGATGATGTGGCCGAGGGTTATGACGGCCCGCTCTATATGGAGGTCGCGCCCCAGACCTTCTCCATCCTGGTCCGTCCCGGCACGCGCCTGAACCAGTTGCGCCTCAAGGCCGGCGATCCGCCCAAGCTGGAAACCCGCTCGGTCGGCGTCGATCTGCAGGGCGGCGACATCGTCGGCTTCCGCGGGCGTCGCCATGCGGGCGTGGTCGATCTGGACCACATCGACGGCCACGACCCGCGCGACTTCTGGGAGCCGCTGAGCCTGCGCCGTGGCGAACTGCTGCTGGATCCGGGCGAGTTCTACATCCTGGCCTCGTCCGACGACGTCGAAATCCCGGTCGATCAGGCCGCCGAAATGACGCCCATCGATCCGTCGGTCGGCGAGTTCCGCGTCCACTACGCCGGCTTCTTCGACCCCGGCTTCGGCACCGACGAGGCGCACGGCGCGGGCTCGAAAGGCGTGCTGGAGGTCCGCACCCACGACACGCCGTTCCTGCTGGAACATGGCCAGATCGTCGCCCGCCTGGTGTACGAGCCCCTGACCGAACGGCCCAGCCGTCTGTATGGCGAAAGCGGCAGCCACTACCAGAACCAGGGCCTGAAGCTGTCGAAGCATTTCAAGGCGTGGTGAAGCGTGATTGGTGAATCGTGATTGGTGCGTTCGCTAGTCACGATTCACCGCTCACGACTCACGTCAACCGATCCGCCTTCCTCAGCCCCGGGAACATCGTCGCCCAGGCCCCGGTCGCGGCCAGGGCGCCGAACCCGCCGAACACCGCCGCGCCGACCGCGCCCAGCAGCCGGACCATGACGCCGGAATAGGCCTCGCCCAGTTCGTTCGAGGCGCCGATGAACAGCATGGACACCGACGACACCCGGCCGCGCATGTGATCGGGTGTGGCCAGCTGGATCAGGGTCTGGCGCACATTGACGCTGATCATGTCCGCCGCCCCGCCGATGAACAGGGCCAGGCCCGACAGCCAAACGATGCGCGACAGGCCGAAGGTGATGGTGCACAGGCCGAACACCGCCACCGCCGCGAACATCCAGCGCCCGCCGTTCTGGCGGATCGGATAGCGGCTCAGATAGATGGCCATGACCATGGCCCCCACGCCGAAGGACGCCCGCAACAGGCCGAACCCCTGCGGCCCGACATGCAGGATGTCGCGCGCGAAGATCGGCGTCAGCAGCGCCACGCCCGCCAGCAGCACCACCACCAGATCCAGCGAAATGGCGCCCAGCACGATCTTGGTCTTCCACACATAGGCCAGCCCCTCTTTCACCGAGTCGACCGGCGACAGCGGATTGGCTTGGGGGGCGGGCTTGCCGCTGGTGCGGATCAGAATGAAGGCCGCGACGGCCAGCAGGAACATGCCCAGCGACACCGCATAGGCCAGGGGCACGTTGACCCCCACGATCACCCCGCCCAGGGCCGGGCCGGCGATGGCCCCGGTCTGAAACGCGATGGACTGGGCCGCAATGGCCGGCGGCAGGGCCTTGCGTCCCACCACCATCGGCAGGAAGGCTTGGCTGGCCGGCGCCAGAAACGCCCGCGCCGCGCCGAACAGGGCCGCAACCGCCAGCAGACCCCACAGCGGCGGGTTGCCATGCAGGGCCATGGCCAGGAACGACCCCGCGCAGGCCGCCTCGACCAGAATAGAGATCCACACCGTGCGCTTTCTATCGCGCCGATCCGCCATCGCCCCGGCCGGCAGGGTGAAGGCCAGAAGCGGCAAGAACTGACACAGCCCCACCAGCCCCAGATACAGGCTGGCCTCCTCGATCGGATGATCCCGCCGGGCGATCTCATAGACCTGCCACAACAGGGCCGAGGACTGGATCTGGATCGCCAGCACCGCCACCACACGGCCGAACCACAGGAGGCGGAAATCGCGAATGCCCCACGGGCTGGACGGGCCTTCTGGCCCTCCAGATGATGGAGACGGCGGAACGGGCGGGGCGGCGGGGCCGGTTTCGAGGAATTCTGTGGTCAAGGTCTCGGCTTCAGCAGGGGCGCACCGTCTTCTCGCAGACGCGGATTATCCCTAAAGCATAGCCGCATGAGCCGCGCATCAACTCCCGTTATCGATCCTGTCGAACTGACCCGCGACCTGATCCGCATTCCCTCCGTCACGCCCGCCGACGAAGGGGCGATGGATGTGCTGGAACGGCATCTGACGGCGCTGGGCTTCACCTGCCGCCGCCTGGCTTTCGAGGGACCGGGGGGCGAAGGCGTTCATGCGCGGATCGAGAACCTGTACGCCCGGCGCGGGACCGCCTCGCCCAACCTCTGTTTCGCCGGCCATACGGATGTGGTTCCGACTGGCCCGTCGGACCAGTGGTCGTCGCAACCCTTCAACGCCGAGGTCCGAGACGGCGTCCTGTACGGTCGCGGCGCGGTGGACATGAAGGGCGGGATCGCCGCCTGGGTCGCCGCCGTGTCCCAGGTCATCGCGGACCGCGAACCCGCCGGCTCCCTCTCCTTCCTGATCACCGGCGACGAGGAAGGCCCGGCGCTGCATGGCACCAAGCGCGTGGTCGAGGCCCTGGCCGCCGAGGGCGAGCTCATCGACGCCTGCGTCGTTGGCGAACCCTCGTCGTCGCAGCAGCTGGGCGACATGATCAAGGTCGGGCGGCGCGGCTCGCTGAACACCTGGATCACCGTGCATGGCAAACAGGGCCACGTCGCCTATCCGGAACGGGCCGCCAACCCGGCCCCGGTGATCGCAAAACTGATGGCCCGCCTGAACGACCACGTTCTGGATGAAGGTTACGAGAATTTCCCTCCGTCGAACCTTGAAATCACCACCATCGACATCGGCAATCCGGCCACCAATATCATCCCGGCCCAGGCGACGGCGCGGCTGAACATCCGCTTCAACCCCAGCCACACCGGCGACGCCCTGATCGACTGGCTGAACCGCGAGGCCGGGGCCATGCAGGCCGAGACCGGGCTTCAGATCACCCTGGAGCACCTGTGCTCGGGCGAGGCCTTTCTGACCGAGCCGGGCGCCTTCGTGGAGGCGGTTCAGGACGCGGTCGAGGCCGTGGCGGGCCGCCGCCCCGAAGCCTCCACCACCGGCGGCACCTCCGACGCCCGCTTCATCCGCGCCCTGTGCCCGGTCCTGGAACTGGGCCTGATCGGCCAGACCATGCACCAGATCGACGAACGCGTGCCGACGGCGGAGCTGGAGACGCTGACGGCCGTCTATCGTCGGGTGATCGAGACGGTGTTTGAGCGGTTGTAGGTGCGGCCGTCGATATCAAATCTAGCCCATTTGGCTCACCTCAAACCGGACCCGCCGATAATTCTGACAAGGATGGTTAACGGGCATCACCTTTCGGTCGCTTAGTCGCAGGCCGACTTGGGGGCGTTACCGGGAGCGGTCCCGCAGATGTATCCCGCTAATCTGGATGGGTCGATTTCATAGCCGTGGTCGCTCCGGCGCAAATCCTTCTTGTGCGGGAGGGACCCTGTCTGGGCGACCGGCACGCTCAGGGTACCGGGCCAGCGCTCAACGATCCGTGACATTAGCCGCTCACGGAAGCGCCGAGCCAGTGATGGGTCTTCACCTCGTTCGAACGATATCCAAGCATGGCCGAGGTGATGCTGGTCCGAGGCGCGAGCTTCGCTTTGGCGAATGTCACCACTGCGATAAACTGTTGCTTCGATCGACTTGCTAAGCTCAAGCCCCATCTCGTTCCAACGGTCCATCTCCTCTGCCGTCTCGATATTGACGTCTAGCCCCCCAATGGCCGCCTCAGCTTTGAGGATGGTCAGGAAGTTGGCCCGTTCCACCGCCGTGGTCAGCGGCACCTCGAAAGCCGCCACGATCTTAGCGCTTTCGGGTTGCGGAACAGGCGGGCAAGCCCGGACGCAACCGACTGGCAAGGATATGGCGAGCAGCACCGCAGTTGTCCCGCCGACCGGGAAGCGTGGAGGCGCCGCTCGCGATGAGGGAGGACCCCATCGGCGAGCTGCGATCCACACAAGCCAGAGCAAGAGAGTGCCGCCGATCGTCGCCATAGCGGCGAAGCCGATCACGGCTGGAACCATGAAGATGATCTCACCGCCCATTCGGGACGTAACCTCGTCAAGCGCTCGAGCTAGTCCTGCTGGCTAGGTCATGTCAGCTACATAGCATCGTTATCAGCGTCGCCAGTAGAATCGCTTAATGACCGTTAGGCGTGGGCTTGCGACATTGCCTCACGCACTCTTCCCATCCTAACTCCGCTCCAGGAACCGCAGCGCCGTCAGCACTTGCGTCTTCACCCCCAGCGGCAGGACCTTCTCGTTGGGTGAGAACTCCGGCGAGTGGTTGGGCGCGGAGGTCGCGGGATCGACGCCGTCGGGACTGGCGCCGAGATGGTAGAAGACGCCGGGGATGACCTGCTGAAAATAGCTGAAGTCCTCGGCCACCGTGGTCGGAGGCGTGGCGGGGTTGACGTTCCCCGCGCCCGCCGCCTCGGTCAAAACCGGGGCCAGCCAGGCGGACAGGCCGGGGTCGTTGAACACCAGGGCGGCGTTCTGTCTGACGCCGAACTCGGCGGTGGCGCCGTAGGCCTCGGCGACATGGTCGATGGCGGTTTCGGCGCGGGCGACCAGGGCGTCGCGCTGGTCCGTATCGAAGGTGCGCAGGGTGCCCGACAGCGTCGCGCTGTCGGGGATGATGTTGTAGCGGACACCGGCGTTGATCGTGGCGATGGTGAAGACGGTCGGGGTCGTGGTCGGATCGACCGTGCGGGCGGTCAGGGTGTTGACCGTCTCGACCACCTGGCCAGCCACAGCGATCACATCGACCCCGCGCTAGGGCCAGGCGCCGTGCGTCTGCTTGCCCTTCAGCCGGATGTCCACGCGGTCGGAGGCGGCCATAAAACCTTCCGGCCGATAGAAGACGCTGCCCGGACGGCCCGGCACGACGTGCAGGCCGAAGATGGCCTCAGGTTTGGGATCGTCCAGCGCCCCTTCGGCGATCATCAGGGCCGCGCCGCCCTTGGGCTCTCCCGGAGGCGCGCCCTCCTCGGCCGGCTGGAAGACGAAGACCACCGTGCCGGCGATCCGGTCCTTCACACCGGCCAGCACCTCGGCCGCGCCCATCAGCATGGCCATATGCATGTCGTGGCCGCAGGCGTGGGCCACCGGCACCGTATTGCCCATATAGGTCCCGGTCGTGCTCGAGGCGAAGTCGAGGCCCGTCGCCTCCTGAACCGGCAGGGCGTCCATATCGGCGCGCAGGGCCACCGTCCGGCCCGGCCGTGCGCCGCGCAACACGCCGATCACGCCCGTCTTGCCGACCCCGGTGCGCACTTCCAGCCCCAGCGATCGCAGATGGTCGGCGATCACCCGGCCGAGCGGGTCTCGGCGAAGCCCAGTTCGGGATGCTGGTGGAAATCGCGCCGCCAGGCGACGACCTCGGGCAGGACGCGCTGGACGGCGGCGTCCACGCCGGCCGTATCGACCTGAGCCTGAGCGGCGCCGGCGGCGAGCGAAAGCGCCAGTGTGGACGCGGCGAACAGTCGGCGCATGTGAAGGTCCCTTGAAATTTCAGCCCGACGACAGGTGACGGCGCTGCACCCGCTTGTGCAAGCCGTCGCGAACGCCGATTTCTGTCCGCATGGGTGAGAAGGGCTTCAAGAGCGCAAAGACGGAATGGCGCGACGTCGTTCTGGTATGTCGCAAATGTTCGAAAAAGCTGGACGGCGGCTTCGGCCCCGGCGGCGACCTGACGCTGAAGAAGGCGTTGCGCAAATATCTGCACCTCAAGAAGGGCAAACAGGGTCGCAAAGGCGAGCTGATGGTCGTCGGCGCCGACTGTTTCGACATCTGCCCCAAGGGCGCCGTCGTCGCCGTCAACACGGCCCAGCCCAAGAAGCTGCTGATCATTCCGGCCGGCGCCGACCTGTTCGAGGTCAAGACGCGGCTGGGGCTGGACGACGGACGGCGGTTGAAGCGCATCGACGGGGCCGACTGAGGCTCGGCGCCTTTCTTCCGTCGGCCAGCCGTGTCACAGCGAAATCATGGATGACACTCGCATCGAAAAACGCGTCGGCGTTCAGGCGACCTCGGACCGCATCTGGGATCTGGTCGCGGACCTGTCCGGCTGGGGCGCCTGGAACCCGATCGACAGGGACGTCTCGGGCGCCATCGCCTATGGCGGCCGCCTGAGCATGACCGAGGCGTGGCCGGACATGGCCGAACGCCAGTCGGCGGCCCAGGTGGTGGAATGGCAGCCGCGCGCACGGCTGGTCTGGGCCGAACGGCGCGGCTTCCTGTTCCAGAGCCTGCGTTACATCCAGATCGAGGAGTTGGCGCCCGGCAACTGCATCGTCGCCATCGGCATCCGCTTCTCGGGCATTCGCGGCGAGCTGTTCCATGACAAGCATCGCCCGGCGATCAAGGCGGCGTTCGAAAGCGCCGCCCATGGGTTGAAGGCGGCGGCGGAGCGCGCTTAACGCCCGTCCTTCATCATGTCGATGACGTTCAGGATCGCCGGACCCAGGATGACGATGAACAGGACCGGCAGGAAGAACAGGATCATCGGCACGGTCAGTTTGGCCGGCAGCGCCGAGGCCTTTTTCTCTGCGGCGGACATCCGCAAATCGCGATTTTCCTTCGCCATGACGCGCAGAGCGGTGGCCAGCGGCGTGCCATAGGTCTCGGCCTGCGTCATTGCGGTCGCGACCGACTTGACGCCGGGGTGGTTGGTCCGCTTGCCCAGGTTTTCATAGGCCATGCGACGGTCGGGCAGATAGCTCAACTCCGCCGACAGCAGCGACAGTTCCTCGGCCAGATCGATCGAAGACGGCCCCATTTCCTGGCTGACCTTGGCGATCGCCGCCTCGATCGACATGCCCGCCTCGACACAGATCAGCAGAAGGTCCAGCGCGTCAGGGAACGCCTGCATGATCGAGGCGCGGCGCTTGTCGATCCGATTTTTTAAATAAATGTTCGGCGCATAGAAGCCCGCGACCGCCGCCGCCATGGTCGCGGTCACCTTGTTCATCGTGGGCCAGTCCACGACCTTGATCACGAACAGATAAAACGCCGCCACGATCATGAAGATGAAGGGCGAGGTAAAGCGGAAGAAGTAGAAGGTCGTCAGCGGACGCGGCCCGCGATAACCGGCCTGCACCATCTGACCAGCGACTTTGGGATCTTCCAGAAGCTTGGACAGATTCAGCCGATCCACAATCCGCTTCTTGAACCCGTCGTCGGTGTGACGCAGCGCCCCCTGACCGCCGGCCATGTTCGCGCGTGACCGGCGCTTCAGGTCGTCGCGGCGTTCCGCAACCGCCTTCATTCGCTTGTCCAGCGCAACCCCACCCGTCATCGACGACAACAGGGTGACGACCGTGGCGAAGACCAGCACACCCACGCCGATGCTGAGCAGGTTCTGCGGGTCGGTGATGAAACGGATGAAGCTTTCCATGATCCGGGCTTCAGAACTTGAACGAGATCATGCGTTTCATCACGAAGATGCCGGTCGCCATCAGCAGCGCCGCCATCAGCAGCATGAAGTTGCCCCGGAAATCGGTGAACAGCGGCATCATGTAAGAGGGGGTAGTGAACATGACCATTGTCATGACCGCAGGCGGCAAAGAGGCGATGATGCCGGCTGAAGCCAGAGCTTCGGACGACAACGCCTTGATCTTCTCGCCCATCATCCGACGGGCGCGCAGCACGGCCGAAAGATTGCCCAGCGCCTCGGCCAGGTTGCCGCCGGTCTTCTGCTGGATGGCGATGACGATGGTGAAAAAGCGCAGCTCGGACGTCGGCATCCGGCCGTACATCTTTTCCAGCGCCTGCTCCAGGGTCAAGCCGACGCCCAGGCCCTCGACCAGCGTCTGAAACTCAGGCCCCAGCGGCGCCGGGCTCTCCCGGGCGATGATCTTGAAACATTCGTGGACCGGCAGGCCCGACTTGATGCCGCGCACGATCACGTCGACGGCGTTGGGGAACTCCAACGAGAACTTCTTCATCCGCGACTTGCCGAGGAAACCCACGATCCAGCGCGGCACTCCCAGACCGAAGATCAGGGCGATACCGATGACCACCAGGATCGGCAATCCGAAGATCAGCGCGCCCAGGCCGGTCACCAGCCCGACCACAGCCGAGATGATGTAGAAGGTCGTCACGCTCAGGCTCAGGCCTGCCTGTTTCAGGCGCGACGCCAGGGTCGTGCGCGCCTTGCGCTCTCGCCGGTCGGCATCCTGAAGCTGAAGCAGGATCTGCTTGCGACGCGCCTCGGGCGTATTGGCGGCGGCGGCCTTACGGGCGATCGCGGCGCTCTTCTTGGGTTCGCCCAAGCTTTGCGCGCGCTTGACGGCCTGGGCCGACGAATCGTCTCCACCGACGAAGACCCAGCCCAGTCCGCCGATGGTGATGAAGGCCAGAACGGCGGCGAGAATCGGAAGCATCGTCCTACTCCGCCGCATCCAGGGCGTCGGCCAGCTCGCGTTCCAGCCCGTAGTATCGGGCGCGGTCCCAGAAGCGGGGACGGGCGATGCCGGTCGAGCGGTGACGGCCGATGATCTTGCCGTTCTCGTCCTCGCCAGTGATGTCGTAGACAAACAGGTCCTGGGTCACGATCACATCGCCTTCCAGGCCCACGACCTCGGTGATGTGGGTGATGCGGCGCGACCCGTCGCGCAGGCGGGCGGCCTGGATGATCACATCGACCGAGCCGACGATCATCTCGCGGATCGTCTTAGACGGCAGGCCGTAGCCGCCCATGGTGATCATGGACTCCATCCGGCTGATGGCTTCGCGCGGGCTGTTGGCGTGCAGCGTGCCCATCGAGCCGTCGTGGCCCGTGTTCATGGCCTGCAACAGGTCGAACGCCTCGGGTCCGCGCACCTCGCCGACGATGATCCGCTCGGGACGCATCCGCAGACAGTTCTTGACCAGATCCCGCATCGTGATCGTGCCCTGGCCTTCCAGGTTCGGCGGGCGGGTTTCCAGACGCACGACGTGCGGCTGCTGCAGTTGCAGTTCGGCGGCGTCCTCGCAGGTGATGACGCGCTCGGTCGGGTCGATGAAGGCCGTCAGGGTGTTCAGCAGGGTCGTCTTGCCCGAGCCGGTGCCGCCCGAGATGACCAGATTGCATCGCGACGCGCCGATGACGCCCAGCACGCGCGCGCCCTCGGGACTGATGGAGGCGTACTCCACCAGGTTCTTCATCGTCAGCTTGTCTTTCTTGAACTTCCGGATCGTCAGCGTCGGGCCGTCGATGGCCAGCGGCGGAGCGATGACGTTGACGCGCGAACCATCGGGCAGACGAGCGTCGCAGATGGGGCTGCTTTCGTCCACGCGGCGGCCGACCTGGCTCACGATCCGCTGGCAGATGTTCATCAGCTGGGTGTTGTCGCGGAAACGGACATTGGTCAGTTGGACCTTGCCCGCGACCTCGATGAAGACGCGGCCCGCGCCATTGACCATGATATCGGCGATGTCGTCGCGGCTCAGCAGCGGCTCCAGCGGACCATAGCCCAGGACGTCGTTGACGATGTCCTGAACCAGATGCTCCTGCTCGGCGACCGACATGGAGACGTTCTTGATCGCCACCAGTTCGGCGACGATGTCTCGGATTTCTTCCGACGCCGCCTTCTGGTCCAGATGCGCCAGCTGGGCCAGATCGATGGTGTTCATCAGCGCGTTGAAGATGGTCGTCTTCGTGGCGTGATAGTAGTCGCTCTGTTCGCGGACGATCTCGGCGACCGCCTGGGCCTTTTTCAGCTGCTCGAGACCCGCCGTGGCCTTCGGGCCCGTGCCGGCGACGTTGCCGGTGGGACGCGGAGCCTCAGGGGCCGGCTTAGGCTTGGGACGCGACGCCAGGGCGTCCAGACGATCGGCCGGCGCCGGCTGGGTCGGGGCAGACGCGCGGTCGAAGGCGTCGGCCGCCGGTTCCAAATCCTCGTCGGCATAGGCAAAGGCCGATGCGTTGGTCGTCGCCGCCATCGGCGCGGCGGCCGCCTGCATGCTGAACACGGACACAGGTTCGCCGCCGTGCGCGGATGCCGGCGCGGGGGCCGGGGCCGGCCGTAGGGGCGCAGGGGCGGCGCCGGGCTGACCTGTGCGTTTGCCGAACATGCGTCAGCGCTTCTTGAACATATTGGCGAAGAGAGATTTGGACGCTCCGCCCGCCGGCTTGGCCTTCTCCGCCCTGCCAGCCTTCGCCGGCTTGGCCTTGGGTCCCGCCACCATCGGCAGTTCGCGGCGCGACACGATCTGGGCCAGGGTCTGGAAGGCTTCGGCCGACTTGGTCTTGGCGCCGGCGTCCAGGATCATCTGGCCGTTGTTGGCGGCGGCGCCAAAGGTCTTGGCGTCGAACGGAATGATCAGGCTGGGATGAACGCCCAGCGCCGCGCCGAAGTCTTTCGCCGGAATTTCCGGGCGACCCGGCACGCCGACCTGGTTCAGCACCAGGCGCGGCGGCGCGTCATTGGGGCGGCCCTGACGGACCAGGTCGATCATGTTCTTGGCGTTGCGCAGGGACGCCAGGTCCGGCGTGGCTACGACCACCACCTCGTCGGCGCTGATCAGGGTGCGACGCATCCACGGCGACCATAGATGCGGAAGGTCCAGCACGACGAAGGGGGCCGTGGCGCGGATCTGGTTGGTGACCTCCTCGAACGCCTCGGTCGAGATGTCCCAGTCCGTGTCCAGACTGGCGGGCGCCGCAAACAGGCTCAGCTTGTCAGTGCAGCGAACCATCATCCGGTCCAGCAGCGTCGAATCCAGCCGGTCGGGCTGGCCCAGGGCGTCGGCGACGCCATTCAGCGGATCCTGGTTGAAATCCAGGCCGGCGGTGCCGAACGGCAGGTCGTAGTCGACGATGACCGTATTGGCGCCGATCCGCTCGGAAATCGCATAGGCCGTGTTGTGCGCCACGGCCGAGGCCCCCGCCCCGCCCCGCGCGCCGACGAAGGCGATGGTGCGCCCAACGAAAGGCTGGGCCGGATCGTTGAACAGGCCGCCGATGGCTGCGATCAGCTGCAGCGGCTGTACCGGCGCGACCAGATATTCACTGACCCCGCGCCGCATCAGTTCGCGGAACAGGATGATGTCGTTCGTCGCGCCGATCACCACGACCTTGGTGCCGGCGTCGCACACCTCGGCCAACTGATCGACTTCCCACAGCAGGGTCTGGGGGTCTTTCAGGCACTCGACGATGATCAGCGGGGGCGTGGGCTCGTGCTGATAGGTTTCGACGGCTGCAGCGACGCCGCCGACGCGGATCTGGGTCGTGGCGCGCGACAGGCGACGGTCCTGGGCCGCACGCTCGGCCGAGGCCAGGGTGTCCTGACGTTCGGCGAAGACATGGATGGCGATGCGCGGCACCGAGACTTCGCCGATGTTGCTGGCGGGGGCCAGACCGGTGAAGGCCAGACCCGTGTCCATCAGACTGGCCTGCGCCTGGGCGACCACGTCACCGACCGGATTGAAGCCGGCGGCGTCGGGCGCATAGGCCGGGGCGGCCGGGACCGGCGCCAAGGGCGCAGCATGAAGCGGCGGTTGGGGCTGAGGCGCCGCCCCGGCCGGTTGCGCCGAAGCCGCAGGCGTGAATTGAAGCGGGCTGCGCGGCGCGGCGATGTCGTCAACAGAAGGCGCGAACTCCATGTCGACGTCGAACGCGTCGTCGAAGGTGTCGAACTCGCGGGGGGCGGGGGCTGTGCTCATGATCAGTTCACCGCACGGGACACGGCGGTATCCCGGATCAGGTCTTCACGATCCGCCGACGTTGGCTTGCCGCCGCGATAGGCATCGAACACTACGGTTCGCCGCCCGGCGTCCGCTGGCGTCATGGCGCGTGGCCGCTGGATGTCGCGTGGATCCTCAATCTGGGCCGCCAGATTGGCCGTCACGGCGCATCCGAAGTTGGATGACGACCGATTGTCGCCGGTCCGGCTCAGATTGCCCCAGGCGGTTCCGCACTGCGGCACGGCGGCGCGGATCGTCTGATAGCCGACGACCACGGGCGCACGCGGATCCGGCGCGGCGTAGCTGACCAAGGTGATGCGCTCCGGCGCGACGCCATAGGCCGCCAAGGCCGATTGAATCTCATAGGCGGTCTTCAGCGCCACCGGATCGTTTCCGGCCGGGGCTTCGATCACCATCGGCACGGCATCGACGTAGCGATAACGCCTGACCAACTCTTGCAGCGCGCCGTTCTGCGTTGGTGACAGACCGGTTTCGTGAACCGCGAGCGCGATCCGGTCCAGATCAGGCTCGACCTGGAGCTGATAGCGCGAGGTCGGCGTCAGCGGCGGCTCTCCGCCCAAGCTGGCGGGGCCGCCGACGCAGGCGCCGAGCGCCAGGGCCGTGGTCGTCAGAAGTGTGGCAATCAGGGTGCGAGTCATGGATGTGCTCACTCGATCACATAGCCGACCGAACCGGCCGGGGGCGCATTCGGCAGCCCATAGACCTGGTTCAACTGGCCAAAGAGGATGGTCTGGCTGTCCTCGGCGATCCGCAGGCCATCGGCCGGCGTTTGCATCCGATCGGGCGACGTCGGGCTGACGATATAGGGTTCGACGATGACGACCAGTTCGGTCTCGCCCATCAGATAGTCGCGTGAACGGAACAGCGATCCCAGCACCGGTAGATTGGTCACCCCCGGCAGAGAGTCCACCGTCTGGCGCGTGGTTTCCTGAAGCAGGCCCGCGATCATCATCGAGCCGCCCGATGGCAGTTCCACGGTGTTTTCGCTGCGCCGGACCGTCAGACCCGGCAGAGTAATGGACGAGGGCGTGCCGGCTCCGATTGTGAAACCACCCTGCGCCGTCAGTTCTGAAACCTCGACCTTCACCTGCAAGGAGATGCGACCGCCGGACATCACCACCGGGCGGAAGGCCAGACCCACGCCATAGGGCTTGTAGGTCACGGTGATGTTGCCCTCCCGGTCACGTCCCGTCGGAAGCGGAAACTCGCCGCCGGCTAGGAAGTTCGCCGCCTCGCCATTCACGGACGTCAGGTTCGGTTCGGCCAGCGTCCGAGCCAGTCCCACGCGTTCGAAGGCCTCCAGGCATCCGCTCGCATTCGTGCCGGTCATCGTTTGGAAGGCGGTCGATACGATACCCGAGATCGTATTGCTCAACGCGCTGCCAGATGTTCTCGTCGTTGTGGTCCGGTCGAAGTTGAAATCATCGCCGTTATAAGTTTGCGACGTATCGACGACGCTGTTTCCGCTATTGATCGTCTGGCTTGTTGAATTGGAGTTGGAGGTGTTGGTCGTTCGCCCACCCGTCTGACCGTAACACAGACCCGTTCCGCCTGCCGCCGATCCGTTGACCCCATAGGTGTTGGGTCGGCTGAAGCCATACGAATGGATGCCCGCGCCCTTCAAAATGTCAGAGCTGAAGCCAAGCTGTTTTAGCGCGGTGCGCTGCACCTCGACCACGCGCACGCGCAGCGTCACTTGGTCGGAACCGGCGACGCTGATCATGTTGATCACCTTCTCCGGCGCAGACACGAAGGCGGCGGCGACGCGCGCGGCCTGGGCCGCCTGAGCGGGACTATCCGCGACGCCCGTCAGGATGACGCTGTCGTTGACGGCTTCCGCGTGGATTTGCCCTCCCGGAGCGATGCGGCTTAGCGTGTCCTGAAGCGCGCTGGTGCCGGCGTCCACCCGAACTCGCAGGCTCAGAATGGTGCGGCCTGCCGCGTCCAGGAAGACGGCGTCGGTCTCACCCGGCGCGATGCCGATGACGGTGATGCGGCGCGGCGAATGCAGCATGGCCTCGGCCACCTGCGGATTGGAAACGATCACGTCGCGGGCGTCGGCCGGCAGATCCACCGCGAACGAGGTGCCGCGCGGCAGGTTGATCAGACGCTGCGCCGCACCCGTCGATACGGCGGCGCGGGTCTGGGCGACGCCGGCAGGCGCGGCGGCCAGTGTGGCGAGCAGGGCGCAGGCTGCGGCGGCGGCGGCCTTGCGCATCGTGGGTCGGCGCATCGGTTGAGTTCTCATGGCACGGCCACCACTTCGGGCGCGCCGCCGCGATAGATGCGCACGGCCTGGGGTTGGGAAACGGCCGCGACAGGGCGGCGTGTGGCGCCGGATGGTCCGGCGGTGTCGGCATAGGATCGCAGCGAGAGCGACAGTTCGCCCTCGGACTTGGCCTGGGCCAGCAGAACCGAGTCTTGCGGTCGGACTTCCAGGGTCGCGGTGGCGCCCACGACGGCCTGGGCGTCGTCGCCGACGCGGGTCGCCTGGTCGATGGCCAGGACCTTGATGTTCTGCAGCACGACGCCAGAGGCGAACTTGGACTTGGTCGCGCCCTCGACGGCGCCGTCGCGATTGGTTTCGGCGGTCAGCACCACATCGACCCGGTCGCCCGGCAGGATGAAGCCGCCGGCGGCGGATTCGACCGTCACAGCGATGGCCATGGCCCGCATGCCGGGCTCAAGATAGGCGGCCAGATAACCGCTGTCTCCCGCGCGCACGATCTTGCGCGACACGATCGGCTCTCCGGCCAGAATGGGTTCGCGGACCACCGAGCCGATATAGTCGGACTTGGCGCCGGTCGTGGCCAGTTCCGTCGCCGCCTTGGCGACGCGGTTCACGGCGTCCGTCGCCTTCTCTGCCGCGCTTTCCGCAGCGGGTTTGGCGGGCACCGGCGTGGAGCCATCGGTGATGAAGACGGGATTGACCTCATCGACGGGCCAATCTTTCCATTCGAGGTCGGCCTCCACCAGACGCTTGCCGGGTTCCAGGTCCTTGGCGGCGACCAGAACCTTGGCCATCGGGCGGACTTCGACGGGCGCGGCGGCGGCGGGTGCAGCGGGTTCGTTCGACGACGACCCCATGGCCCGGACCACCAGGGCCAGTCCAATGGCCGAGACGGCGGCGATGCAGATGACGACGATGCGGGCGGGCTTCATCCAGGATGTCTCCAGCAGGCGCTGTGTTTCGGATTCATCCCCCGACGCCTACCGTTAACGATCATGGGCCTTGCGGGTTAACGCTTCCTAAGCGCCGCGAACGCCGGTCAACGGGGTGTCAGCGACCGGAGGCGAAGGTCAGCAGCAGGCCGCTTTCAGGCAGGGCCAGCAGGGCGCCGATGGCGATGGCGACGCCGTAAGGAATGTCGCCCTTGGGCTGCATCAGATTGATGACCCAGCCTTGCAACACCGACGGGGCGACCATCGGAAAATACTGACGCGCGGTCATCAGCACCAGGCAGAATGCGCCGCCCGCGATGCCGGTGTAGATCAAGAAGGGCGCCGCGCCGCTCATCCCCATCCACAGACAGCAGGCGGCCAGCAGCTTGGCGTCGCCCCCGCCGACCCAGCCAGCGGCGAACATGCCCATGCCAACCAGCAAGGCCGCGAACCCGATGCCGACATGAATGGCGACATCCATCGGCACGGCGCCGACCAGAAAGGCAATGGGAAAGAAGGCTCCGACCAGGGCCAGCGAGATCCAGTTCGGGATCTTCATGGTGATCAGGTCGTGCAGACCACCGACGATCACGAGGGCCGGAAAGACGCCAAGCAGGGTGAGCAGCAGAATATCCATGACCGGCATCTTGTTCGACAGGACTTAAGGTTGGGTTGCCGCCATGCGAAAAGGGCCGGAGCTTTTCAGCTCCGACCCCCATCCTAAGAGCTTTGAACGTCTGGCGATTAGCCGGCGTTCGCCGTATCAAGCTCGGTCTTAACCTTCGTGAAGGTGGCCTTCAGGCTGGTGCTCATGGGGCCAAGCACGGTAATCAGAGCAACGGCGACCAGGGCGGCGATCAGGCCGTATTCGATGGCGGTGGCGCCCGATTCGTCTTTGGCGAAGCGCGAGATGAACTTGGTCATGGGTAGTTCCTTTTTCAAATGGTCTAGCGAGCAACTTGGCGGGGGGAGCCGGTAGCCCGCTTGACCCCCAAACGCAGGATCAAAATGCCAGACCCCCGTTAAATCAGAGCTACGAGGTTTGGTTACGCGCGGATTTACCAAAGAAAATTCTCATATCGGCGCTTCAGCCTTTGTTGAGGATCACGGCTGCATCATGCGCGCGTCCGCGTTTGCACGCGCCACTATCAAGAGTCGCCGATGTCTCGCATCCCGTCCTTCCTGATCGCCGCCGCCCTCATCGTCGCCCCCGTCGTCGCCAGCGCCCAGGACGGCGCGCTGAATGTTGAGATCGATCGCTCGGCGCGCGTTCAGCTTCGCGGCGCCGCCGCGTCCATCATCGTCGGCAACCCCCAGATCGCAGATGTCTCGCTGGTCGACGCCAACACCATGTTTATTGTCGGCAAGGGCTATGGCGTCACTGAAGTCGTTGCCGTCGACGGTGTAGGCCGCACCCTTTTCAAGCGTGAGATCGTCGTGACAGGCGGCTCTACCGGTTCGGTTCGGGTCTGGCGCGGCGCACAGGCGACGGAGATGGCCTGCGGCGCCTCGTGCACGCCCAGCGTCCGGTCCCCCTCGGCATCTGCTGCGCCCACAGCCCCCTGACTTCAACCATGCGCGCTCGGAGATCATTGAAGCCGCGTTTCAGCCCCTTCAGGCGGAAGCGAGACGGGTCGGCTGCGGTCGAGTTCGCCATGGTCGCCATCCCCTTCTTCCTGATGATCTTTTCGATCCTGGAGTTAGGCGTCGTATTTGTTCTGGATTCAGTGCTTGAAACGGCGGCCATGGATAGCGGCCGTCTCATTCGCACCGGCCAGGCTCACGCGCAGGGTTTCGACAAGACCAAGTTCAAAGCCCAGGTCTGCTCGAAGATGGTTGTGTTCAAATCCGACTGCGACAGTCGAATGACCGTGGATGTGAGAGTTATTCCCAAGTTCAGCGCGCCGGCTGTCGAGGACCCAATTACCAATAACGCCATGGATGACAAAAAGACCATCTACAACGGCGGCAAGGCTGGTGATCTGATTTTGGTCCGTATCTGGTATGCACATCCTCTCGCTACGCCTCTTTTAAGCCAGGCGGTATCTCGGATCGGAACAGGCAAAGTCTTGCTTACGGCGACGACCGCTTTTCGCAATGAACCGTGGCAATGACGCGCTTCCGCATCCCCTCATTCGTTCGATCATACGGACGCGACACTCGCGGCATCGCCGCAGTCGAATTCGCATTCCTCGCGCCAATCCTGATCTTGTTCTATTTCAGCATGGTGGAGTTCTGTCAGGGCTATATGGCGCTGAAACGAACTGGCCACGTCGCCGCGATGGTGGCGGACCTGGTGTCACAGAGCGACAGCACAAGCAAAACTGACCTGACAGATGTGTTCGCAATCGGCGATCTGATCATGGCGCCGTTTGCTTCGTCTTCATTGACCCAACGCGTCAGCAGCGTCACGCGCGTGAACGCGACGACCTACAAGGTGGACTGGAGCGTTGGAAAAGGCATCTCGTCGAAACTGACGGTCGCGCAGGCCAAGGTCCCTTCAGACATGCTCGCCAACGGCGAGTCAGTGATCGTTGCCGAAGCCTTTTATGATTACAAATCACCATTCGACCGGGTCGCGCCCTATGTGACCAAGTTCAGCCGCATGGCTTATCTGCGACCGCGCACCGTTGAAATGATCCCTTGCAGCGGTTGCTGACCCTTACATCTCGACCAACGCCTGTCGCATCGCTGAAATCTTGACGTCCGTTTCCGCCTCTTCGGCGGCCGGATCGCTGTCCACGACGATGCCGGCCCCGGCGAGGGTGCGATAGTTCCAGACGCCGTCTTTCCGTTCGAAACCGGCGGTCCGGATCAAGACCGATGCGGTCAGGGCGCCGTCGCCGATCAGGAACAACGACCCGCACCAGGGTCCGCGCGGCCGTTCGTGCGCGGCGATCACCTTCATCGCCTGATGCTTGGGCGCGCCGGTGATCGAACCGGGCGGGAAGGTCGCCTCCAGCAGGTCGGCTGGACCCACTGCGGGCTGGGCCTCGCCCGTCACGGTCGAGACCAGATGATGCACCGTCGGGTGCTGCTCGACTTCGAACAGGGTCTCCACCTGGACCGATCCGGGCCGTGACACGCGCGCCAGATCGTTGCGCATCAGGTCCACGATCATCAGATTTTCCGCGCGATCCTTCAGGCTGGCCCGAAGCTCGCTCGCCAGGGCCTGGTCCTGATCGGGATCGTCCGCGCGTGGGCGCGTGCCCTTAATCGGACGCGCCTCGATGCGGCGGCTGGCGGGATCGAAGGCGAGGAACAGTTCGGGGGAGTTCGACACCAGCGCCCGATCCCCGACCCGCCAATAGGCCCCGAACGGCGACGCCCGCTCCTTTTGCAGCCGCAGGAAGACCTCGAATGGATCGCGACCGGGGCTCAGCTCCCCGGACCAGGCCCGGGCGAGATTGGCCTGGAACAGCTCCCCCGCCCCGATGCGTTCCACCACATCCGCGACCGCGTCGCGGTAGGCGCTTGCCGGCGCCTCGGCCTCGAACCGGTCGGCTGGCGCCGACGGGGTCACGACCGGTGCGGCCGTCGCCAGCCAGGTCAGGGCCCGCTCGGCCGCCGCCGTCGCCTGCTCCGCCGTCGCACCTCTTCCCGTGGCGCATACTGAGCGCCTTTGATGATCGAAGCTCAGCATGGCGGGATAGCGGGCCAGCATCAGATCGGGCCAAACCGTCTCGCGCGGTCCGGTGGCCGGCCGGGCGCCAGCATCATAGGCGGCCAGACCGACGACACCGGTGGCGAACAGCGGATCCCGCAGCGCCCCGAACGGCGCGGCCTCATCCACAGGACCGACGCGCACCGCGTCCGGCGCCTGGGCGACGTGGGACCAGCGACCGCCCGGCCCGCCGTCCGACAACAGGGCCAAGGCGCCGTCGCCGCCGCCGAGACCCGCCGCCACCGCGACCGGATCGACCCAGGGCGCTTCACGCGCGATGGTGTGGCTGAAAACCTCGCTCACGCGGTCAGCCGCTCCACGATCCGGTCGCGGCGCGCCGCATCGACGCCCAACGCCTCCTGCAGATAAGCGTCCACCGAGCCATGCCGCGCCTCGACCTCGGCGAAGGCGGCCTCCAGATAGCCGGCCTCGACCCCCAGAAAGGCGACGATCGCGTCGTCCGAGGCCACCCGACCCGTCATCTTGTGCAGTTGTCTGGCGATGCCGGGCGCCCGGCCCGCCAGATCGACTGCGGTGTTGGTCAGCAGATAGTCCTCGACCATGTCGTCGCGCGACACGCCCAGCAGATGGTGGGTCAGGGCGGCGAGAAACCCCGTCCGGTCCTTGCCCGCCGCGCAATGGATCACCACGGGCCGGTCTTGATCCGCCAGCGCCTGAAAATAGCGGCCGAACACGTCCTGATGCGACGGGTCGAACGGCAGGCTGCGATAGGTCTGGGTCATGAAGCGCCGCCCGGAGTCCGGCGTCAGATCGGCGGTCTTCAGAAAGTTGATGTGCGGCGCCTCGGCGCCGTCGTCCACGCCGCCTTCGATGACCTGCCCGCTGAAGCCGTCGGGCCGGCGCGACGGCTGATCGCGGCGCTCGCCGGGTCGGCGCAGATCGACCACAGCTCCGATGTCCAGCGCCTTCAGCCGCTCCAGGTCCGCCTCGCTGGCCCGGGCGTGGTGGGCCGAACGCAGCAGTCGACCGGGCTTTACGCGCCGCCCGGCCGCCGTGGCGTAGTCGCCATAGTCCCGAAAGTTGTCGATGGCCTCGAAGGCGTGAAGGCGGTCGGTCATGACCGCGCTTCTAGCCTATGTTCATCGCTCTGGCAGCAGGCCCGCTATGGCATCCAGATAGGCGACGAAGGCGTCGCGTCCCTGATCGGTCAGACTGGCTTCCGTCAGCGGCTTGCGACCGTTGAAACTTTTGGAGACGGCGACGAACCCCGCCTCTTCCAGCTTTCGCAGATGGACCGACAGATTGCCGTCCGTCGTCTGCAATCGGGTCTTCAGGGTGGTGAAGTCGGCCGATCCGGCCCCGGACAGATAGGCCATGATTCCAAGCCGGATGCGCCCGTGAATGACGTCGTCGATCCGGCTGACGTCGAAGTCGTCGGCCATGCTCAGACCACCTCCGACGGTTCCTGACGCATCAGGACGATGCCGGGGACCAGGGCCACGACCAACAGGATCACGGCGAAGACCGGATAGATCGTGGCGCTGCCCATGAACCAGGCGACGGCGACGGCGCCGACGTAGGAAGCCAAGGCCGTGTAGGACATCCAGCGCGTTTTGGTCATGGCCGCGCCGATCATCCAGGCCGAACCATAGGCAACCAGAACCACCGTGGGCATCACCGCCATCCAGGACCACTGGCCGGTCTTTAGGGATAGAGCGACAAGCGCCAGCCAGGTGACGAAGATCCCGTAACCCACGCCCTCCCAAGCCGCGCCGACCGCCTTGTTGCCGGCGGAGTTGACGCCGGGCTTAGTTTTGATGCGGCCGATCAGGACGGTCAGGGCGACGGCGAACACCACGGCTGCGACGATCCACACCCACAGTTGGGACCAGGGATTCAGCCGAACGAGGCCCGACTGGATGGCCCATTGGATCAGACTGGTCGCTCCGAACACGATGCCGGCCGTCACAAGGATCGGGCCGGCCAGAAGCGGCGCATGCCGCCCTTCGTGGGCCAGGCTGCGCATATAGGCGATGTCGTCCTGAATGGCTTGGGTCTCGCGGGTCATGATGCTCTCCTCCTCGAACCGTTGAGGCAGCATCGCTCATCCGCTTTGTGCTGTAAAGTTCTTTCTTATTTCCCCGCGCTGCGCATGAAAAAGGGGCGAAGCCTTCGGCTCCGCCCCTCGTTCGACTTGGCGTCTTTAGCCTATAGTCGCGGCGCGCCGCGTCCACGCAGTCCGCCGGCCACCAGGGCGATGACGAACAGGATAATGGCCACGACGGCGACGAACTTGGCGATCTCGAACGAGAAGTTCGCAATGCCGCCGAAGCCGAGAACGGCCGCGACGAGGGCCACGACGAGGAAGATAATTGCCCAGCGCATCATGGGTTTAGCTCTCCTGAGTTGATGTTGCCGTCGGCGACCCGGGAGCCGTTCGTCGGTCTGCAACATCAACGCCAGGGTCGCCCGGCCGTTCCATCGCCTATCGACGGCGACGCCGCGAATAGCCGCCCTGATCCATTTTGCGATCCGCGACCATGCTGGCGACGATCGCCGCCAAGGCCGGGTTGCGCAGCAGCAGGAAGGCCGCGCCCAGACCGCCCACGGCGCCCACGACCGGACGCTCGCGCACGATGTGGATGATCTTGCCCATAAGGCCTTCCGGCTCGTCCTCTTCGTCCGCCTCGTCGTGCTTGTCACCCTTTAGAAAGACCAGCGCGACGATCAGGGCGACCAGGGCGAACAGACCGAACGTCACCGCCGCCGCGCCGAGCGGCGTCAGCGTCAGGCTGAGCGCATAAAAGATGGCCACGCCCAGAAACACGACGGCCAGAAAGACGCTGGCGGCGACGACGGCCGTCGCCACCAGCTTTTTGACGATGCTCTTGAACATCAGCGGCGGCGGCCGGCCAGCAGCATGCCGAGGATGACGCCGACGCCGAGCGCCACGGCGGTCGATTGCAGCGGACGCTCCTGCACGCGTTCGACGACATAGCGTTGCGCCTCGTCGAAGCGTTCGGCAGCGTCGTCGTAATATTCACGCCCCTTCACGCGAGCCTCGTCATAATAGCTGCGGGCCTGCTCGCGGACTTCGTCGCTCTTGGCGCGCAGCTTGGCTTCGGCCTCGGCGGCCTTGTCGCGCAGGCGCTGGGTCTCTTCGCGAGCGCCGGTCTTCAGATCCTCCTTGAGGGTCTTCAGGTCGGCCTTGATGTCTTCTCGGGCCTTGGTGGTGGCCATGGTGCGCGCTCCGTTGAAAGCTTGGCGGTAGAATAGAGAACCCCGTGTTGCAACGCCACATGCGCAACGAGGTTCCTTTAGGTGGGTCAGGCGTGCGCCTCTCGCCACGGGCTTTTCGCCGCACTAGAACGATGGCTATGACCCAATGGCTGTTCGCGCCCCGCCCCGCCCCGTCCTTGCCGATCGTCGGATCGGACCAGCGGTTTCCCGTTCGCCGCATCCTGTGCGTGGGCCAGAACTACGCCGCCCATGCGCGCGAAATGGGGTCGGACCCCGACAAGCAGACGCCCTTCTTCTTCACCAAGCCGGGCGACGCCATCGTCTCTGACGGCGCAAACCCATCCTATCCGTCGGCGACCGCGAACCTGCACTACGAGGCCGAACTGGTCGCCGCGATCGGGCCGGGCAAGGACGGCGGGGTCGCCATCGTCGGCTGGGCCGTCGGCTGCGACCTGACCCGTCGCGATCTTCAGGCCGAGGCCAAGAAGGCGGGCCGCCCCTGGGACGCCGCCAAGGGATTCGATCAGTCCGCGCCCTGCGGCCCCATCACCCTGGGCGACCTGCCGTCGCCCGACGGCGCCATCCGCCTCAGCGTCAATGGCGAAACCAGACAGGACAGCGTCCTGAACGACATGATCCTGAATCCCGACCAGATCGTCGCGGCGGCCGCCGCACTGTGGTCGCTGCAACCCGGCGACCTGATCTTCACCGGCACGCCGTCCGGCGTCGGCCCGGTTCAGGCGGGCGACCGCGTCGTCGTGACCATCGACGGGCTTGAGACGCTCAGCTTCGAGATCCAGCCATGATCCTGCACGGCTATTGGCGCTCGGGCGCCAGCTACCGCGTGCGTATCGCCCTGAACCTGAAAGGGATTACCTACGACAACGCCGCTCACGACCTGCGCAAGGGCGAGCAGAAGACGCCCGACTATATGGCGTTGAATCCGCAGGGCATGGTTCCCGCGCTTCAACACGGCGATCTGGTCCTGACCCAGAGCCCGGCCATTCTGGAATGGCTGGAGGAAACCCACCCCGAACCGGCCCTGCTGCCGAAGGGGGCGAACGAGCGGGCGACCGTGCGCGCCATGGCCGCCCTGATCGGCTGCGACATTCATCCGCTCAACAATCTGCGCGTGTTGAAGGCCATTCGGTCCGAGTTCAACGCCGATCAGGCCGCCGTGGACGCCTGGGCCGCCCAGTGGATCGCGCCGGGCTTCGACGCGCTGGAGGCGCTGGTCGCGCGTCACGGCGCCGGCTGGAGCTTCGGTGACGCCCCGACCCTGGTCGATTGTTATTTGATTCCCCAGATGTATTCGGCGCGACGCTTCAGCATGGACCTGTCGTCCTGGCCGCGTCTGCTGGCGGTCGAACAGACCGCCCTGGCCCACCCCGCCTTCGCCTCGGCCCACCCGGACTTGCAGCCTGACGCCGACGCCTGATTTTCGCCTCAGTGCGCATATCAGCGGTGGATAAGTAGGGTTCGCTTAAGGTCTCGCTCAGCGTCCCTTAAGCATTGGCGATCATAGTGCCGGACGTGTCGTATTCCCCCGCCACACCTTCGGCGTCGTCGCCCATCCATCGCCTGGCCCTCGCCGTGGTGACCGAGCCCGAGCGCGCGCCCGGCGCCTTCATGAGCGCGCCCTCCGGCGCCCGCGAAGAAGCCATGCGTTTCCTGCTGCAGACCGGGGCCGACGCCGGGGTCAAACTGATCGCCACCCGCCCCGAGGGCGACGGCGAACGCCTGCTGGGTCAGGCCTGGCCCTTCCCCTCGCCCTTCCAGGTCACGGTCCGCACCGTGCCGCTCAGCGAAGGCCTGGACCGGGTCGAGGCCCGCGCTCGCCGTTCGCTGGAGCGGATGGGCCTGCCGCGCGGCGATGTTCTGCTGATTTCCAACGCCGCCGATCTGGCCGGCGCCGAGGGCCGCGCCCTGTGGGATCGCGCCCGCAGCCTGAAGGATCGCGGCCTGTTCCGCCGCATCGGTTTCTGCGCCACGATCGAGGACGGTCCCGCGCTTCTGGCGCGTCGTCTAGAAGCCGACGTGGTCCAGGTGCCGTGCAGCCTGCTGGATCAGCGCGCAGCCCAGGACGGCGTGCTGGAAGCCATCGCCGACACGGGCGCCTCGGTCCATCTGTCTTCGGTCTTCGCCGGCGGTCTGCTGTTTGCGGGCGGCGACGATCTGCCCGCCGAACTGGCCAGCCATGCCCAGGCCCTGTCTCGCACGCGCCGGCGTCTGGCCGAGCAGCGTTGCGATCCGATGCAGGCGGCTCTGGGTTACGCCCTGGCCCTGCCTGGCGTCGACAAGGTTGTGGCCAGCGTCGCCTCCGCCGCCGAACTGCGCGCCATCCTGGCCGCCGCCCACGCGCCCTGCCCCAATCTGGACTGGGCGGCTCTGGCGCTCGAGGCGCCGGCGGCCTTCACCGCCGACGCCCGCGCCCGGATCAGTAGCGCAGCCTGATCCCGACATAGCCGGAACGTCCCGGCTCGCCGTATCCGAACACCTGCTGATAGTGTTCGTCGTCCAGGTTCTCGATCCGCGCCGTCAGGGTGACCTGATCGGTCAGTTCATAGGCCGCGTTCAGATTGGCGGTGACGAAACCGTCGCGCGCCACGGTCGAGAAGCCGCCCGAATCGTCCTGATCGCCTTCCGCCCGCACGGTCAACGCGCCGGACAGACGGTCGCCCGTCCAGCCCAGGGTCGCCGAACCGGCGTGTTCCGGCACGCGCAGCAGGCGCACGCCCGTCGTGCGATCCGTCGCGTCGGTCCAGGCATAGGCCAGGGTCAGGTCGAACCCGCCGCCCAGCAGGGCGCGGCCTTCCAGCTCGAACCCGTCCGAACGCGTCTTGGCGACGTTGATGTAGCGACCGGCCGAATAGGTGATCTGATCCTCGACGTTCAAACGATACAGCGTCGCCCTCCCATCGAATCGACCATCGGCCGAGGCCCAGCCCAGGGCGATCTCGACGCTGTCGGCCGTTTCCGGCTTCAGTTCCGGCCAGGGCTGGGGCGCATAGCAGAAGTCGCAGACCGCCTGGCTGACCGTCGGCGACTTGAAGCCCGTGCCGTAGGCGCCCGCCAATATGAAGCCTCCGGCCAGGTCATAGGCCGCCGACACCCGCCCCGTCGTTTTTGAGCCGAAATCGTCGGTGTCGTCATAACGCAGTCCGCCGGTCAGGTTCAGCGCGCCGACATCGTATTGGGCCACGCCGAACACCGAGGTGATCGACAGGTCGCGCGACAGGCCCGACGACAGAGCCGCCGAGGCCTCGTTCCGCTCCACGCCGAACGCATAGTCGATGTCCTGCGCCTGGCCGTTCGCCTGCCAGCGATAGGCCTGACGGTCGCCGGTGAAGGTCGAGCCGAAGCCGCCGCTGACTGAGCTGCGATCGAGATCCGACGCCGAAACGCTGAACTGATGCGTCAGGCCGAACGCCTTGGCCGTCACCCGGCCAAAGCCCGACCACTGCTCGCTTTCCTGGGTGTCGTCGGTGTCGGCCAGAGTAAAGTTCGGCGCTGGGAAGCCGTCGATATCGGCCTTGGACTTGTTCCAGCGCACCGATCCATCGACCTTGACCGCATCGGACAGGACATAGCGGCCTTTGGCGCCGAGCGTCGTGCTGCGGAACCCGTCGGCCTCGGTGTTGCCGTCCGCCTCGTCCGCCGCCGAAATGCCGTCGGTGTCGAACCGCGAGGCATAGGCGCTGAAGGCGTAGGTCTCGTTGGCGACGCCCGCCGACACCCGGCCGCGCACGGTGTCGAAGCTGCCGGCCTCGGCCTCGGCTCGAAGGCCGTCGATCTCTTGCGTGGTGAAGGCAATCACCCCGCCGATGGCGTCGGATCCCCACAGCGACGACTGCGGGCCGCTCAGCACTTCGATCCGCGCGATATCGGCCAGTTCGAAGCTGGAGAAGTCATAGGCGCCGTTCGGCTCGGCCGCGTCGTTGACCGGCGCGCCGTCGACCAGGACCAGGGTCTTGCCGGGCGTCGCGCCGCGCATCCGCACCTGGGCCACGCCGCCGAAAGCGCCCGAACGCGTCACCGACAGACCCGGCACATCGGCCAGGATGTCGGCGGCGAAGATGGCGCCGCGCTGTTCGATGGTCTTGCCGTCGATGACGCGGGCGCCGGGCGTGTCGGCGACAATGGCCGGGATGCGGGTGGCGGTGACGATGACCTCGTCCAGTTGGGTCGCGTCCTCGGCAAAGGCGGGCGCGGCAAAGGCGGCCGCAATCGCCGCCGTCGAAAGAAGAATGGAACGCTTCATTGAGCGATACCCCCGTGTTCGGTCCCGCGAGTGCGCGCGAGAGACCGTCATGAGCGAACCGACCCGCCAGACCGCTGAGGTCTGGACGGCGCAAGATCGGGTCGCTTCCACGGAGAAACCGCGCTGCTGTCTGGTCCCGGACAGGAGCGAGCGACGTCGGCGGCCAGGTCTCCTGGCTTGCGGGTCGTAAACCGCCGTCCTCACCTTCCCAGTTTCCCAGTGGCGCCGGGATCGAAACCCCGGACGGACGACGCTCTCGCCGCCTACAGTTGCGGGCACAGCCACGGCGTCACACCGTGTTCCCTTAACCGCCTGACGCGGCCTATCGCAGGGCCGACAAGCCTGTGCAAGAGCCGGTCAACGGCCTTGAGCCGCCGGGCGCGATCCGTCACCCTGCAGCCACATGAACGCCCCCGTCTCTCATCCCCCGGAAATCGCCGCCTCGCTGGAGGGCGCGACGCCGTTCATGGCGCAATATCTGACGGCCAAGGCGGGCCAGCCGGACGCCATCCTGTTCTTCCGCATGGGCGACTTCTACGAGCTGTTCTTCAAGGACGCCGAGGTCGCGGCGGCCGCCCTTGGCATCACCCTGACCAAGCGGGGCAAGCATCAGGGCGAGGACATTCCGATGGCCGGCGTGCCGGTGCATGCGATGGAGGGCTACCTCGCCCGGCTGATCCGCATCGGCCACAAGGTCGCCATCTGCGAACAGCTGGAAGACCCGGCAGAGGCCAAGAAGCGCGGCGGCAAGGCCGTGGTGCATCGCGGCGTGGTCCGGGTCGTCACCCCCGGCACCCTGACCGAGGACAGCCTCTTGGACGCGCGCGGCGCCAACCGTCTGGCGGCGGTCGCGGTGCGTAAGGGTCGAGCGGCCGTCGCCGTGGTCGAACTGTCGTCCGGCGCGGTCGACAGCGTCGCCTGTTCTATCGAAGACCTGGGCGCGGCGCTCGCCGCCTTCCGCCCGTCCGAAGTCCTGGTTACGGACCGGATGTATTCGGACGAGACGACGCGCGACGCCCTGGACGGCTCGGGCGGGGTGGTCCAGGCGCTGGCCTCGGCCATCGCCGAGCCCCAGGCCGCCCGCGCGCGCGTCGAACGCCTGTACGGCGTCTCGGCGCTCGACGGCTTCGGCGCCTTCGAGGAGGCCGAGGTCTCGGCGCTGGGTCTGATCGCCGCCTATCTGGAGACGACCCAGGCCGGCAAGGTCCCCGCCCTGGCCCCGCCGCGCCGTCTGGGCGAAAGCGGCTTTCTGGCCATCGACCCGGCGACCCGCGCCAGCCTTGAGATCGACCGCACCCAGCGCGGCGAGCGCGAGGGCAGCCTGCTCGCCTGCATCGACCGCACCGTCACCTCGGGCGGCGCCCGGGCCCTGGCCGAACGCATCGCTCGGCCCTTGCGCGATCCTTTGGCCATCAACGAACAGCTCGACGCCGTCGAATGGCTCTTGGAACGCCGCGATCTGCGCCGCGATCTGCGTGATGGGCTGAAAGCCTCCTCCGACATCGCCCGCGCCGTCGGACGATTGGCGCTGGGTCGCGGCGGCCCGCGCGACCTGGCCGCCGTGCGCACCGGCCTGTCGATCGCCGAGGGCGTCGCAGGGCTGTTTGTGGGCCAGGTCGATCCCCTGACCGGCCAGCCGCGCCGCATCGCCTCGGCGCTGGACCGCCTGACCCTGTCGCCCGACGTCTCGCGGCTGAAAGCCGACCTGATCGACGGCCTGGTGGACGAGCCGTCCCATCTGGCGCGTGACGGCGGCTATGTGCGTCCCGACTATCGCCCCGAACTGGACGCCGCCCGCACCCTTCGCGACGACAGCCGCCGCGTCGTCGCCGATCTGGAGGCCCGCGCCGTCGCCGAGTCCGGCGTGCCGTTCAAGATCAAGCACAACGCCGTGCTGGGCTATTTCCTCGAAACCAGCGCCAAGGCCGCCGAAGCCTTGCTCCGCGCCGGGCCCGACAGCCCCTTCATCCACCGCCAGACCCTGGCGGCCCAGGTCCGTTTCACCACCGTCGAACTGTCGGAGCTGGACGCCAAGATCAGCCAGGCGGGCCACCGGGCGCTCGCCATCGAAGGCGAGACCTTCGAGGGCTGGCGACGCGAGGCCGCCCGCCTGGCCCAACCGCTGCAGGCCGTCGCCGAGGCGCTCGCCGAACTGGACGCCCACGCCGCCCTCGCCGAATGGGCCCAGGAAGTCGGCGCGACCCGCCCCATCGTGGACGACACCCTGACCTTCTGCGTCGAGGCCGGCCGCCATCCCGTCGTCGAGGCGGCGGTCAAGGCGGGCGGCGATCCCTACACCCCCAACAACGCCCGTCTGGACGGTTCGGGCCAGGACGGCTCGCGCCTGGCCATCGTCACCGGCCCCAATATGGCGGGTAAGTCGACCTTCCTGCGCCAGAACGCCCTGCTGGTGATCCTGGCCCAGGCCGGCGCCTTCGTGCCCGCGCGGGCGATGCGGCTGGGCGTGGTGGACCGACTGTTCAGCCGTGTTGGTGCCGGAGACGACCTGGCGCGCGGCCGCTCCACCTTCATGATGGAGATGGTCGAGACCGCCGCCATCCTGACCCAGGCCACGCCGCACAGCTTCGTCGTTCTGGACGAGATCGGGCGCGGCACCGCCACCTATGACGGTCTGGCCATCGCCTGGGCCACCGCCGAGGCCCTGCACGAGACCAACCGGGCACGCACCCTGTTCGCCACCCACTATCACGAGCTGGCCCAGCTGGAGACGCGGCTGGACCACGTCTGCAACCTGTCGATGGTCGCGCGCGAATGGAACGGCGAACTGGTCTTCCTGCACGAGGCGGCGCCCGGCGCGGCCGACCGCTCCTACGGCGTCCAGGTCGCGAAACTGGCCGGCGTGCCCGCCTCCGTCGTCGCCCGCGCCCGCTCGGTGCTCAACCGGCTGGAGGGCGAAAAGGCCGCCGCCGCGCGGCTGGACGACCTGCCCCTGTTCGCCGTCGCCGAGCCGGAGCCGACGCGCGGCCCCTCCCCTGTGGAACTGGCCCTGCGTGACGTGGACCCCGACGACCTGACCCCCCGCGAAGCGCTGGAGGCGCTCTACCGACTGAAGGGTCTGGCCTGATGTGACGAAGGCCCGGACGTCGCCGTCCGGGCCTCGCTCAGAGTGTCGATCCGTTTCAGGCCTGCATCATCCAGCCTTCGACATCCATGGCCGCCTGACGGACGGCTTCCGAACGGGTCGGGTGGGCGTGGCAGGTGCGGGCGATGTCTTCCGACGCGCCGCCGAAGCTCATGGTGATGGCGGCCTCGTGGATCATCTCACCGGCCTGCGGGCCCATGATGTGGACACCCAGAACCTTGTCCGTCGTCGCGTCGGCCAGAACCTTCACGAAGCCGTCGGTCTCGTGATTGATCTTGGCGCGGCTATTGGCGGTGAACGGGAACTTGCCCTTCTTGTAGGCGACACCGGCCGCCTTCAGCTGATCCTCGGTCTGACCGACCCAGGCCACTTCGGGGAAGGTGTAGACGACGCTTGGGACCAGCGCATAGTCGACGTGGCCGTACTTGCCGGCGATGGTGTCGATCACGGCGACCGCGTCTTCTTCCGCCTTGTGGGCCAGCATCGGACCATGGGTCACGTCGCCGATCACCCAGACGCCATCGGCGACCTTGAAGTGGTCATGATCGATGAAGCCGCGCTTGTCCGGCGTCACGCCGACGCTCTCCAGACCCAGACCATCCGTGTACGGACGACGGCCGATGGCGACCAGCACCACATCGCCCTTGATCGTCTCGGCGGCGCCGCCGGCGGACGGCTCGACGGTCAGTTCGACCCCGTCCTTGCCCGACTTGGCGGCCGTAACCTTGGCGCCCAGTTTGAAGCTCATGCCCTGTTTGGTCAGGGTGCGCTGGAAGGCGGTGGCGACCTCGGTGTCCATGCCGGGCGTGATCCGGTCCAGGAACTCGACCACCGTGACCTCGGCGCCCAGGCGACGCCAGACCGAGCCCAGCTCCAGGCCGATGATGCCGGCGCCGACCACGATCAGCTTCTTGGGCACGGCCGGCAGCGACAGGGCGCCGGTGGAATCGATCACCTTGCCCGCCTCGAAGGCGACACCTGGCAGCGGGGTCGGCTCCGAGCCGGTGGCGATCACGATGTTCTTGGCGTCCAGCGTCTGGACGGCGCCGTCGGCGGCGGTGACTTCGACCTTGCCCTTTCCGACGATCTTGCCCTTGCCCTTGATCCAATCGACCTTGTTCTTCTTGAACAGGAACTCGATCCCCTTGGTTAGGGCGGTGACGCTGTCGTCCTTGGCCTTGTGCATCTGGTCCAGGTGCAGCTTGGGCTGGACCTCGATGCCGATCTTGGCGAACTCGGTGTTTGCGGCGTTCCAAAGCTCCGACGCATGCAGCAGGGCCTTGGATGGCATGCAGCCGACGTTCAGGCAGGTGCCGCCCAGCGTCGAACGCATCTCAACACAGGCGACCTTCAGGCCCAGCTGGCCCGCCCGGATCGCGGCGTTATAGCCGCCAGGGCCTCCGCCGATGATGACGACGTCGTAGGCGGCGGTGGCTTCGGCCATGGTATCCTCTGGTCTTCTGGCGCGCGGGGAAAGGCGCGCGGACACTAGCGCCGACCCCGCACGGGTCAACCGCTGGACCCCATATGGGGCCGCGTTTCGACCATTTGCAGAGGCGGAAACCATGAAAAAGGGCCGGACGTCGCCGCCCGGCCCCTTCGATCATGGTCCGATCGCTGGATCAGAGCTTGAAGCGCACGCCCAGGAAGACGTTGTAGCCGAACTTCTCGTACTCGTAGGTCCGCTCCTTGACGCCGTAGTAGCGCACACCCGCGCTGTCGGTCAGGTTCTTGGCCTCGCCGAACACTTCCACCCCATTGCCGAAGTCGTAGCTGGCGGTGAAGTCTAGCTGGCCGCGCCCCTCGACATAGAGGTCCTTGCCGGGGTTGGTCGCGTCGATCGCCTCCAGGAAGTCGCTGCGGTGCGTATAGGAGACGCGCGCGCTGAAGCCGTACCGTTCGTAGAACAGGGCGGCGTTGTAGGTCTCGTCGGACTGGCCCGGCAGCACGAAGGTGTCGCGACCGGCGAAGGCGCGGCTGGTTTTGATCTCCGCATCCGTCAGCGTGTAGTTGGCGAAGACGCCGAAGCCCGACGCCCAGCCAGGCAGGAAGTCGAACGTCTGTTGCCAGTTGAACTCGATGCCGGCGATATGGCCGTCACGGGCGTTGCGGGCCTCGGTGACCTGGGCGACCGTGGTGGTCGGGGTGACATAGGGCACGCCGTCCGTCACCAGGGTGAAGCGGTAGTTCGACAGGTCCTTGTAGAAGGCGTTGGCCGAAATCACACCCAGCGGACGCAGATAGTATTCCAATCCCGCATCGACGTTGTTCGACAGGGTCGGCTTCAGGTCGGGATTGCCGCGCGTGACCGTCGTGCGGCCGCTGTCGGTCGTTTCCAGAACCCGCGGAACGATGTCGGTATAGTCCGGGCGCGAAATGGCGCGGGTCAGGGCGAAACGACCGACCAGCTGATCGCTGAAGCTGTGGCGCAGCGTCAGGTTCGGGAAGAAGTCGGTTTGGTCGCGATCGACCTTGACCGGGCTCTGGGCGCCGGACAGGGCCACGCTGGTCGCCGAGCCTTCGAAGTCGGTCTTCTCGACACGCAGGCCGACCAGCACATTGGTCGCGCCGATATCGAACCGGGCCTGACCGTAACCCGCCAGAATATCTTCCTGCGCCGTATAGTCGGCGGTGATCGACTGCGGAATGCGGCGCACGCCGGCGGCCGGATCGGGATTGGTCGAGCCCGCGCGGACGCGGTCGAAATAGTCGGTCACCAGGCCCGCATCGAACTTGAAGCCCAGATTGTAATCGTAGTTCCGTGACGGACGATCGCTCAGCAGCGGGGCCAGGGCGCCGGAGCTGGCGGCCGCGCTGCGGTCGCGGAACCGCTCTTCATCGGCCGTGACATCGCGGGTGCTGTATTTGGCGCCGAACTTCAGCTCGACTTCGCGGCCGCCGATGACGGTGGGCAGCGACAGATTGGTCTTGAACGCCACATCGTCCTGCTCGGTCGTGTTCGAGCGGAAGGTGTTTTCCCGGAAGCTGTAGTTATTGGGGTTCAGATAGAAGCCCGTCGGCTCGCTGAAGGCCGAATAGGTCGGCTGATAATGGTCGGCCGTGTTGTAGGACAGGGTCGTCGCGCTGGAGCGGTAGACCAGCTCGTCGCGATGCGGATAGGTCTGTTTGCTGTTGGCGAACGACAGGGCACCGTCCCAGACCGCCCCATTGCCGAACGTCTGCTCGCCGCCCAGCACCAGGGTGGAGATGTCGTTCTCCTGGGTGCGGTGACGCAGCTGCTTGTAGATGCGGGCGTTGGTGAAGGTCGCGCTGGTGTCGGTCGACCCCGGCTGCAGCGTTCCGTCGCTATAGGTGAAGTTCAGCGTATTGCGGAACTCGTCGTCGCGGAACTGGGCGTAGGAGCCCTTGACCCACAGACGGATCGCGTAGCTGGGCCGCCATTCAAGCGCGCCGGTCACGGCCTTGCGGGTCCGTTCGGTCTCGTAGTCCTTGAACAGGGTGTTCTCCAGATCCCAGATCTGGCCGCCGCCCTGCGCGGCGTTGCGATTGATCAGGACCCAGCCGTTCTCGACATTGTCCGGCCGGCGGTTGGTCTCGGAGAAGCTGACCGACACCAGGGCGCCGAAGGTCTGGTCCGGGCCGAAGACGTTGGAGACGTTCGCGCCCGCACGATAGTCCTGGCCGCCGTAGTCGTTGTAGCTGCCGCCCGCATAGCCGCTGACGGCCAGACGGCGCTTGTCGAAGGGCGAGCGGGTCTTGATGTCCACGGCCCCGGCGATGGAATCGGCGTCCTGGGCCGGCGTCAGGGTCTTGGACACCTCGACGCTGGAGACGATGTCCGACGGCAGGGTGTCCAGATCGACCGCGCGGGTCGTGGGCGACACGGCCGGGATGGCGACCCCGTCCACCGACACGGCGGTGAAGGCGGCCGGCGCGCCGCGCACATTGATGTAGCGGCCTTCGCCCTGGTCGCGCTGGATGGCGATGCCCTGAACGCGTTGCAGCGATTCCGCCACATTGGGGTCGGGGTAGCGGCCGATGGCGTCGGCCGACAGGACGTTGACCGTGCCGTCGGCGTTCTTCTGCTGGTTCAGCGAACGGGCGACGCCGTCGGTGATGACGCCGGTCACGATCACATCGGCCACGTCGGTCGCCGATTGCGCGCCCAGGACGATGGCGACATTGGCGTCTTCGCCTGGCGTCGTCACGACCGTCTGGCTGGTCGAGGGCAGGCCCAGATAGTTGACCTCCAGCACCATGGCGCCGCTGGCGGTCGGCAGGGTGAACTCGCCCTGGGTGTTGGTCACGGCCCGCTGGCTGGTCCCGCGCACCAGAACCTCGGCGCCCGGCAGGGGCGCGCCGGCGGCGTTGGTCACCCGGCCGTAGATCACGTCGCCGGCGACCGCAGTTGAGGCCGAGGACACGGCGTCGACATCGGCATGGGCGGGCATGGCCAGCGGCGCCAGGATCATCGGCGCCAAGGCGGCGCCCATCAGCAGGTTCAGTGTCATGTCAGGTCCCCTTCGGCGAGCGACGTTTCGCTTCGGCCGATGGAGGGGCCGCTTAACCTTTGGCGGCGACGCGACAGCGACGATTCCACGACGCCTCCTTCGCGGTTTTCCGACAAAACGGCGACGCTTGATCCCTCGGCGGAACATCAGTCATCGAACAGACGCCGAACCGTCACGCTCGCGCCGTTGACCCGCAGACGGCTTGGTCACAGGGACACGTCCAGATCGTCCGGAGACCGACATGCGCCCTTCCCTCGCCCGCTCGCTGAGCGCCTGCGCCGCCTTGGCCCTGCTCGCCGCGTGCGCCACGCACGAGGTCGATTATCAGGGCGAGGGCGCGGGCCTCGTCGGTCCGGGCGCCCCGGTTCAGGCCGTGCTGGAAACCCCGTCGGTCGGCACGGCGGGTCAGGACGCGGCCGACGATCCCGCCGTCTGGGCCTCAGCGAACCCGGTCACGATCATGGGTCAACAAACCCCCGGCTTCGTCGCCGGCACGGACAAGAAGTCCGGCCTCTACATCTACGGCTTCGACGGCCAGATCCTGCAGTTCCTGCCCGAGGGTCTGCTGAACAACGTCGATGTGGTCGAGGGCCTGTCGGTCGGCGGCCGTCCGCAGGTAGTGCTGGGCGCCAGCGACCGCACGCCGGGCAAGACCGGCATCTCTCTGTACACGTTCGATCCGGCCGGGGCGGGCCAGAACAGCGTGCGCTATTGGGGCGCGGTCGCCACCGACGTGGTCGAACCCTACGGCTTCTGCTTTGCGCGGCGCGGAGCCGAGGTTCACGCCATCCTGGTCGGCCATGAGGGCGAGCTGCGCCAGTTCGTCCTGGGCGTGGACGCCGCCGACCAGCCCACGGCGCGTCTGGTCCGCACCGCCGAGATCGGAACCATCTCCGAAGGCTGCGCCGCCGACGAAGCCGCCGACGCCCTCTATATCAACGAGGAGAACGTCGGCCTGTGGCGCTATGGCCTGAACCCGACCTCGGGCGCGACCCGCACCCTCATCCAGCCCATCGCCAAGGACATCCTGGTCGCCGACGCCGAAGGCCTGACCACCATCTCCGACGCCTCGGGCCGCTACCTGATCGCCTCCAGCCAGGGCGATTCCACCTTCCCCGTCTGGCGCATCGACGGCCCGGCGCCCGAATACAAGGGCCGGTTCAAGATCGTGGACGGCGCCGTCGACGGCGTCACCGGCACCGACGGCCTGGCGGCCGCCAGCGGCCAGGTCGGCCCCTTCCCCGACGGCCTCGTCGTCATCCAGGACGACGTCAACGACATCGGCACCCAGAACTTCAAGTACGTCGATTGGCGCGACATCCGACGGGCGCTGGGGCTGTAGCGGCCGCTCGGCGGCGGTCGCCCTCGATCACGTCTCTTTCATCAGGACCCTGCGGCGTTCAACGCCGTGCGGGTGCAGTCGGCCATGTCCCTGACGACGTGTCGGCCGATGCAGAACATGTCTTCATAGCTGGGCTTGGCGGCGGCCAGACACTGAAACAGGTTCAGCTTGGACATCTGCAGGCAGAAGGTGGCGTTCGGATCCTGCAGGACACCGTCGCTTCCATCGTCCTTAACGCTCTCGCCCAGCAGCGCCCGCGCGGCGACGGACAGGGACCGGGCCACCGCCGGTTTATAGGGAGCCGCCAGAGGCGACCTCGGGACCCGAGAGGCTTCGGCGTGGGCAGCCTTTAGAAGCGTCTCGCTCTCGACGTCCGACGCCAGCTGCATTCCGGCGGAGGCGGCCTTCGCACGCTCCAGCCGCCCCTGTCGGTCCGCGACGGGCTGGCCCGCCCATCGACGGCGCGGATCGGTACGCGCCTGGATCGTATAGGCGTCCGCCTCCACCCGATCCGCCGCGGCCTCGATGGCTGCGGTCCCCTCCTCCATGACCTCGGCGATCAGCCCGGCCGCCACGTCTGCGCCAGGCAGGGTTACGGCATAGGCGGGGTCAGTCGCCAGACGGTCCAGGATTTCGCGCCGCTGAGCGGGATCGGCCGCATAGGCCCGCACCCCCGCCACGAAGTCCGGCGACTGCATCGCCAACACCGCTCCATAGGCCACCAGACCCCGCGCCAACTGCTCGGCGTTGGAAGTCGCGCCGCGCTGCAACGCCGTCTGCACCGCCTCCGGATCGACGAAGCCGCCCTCGAATGTGGCGACGTCCCGCATGAAGACCAGATAGACCGACGCCGTCTGCGCCACACTGTCGTCCAGCTGAATCGAAGGTGGCGGCGGCGGGGGCGGCGCAGGCGGTTCGACCGGTTTGGCGCACCCCGCGATCAGCGCGATCAGGCTCGCGGCCGCCGCAACCCGCGCCCGATGCCTATCCCTGTGCTTCACAGCATCGCCAGGATGAACACGCCACAGGCGGCCAGCACGGCGACGTTTACGGCGGTCATGGCGGCGACGAAGATCTGGTGGGCGCTGAACTTCATTGGATCCCGTAGGCGGTTTCGGTTTGGGGCCGCTTCGCACGGGGCCGTGGGGCCTGGGTGTGGACTTGGTGGAGAAATCGTGGAGACACCCCATCTGATCTGGATCAAAGTCCATCGCTGGGCGATGTCGTGGAGACACCATGAGCGCCCTGGTCATCATCGCCGAAGACGAACCCGAGATCGCCGCCGTGCTGGACGCCTATCTCGTGCGCGAGGGCTTTCGCACCGTCCGCGCCATGGATGGTCAGATCGCGCTGGACCTGCACGCCGCCCTTCGGCCCGATCTGGTCCTGCTGGACGTGCGCATGCCGCGCGTCGATGGCTGGGGCGTGCTGGGCGAACTCAGGCGTAGGGGCGAGACGCCCGTCATTATGCTCACCGCTCTGGATCAGGACATCGACAAGCTTCAGGCGTTGCGCATCGGCGCGGACGACTATGTCGTCAAACCGTTCAATCCGGTCGAGGTCGTAGCGCGCGCCCACGCCATACTGCGCCGCAGCGGCGGCTCGGGCCAAGGCGGCGTGATCCGCCTGGGTCCGCTCGAGATCGATCTGGAGGCGCACATCGTCCAGTGGTGCGGGCTGGACAAACCGCAGCGCCTGCCCTTGACCCTGACCGAGTTCCGCATGCTGGCCCACATGGCGCGCTATCCGATGCGGGTCTTTTCTCGCGCCGAGTTGGCCGACGCCTGTTTGAAAGGCGATGAGGTGCTTGATCGCACGGTGGACAGCCATCTCAGCAAGCTGCGGCTCAAGTTACGAAACGCAGGCGCCGACGGCGTCCTCGTCGGCGTTCGCGGCGTGGGTTATCGCCTCGAGGTCCTGACGTGAGGGCCGCCCGCGCGCTCGGCCGTCGCATCGCCGTGCGCACGGCTCTGGTCATCCTGGGCGTGCTTGGACTGAGCGCCGCCGGCGCATTCGCCCTGTACGGCTGGGTCTTCGAAAACTATCCCGATGCGGTGGCCTCGCCCCAGGCCTGGCGACCGCAGTCGGTGGACTATGTCGCTTTGGCGTCAGCAGCCGTCGTGGCCCTGATCGGCGCGACCGTGGCCGGGCTGCAGTTGGCCCGCCGCCTTGTCATGCCTCTCGCCTCATTGTCCGGCGCCGCGCGTGCGATCGCCGATGGCGACCTGTCGGCGCGCGCCATGGCTGGCGATCGGTCTTTTTCCGAGACCGCCGACCTGGTGGACGACTTCAACCTGATGGCGGCGCGGCTTGAGACGCTCGCCGCCGACATGACGACGTGGAACGCCTCGATCGCGCACGAACTGCGAACGCCCGTCACGATCGTCAAAGGCCGCCTGCAAGCGGCCGCCGACGGCGTCCTGCCGCTGGACCGCGAGATGATCCTGACCCTGCTCAAGCCGGTCGACGCCCTGGGCCGCCTGATCGAGGATTTGCGCGTCGTCAGTCTGGCCGATAGCGGCCGTTTGCAACTGCGCCTGACGCCCCAGGACCTGGGTCAGCGATTGAACGATGTCCGCGCCCTGGTCGGCGCGGAAGCCGAGGCGGAGGGCTATCCGATCACCTGGACGACGCCGGCCACTGTGGTCGTTTGCGACGGCGACCGCATTCAGCAGGCTGTCTTGGCTCTGCTCGACAACGTGCGCCGCCACGCTGATCCCGGCCCTGTGTCGGTTACCTTGACGGCCGATAAACGCTTCGTGGTCATCGCTGTGGAGGACAGCGGTCCGGGCCTGCCCGACGCCATGACCCAATCCGTTTTCACCGCCTTCAAACACGGTTCAGGCGAGAATGGCGGGACCGGCCTGGGCTTGGCGGCGGTCCGAGCAATCGCCGAGGCCCACGGCGGATCGGCGCGTTATTTGACCGGCGCGCGCCTGGGATCCCGTATCGAGATCCGCATCCCCGCCGTCTCGTAGGTGCGTTTTCAGATCACCCGCGCGGCGATCGACCTCTCAAAAATCGAAGCGGTTCCAAGTCCGGGGCTGACGGCGCCCTACTGATCCTCGTCGAACTTGCGCGCGACCAGGTCGGTCAAGGCCTCCATCGCCTCTTCCGCGTCCGGGCCTTCGGCGGAGACGTCGATGCTGCAGCCGATGCCGGCGCCCAGCATCAGCAGGCCCATGATCGAGCGGGCGTCCACCGTCACGCCGTCGCGGGTGACGTGGATCTCGCTTTCGAAGCTGGAGGCCAGTTTGACGAACTTGGCCGAGGCGCGGGCGTGTAGGCCGCGCGTGTTGCAGATGTTCAGGGTCGCGGTGACGGTCATTTTTCGCCTGCGAGCACCCAGGACGCGACGGAGATGTATTTGCGCCCGGCGTCCTGCGCATGGGCCACGCAGGATTCCAGCGTCTCGCGCCCGCGCACGCTGGCCAGCTTGATCAGCATGGGCAGGTTCAGCCCGGCGATGACCTCGGCGCGCGTCTGTTCCATCACCGAAATCGCCAGGTTCGACGGCGTACCGCCGAACATGTCGGTCAGCAGGATGACCCCTTCGCCGTCGTCCACGGCGGCGGCCGCATCGACGATGTCGCGACGCCGACGCTCCATGTCGTCTTCCGGGCCGATGCAGATGGCCGCGACGCCGCGCTGCGGGCCGACCACATGCTCCATGGCGGAGAGAAACTCGGACGCCAACCCACCGTGGGTGACGATCACCAGACCGATCATGAGGACTTCACTCGCATCCCGCCCCGAACCGTCCCAGGCATTCCCCCGCCCGGCAAGGGAGGCCGGACGCCGCCCTCTATGGACCGCAAGGGGCGTGTCATAGACCCGTCTTTCGGGGTTTCAAAGCGTCTCCAACGCCGCTGCGACCACATCGACGGCCGAAGCCGGTCGGGGATCGAGCGCCAGCAGGGGCAGATCGACCCCCGCGAAAGCCTGTGTCTGCGGCTCCGGAAGCCGTTCGACCCCTTCCGCCACACAGGCCACGACCAGCGCCACGCGACAGACCGGGCGTGTTCTGGCGGCCACGATTCCGAGGCCGCGCACCTCGATCCGACCGGCGATGGAGGCCGGCGCCGACGCATGAACGGCCCCGTCCGAGGCCCAGACCTGGGTGTAGTCGTCGCTGACCAACCGCCAGCCGCGCCCGATCAGCCGCAGCGCCAAATCGCTTTTGCCCGCGCCCGAGGATCCCAGGATCATCACCCCCTGCCAGGTCCCGCGCCGGCGCACGGCGACGGTCGTGGCGTGGACCGGCTGGCCCGAGGTCACGACCAGCGGCCGACCGCCGGGAAGACGATCTCGAACCGCGCGCCGCCTTCGGCCTTGTTTTCAGCGTGGACGCGGCCGCCATGCGCCTCGACGATCTGACGCACGATGGACAGCCCAAGGCCCGAGTTGGAGCCGAACACCGCCCCCTTGGGCCGCGAGGTGTAGAACCGCTCGAACACCGTCTCCAGATTCTCGGCCGGAATGCCCGGCCCCTGGTCCTCGACCCGCACGCGGATCGGCCGGTCGTCCCCGATGTCCTCCAGCGTCACCCGCACCACGCCGCCTGCGGGGCTGAACGAGCGGGCGTTGTCGATCAGGTTGCGGAACACCTGCCCCAACGGCCCATCGCGCCCCATGACCCGCAGGGCCTGTTCGGGCGCCGTCAGCACGACCGGAATGTCGCCAGGCTTGGCCGTCGTCTCATAGACGCCGACGATATCGACCAGCAGCCGGTTCAGATCGACCGGCCGCGGCCGGTCGCGCGACAGCTCCGCATCCAGCCGCGAGGCGTTGGAGATGTCGGTGATCAGCCGGTCCAGCCGACGCACGTCCTGTTTCAACAGCGCCGTCAGCTTCTCGCGGTGCGCATCGGTCTTGACCAGCGGCAGGGTCTCCAGGGCCGAACGGATCGAGGTCAGGGGGTTCTTGATCTCATGCGACACATCGGCCGCGAACCGTTCGATGGCGTCCATCCGCGTGGACAGGGTGTCGGTCATGGATTCCAGCGACCGCGCCAGATCGCCGATCTCGTCCTTGCGATCCTCGAGGTCCGGCAAGGAGATGGCCCGCGCGCGTTGCAGCTTCACCTGATCCGCCGCCGCCGACAGCCGCATGATCGGCCGCGCCACGAACAGATGCAGCAGCAGCGATCCCAGCAGATTCACCCCCAGCGCCACCAGGGCGAACGGGAACAGGGCCTGCCTCTGAGCGCCCAGGATTTCGTCCACGTCCCCGGATTCGACGGTCAGCACGCCCAGCACCTGACGCACATGGCGCACGGGAATGGAGACGGAGACGACGCGGTCGCCGGATTCGTTGCGACGCAGGGTCGATTGGGGCGAGCCGTCCAGCGCCGCCGCCACCTCGGCCGCCAGTTCGCTGTCGGCGCGGGCGACCCGGCGCTCGGACAGCAGATTGGCCTTGGCGGCGTCCTCGGTCGCCGCCCCCGCCGGCTGCGCGTCGGGCAGGGGTCGCCCGCCGATGGCCTCGGTCACCTGATAGCTGTCGACCAGCAACAGGCCGTTCACATCATACAGCCGCACCCGCTGCCCCGCCGGGATGAACCGGTCGGTCAGCCAGATCGACGCGCGGATGGGGTCCAGTTCGGGCGTCGGCTCGCCCCGCGTCACGCCTTCTTCGCGCAACACGTTTGCCAGCAGCTCGGCCTGGACCGTCAGCGATTCCTGACGCGCCTCGATCAGGCCCGGACGCCATTCGTTGATCGCCAGAGCCCCGCCGAACAGGATCAGCAGGCTGAGCAGATTGAGCACCAGGATGAAGCCGCCCAGCCGCGATCCGCCGAAGCGGAACAACGGCCGGCGCTGGGGCTCCTCGTCAGGCTCGCGCCCGCCCGGTTCAGCTCTCGCGGTAGCGGTAGCCGACGCCATACAGGGTCTCGATCGCGTCGAACTCATTGTCCACGGCGCGGAACTTCTTGCGCATCCGCTTCACGTGGCTGTCGATGGTGCGGTCGTCGACATAGACCTGGTCGTCGTAGGCGGCGTCCATCAGGTTGTCGCGGCTCTTCACGAAGCCGGGACGCTGGGCCAGGGCCTGCAGCAGCAGGAACTCGGTGACGGTCAGCTTGACGGGCTTGCCGTCCCAGGTCGACTCGTGGCGCGCCGGGTCCATCGACAGCTTGCCGCGCTTGATCGCCCGGCCCGAGACCTCGGCCGCCGTTTCCGGCTCGCCGCCGTCGGCGCCCGTGCGGCGCAGCAGCGCCTTGACCCGCTCGATCAGCAGACGCTGGCTGAAGGGTTTGTGGATATAGTCGTCGGCGCCCAGGTTGAAGCCCAGGATCTCGTCGATCTCCTCGTCCTTGGACGTCAGCATGATGACCGGGATCTGCGAGGTCTGGCGCAGGCGACGCAGCACCTCCATCCCGTCCATGCGCGGCATCTTCACGTCCAGGATCGCCAGATCGGGCGGCGAGGATTCCAGCGCGGCCAGACCCGAGGCCCCGTCGTGATAGGCGGTGATCTTGTGGCCATGGCTTTCCAGCGCCAGCGAAACGGACGCCACGATGTTCTCGTCGTCATCGACCAGAGTGATGTTGGCCAAGGGTGTCTTCTCCTGAACTTTACGTTCCCGCGAGCGAGAACGCACAGCAAGCGTAACCGTTCGATCTCGGTCACATTAGGGCTAGAGCGTTTCGGGCCGAATGAAAATCGCCTGCAACCCGAAAGCGGTTCGGTGACAGCCAGATGGTTACGACGGCGCCTTTTTTCAACGCGCACGCGCCGTCGCTCCAGCGCGCCCTGAAACACTCTACCCTGAAAACCTCGCCTTAAAGGCTTGGGATGCAGGATCGGCCCATGGCGGGTCCGATCCATTACGAAGTCTATGTCCGCAAGAGCGCGCCGTCGTCGTGGACGCTGCTGATCGCGACCGAAGATCGCAAACACGCCATCGAGACCGCCGAGGAACAGCTTCGGGACCGTCTCGCCATCGCCTCGCGCGTGACCAAGGAGACGCTGGACCCCGAGACGATGGAGTTCAGCTCCCTGACCATCCTGACGCTGGGCGCGCCGGAGGAGCGAAAGAAGAAGGTCGCCGACAAGGCGGTCCCGCCAGCCTGCAGCAGTCCGGCCGAACTCTATTCGCCCCATGCCCGCGCCCTGATCGGCCGGGTGCTGGAGGACTGGCTGAAACGCGAGGGCGTGACCGCCTTCGAACTGCTGCATCGCCCCGATGTGGCCGAACGGCTGGAGGCGGCCGGGGTCGAACTTCAGCACGCCATCCAGAAGGTCGCAGTCCCCGAAAGCCAGGCCACGGGCCAGGAGGTGCACGGCGTCGTGCGCCACTATCAAAAACTGACCGAACAGGCGATGGCCCGGCTGCGCAAGGCCGGACGGGACGGCCTGTTCCCCGCGCTGGACGACCGCTCCATCGCCGATCTGGCGCATCGGTTGACCGGCGCGCCGGATCGGGCGCTGCGCATGGGCGGCGTCGTCGCCGGCGCGCTGAAGGATCGGCGCGGCGCCCGCGATCGCCTGACCGTGCTGATGGATCTGATGGACGCCGCGCCCGCCGACGGCCCGCCGCGCGCCCTGGTCGTGGTGGTGGTCGAGCAGATCGTCGCCGAAATGCTGGCCGTGCGCACGAACCTGACCGAGATTCTGGGCCCGTCGCTGGACCAGGGCGCCAATCTGGCGGCCATCGTCCGCATGGTCGCGCCGGAGGAGATGGACGCCCTGTTGCGGATGGACCCGCGCCTCGCCCTGATGATGCCCCAGGTCGAGGGACCGGCCGCGCGCTTGGGCCTGCATCTCGCCTCGGGCGAGTTTCCGCTTCTCGCCGCGTCCCTGGCCCGTCTCGTCACCCGGGAACTGACCAGCCAGCGCCGCCTTCGGCCCCATGATCCGGCCGGAGAGATCGACATCCTGCGTCTTCTGGCCATGGCCCTGACCGCCTCGGCCGGCCGTCTGCTGACGCTGGAAGAGGTCCAGACCGCCTTCGTCGAACGCTCCAAGAGCCTGGTCACGGCCGATTTCGTCGGCGCCTACGTCAATCCTTGCCCGACGGTTCTGGCCGAGGCCGAGCAGCTGACCCGTCTGTGCGAGAACGTCACCGGCGGGGCCAACAAGCGCGCCGCCGCGCGCTGGCTCAGCGCCTGTATCGGCTCGCTGCGCTTCGAAACCGAGATTCGCCAGTCCGTCCCGGGCGGCCCGACCGCCTCGCACAAGCTGGCCACTCTGGCCCGGCTTCAACGCTCGGTGCAGGCCGCGCATCTGGCCGACCACGACCAGACCCAGATTATGGACGCGATCGGTGCGGTCGGCGCCAATCTGGAGGCCGACGCCCATCTGATCGCCCAGATCGTCCGCGCCCAGGCGGCTGCGCCTCAAAAGCTGACGGCCCTGCTGAAACTGGCCACCGGGGAAGCCGGCCCGCTCGGCCCCGTCGCCGACCGCGCCCGCGCCGAGGCCATCAAGCTGCTGCGCTCGCCCGACGTCCGCACAGCCCTGACCGCCGCCCCGCAAAACGTCGCGGCGTTGAGAGGTCTGATGCAGCAGGCGGGTCTGGCGGCCTAGCCGACCTCAGTCGAAGATATCGAAGATGCTGTCGCGCTTCTTTTTCTTGTAGCGATAGTCGTCGTCGCGATGCCGGTCGTCGCGGTATTTGTCGCTCCGGTAGCCCCGATCGTCGCGATACGGCTGCGACGCCCCGCCGCCCCACGGTTGGGCCTGAGGGTGAGCATGCGGCTGGGCATAGGGCTGCGGCGGCGGCGCATAGGCCTGCGGCGCGGGCGCGACCGGCGTAGCGGCGCGGCCCTCCTCGACGGCGGCGGCCATCAGCTTTTCCAATTCGCCGCGATCCAGCCAGACGCCCCGGCAGTCGGGGCACATGTCGAACTGAACGCCGTTGCGCTCCAGCGTCTGCATGGCGGCGTTGTCGTTGGGGCACATCAGAAGAGGCATGTCGGGCTCCGATCGAAAAAGAATGGGCGGTCGATGCGACAGGCCAGGAGGGGAAAGCTTCGCCGCATCGACACGCCCTTGCGGTCCGACATCGCGTCGCACGATCCGGCGCAAGGAAGGGGGACGCCAGACCGCGAGAACGCCAGAGGGGCCCGTTCCGCCTCATCAAGCTAGGCGCCGTCGCCGCCCGCCGCCATGCGTCGCGGGGCCGCAGGCGCTTCGGCCGCCCCTGCCATCCTATCGGCGATGACGATTGCGCGCCTTTACCGTGCCTTACGATCGACCAGCGACCCTTTGCCGGTCATGGTCGCAAACCGTGTTAGAATGGCGCCCCGGTCTTTGACATCTTCGCGCGCCGCCAGAACCTGCGCCGAATTAGACAGATTAGACGAATTAGACGGTGTTTTTGTCAGCGGACCCGCCGGCTGAAGTGCACAGATTGCACCTTAAAAATTCTAGCAGACCTGCCCGGCGGCCCAGCCCGACGACCAGGCCCACTGGAAGTTATAGCCGCCCAGCCAGCCGGTCACATCGACCGCCTCGCCGATGAAATACAGACCCGTGACCGCCTTGGCCTGCATCGTCTGCTGGTCCAGCGCGGCCGTATCGACCCCGCCCAGCGTCACCTCGGCGGTCCTGTAACCTTCGGAGCCCACCGGCTTGACCGCCCAGGCGTTGACCGCCTGGTCCAGCCGCCGCAGCACCTTGTCCGACAGGTCCGCCAGATTGCCCGACGCCCCTTCGCGCTGGCACAGGCTCTCGGCCAGACGACGCGGCACGATATGGCCCAGCGCCGTATGCACGGCCTGTTTGCCGTTCGACGCCTTGGCCGCCTTCAGTTCCTCGAACACGTCGCGGCCGGGCGCCATCGAGGCCACCACCGCCTCGCCCTCGCGCCAGTAGGAGCTGATCTGAAGAATGGCCGGACCCGACAGGCCGCGGTGGGTGAACAGCATGGCCTCGTTGAAGCTGGCCTTGCGCGCCTTGGCGCTATCGGGCGCCGAGGCGACCGAGGCGTCGACCGCCACCCCCGCCAGCGGCGTCAGCGTCTCCAGCAGTCCCGCCTCGAACGTCAGGGGGACCAGCGCCGGCCGGGTCTCGGTGACGCGAATGTCGAACTGGCGCGCCACCTCATAGGCCCAGCCGGTCGCCCCCATCTTGGGGATCGACTTGCCGCCCGTCGCCACGACCAGCGACGCCGCCGTAACCTGTGATCCGTCCGACAGGATTGCCGTGAAGCCCTCGCCGGATCGTTCGATCCGCGTCACGCCGGTCTTCAGGCTCAGGGTCACGCCCGCCGCCGCCATGTCGTCGGTCAGCATACGGACGATCTGCTTGGCGCTGTCGTCGCAGAACAGCTGACCCAGCGTCTTCTCGTGCCAGGCGATGCCGGCCCTATCGATGCGCTTGACGAAGTCGTGCTGGGTGTAGCGGCGCAGGGCCGAGGTCGCGAACCGGGGGTTCTCGCCCAGGAAGTTCGCCGGTCCACAGCCCAGATTGGTGAAGTTGCAGCGTCCGCCGCCCGAGATGCGGATCTTCTCGCCGGGCCGGTCGGCATGGTCCACGACCCTGACCCGCCGCCCGCGTCGCCCGGCCTCGATCGCGGCCATCATCCCGGCCGCGCCGGCCCCGACCACAAGGACGTCGACGAGGGCGTCCGGAGACGCCCTCGTCACTGGGAACCTCGCGGTTCCAGCCTCGGGGAGAGCTTAGTAACGGTAGTGATCCGCCTTGAACGGGCCTTCGACGGGCACGTTGATGTAGTCGGCCTGGTCCTTGGTCAGGACGGTCAGCTTGGCGCCCAGCTTGGCCAGGTGCAGCATGGCGACCTTCTCGTCCAGGTGCTTGGGCAGGGTGTAGACCTTGTTCTCGTACTTGTCGGCGTTGGTCCACAGTTCGATCTGGGCCAGCGTCTGGTTGGTGAACGAAGCCGACATCACGAAGGACGGGTGGCCCGTGGCGTTGCCCAGGTTCACCAGGCGGCCTTCCGACAGCAGGATGATCTTCTTGCCGTCCGGGAACTCGACGTGGTGGACCTGCGGCTTGATCTCGTCCCACTTGAAGTTCTTCAGGCCGGCGACCTGAATCTCGGAGTCGAAGTGGCCGATGTTGCAGACGATGGCGTTGTTCTTCATCTGCCGCATGTGATCGACGGTGATGACGTCCTTGTTGCCGGTCGTGGTCACATAGATGTCGGCGCGGCCGGCGGTGTCGTCCAGCGTCTGGACCTCATAGCCTTCCATCGCGGCCTGTAGGGCGCAGATCGGGTCGATCTCGGTCACGATCACGCGGGCGCCGCCCTGGCGCAGCGAAGCGGCCGAGCCCTTGCCCACGTCGCCGTAGCCGCAGACCACCGCGACCTTGCCCGACAGCATGACGTCGGTGCCGCGACGGATCGCGTCGACCAGCGATTCCCGGCAGCCGTACAGGTTGTCGAACTTGGACTTGGTGACGCTGTCGTTGACGTTGATGGCGGGGAAGGGCAGCTCGCCCTTTTCGGCCATCTGATACAGGCGGTGCACGCCCGTCGTCGTCTCTTCCGACACGCCGCCAATGGCGTCGCGGATGGCCGAATAGAAGCCGGGCTTCTCAGCCAGATAGCGCTTCATGACCTTGAAGAGAGCCTCTTCCTCTTCGTTCTGCGGGTTCGCCAGGACCGAGATGTCCTTCTCGGCCTTCGGACCCAGCACGCACAGCAGGGTCGCGTCGCCGCCGTCGTCCAGGATCAGGTTCGGATAGCCGCCGTCGGCCCATTCGAAGATCTTGTGGGCGTAGTCCCAGTACTCTTCCAGCGTCTCGCCCTTGGTGGCGAAGACCGGCGTGCCGTTGGCGGCGATGGCGGCGGCGGCATGGTCCTGGGTCGAGAAGATGTTGCACGAGGCCCAGCGCACTTCGGCGCCCAGGGCTTCCAGCGTCTGGATCAGGACCGCCGTCTGGATGGTCATGTGCAGGCTGCCGGCGATGCGGGCACCCTTCAGCGGCTGGCTGGCGCCGAACTCGTCACGCAGGGACATGAGGCCCGGCATTTCGGTTTCCGCGATCTCAATTTCCTTGTTGCCCCAATCGGCCAGGGTGATGTCGCGAACGATGTAGTCGGTCATGGCTTGGGCTCCGAGCCTCAGGAAGGTTTGGGGGCCTCATAGCCCGCTAGGCCTTTATGAGCAAGAAACCCATAAAGATATCCTTATGTGATGCGACGCCACCGCGACCAATTTTGTGAAAGCTCGTATTTGCAAAATTGCGTTTTTGCGTACGACCCTGCTTGCTTCAGGGAATACGGATGCTAGTCGTGGCGCATGGCTGACGACCTTTCCCGCACCCTTACCGCCTGTCTCCCCGACGATCTCGATGCGGCCCAACCGCGCCACGACTGGACGCTTGAGGAGGTCGAGGCCCTGTTCGCGCGACCCTTCATGGAGCTGGTGTTCGACGCCGCCTCGGTCCACCGCCGCTGGTTCGACCCCAGCCAGGTCCAGAAGTCGCAACTGCTGTCGATCAAGACCGGCGGCTGCGCCGAGAACTGCGGCTACTGTTCGCAATCGGCCAGCTTCAAGACCGGCCTGAAGGCTGAGAAGCTGATGGAGCCGTCGGCCGTCATCGCCGAGGCCATGGCCGCCAAGGCGGGCGGCGCCAGCCGGTTCTGCATGGGCGCGGCCTGGCGGGAGCTGAAGGATCGCGACACGCCCAAGCTGGCGGCGATGATCTCGGGCGTGAAGGCGCTGGGGCTCGAGACCTGCGCCACCCTGGGCATGCTGACCGCCGATCAGGCGCGTCAACTCAAGGACGCCGGTCTCGACTACTACAACCACAACCTCGACACCGGCCCCGACTACTATGCCGAGGTCGTCACCACCCGCAGCTATCAGGACCGGCTGGACACGCTTGAGCATGTCCGCGACGCGGGCATGAGCACCTGCTGCGGCGGCATCGTCGGCATGGGCGAGGGGCGGCGTGATCGCGCCGGCCTGCTGCACGCCCTGGCGACCCTGCCCGTCCATCCCGACAGCCTGCCGGTCAACGCCCTGGTCCCCGTCACCGGCACCCCGCTGGGGGAGCGCGTCCTGAAGACTGGCGAGATCGATCCGATCGAGTTCGTCCGCACCGTCGCGGTCGCCCGTCTGGTCTGTCCCAAGGCGATGGTGCGCTTGTCGGCGGGACGCGAGACCATGAGCGTCGAGATGCAGGCCCTGTGCTTCCTCGCCGGGGCCAACTCCATCTTCGTCGGCGGCAAGCTGCTGACCACCCCCAATCCCGAACAGGACGAGGACGCCCGTCTGTTCGCCGTGCTTGATCTGAAGCCCATGCCCGCAGGCGCCCTGGATCAGGCAACGGCGGATTAAGGGATTTCGGCTAGGGCTGCGGCATGGAACGCCGCGCTCTTCTCGGTCTCGCCGTCGTCTCGACGGCCGCCGCCTCGACCTCCGCCCTCGCTTCGAGCGGCGGCGCGGCGGCGTCGGCCAGCACCTATTTCGCCCTGCCGGTCGTCACCGCCTCGATCCTTCAGGCGAACGGCCGTCGGGGCGTGTTGACCATCGAAACCGGGGTCGATGTGCCCGATGCGGCCCTGCGCACACGCGCCCAGCAGTCCGCGCCGCGTCTTCGCGCCGCCTACAACACCGCCGCCCAGCGTTTCGCCAACGGCCTGCGTCCCGGCGTCGTGCCCGACATCGACCAGTTGTCGGCCCAGCTTCAGGCGGCGACCAACGCCACCCTGGGCCGCCCCGGAGCCCGCCTGCTGCTTGGCACCGTCATGGCGGTCTGACTTCCGCCTCTAAAGGAACGAGTAAGGGTCCACGTCCACCGTCAGGCGGACCGACCGCGGCACCTTCACCCGCTGAAGCCAGGCCCGCAGGAAGGCCTGGAGGTTCACGTCACGGTCGGCCCGCACCAGCAGCCGCTTGCGCCGCCTCCCCCGCACCAGGGCCAGCGGCGCATCGGCGGGGCCATAGACCTCCAGCCGTTCGGCGTTGGGGATGGCCTGGGCCAGATCGTTCGCGGTCTTCTCTACGGCGGCCGCATTCTCGCTGGACAGGATGATCGCCGCCAGCCGGCCATAGGGTGGCAGGGACGCGGCCTCGCGTTCGGCCATTTCCGCCTCGACGAACGCGTCGCGATCGCCGGCCGCCAGGGCTGTCAGCACCGGGTGCTCGGGCGTCCAGGTCTGAAGCAGCGCCCGTCCCGGCCGATCCGCCCGACCCGCCCGGCCCGTCGCCTGGGCCAAAAGCTGATAGGTCCGCTCGGCCGCGCGCAGGTCGCCGCCGCGCAGGCCCAGATCCGCATCCACCACGCCCACCAGGGTCAGGCGCGGGAAGTTGTGGCCCTTGGCCGCGGCCTGCGTCGCCACCAGAATGTCGATCTCGCCGTCCGTCATCTTCTGGATCAGGACGCGGGCCGATCGGGCGTCCGGCGCGGTGTCGGAGCTGAACACCGCGGTGCGCGCCTCGGGGAACAGTTGGCGCACCTCTTCCTCGACCCGCTCGACCCCTGGCCCGACCGAGACCAGCGAGTCCTCGGCCCCGCACGAGGGACACAGTTTGGGACGCGCCATGGAGAAGCCGGTCAGGTGACAGACCAGCCGCCCGGTATAGCGATGCTCGACCAGCCAGCTGTCGGTGTCCGGCGCCGTCAGCCGATGGCCGCAGGCGCGGCACAGGACCACGGGCGCATAGCCGCGCCGGTTCAGGAACAGCAGGGTCTGCTCCCCCCGCGCCAACGTCTCGCCGATGGCCAGGCGCAGCGGCTGCGACAGCCAGGTCTGCGGGTCGGGCGTGTTCTGCCGCAAATCCAGCAGAGCGATGTCCGGCAGGACCGCCGTCCCGTGCCGCGCGCCCAGCCTCAGCCAGTCGTAGCGCCCGCTCTGCGCATTCCACAGCGTCTCCAGCGACGGCGTCGCCGAGGCCAGGACCACCGCCGCGCCCTCGATCCGCGCCCGCGCCACGGCCAGGTCGCGGCCGTGATAGACCAGGCCCTCTTCCTGTTTGAACGAGCCGTCGTGCTCCTCGTCAACGACGATCAGGCACAGGTTCACGAACGGCAGGAACAGGGCTGAGCGCGCCCCGACCACGATGTTGCAGCGCCCGGCGACGACCGCCTCCCACACCTGGCGGCGGCGCGGCGGGGCGACGCCGGAATGCCATTCGGCCGGGGCGGCGTCGAACCGCGCCGTGATCCGCTCGATCAGGGCCTGGGTCAGGGCGATTTCGGGCAGCAGGATGAGGATTTGCGCGGCTGGATCGGCCCGCAACACCCGCGCGATGGCCTCCAGATAGGCCTCGGTCTTGCCCGACCCCGTGACCCCATCCAGCAGGAAGGGGCGAAAGCCGCCGCCCGCCACGCCCTCCGCCATCGCCGTCGCCGACGCCGCCTGGTCGCCGTTCAGCGCGGCGGGGGCGTGGTCGGGATCGGGCCGGTCGAACGCCGCCTCGGCCGGGATCTCGATGATCTCCAGCACGCCCTCGTCGATCAGGCCCTTGACCACGCCCGACGACACGCCCGCCGCCCGCGCGAGGTCGGCCGGCGGCATGGCGCGATCGCCCAGGGCCTCCAGCACGCCGGTCCGCGCCGGGGTGGCGCGCGAGGGCGACCGCTCGCCCACCCGACGCACCCGGCGCTCCGGCCGGGGCCGGGGCGCGCGCAAGCCCTTCAACGCCGTCGCCGCCATCTCGCCCGGCGCCGACAAGGTCCAGCGCCCGGCCCATTCAACAAAATCCATCACGCCCGCCGGCAGGGTCGGATCGTCCAGGCGGCTGTCGATCGCCTTCAGCCGCCGGTTCGATCCCGTCGTCTCGAACACCTCGGACACAACGCCCCGGATCAGGCGCGGCCCCAGCGGCACGGCGACCTGATCGCCCCGCGTTAAATCTCCGTGGGCCAGGCTCAGCGCCTCGGGAACCTCGTAGTCGAAGGCCTCCGGCACCGGCAGGGGAATGAGGACCGAGGCGACTTTCACCGAACTGCGCCCTCGGCTATGAAGCCGCCCATGAAACTCTTTCTCGATACCGCCGACGTCGCCGTCATCAAGGACATGGTCCCCACCGGAATGGTGGACGGCGTCACCACCAATCCGTCGCTGATCGCCAAGTCGGGTCGGAACATCGCCGAGGTCATCGCCGAAATCTGCGCCCTGGTCGAGGGGCCGATTTCCGCCGAGGCCGTCTCGCTCGATTTCGAGACCATGGTCAAGGAAGGCGACAAGCTGGCCGCCATCGCCCCGAACGTGGTGGTCAAACTGCCCCTGACCTGGGACGGCCTGCGCGCCTGCCGCGTCTTCACCGACAAGGGTATCAAGACCAACGTCACCCTGTGCTTCTCGGCCGCTCAGGCCCTGCTGGCCGCCAAGGCCGGCGCCACCTTCGTCTCGCCGTTCGTCGGACGTCTGGAAGACAATGGCGCCGACGGCATCGGCCTGCTGGAAGAAATCCGCGTCCTGTATGACGTGCATGGTTTCGAGACCCAGATCCTGGCCGCGTCCCTGCGCAATGTGGGCCATGTCGCCGCCGCCGCCGTCGCCGGATCGGACGCCGCCACCTTCGGCGCCGACACATTCAAGGCCTTGGTGAACCACCCGTTAACCGACAAGGGTCTTGATGCCTTCGTGTCGGACTGGGCCAAGACGGGTCAGTCTATTCTGTAGCATCGCGGTTCACGGAGAGGTCTGTTTGAGCGGCTCATTGGACCTTTTCGAAACGTCGGAATCGGACGCAACGCCCCATATCGGCGACGGCTTGCATTGGCCCGACGTGCGCGGCTGGCTGCAGACCCATCCTCAGACCCTGCTGGACGACCGGTCACTGCTGGAAGAGATCGGTCTGCGGCCGCATGGCCGCAACGTCGTCGAGTTCGGCGCCGCCGCCCTGACGCGGCTGGAGGCCGTGGTCGAGCGCGAGACCGGCGCCCGGCGCGAGATCGAATTGGTCGCGCGCGCCAACTTCGCCGCCCAGACCCAGACGCACGTTGCGACGTTGGACCTGATGGAGGCCAAGAACCATTCCGACCTGGCCCGGCGATTGGATGCGTCGGCGCAGGGGCGGTTTGGGCTGGCCGGCGCCGCCATCGCCCTGGAAAAGCCCGGCGGCGTGCCCTTCGGCTGGCGCGCCCTGGAAGAGGGCGATGTCGACAACCTGTTGGGCGAGCACGGCCTGACCTGGCTTGGCCCGATGATCTCGGGACTGAATTTTTTCGGCGCGGCCGAGGATCAGGTGAGGTCCATCGCCCTGGTCCGCATGGCCCCGCACCTGACGCCGGGCGGCCCGCCGCGCCCCTGCATCTGCGCCTTCGGCTCGCCCGAGCCCGAGGGCTTCACCCCCAACATGGGCTGCGAACTGGCCGCCTTCCTGGCGCGGGTGACGGAGCGGATGGCCGAGCGATGGCCCGTCCTGAACTGAAAAGCTCTCAACTGACCGCCTCCGACGCCCTGCGCGCCTGGCTCGATCACCTGGCGCACGAACGTCGGCTGTCGCCGCGCACGCTGGAGGCCTATGGCCACATCGGCCGACTGTATGTCGCCTTCCTCGAACGCCATCGCGGCGCGACGCTGTCGCTCAAGGACATGGGCACGATCGCCGCCGCCGAGGTCCGCGCCCACATGGCCGAGCGGCGCTCAGGCGATCACCCGCTGGCGGCCCGGTCGCTGAGCCAGAGCCTGTCGGCCATTCGCGGCTTCCACGCCTTCCTCGACCGGCGGCTGGACACCCCCGCCTCGCAGCTGGCCCTGGTCCGCGGTCCCAAGGTCAAGCCGTCCCTGCCCCGGCCCGTAACCGAGGATCAGGCGCGCGGCCTGCTGGCCGAACCGGACGCCGATCCCGACGCCGAACCGTGGGAGGCCGCGCGCGACCGGGCCGTGCTGACCCTGTTGTACGGCTGCGGCCTGCGGATATCAGAGGCCATGTCCCTGACCCGCGCCGATGCGCCGCTGGGCGAGACTCTGCGTATCGTGGGCAAGGGGTCCAAGACCCGGATCGCGCCGATCCTGCCCGCCGTGCGCGAGGCGGTGGACGCCTATCTGGCCCTGCTGCCCTTCCCGCTCCAGCCCGCCGACGCTCTGTTCCGCGCGCGACGCGGCGGCCCCTTGAGCCCCCGTCACGTCCAGGCCTCGGTGCAGAAGTTGCGCGGCCGCTTGGGCCTGCCCGAGCGTACGACGCCCCACGCCCTGCGCCACAGTTTCGCGACCCATCTGCTGGGCGCCGGCGCCGACCTGCGTTCCATCCAGGAACTGCTAGGCCACGCCAGCCTGTCGACGACCCAGAAATACACCGGCGTCGATGCGGATCGCCTTTTGAACGCCTATGCGGCCGCTCATCCCCGCGCTTAATGCGGTAGAAATCTTCGCAGTCGCCTAGCGACGAGAGCGGTGGCGCAGCCGGGCTGAGACACGACGGACAAGAATATGTCTCCGGCTCTTCGCCAAAAGCGCGTAGCCTGCCCTGCCCTGGCGAAGGCCCGAGGAGGACAGGCGGGTGCGGCCAGGGTTTGGCGAAGGATCGAGTGTGAAAACGTCGCGGCGCAAGACGCTGGGCCTGCTGGCGGCTGTTCCGTTTGTGTCCGCCCAGACCGCCATCCCGGCGGACCCGCCCGATCAGGTGCGGCTCTTGCAAAATCTGCTGACGCGGATGGGCGTCGGCGTGCGTCTGAACGAGGGCGTCCAGCAGGTCTTCGTCATCGACACCGGTGCCGAGCGAAGCGCGGTTTCGGCCGAACTAGCCCAGGCCTTGGCCTTGCCGCCCGGCCGCCCCGTCGTGGTGCACGGGATTACGGCGGCCGAGGTCACGCCGACCGTCGAACTGGCGCAGATCGAGATCGGGCGGCGGCGCTTCACCGACCTGACCCTGCCAGTCTTCCCGCGCGACGCCCTGGGCGCCAACGGCCTGCTGGGTCTTGACCTGCTTTCGCGCTATCGCCTGACGCTGGACGTCAACGCCCGCCAGGTCGCCCTGTCGCCGTCAGGCGCGACCAGCATCGCGCTGACGACCAGCCCCGACTCATCCCGGCCCCAGCAACAGGACGTGCTGGTCGCCGGTCGTCGCGGCCGATTTGGTCAGTTGATCCTGACCCGGATCGAGGTCGCCGGCGTGGAGGTCGCCGCCTTCATCGACAGCGGCGCGCAATATTCGATCGGCAATCTGGCCCTGATGCAGGCGATCGACATGGGGCCGGCCGCCGCCCCGTCCGAGCCCGTGCGGATGGTCGGCATCGTCGGCGGGGCGGTGACGGCCCGCACCGGCACGACGCCCGCGCTGCAAATCGCGGGACGATCGCTGGGACCGACCCCGCTGCTGTTCGCAGACCTGCATGTGTTTCAGATCATGGACCTGATCGACAAGCCGGCCCTGCTGCTGGGCGCCGATATCCTGAGCCGGTTCAGCCGCATCACCCTGGATTACGGCCGCAGCCGCGTGGCCTTCGGCGGCGTGCTGCGCCGTCGGACGCCCGGCTGATCAGATCGCCTTGATCGCCCCGCCGTCCAGTCGGATCAGCGAGCCGGTGACATAGGCCGCCAGCGGACTGGCCAGGAAGGCGGCGGTGGCGCCGAACTCCTCGGTCGTGCCGATGCGGCCGACGGGGATGGATTTGACGGATTCGGCCCGCGCCTCTTGCGGCGTCGTGCCGGTGCGCTCGGCGGTCGCCTGGTCCAGCCTTTCGATCCGCGGCGTATCGATCCGCCCCGGCAGCAGGGTGTTGACCGTCACCCCGTCCGGTCCGACCTCATTGGCCAGGGTCTTGGCCCAGGCCGCGACCGAGGCCCGCAGGGTGTTGGACACGCCCAGCGCCGCCGACGGCTCGACCACCGTGATCGAGGCGACGTTCAGGATCCGCCCCCAGCCTGCGGCCCGCATGGCCGGCAGCACCCGGTCCGTCAGGCGGAAGATCGACAGCACCATCGACTCGAAATGATCGCGCCAAACCGCCGGCTCCAGCCCCGACACGCCCGACGGCGGCGGCCCCCCGGTGTTGTTCAGCAGGATTTCGATCGACCCGCCCAGCAAATCCTCGGCCCGATCCACCGCCTTCAGCAGCGCCTCATGATCCGCCAGATCCGCCGCCGCCACGACCGCCTTGCCCGGCCCGGCCGCGTTCAGCGCATCCGCCACGGCCTGAAGCTTTTCCGCATCGCGCGACAGCAGGGCCACATGCGCCCCTTCGGCGACCAGGGCCGTCGCCACGGCGCGACCCAGGCCGGATGAGCCGCCGCAGATCAGGGCGCGCTTGCCGTTCAGTTTCAGGTCCATGGTCGATCTCCGGCTCCGATTTCCAGCTCCGCATATCGGACGCCGGCCCGTCCGGCGCAACGCGGCGTTAACCGACGCGGCGCACCTTCGTATCCGAGCGGCCGCCAGCACCCGTTTGGACAGGCCGGGAAGGGCCCGCCCATGCCGACCAAGATGACCTCCAGCATCCGCCGCCACAGCGATCATTTCGAACCGCAGGACACCGATCCGCACGAGCAGCGTCGCCTACGCGGCCAACTGGAGCAGATCGACTACGCCGCCTACGTCGCCAACAAGGAGGTGATCGGTCATGCCCTGAACGGGGTGGACGCCGCATCGCTGCAAAAGCTGGCGGTCATGACGGCGACGGCCCGCGCCAAATGGGTGGCGGAATCGCTGCGTCTGGCCCACTCCGGCTCGGCCGTCACGCCCGATCAGGTCGCCCGCCTGACCGCCGCCCGCACCGCCTATGACGAGCTGGCCGAAGCCTATGAGGCGCTGCGCCGCATCATCGAACGAGGCTACATCGCCCTGAGGTGACCGCATCGCCGGCATGTCCGGAACCGGGCGCCCTCATCATCGTTCTGCGGCCATGAAAATCGCTCGCATCGCTTCCATCGCCCTGATCGCCGGCGCCGCCCTGGCGCTGGGCGCCTGCGCCACCCTGCAACGCGGCCCCGTCGGCAACGCCGCCGTGCCCCAGCCCGCAAAGCCGGTCGACCTGAACCGCTACGCCGGGCTGTGGTATGAAATCGGGCGCTACGAGAACGGGTTCGAGCGCGGCTGCGAAGGCGTGACGGCCCAATATACGGTGCGCGACGACGGTCTGGTCGGGGTGCTGAACACCTGCCGACAGGGTGCGGTCGACGGCCCGGAAAAGACCTCCGCGGGCAAGGCGAAGATCGTCCAGGGCAGCGACAACGCCAAGCTGAAGGTGTCCTTCTTCGGCCCCTTCTACGTCGGCGACTATTGGGTACTGGACCACGCCGACGACTATTCCTGGTCCATCGTCGGCGAGCCGACGGGTCGCTACCTCTGGCTGCTCAGCCGCACCGCGCAACCTTCGCCCCAGACCCGCGAGACCATCCTGAACCGCACCCGCGCCTTGGGCTATGACCTGACCCTGGTCCGGCCGACCCAACACTGATCGCCCGCCTCACGCCGCCCCGTCGCCATCTTCAAGGGCAATCCATGCGTATTGCAGCGCTCGCCGCCCTGCCGGCCTTTCTAATCTCCGCAGGATCGGCCTCGGCCGAGACCATTTCGACCCACGTCCTGGATCTGGCGCGCGGCGTCGGCGGCCGCGACGTGCCCGTCACCCTGGCGATCAAGGACGTCGACGGCGGTTGGCGGCAACTGGCGACCGCGCGCACCGACGAGAACGGTCGCGTCCGCTCGTTCGGCGATAAGGTCACGACCCAGGCGGCGACCTACAAGCTGACCTTCGACATGTCGCAATACGGCGACAAGGACGCCCAGCCCTTTTTCCCCGAGATCGACGTCGTGTTCCAGGTCCGCGACCCCAGCATCCACTACCACGTCCCCGTCGTCGTCAGCCCCTACGGCTACAGCACCTACCGCGGCAACTGAGGCGGCGGCCGGACGGGCGGCTTATACCTCGAGTCTGATCAGGAGCGCCTGGTGGAGCCGAGGGAATACCGACCTGTATTCGCGAGGGTTCACATCAGTCCAGAAGATGCCCGCCACCATTGACGATGCGCACCGGGTCGTCCGTAAGTGTCCGTAGTGGTGCGGCTCAAGCCGCGTCCGCTTTTAGGGTAACTTTTAGGGTAAGGCAGAACGCGCCAAGAACGCGAGTTCATGCTACGTTCTACTTATGACGCGACCGACCAACCGTCTTACACACCGCTTCGTCACCACGACGAAACAGCCCGGCCTTCATGCCGATGGCGGTGGTCTGTATCTGGAGGTCGATAAGAGCGGCGTCGGCAAGCGCTGGACCTTCCTGTTTCAGTGGCGCGGGGCGCGCAAGCAGATGGGTCTTGGTGGTCTGGCGGTCACGTCGCTGGCCGAGGCGCGAGAGATCGCCGAGGAAGCCCGGCGCCAGGTCGCTAAGGGCGTCAATCCCATCGAGGCGAAGAAGGCGGCCCAGGTCGAGGGCGTGACCTTCGGCGACGTGGCGGATGATCTGCTGAAGGCGTTGGCGCCGGAGTGGAAGAACGCGGAGCACCTCTACCAGTGGAAGCAGAGCCTAACCGTCGAGGCCGCCGCTCTTCGGCCGCTCGCCGTTGATGCCGTCTCGACCGAGGACGTGCTGGACGTGCTGAAGCAGATTTGGTCGGTGAAGCCGGAAACCGCATCGCGCACGCGCGGACGGATTGAGCGGGTGCTGGACGCCGCCAAGGCCAAGGGCCTGCGCAAGGGCGAGAACCCGGCGCGCTGGAAGGGCCACCTGTCCCTGCTGCTGCCGAAGCGCCAACGGCTGACACAGGGCCATCACCCAGCCATGCCCTATGAAGCGGCGGCCGACTTCATGGCTCGCCTGCGCGCCCGGCCGGCGCTCGCCGCGCGCGCTCTGGAGTTCACGATCCTGACGGCCGCCCGGACGAGCGAGAAAATCTTCGCCCGGCCGGGTGAGGTGGATCTGGTCAACAAGGTCTGGAACGTCCCAGCGGACCGCATGAAGATGAAGGTCGCGCACCGGGTGCCGCTGACCGATCGCGCCGTCCAGATCGTGACGGAGCCGATGGAGGAAATGCCGAAGGCGGATTTCATCTTCGCCAAGGCTGACGGCGCGGCCCTATCGACGGCGGCGATGTCCGCGCTGCTGGAGCGCATGGGTGACGACGCCTACAGCGTCCACGGCTTCCGCTCGACCTTCAGGGATTGGGCCGAGGAATGCACGGCCTTCGCGGACTCCGTCGCCGAGGCGGCGCTGGCGCACAGGGTCGGGGACGAGACGGAGCGCGCCTACCGGCGCGGCGATGCCTTCCAGAAGCACATCAAGCTGATGGATGCTTGGGCGGGCTACCTGGACCGTCCCAAATCCGCGACGGTGGTCGAGATGCGGCGCCCGGCGTGACGACGTTCGACTCAGGTGTGTTGCAGGCGCTTGTCGATCGCGCCGTCCTGAAGGAGCCGCTTGTGCTCTACAAATGCAGGGGCGCATCCTCTCAGGACGACATCGCCAAGCTTCGGGACATCTTGATCAGGAACCGCATCTGGTTCGCCACCCCCCTCAGCTTCAACGACCCGTTCGACTGCTTCCCGGCACCAGTCATCGCTGGCAGGCCTGACCAAAGGCGGCGCGCCCTCTCAGCGTCGTTCTATGAGTCTGGCCTCGGATCGGGGGAAGGAGCGACGGAAACGAGCGAAGGAAGTGTCCGCGATGAAAGACACAGGCGAGCTCACTGATTTGCTCGAAGCCGGGCTGCAGCAGACCCTGAGCAATACCTGCGCGCTCTCGATGTCTGAAAAGTGGGATAGCCTGCTGATGTGGTCGCACTACGCGCAAGCCCATGCAGGGGTCTGCATCGAGCTAAATCGCTGGGAGCCTGAGAGCGTCGTCACGACGTCGCTCCCCGTCCACTATGATCAGGAGCGGCCGGTGGTCGATGTCCTGTTCGACACCGGCGACGCCAAGGTGGTGAAGGCGCTCTACCGAAGTCGTCGGTCTGGGAATATGAAGCCGAATGGCGGGCGGTGATGCACGAGCCGGAGGGGCTGAAGACGCTTCCGCAGGGCGTCGTTTCACGGGTGATCCTGGGCGCTGCCATGAACCCTCTATATCGGGACGAGGTGATAAAGCTCTGTGCTGAAGCCGGCATCGGTTGCGCCCAGGCGACATTCCATCGGCGTCGCTGGGAGCTTGAGCTTCAATACCCGGGGCTGCACGACCTTTAAGCCGCGCGAGCCGGTGGCGCCTCGTCGATGACCCGCTGCAGTTCATCGCGGGTGATGATCGTGCGACCACGCAGCTTTTTAGCAATGACCTCGCCGTTTCGGATCATGTCGAAGACGGTGGTCCTGCTGACGCCCATGGCTGAGCCGGCCTCGTCGACGGTGTAGGCCAGCTTGGAGCCAGGTGGGAGGTCACAGGCCTTCTTTCGGCGCGGCTCGTTGCAGTTGGCGGCCCTGGTCATCGCAGCACTTCCTCCACGATCTCTGCCGGAAACAGGGCATCAAGCTGCTGATGGGTCGTCTGATGGGGCGACTTCTGGATTTCACGCAAGCGATGGATGATCATCGAGCAGGCTCCATCATCTCGACCATCTCGAACACGTCGCTGACGAACCCCGGAGGGAAAGTCGCGTCGAACAGCTCGCGGATGACTTGTAGGGCTACCCGGCGATGATCAGGCCGCCAGGGCCCATTGAAGCGCTGGTCTTCAAGCGTTTCATGCACGATCCGGACCGCAGCATCGACTGCTCGGTATTCCCAGCGCGTCCCGATCATGGCCTTCAGTTCCATGACGTCGCCCAGCTTCGACATCCGTGAAGCAGCAGCGGCGGTGTTGCGCCGGATTCGGTATCTGAGCCAAGCAACTCGAATGATCGCTACAAGTCTCATGCCGCCAACTCCTTCAGCTCGCAGCGCGACACCTTCATCCGCAGCTCGGCCACGACCTTGGCGCGGCAGACGTTGTTGAACTCGTCCAGGCCGATGACGTGACGGCTGTAGGCCGGGTTGTCGTGGTGGATCCTGACCTCGCGCCGGCCCATGACCGGGACGCGTTCAGCCCGATAGGGCGCGCCGCCGTCGCCGATGAAGTCGAGGATGTAGACGCCCTCCCCGTCATAGCCGTGGGCGTGGCGAACCATCAGGAAGTCGCCGGCCCGCACCGTCGGCGCCATGCCTTCGCCGCGGACTTCGAACGCGCGGACGCCGGGGTGTTCGAACACGGCCGGGGTCATTTGACCTTCTCCCACTTCCAGACCTCGCCGGGTCGCGCCTGGATGCCGGTGCCGTGAATGGTGCGGAACAACAGGACCGGCTGCTTGATTCCGTCACGAGGATCGAGGACGACGTCGACTAGATCGCTTGCCAGAAGCCGCGCGTCATAAGCGGCGCGCACCGCATCCCGGCCGCCGTCGTGAACTGACAGGAAGCCGTCCAGCATCGCGCGCCAGTCTGACGGGTAGCTTCGGTCTCGCAGCGTGGCGGCGTTGGTCGCAACGTTCGGCCCCACAGCCCGGAGTTCTACATGGAGGCGCTGATAGAGGCGCTGGAGCAACTGCAGCTGCCACCAGCGGCGGTCGCTAAGACCTGCAACGAGATCTCCTGACGGCCACATTCGCGCCCACGGCCGCCGAAGTGCTGGCGAAAGCGAAGGAGGTTCACGCCAGCCTGAAGGTCAGCGTCAAAATCATCGACAGATACGGCGAGATCGTTGCTTGGGCAGCGGACGTGCGCCGATGGATCGAAACCGTGCCGCTTCTCGCAGACAATCGTTCAAACTTCGACCGGCCGCCAATGCCGCCTTCCGCCCTGTCGTTTAGCCCGAGCCGGGCGACCTGGGTATGAGCATCGCCCGCATCACCCAGAACCAAGCCGACGAGGTCAAGCGCCTGCGCACCGCCGGCCGCACCGATCGCCAGATCGAAACCATCATCGGGCTGACCTATGGCCTGTTATCGGAGCCGTATCGCGTAGCTGAGGACGAGCGTCCGATCATGAACCGCGATCACCTTCGCGGCCGAGGCTGGATCGAATGACCGAAGCTGAACTCGTCCTCATCGTAATCCGCGCCAATTATTGGGGCGACATCGCCTTGGCTAACGCGGCGATGGCGCAGCTTCGAGCCATGGAGGCTCGCGATGAGCAAATCTGACCGTGCGAAGAAGCGCGACCGGAAACGCTATGCCCAGCCGTCGGCGCCGGGATCATGGAAGCGCCCCACGCCGGGGAACGTCGGCGCCAACGACAACCACGTCAATGACAACACCGCGCCGGTGACGATCCGCGGCGTCAGGCTGACCGAGAACCAGCAGTACCGCATGCGGCTTGCGGAAGACCGGATTGCCTCGGACGACCTGGCAGATCAGCGGCTGGGCCATCGGATGCTGGAAGCGCTTCAGTAAGAGATCGACGTCAGGCTGACTGCGGACCAGGTGGACGCAGCGCTGGACGAACGGCGCAGCTTGGAAGCGCTACGCGGCGTGATCATCGACCAATCCGAGATCGAGGGTGCGGCTGGTGTGGCGCGTATCGCGAAAGATGGTTTGGACTTCCTGTTCGCACGCAAGGCGATCACAAAGACGCAACATGACGCCGGTCAACGCTTCCGCATCGACTATGAGAAGATGGACCCGGAGAAAGAGATGACGCCGCGCCAGTTGGACCCGTCGAAAGAGATCGTCCCTCACGGCGGTGAAAACTGGAGCGATAAGCGTGCCGAGGCGATCGATCGGATTATGTGCATCTATCGGATGATCTGCGGCGTAGACACGAAGCCTGGGGCTAAAGGAATGCTCCCCCTCCTTCCGCGAGAACATCCCGCCCTCCGGTCCATCACAGCCCTTAACCTGATTGCGGGCCAAGGCTTCATGATCAACGAACTAGTGTCCGGAAGCCGCGCCCGTAGCCGGACTAAGGACGACTTGACGTTTGCGCTTGACACCTGCGCTATTGTGTATGGGCTGGGGTAAAAGATGACCGAGACAGAGGGTTACAAGAAGCTGCTGGAGGCCAACATAGCCAGCGCAGCGTCGCATGCCGACGAAGTCTCGAAGAAGTGGGTAACCACCCTCTGCCTCGGCAATGGAGCCGCGCTGCTTGGCTGCGCAGCTATTGTCGCGCCGACCGAAAACGCGCTCGCGCTTTACCGCCTGCTGCCGTCTATGTGGCCGTTCCTACTTGGTGTCGCTGCGGGCTTTATGGCGATGGGCGCGCTGGGTGCTGCTTGGCGACATGATGAAAGCGAAGGGCGCTACGAAGCGGCAAACAACACGTGGCGACAGATTGGCGAGGAAGGCAAAGTTGATGAAGGGGCGGTCAATACCGAGACTCTAGCCGCCAAGGAGTCGAGGAAGTTTGCTGCAGGATGCGCCATCACATCCATGGTGGCGTTCCTTCTGGGAGCCGGATATCCGCTCGTCATTGCAACTTCCCTCGCGATTCAAGGGAAGCTCTGATCTCTAGCCGGCGATGTCCGAACTTGACGCGGGGCTTCACTTGGGCGACATCAGGCAAACGGGCGATTTGCCCATCAGACGGCTCCTCCTCGCGGCGGGGCCGTTTTCGTTTCTGCCACCGACCACGTCTGCGCTGCGGCATAGGGCTGGCTCTGGTGATCGGCAGCGACACCCGTAGACATCGCGAGGCGGACAATGGATGCTCATACCCGTGAGAGCGCCGTGACCCCAGCAGAGTCCAAGACGATCGAAGGCCAGCGTTTGACCGCGCTGTTCGGCGCAGTCGCCGCCCTGCCCGCTGCCGCTCTGGTGGCGAAAGGCCCGGAGGGCGCACCGCTGTTCGTGATGGCGATCACACACCCCGTCAATGCAGTTCGTGCGGCATTCATCGTTCAAGACGCGGGTGGGGCGGGCTACTTTGACTTTGGATTGGCGATGATCAATCCAGGGAGCGAGGCCGCGCCCTTTGTGGACAGCGAGACCTCCGCTTCCTTCGCCGCCACCCTGATCGATCACCAGGAAGCCCTGATTGATCTGGAATCCGGCAAGGCGTCCGCCGAGGACCTGCAGCAGATCAGCGTCGACCTGTCGGGGCTGAACGGCGAAGTCTCGGCGGCTGTAGGGCGGCTGGATCAAGCCGAGGTTGACCTTCGAGGAAAGGCGTCGGCAACCGCGCTGGAGGAAGTAGAGGCTCGCACAACAACGGCAGAGGCAGGCGTCATTGATCTGGAAATCGCGCTGGCTACGGAAGCCGGCGCTCGTGCAGACGCCATCAACCAGCTCTCCGCACGACAGGCCGTTCGCCCAAACCACGTGCCGAACGGGGGACTGGCGGATGGCGCCAGGGGCTGGCTGCTGAATGCCGGCGCGGTCGGCGTGGCGAACCCGGTTCGCGGACGGGTGATCACAGCGAATGCCGCGAACTGGTCCGCTCTCAGTGCGCCTTTTCCAGTTTTCGGCGGAGAAACTTACTTCGTCGGCGCCTCACTGTTGAGCCAGCGGAACGGCGGCTGGATGGGCGTGCGTCTTCGCTACTTCAGCGACGCGGCGGCGCAGGTCGACGGCCCCGGTCAGTCCATAGCCAACGGAGCCGAGATCGCGGGTGCTGGCGAACAACGCAAGAGCATCGGCAGCGTGGCTCCGGCCAATGCGATCCGCGCACGGGCCGATATTTACGCCTACGCCGGATCGGGCGGCTATTCAGACGCCGGAATGGTCATGGTCAATACCGGGACGGTCGCAGCCCCGTTCAACGACATGACGACGGACGCGGAGATTTCGGCAACCGTCACCGACCAGTCCCTCGCCATCATCGATCTGGAGAACCAGCACGCCATCGCGAGTTGGTACAAGGTTGCGGACGCCGCTGGCGGCAAGCCGACAAGGATTGGCCTGCAGTCTTCCGCCTTTGGCAACTTCATCGCACTCGAGGCCGAGCAAGTCTATTTCGGCGAGAACACCGTCATCGACACCGCGTCACAGACCCAGCAGGGCGTTTGGGGCTCTACGCGCCGGGTGATCGCGAATGGCCCGCCTTTCGGCCCAGACAATTTGATCCATTGGGCTGGCCCCAGCAACATTGGCTTGGGCTCGATGACGAAGGCCAACGCAGGATTCTGGCAGGACCAGTCGGGCGCCTACGGCCCCCTTCCTGCCCCGCTCTTCTGGGCCAAGGTGACGCCGACGCAGATCAGCCGGTCGCGCACAGGCGCTGGGCCGATCAGCACCGCCCTGAATGACGTTATCGTCACCTGCTACACGGGAACCTCGGGCGCGACCTGCACCTGGTCCCGCGTCTCTGGCGACACGTCGATCAGCTATCCCTCAACCGGCTTCACGCCCGTGTTCAACACGACGCTGGCGGCCGGCCAAACCAAGACCGCCCTGTTCGTCGGACTGGTGGCCAAGGGCGGCGACGTGGACCTCGTCTACGTCAACGTCGAGTTCTCCGACAACGTATAACCCCTCAACCCAAGGAGCCTGCCATGGATGCGATCCTCGCTGTCCTGTTCGTCGTCGCTGTCGTCTGCTTCGCCGTCTACGCCCTGACCCGCAAGCCGAAATCGGCCGGTTCGATCCGCCGGCGCGGCCCGCAGTCGCCGGCCCGCCCGCGTGGTGAGGACTGATCATGGCGACCGAAAAAACCGACGCCGAAAAGCTGGCTGAGGCCGAAGCCATGATGGCCGAAGCTGCTGCTCTGGCGAAAGCAGCCTGCCTCCCGTCCGCGCAGGCCGCCGTGGATCTGCTGACCGGCACGAAGGGGCAGGCGTTCTTAGCCCTGCTCAAGGCCGCGGTGGAAGCCATCGCCGACAATCTGGCCCGCCCGTTGGGCCAGCCTGGAGCAGAAGGCACGAAACAGATGCTCCAGCGCATCGTCGCGTCGTTCGAAGGCGGCCTGACGGCGGCCCAAACCCGCGTCGCCGCCTTGCAGCCCGCGCCTCCCGCCGATGATGCCCAGCCGGCCCCTGTTACACCGGCCGAGGCCTAAAGGCCTTTCGCCGGCCCGTTCGGCTCGTCTGGTTCGCCGTCCGCGTCTTTGTCGGTGAAGTGGTTTGGCTTGCTCCAGCCCTCTATTCGGCTGGACGCCGCGAACAAAGCTCCCGCCAGCACCAGCGCGCCGATAAAAAGCAAGACCAATTCCATAATCAGGCCTCGCCGTCTGTGTGCTGGCGAGCGTTGAGCGCCATGGCGCCAATCACCGTCGCGGCGATCAGCATCAGAAGAAGCATCGTGGTCATGTCCATGAGGGGCAAGCGCCTCGCGGACCCACCCGGTTCCACAAGCCGCCCGACGGCTGTTCCACACGGCCTGACTATCGGAGGGGCGGATGTTCGACCCGCGTGAACTGCCGCTGTTCTGGGGCCTGTGTGGCGGCCTGATCGCGGGCGGCCTCGGCATGATCCCGGCCTATGGGTCTAAGGGCGCGACGCGCGAGGCGCGGGTGCGGGCCTGGCTGTCGTTGTGCATCGGCGTCTTCGCCGGGCCGGTGGCGGCCGAGGCGGCGACGCCGTCGATCGTCGCCTTGGTCAAGGTGCTGGACTTCCGCGTCGTGGCCCTGGCGATCGGCTGGATGGCCGCCAACGACCCGCGCGGCTTCTTCAATCTGGTGGGGCGCATCATCAAGGCCGGCCTTCGGGCGGCCGTGGAAAGCAAGGAGGCGTCGTCATGACGCATCACGCATTGGTCGTTCTGACGGGGATGCTGTTCCTGTCGGCAGGTGGGGTGATGACGGTCGTGTTCCGGTTGCTCGGGCCGACCTATCACACCCGGATTTCGGGCAGCTAATTCCTCCGGCTAGTCGTGTTCCTGATCGCCATCTTCCTGATGGTCAGGGGGGCGACGACCGTGTTTCCGGGGTGCCTCGTCAGAGTCGAGCATATGTCGCCGCTGCTGCCCTTGGGTGCCCTCTGTTCGCTTGCTTTCTCGATGATCGTTTTGGACTTCGTGCAGCGCGACCGCAGCCCGCCGCCGTGGAGCGTGATGGCGATCCGGCTGTTTACGCTGATCCGGCGCGAGGACTGGGCGGCCGAGGCGGCGATGAAACTGCCGCCGGCGGGCCTGCTGGATCGGCCGTTGTCAGACCAGCCGCATCACGGATTGAAGGTGACGGTGATCTGCGTGGCTATGGTGTTGGTCGCCGCGGCGGCGCTGACGATCTGGTTCAATGGTCTAACCAGCTGAGGCTTGGGATGACCCCGCCATCGCTTTCGCGAAGTGCCGAAGTGTGGTTCCGGAAGATGTCTGCACCTCCAGCGCAGTCAGCGTCACGTCACTTTCGAAATAGAGTTCGCCCTGACGCACGGCGTCGTCGTCATCGACGGCAAGCGTGTCAATCCGTGCGCGGCGGCCGGTGATATCGATTGTCAGGAAGCGATACACACCGCGTCTTAGCTGCGAGGGGTGATCCTGTCGAATCCCTGTCCTGGTTGGCGGCCCGACCGATGTCGCCATCGGCCGAACCGCCTGCCGCAGTCCAGCACGAGCTGCAACCTGTTCGACCTACCCCTTATCGCCCGCTGTTTTCAGCGCGTCCTTGTCGCGCGGCATTCGCCTCGATCACTTCCGCCTTGCCCTCAAGATCTGTCGCCATCTGGTCCAGCAAGGCGAGCGTGCGCGGGCAGTTGATCGCCCGCTTTAGCTCCCGATAGCGGCGGGCTTCGTCTCTCAAGGCACAGGCAGCAAACAGCATTTCGACCAAACTTCGCTCGGGCTGACCGGTTCGAGCGCTGCCGCAAATTTCCATCAATGGAGACTGACCATGAGCCTGATACCGGCTGACAGGTTCCGCACGTTTGCGCCCAAGGCGACGGCTGGCACGCGCGAGGCGTTGGAGGCGGCAGCGGCTGCAAATGGATTCTCCGGCCTGGTCCTGGCCCACTGGCTAGGTCAGACGTTCGTCGAGAGCGCCGGGTTCACCACTCGCGAAGAGAACCTGAACTATTCGGTCGACGGCCTGCTGAAGATGTTCGGCCGGCACCGGATCAGCGAGGCCGATGCCCGTAAGTTCGGCCGCGCACCCGGCCGGCCAGCCCACCAGAACGCGATCGCCAATATCATCTACGGAGGCGAGTGGGGCCGCAAGAACCTGGGCAACACGGAGCCGGGCGACGGCTGGCGGTTCAGGGGTGGCGGCGAGAAGCAAATCACCGGCCGGGCCAACTATCGCGAGGCCTGGCACGAGCATGATCCGGACACCCTGCGGACTGACCCAGTCGCGTCCGCCAGAGCTGCCGCCAACTTCTTCGTCAAGCACGGTTGCATCGCTCCGGCGCTGCGAGATGACGTGAAAGGCGTGACGCTGAAGGTGAATGGCGGCACCAACGGCCTGGACGCGCGCATCGCCGCGACGACGGCAGCCAAGAAGGTCGTCGGGCTGTGAGCGCCCTGATCCGCCGCTTGGCGTCCTGGGGCGTGTCGCCCCTGTTCGCCCTCGCCTTCGTCCTGGGCGTCCTGATCGTCGCGGCTGTCGTGGTCCTGAATACGTGCGCGCCCCGGTCCGAGGTCAAGCGCGTCGAAGCGAATACCCGCGTCCTGGTCATCGACGGCGGCGCCAAGGAAACGGCGGCCGAAGAGCGCCTGAACGACATCACCACCATCAACGACCGCAAAGAGGAACGCGCCAATGCGACCGCTACGCTGCCTGACACCCGCCCTTCTGATCGCCGCATTCGCCGTGGCTGCGTCATCCTGCGCCAGCAGGGAACACGTGACGCCGATCTTCCCATCCGGTGCCGATCTGCGGGTTGAGGCCAAGCCGCAGCTGTCACCGGCCGATCTGGACAGCGACGCGGCGCTGACGGCGCATGACGACGCCGTCGAGGCTTGGGGTGATCGAGGCTGGGCGGCGGTGGGGCGGATTTGCCGCTGGGCCATGTCGAGCGGGGCGGACTTGCCATTCCGATGTCCAGCAGCAGCTGCGCCGCCGCGACCTGGCTAGAGGAAGCGCTCTCGGTGCGTCAATATCTTAAGGAGACTGTCAGCACTGATGAGAAGGTTGGCTAAGATGGTCATGGTGAACCAACGTGGGGTCTGACCCGCCGTTCCGCTATGTCCAGCGTCGAGCCTTTGCTCTACTATCAAGGCAAGCGACTTATACAAAAGAGCTCCGCCGGAGCGCTATACAAGCGGTCAGATGCCGAGAACTAGCGCCGGCAACAACTTGCCAATGACGCGTTTTGCTGCTGACACACGCCCCGCTTGACCAGGCCGCAACTTTTGGGCAGATACCCCCCCAAAATCACGGAGGGGCAAATGACGGTTGGTTATGTAGACGTATGGACTGATAACATAATTTCAGGTTGGGCCGAAACCCCGGGCGGCGGTACGCCTGCGGAGATTCGCGTTGAGATCGACGGTCGATATGTAGGCTCGGTTCTGGCTGACCTCTATCGTTCTGATTTGCAGAGAAACGTTGGGTACTCAATCGACATTTCCAACTTCCCGCGTGGGCTGGCGCGTAAAATGGCGCTTCGAGTAGGGGGCGACGACTTGGTTTTGAGGCCTACCGGGGCCGACTCCGCGCCCGAGCGGGCAACGCATAGCCTATACGGCGGCATGTGGATCGATCGGGACGGCTGGCGCGATGTTCTCGATGGGAAGATATCGAGGGGCGAGGTTGATGACGCGCTGGCGCAGCAGCTCGTAGATTTCGAGCGCGATGGCTACATCATCATCCCTGGGGCTGTGGACAAAGATTTACTCGACCGGCTCAACCGGGACATCGAAGACGTTTGGGCAGGCAAGGTCGACGGACTGAAGATTGAGTCCTACTCGGTTGACATCGGACTGTTGCGTGTCGTTCCAGTGGACAACCAGTATCGGTACGGCTCGACCAAGCTCCTCGACCCGCACTTGCGGCTGTCCTCCGCGAGGTATGCCACGTCAGCGCCCCGAGTCGTCAAATTCCTTGAAGCCATCTTCGAGGAGCGCGCGCGCGCGTTCCAGCAGCTCTGCTTCACCATGGGCTCTCAACAGCCGATCCATAAGGACACGGCATACGTGAAGGTGGACGGGAATCCGATGTCCATGGCCGCTACCTGGCTGGCGCTGGAAGACATCAGCGAAGGCACGGGCGAACTGGAATATTACGTCGGTAGCCATCGCTCGCCGGACTACGTCTTCGGCGGCATCAGCAAGTGGATGGAACACTCCCCGGGCCAGCACGAAGATTTCCTTGATAGCCTGCACCGTGACGCCGAACAGCTAGGTCAGAAGCGATCTAAGTTCCTGGGCCACGCTGGCGACGTGCTGGTCTGGCATGCCGACCTGGCGCACGGTGGGTCAAAGATTACTAACCCTGGCGTGACCAGAAAAAGCCTCGTCACCCACTACACGGCGAAATCGCACAGCCCCTTTTACATGAGGTCTCTCAACCATAAACAAGTTGAGGTGAACGGGGTATCATTTACCTCGCAGTACGGCGAGATCAACGCTTAAAGATCACGACAACAAGAGACCCCAAAGCCCCCTTCACCGGGGGCTTTTCCATGCTTGAAAGACCAGCAGAACCGTGAAACTCTCACTTTCCAGATTGTTTACCAGGCCGCTTGCGCTGCGTTCTCGGCAACCTGCGGATAACGTGATGGGTATTCCTGAAGAGTGCGTTCGGCGCCTCTGATCTTAAGTCCAGTGATGGCGTCGATCTCCTCCAGCGTCAGGTCCGGTTCGCCGGCGGCCATCGCCATAACTCCGTCAGTTGGCCCCCGCTGCCATGGTGTCCTCGGATGACGATCTGCGGCCGCCGATTGCCGCATCGCTTGCAGACCATCCTCGCGCGCATGTCCCGCAGAGGCGTGAAGCGCTGCGCTTGGGGCAGCTTCGCCCAGGCCGGGATGACGCTGCTGCCGCACTGGCAGACCAGGGCGCACTGATCGCCGCGTCGGATGTCGTCGGGCGTCGTGTCGTCGCGATAGAAGTTCAGCACGGCGTCACAGCTCCGGATCGTCGCTGATCGTCGCCTTCACGCGCGCCTCGGGCGAGTCGTGCATGGGCCAGAAGACGCCCTTCGGCTCGCCCGGCGGCGTGAACAGGAAGACCATCCGGCCGGGGCATCCGTAGCGCCGGCAGCGCGCCCAGCGGTTCCAGAGTTTCACCTGTGGCCCCGACAGTCGAATGACGACCGACAGGTCCACCCAGCAATCCAGATGGCATCGCGGGCACCGAATCGAGATCGTCCAGTGGTCGCGGCGCAGCTGCGACACCGTCATGTGCGGGGCCACGCTGAGGTGATGGCCGAGGCCCCGGTTCTCCGGCTTCTTGTAGCCCACGGCTCATCGGCGCGAGAGGCGCGCCGCGAGCCTATGGGTTTCGTCCGCCGTCATCTTGTCGAACTGGCCCATGCCCAGCGCCAAGGCGGCGCTGACCAGGCGATCGTTCTCTTCCTTCGACACATAGGCGACGTTCGACTCGGGCCCGGGCGTCGCCGTCAGGCTGGGGTGGGAAAGCCCCAGAGCTAGATCATCCAGCCTGATAGCAGACAGCGGTTTTGACATCTCGATCTCCGGCAGCGCCAACCGACCCAGAGGCCGGACCCATGACTCCGACTAAACGAGAACGCAACAAGAACATGAGCGCGTTTGCGGACGCTTTTAGGGATGGGCTAGCCCAGCCGCCCTTTGGGCCTTGCCCTCGAAATAATAGCCTTTGACGTCCGCTCTTCGGGATTTTAACGCCTCAACGTCGAATGCCACGTAAGCGATCTGGCCCGCTGCGATCGCTGCCATGAGCGGAAGAAACCGCGCAGCCGGGATTTCGGCCAAAGCTTCCACGTTGTTCTTATCGGCAAACACCGATCCTACGGGCTGATGTTCCTGTTTAGCCTTCAGGAAGTTGGGGTCTTCAAACTGCGCAGACGAACTCAGGATCACCGCGGCTACTCGGCCGGCGAACTTCGGTGGTGCCGAACATACAGCCTTGATGTCAGCACCCAAGCCTTCGCCCAAACGGCCACCGGTATTTTCGAAGCTGTAGGCCACATCGCCTGGCGGGATGAGTGTGAACTCGAACAACATGCGGCACCATTTGCGATCCGCCGCTCCTTCGAGCGGAAAATGTATTTAGGGTATCTTTTAGGGTAAGATCGCGCGTCCATGCGCAGCAGCTTAAATAGATTGAACTAATCGAAGGTGCCTGGTGGAGCCGAGGGGACGCCAGAGGTGCCGTTTTCACGGCTGCCGTGATTTTGGGCTGCACGGCCTCCAGACGGTTCGTCCTGGCCTTGGGTGACCGTAGGGGCGATCTCGTCGGTCATGAGGTCTCCAGGTGGCTCTCAGGCATTCACGTCATCATGCCGCCACGGTGGCAGCATCGGTCTGCCCTGCCGGGGCCATCGACCGTTTTACCCGTTGGACCGTGGCCGTGCTGAATCCGGTCGCCTTTGCGATCGTACGGATGGACTGGCCACGGTTCAGGCGATCGCGGACCGGCTTGAGGTCGATCGGCGCGATGGCGGGGCGGCCCAGGCGGGTGCCTTTGGCGCGAGCGCGGTCGAGCCCCGCATTGATCCTGGTCGTGATGATGGCTCGTTCGAACTCGGCGAAGACGGCCAGCATCTGGAAGAGCATACGGCCCGAGGGCGTCGAGGTATCGACGGCCTGTTGGTGCAGATAGAGGTCGCAGCCCCTGGCCTGGATGTCGGATAGGAAGGCCACCAGATCGGGCAGAGAGCGTCCCAGACGATCGACGGCGAAGGCGGCGACCATATCGACCTCTCGACGATGGACGGCCTTCATCAGAGCATCGAATCCGGGACGCTTGTCCCGGCTCTTGGCTCCGCTGATCCCGGCGTCTTCGAAGACCTGGACGATGGTCCAGCCGGATCGTTCGGCGACCTCGTTCAGGATTCGAAGCTGGTTCTCGGTCGTCTGCTGATCGGTTGAGACCCTGAGGTAAATCCCTGCGCGTTTCACGGGCGTGAGACTCCCACAGTTCTCCAGGGCGTCAAGGAAATGCTGATGTCCTCGGGCGATGGTGTGGACATGACTTCGGCTGAACCAGACCTCCAGGATGTCATGGCCGCCATCGGCGAAGTGATGTTGCGGTGGGGCTTCCTCGAAGCCGTGATGCTGGAGAAGCTCGATCAAGCGAGTGCCGTTATTCATCCAACGGCACCTCCGATTCAGCAATGGCGGCGCGCCAGCACCCATATCGGACAGCCCTTCGTTCAATGGCTGGAAGAGATCGAAAGGGCAGCAGTTGTCCGAAACCTGCTCGCTCATGGCCTCAACGGCGCGCGCTCGGTCCCACGTTGCGAGGTCTATTGCCGACAGCCAGGGGGAGCGATCACTTCCATCAGCCTCGGCGAGCTCCAGGCCGCCGCGCAAGAGATCGACGGCCTCCGTCTTCGCCTTCACCTCAACCGCGCATGACGCCCAACTCGCGTGACTCATTCACATGATTGCTGACACGCCCGGCTGTCCTGAACGGATGCCCGTACGCCGGGCTCGGAGAGAAGATTGTGCGGGCGGGATTTTGTTACGCCCGCAAGGTTGGGCCGGCGGTCCAGCTACTCGGCTACCAGACCCGCCGGCGCCCTTGAGGCGCCGGCGGACCATCTTCCAACAAATCCCAGCGATAGCGTTCCACCGTTCTGGGAAATTAGTCGATCCGCTCACCTATCCAACTGTTCGCGTAAACTTTGAATACCTCTGGATCATCGAGTTTGTTCGACTCGCAGTCGTCTTCATCATCATCACCTTTCAACCATGCATGCCAATCTGCTCGCGCACGCTGAATCGCCTCATCTTTTGACATGGCTCGAACACTCCAAGGTGAAGTATCAGAATAATCAGGGTCCCAAAGAAGAACTACATAGAAACCGGCAATGTTTAGTGCGCAGTCATAACGGAAGTAGTTATTCACTATCAAAATGTCCGTGGGCTTGATTGCCTAGAACTAGATATTAACCCATCCAGATATGGATAAGCAAAATTAAAGTACCTGCATTTCCTTGAAAATAAATAATGACTAGTGCTCAGCGATCTGGCATTCTTCTTGGAGTCTCGTTTTCACAGACATTCGAGCCACATAGTCATCCAGGGAGTAGATGCGGGCCCTCCCCTCGCGAAGCGTGGATCGGATTCGGAACCGACAGCGTGCCAGGGTGGGCAAAGAGGCGGACATCCAGCGTCGGGGAAACCACACGACTGGAGTAACGGCCCCTCCGCCTATGGGCGAAAGAGCATTGAGCAAGACGACAGGCTCCGCAGCGACATCTGCGACCTGTCGCTCCGATCGGTTCGGTTGAATGGACTAGATCGGAGGCTGGCGCCGCACAGGCGTCTAACCGTTTCGTTCCTACGATCACCGAGATCGGAAGCGATGCGCAAAGAGTTGAAGGCTACACGGGACATCTTCGGATGGGACCCAAACAAACGCCACTCCTGCGCTATCCACGCTGGCCGACACAGCACAACGCGGTGTGAGGACGGGGAAGCAGTCGCAGAGCAGGGTCTCGGGAAACCACCTGCGCGGATCAGAATCCGCGACGTGACTATTCAATAGGTTCTGAAAATCCATACGGATGAGAACTCGCACTCCCCCCTTCCAATATGACCTCTCCTCGTGAAGTCGTATTGGAGGGGGGGGATAAAGGTGTCACTTCCACCGGATGAGTGATTTGATTGCTTCGCTTCGCATTTAGGATTTTCCGCAGGTCGGCTAGGGAGCGAGCATCGCGAGCGGAAGAGACGGCCAAGGAGCGGGCCGCGCCAAGGGCGTGGAGCGCGTGATCCTTTAGGCTGGCAATAGGTCGTGCTCCGGTTCCAGTTCGGCCCACCTGGATTGACCCACGAGACCGAGTACCGTCTTCCACTCAGCCGCTAGCTTTGGACGGTCCAGGCTCGTCACACCGCGGGACTCCAGCCAAGCCCGAAAGGGCCTCTGTACTTCCGCAGGTACCCGCGAGTTACTCACGCCATACACACCCTCTACGAGCCATCCGCCGTTCGTCAGTCGGTAGAGCAAAGCCATCGCAGTAGGCAGGCCATTCGGTTCATAGACAACGTACGCCGACCTCCCGGCGATCGCGTCAACGACGCGGTGCAGGCCGCGAGCGCAGTTCCGGTACTGGATCGACTTCATCAGGAGCCGCCCAGCATCCTGGATCGGAAAGACCCCGTGCGCCGGATCGGCCTCGAACGGCAAACCTGGAAATCGACAACGTTTAATCCAAGCCGTGATGAACTGCTCAACCTTCCGGTCTTCCCCTCCATCCGTCGCGGCAGCGACAAGTGCGGCCTCGTGCTCGCGATCAGAAACCGAACGGACCGCCGCCAAGGCGGAGTTGATCGCCCTCACCTCTTCGAGCGACGACAGCCGCGCGAAGAATCCCACGTGGAGGAGCGCGGCATCGATCTCCAGCAGCATTTCAATCTTTGCCTCGGTCAAGCAGCCGAGATGCTGGGCGACTTTTCGGCGGTGCCGCAAAGCCGGGTCGGCGAACAGCGCGAAATATTTTTCGTACGTTTCCGGAAGTGAAAATGCGTCTGGCCCCAACCGGCGGAGCCCGCCCAGGTAGCCGTCCGGACAATGTCCGAAGGCTGCGCGTGCCAAGCCACGCAGATCGTGGGTGATCAGAAGTTCAGAAAGAGCGGCCCGCGATTCATGCAATCGTGCCGGAGCGAGTTGAGCAACAATCGCTTCGGGATGATCGAGCCAACCATGCGCCGAAAGGGCGAATACGACCTGCCGGCGTTCCATCCCAGCTTCGCACAGCACCCACGCCAGGAAATTCGCGCCTAATTCCCGAATAGCAGCAAGGGCCCAAGGGGAGGAGATAGGGAGAGGCTCTCTTGCGCAGCGGGACATCACCTGCGCTTTAGTATAAAGCAGTAATTTTGTCAATTAAATCAATATCTTGATGGCCTAGGCCCGACGGCCATGACTTCCGAAGCTGCATGCGAACTCAAACGCGTCGGCATCAGACTCGAATGCGAACTCCACCTGCCCCGTTGCGTCATGGATTTTCCGCTTTGCGGCTCCCCGACGACCGGGTTGGCTCAGCCAGCCTGAAGCGGTCTCGATCTCCGCCGCATCGCTTTCGACCGACGGGTTGAGAGTTAGGATGACTTTGTGCGGACAGCCGGTATCCCAATCGGCGAAACCTGACTCTGCCCGGCCTGAAAAGAAGTTGAGTATCTGCATAGGGATATTTAGCGGCCTCGGGAGCACGCAAGGCCAATCACCTCCCAGTTGTGTCCGGAGCCTTTCCGGCCTTCACTGGCATTCGGAAATTAGGGGAGTGTCGATGGCCTGTAACGCTTGGAACCACTCATCTCGCTGCAACTGCGGCTGGGGCGGCATGTCCTATGCGGTGCCGTTGGTCAGTTCAGCTCCGGACGAACACCGCGTCCAGTTCGTCAACCCGAACGCCCGTTGCCCGGTTTGTGGAGTAGGCGTGTACTTTTACCGCTCTGAGAACGGCGGTTCGGTCTACTTCGACTCATTGGGATGGCCATGGCCCAAGCATCCCTGCATGGATCGGGGCGAGACGCGCTCAGTGATCGCGGGGGTCGCTGGCGCCGCGACGAAGGTGCCCACTCGCCCGCCGCCCGAAGCAGCTCCAGGCGATTGGGTCCCCTTTGAGATCATAACGGTCATGCATGGCGACGGTCGCACAATCCTCGTCGGACGGCCCGACCAGCATGTGGCATCGGTCGGCATCGGCATCAGTAAGGTAGTGCTCACCACGAGAGATATGCCAGCGTTCATAAGGGCGAAGCCGGAGCGTCGGGGGATCATCGAACTCACCACCCTCAATGACCTCGAACCGCTTGAAATTGACGCATTCCTCGACTGCACGGAACTGGATGAAGTCACGGCTTGGGAGCGGGCTGTGGCCGGCTGTCACGGTGATGAGAATGCCGTGGGGCACCGCATGTCGTTTGGGCGGGCCCGCAAATACACGATCCATCCAGGAGAGTTCACCCGAGCAAACTGGTTGGGGGCGCATCACTGGTTCAGCCGTGCGGCACGAGGAGGTCATCCGTCGGCCCTCAACAACCTGGCTTCTCCCAAGATGATGGACGGCTGTGGAATTGACGAAGCGATCGCCGGCGACTTGCGACAGACGCTCTACTCGTGCGCAAAAGAGCTGGAGCAGTCCAGTGCATCCGGAGAACTACGCCACCAGGTCGCGATGCAGGAGGCCCGGCAACTGGTTGTTCGTTACGCCGGTTTGGTGACGCGGTGACGCGGTCGCCTGATATCCTAACGGCTTGACCCGCCAGCTCCCTGAGGATTCAAGGGTTGAATACGGGGGAAACTAGGTGGCCACATTTACGCAATCGGAACTCGAGCGGCACCTGTGGCAGGCGGCGGATATCCTGCGGGGTCACGTCGATGCGGGGAAGTTCAAGGACTACATCTTCGCCCTGCTGTTCTACCGGCGCCTCTGCGACGTGTGGGATGAGGAGTTCGAGGTATTGCTGGCCGAGACCGGCGACCGCGAGGAGGCGGCTGATCCTGACGAGCACCGCTTCCACGTTCCGCCGCAGCATCATTGGAATGAGGTCAGGAAGCACGCCACCCAGATCGGCCAGCATCTGAACAACGCTTTCGCGGCCTTGGAAGACGCGAACCTGCGTCTGCGGGGCGTGTTCGGCGACGTGGACTTTGCGAACCAAGAGCGTTTCCCCGACGCCCGCCTGGAGAAGCTGCTCGCCCACTTCGAGAAGCATCGACTGCGGAATAGCGACGTGCCGCCCGACATGCTGGGCGACGCCTACATGTATCTGATCGAGCAGTTCGCCGAGGGCGCGGGCAAGAAGGGCGGCGAGTTCTACACGCCCCGGCAGGTCGTGAAGCTGATCGTCGAATGCCTCGATCCCCAGCCGGGAATGTCGATCTACGACCCCACCTGCGGCTCGGGCGGCATGCTGCTGGAGGCCGCCCAGCACCTAAAGGACAAGAGCCAAGACCCGCGCAGCCTGTCCCTCTACGGGCAGGAGAAGGAACTCGACACCTGGGCCATCGCCCAGATCAACCTGTTCCTCCACGACATCGACGACGCCTTCATCGCCAAGGGCGACACCCTCCTTGACCCCAAGCGATACGATCCGCGCGCGCAGGAGTTCACGCCCGGCGTCGGCGCCTATGATCGCGTGCTGGCCAATCCGCCATTCTCACAGAAGGTCTGGGGCCACGAGGTCTGGACCAATGGCGATCCGTTCGGTCGTGACCAATATGGCGTGCCGCCCAAGGGCTACGGCGATCTCGCCTTCGTCCAACACATGGTCGCTTCGCTGAAGGACGACGGCATGCTGGGCGTGGTGGTGCCACACGGGGTGCTGTTCCGGGGCGGCGCCGAGGGTCGCATCCGTGAGGCCATGCTGAAGGCCGACATCATCGAGGCGGTGATCGGGCTGGCGCCCAACCTGTTTTATGGCGCGGGCATCCCGGCGGCGATCATGATCATCCGCAAGACCAAGCCCGCCGAGCGGAAGGGCAAGGTGCTGGTCATCAACGGCGACGCCACCTTCACGCCGGGCAAAGCGCAGAACCATTTGACCGACGCCGATGTGCGGACGCTGGCCGACGCCTTCCACGGTTTCGCCGACATCGAGAAGCTGGCGCGTGTGGTGCCGGTCGATGAGATCGAAGCCAATGGCTTCAACCTGAACATCAGCCGCTACGTTCAGACCGGTGCGGACAGCGAGGCGGTGGATGTCGCCGCCGAGGTGGCCAAGCTGAAAGACCTGATCGCCAAGCGCAACGAGGCCGAGGTGGTGATGTTCGGCCACCTCAAGAGGCTCGGCTATGTCGGGTGAGGTGCCGGATGGATGGAGTTCGGCCACACTCGGCGACGTGATCCGCTTGGAATACGGCCGCGCTCTTTCGGCCTCCGCGCGCGCACCGGGCCCGATCCCCGTCTACGGCTCAAATGGGGTATGCGGCCAGCATTCCGTTGCGCTCGTGAACAAGCGCGGCATCGTTGTCGGTCGCAAGGGAACGGCTGGATCGGTGACTGTCACGACAGGCCCGTTCTGGCCAATCGACACGACTTACTTCGTCGTTCCTCGCGTGGCAGCTGATTTCGATTGGCTGGCGGCTACGCTGGAACACGCCCGCTTATCCGAGTTGAACGAAGCGACCGGGGTGCCCGGCCTGAACCGGGACAAGGCTTACGTCCAGCCTATTCTCGTCCCTCCGCTGGAGGAGCAGCGGCGGATCGCCGAGGTGCTTCGCTCTGTGCACGATGTGTTGCAAGCTGCCGATAGGGCGAGGCACGCTGCGAACTCGGTTTTCAGAGCATCCTTGGGCGAGATGTTGGATGGTGACGCAGCTGACTGGCCAAAGACGCGCCTTGGCCAAGTAGCCGAGTTCATCAACGGCCGAGGCTTTAAACCTCACGAATGGGAAAGCACCGGCCTACCCATCATTCGCATTCAGAATCTCAACGGCGGCACCGAGTTCAACTTCTACTCCGGCGCATATAATCCGAAGATAAGGGTGGGCACTGGAGAGCTTTTGTTCGCTTGGTCCGGAAGCCGAGGCACATCGTTCGGCCCGCACATCTGGAAAGGGCCAGAGGGGTTGCTAAACTACCATACATGGAAAGTTGTCCCGACATCGAAATCTGACGCCCAGTTTCTCTACTTCTCCCTGCTCCGACTGACCAAACAGATCGAAGAGGAGGCGCATGGAGCTTCGGCCCTCGTCCATACACAAAAGGCGAATATCGTCGATTATGAAACAGGCTGGCCATCGCGTGAGGTGAGAATGGAGGTGGCTTCCACCCTTTCAGAAATGGAAAATGCTCGGTCCGCTGCCAATGTGACCTTCGAACAGGCTCGCGCGCTTCGCCAGCATATCGCGTCAGACCTCCTCTCCGGCCGCGTCAGAGTGCCCGCATGAGCGAATACCGCCTCGCCGAGAAGCCTGCGCTCGATGCCCTGACCGCCATGCGCTACGTCGCACTTCATCACGAGGCGGCGATGCTGATGCGGCAGGAGGCGAACCGCGTCCTGCTGAAGCCGGTGCTGGTCGAGGCCCTTCAGGCTCTGAACGAAGGGCTGGGCGCCGAGGATGCGGAGGCGATCTACAGCGACCTGTCCACTCTGTCTGACAATGAGGAATGGCAGCGGCGACTGCGCGGCGCCTATTCCCGGCGGCTGAAGGGAGAGGCCAAGGACAGGCCGGTCGCCCTGATCGACTTCAAGCAGCCCGATAGGAACCGCTACCACGTCGTGCGCCAGTTCAAGGTCGAGGCGCAGCGGTCGCGCATCGCCGATCTGGTGGTGTTCGTGAACGGCATCCCGCTGGTCGTAGTTGAGGCGAAATGCCCGCTGAAGGCGGCAGATCGTTCCGGTCAGGCATTCGAGCAAATCAAGCAGTATGAGCGCGACATCCCGCGCCTGTTCTACCCTAACGCCCTCAGCATCGTCACAGATGGCATGGCGACGCTGTATGGCGCGACCGGCGCCCCGGCGAAGTTCTACGCCCCGTGGCCCGACCCGTGGCCGCGCTCACGCGACGAGTTCGCTGACGATCTGACCAAAGACCTGTGGTGTCTGCTGGAACCTTCCCGGCTGTTGGACCTGCTGGCCCACTTCATCGTCTTCGAAAGCGATCCCGACACCGGACGACGGATCAAGAAGGTCTGCCGTTATCAGCAGTTCCGGGCCGTCAACAAGGCGGTGAACCGCGTGGCCGAGGGGACCAAAAAGAAGGGCCTGATCTGGCACACCCAAGGCTCGGGCAAGAGCCTGACGATGGTCTTCCTCGCCCTGAAGCTGAAGACTCATCTGACGCTGAACGCGCCGACGCTCCAGAACCCGAACATCCTCGTCCTGACCGACCGCATTGATCTGGACGATCAGATATCCAAGACCTTCGTCGCCTGCGGTCTGCCCAACCCGAAGCAAGCGGGAGATGTGAAGGCGTTGCGCGAGGCGGTGGCGCGCGGCGGCTCGGGTCAAATCCTGCTCTCGACCATCTTCAAGTTCCAGGGCTCCAAGGAGTCGATCCCAAACTCGCAGGACTGGATTGTGCTGGTGGACGAGTGCCACCGAACCCAAGAGAAAGACCTTGGCGCCTTCCTCCAGGCGACGCTGCCGGACGCTCGATTCTTCGGCTTCACAGGCACCCCGATCAAAAAGGCCGACAAGGACACCTACGCCCGCTTCAGCGAGGCGGGGGAGACCTACCTCGACAAATACGGGATCGACGACGCCGTGCGCGACGGTGCCACCGTGCCTATCCTCTACGAGGGCCGGAAAACCGAATGGTCGATCAACGAGGCCGAGATCGACATCCTGTTCGACCGCTGGTTCGTCGATCTGTCCGACGAGAAGCGCGAGAAGCTGAAGCAAAAGGGTGTCAGCCTCGCGCTGATCGCCAAGCACCCGGAGCGCATCCGGCTGATCGCGCGAGACATCCGGGAGCACTTCAACGAGACCTGTCGCCCGGACGGGTTCAAGGCCCAGATCGTCGCCATCGACCGCGAGTCGGTCGTGCTCTACCGGTTGGCCTTGGCCGGGGTAATTGCCTCTGATCTGGTGAAGGACGGCATGGCGGAGGCGGACGCGGCGGCTAAGGCCGAGCGGATGATCGCGTGCGTTTTCTCCAAGAGCCAAGAGGACGACAAGCCGAGCGAGGATGCGGACATCGAAGCCGTCCGTGCCGAACTGCGCGCCCATTACCTTGATGCAGACGGGGAGAAGGCGGCCAAGAAGGCTTTCAAGGGCAGCGGCGATGAGCCGAGCTTCCTGATCGTCTGCGACAAGCTGCTGACCGGCTTCGACGCGCCCAACGAGCACGTCATGTATCTGGACAAGCCGCTGCGCGAGCATGGGCTGCTTCAAGCCATCGCGCGCACCAACCGCACATGCTCGATCAAGCGACCGGACGGCTCGACGGTCGACAAGCCGCACGGTCGGATCGTGGACTACATCGGCGTCACCCAACACCTCGACGACGCCCTGTCCTCCTACCGCGCCGACGACGTTCAGAACGCGCTGCGCGACCTCGACGTGCTGCGCCGCGACCTGCGGAAGACCCACGCAGAGTTCATGCGCCAGCGGCGGCTGCTCGGCCTCGACGGCATGGACGAGAAGGCCGCCGCCTACGCCATTGAGAAGCTGGTGGCCGATGGTCGTGAGGACGACTGGTTCGAGCTTCTGCGGCTGGGCCGCCACTTCGTGCGGACCTATGGCGACCTGTCGCCCGATCCGGCGATCCTCGACTTCACCGAGGATATGAAATGGGCCGCGACTTTCCTGCGGCTGGCCCAACAGGCGATCACCAAGGACGAGAGCCTCGATCACCTGACCTACTCGGGCAAGATCAAAGACATGCTGGAGGAGCACGTCCGGGCCACCGGCCTGACGACGACCGTCCGCCTTCGGAACATCACGGACCCCGAGTTCAAGGGCGACTTCGATACTGAAGGGAAACCGGACGAAGAACTGCACGAAGCATTCGTTCGGAAGGCCGCCGAACTGAAGCGGGTCACCCGCGAACTCGTGGACAAGAACCCCGCCCAATATGGCCGCTTCTCTGAACGTGTGCTGGAGATCATCCGCCGGTTCGAAGAAGGCCAGATTGCCGCCGCCGAGGGACTGAAGGACTTCGAAGACCTGACGGGCGGGATCGAAGCCGAGGCCGGGGCCCATGCCGAGCTGGGAATGGACAAGCGCGCTTTCGCGATTCTGCGGATCATGGAGCCGCACGTCACGGACGCGGACCACGCGGCGATCCATGCCGTCGCCGTGGAGATCGGAGACCTCTACGCCCAGGCGCAGGCTAGCCAGCCGTCGTGGTTTTTCATGGACGGCTACAAGAAGGAACTGCGGCGCGAGGTCCGCAAATTCCTTCGGCGTCTGAACCTCGGCGACGCCAGCACGGTGCGCGACGAGATCGAAGCCTATTCGGTGCACGCCTACGCCGAGGGTCGCTGATGGGCGTGGTGCGCATCGGCCAGACCGAGGTCGCCTTTGAACTTCGGCGATCCGCAGCCGCTTCGGAGCGGCGGATCACGGTCACACCCGGCCATGTCGAAGTCCTGGTTCTGACGACGGACGACGACGCGGAGATCGACGCCTTCCTGACCCGCAAGCGGCAGTGGCTGTTCAACACCCTGCGCGAGCTTGAGGCGGTCGTGACGAAGCGGGCAGTCGTGCCGCGGTTCATGACGGGCTCGAAGATTCCCTATCGCGGACGAATGGCGAAGCTGACCGTGCGGCGGCATGACGGGCCACACATCGAGATCGCCTTCAAGAACGGCTTCGTCGTGGACCTTCCCACGTGGGTCCGAGGCGAGGATCAGGACGGGATCGTTGCCACCGAAATCAAGCTATGGCTCAAGCGGCGCGTGCGGCGCGACGTGATGGAGATCGCCGCCGCGTATCGACGGCGGTTCGACCTCAAGCCTCGAACCATCCGCGTGGCCGACATGAAGACCGGCTGGGGTGCCTGTGGCCCGACAGGGGCCATCCTGATTAACTGGACCCTCGTCTTCGCGCCCAAGGCGGTGCTCGAATATGTGGTCGCGCACGAACTGGTTCACCTGAAGGTTCGATCCCATGGGCCGGATTTCTGGGCTGCGTTAGCGGAGATCATGCCAGCCTATCATCGAGCGAAAGCGTGGCTCGATTTGAACCAAGGAGCCTTGGACGATGATTTCCTTACCTCCGCTCAAGGGCGCCGGCGGGTCTGGTAGCCGAGTAGCTGGACCGCCGGCCCAACCTTGCGGGCGTAACAAAATCCCGCCCGCACAATCTTCTCTCCGAGCCCGGCGTACGGGCATCCGTTCAGGACAGCCGGGCGTGTCAGCAATCATGTGAATGAGTCACGCGAGTTGGGCGTCATGCGCGGTTGAGGTGAAGGCGAAGACGGAGGCCGTCGATCTCTTGCGCGGCGGCCTGGAGCTCGCCGAGGCTGATGGAAGTGATCGCTCCCCCTGGCTGTCGGCAATAGACCTCGCAACGTGGGACCGAGCGCGCGCCGTTGAGGCCATGAGCGAGCAGGTTTCGGACAACTGCTGCCCTTTCGATCTCTTCCAGCCATTGAACGAAGGGCTGTCCGATATGGGTGCTGGCGCGCCGCCATTGCTGAATCGGAGGTGCCGTTGGATGAATAACGGCACTCGCTTGATCGAGCTTCTCCAGCATCACGGCTTCGAGGAAGCCCCACCGCAACATCACTTCGCCGATGGCGGCCATGACATCCTGGAGGTCTGGTTCAGCCGAAGTCATGTCCACACCATCGCCCGAGGACATCAGCATTTCCTTGACGCCCTGGAGAACTGTGGGAGTCTCACGCCCGTGAAACGCGCAGGGATTTACCTCAGGGTCTCAACCGATCAGCAGACGACCGAGAACCAGCTTCGAATCCTGAACGAGGTCGCCGAACGATCCGGCTGGACCATCGTCCAGGTCTTCGAAGACGCCGGGATCAGCGGAGCCAAGAGCCGGGACAAGCGTCCCGGATTCGATGCTCTGATGAAGGCCGTCCATCGTCGAGAGGTCGATATGGTCGCCGCCTTCGCCGTCGATCGTCTGGGACGCTCTCTGCCCGATCTGGTGGCCTTCCTATCCGACATCCAGGCCAGGGGCTGCGACCTCTATCTGCACCAACAGGCCGTCGATACCTCGACGCCCTCGGGCCGTATGCTCTTCCAGATGCTGGCCGTCTTCGCCGAGTTCGAACGAGCCATCATCACGACCAGGATCAATGCGGGGCTCGACCGCGCTCGCGCCAAAGGCACCCGCCTGGGCCGCCCCGCCATCGCGCCGATCGACCTCAAGCCGGTCCGCGATCGCCTGAACCGTGGCCAGTCCATCCGTACGATCGCAAAGGCGACCGGATTCAGCACGGCCACGGTCCAACGGGTAAAACGGTCGATGGCCCCGGCAGGGCAGACCGATGCTGCCACCGTGGCGGCATGATGACGTGAATGCCTGAGAGCCACCTGGAGACCTCATGACCGACGAGATCGCCCCTACGGTCACCCAAGGCCAGGACGAACCGTCTGGAGGCCGTGCAGCCCAAAATCACGGCAGCCGTGAAAACGGCACCTCTGGCGTCCCCTCGGCTCCACCAAATCCTTGCTCCACAAGGGTTTGGACGGAAACAGGCGATAAAACTGACACCACGCTGCTACACACGGCTTCCAAGCGACCGTCGAAAAAGCGTTCTCATACAGTTAGTTCACTGTCGCGAGACTGTAGCACCACCTCGTCGCACACACCGTTCAAACGGCCTCTTCAACCGTCCCCTCGGTCATCTGATGCTCGGCGTCGGCAATCGTCTGGCCTGATCGTTCGGGGATCGACCTACTATCTTCGGCTTCGTGTTCCGCGTTGACGCAAAGCTTGTGCAACTCGTGTAGGGTGTCTGAATGGATTCTGATCGCCTGAAGATGTTGATTGCCGACCTCCGAAAACTCCCGGCCGAAACGGACTGGGCGGAGTTCAAGCACAACAATCTTGATCCAGAGCGAATGGGTAAGACGATCTCCGCCATTGCCAACGCTGCTTGTCTGGCTGGTCAACAATCAGGTTACTTGGTGTGGGGCATCCGCGACGATGACCACGAGATCGTCGGCACTTCTTTCGAGCCCAGCACGGAGAAAAAGGGAAACGAGCCGCTGGAATTCTGGCTCGGAAAAAATCTGATCCCCAGCCCATCGTTGCGCTTCCACACCGCCTCGTTCGAGGAGGGGCGTGTCGTGGTTTTGGAGATACCGTCCGCACGAATGGTATCGATCAAGTTCCAAGACATTCCCTACATTCGGATAGGCAGCGCGACTCCGAAGCTTACCGATTATCCAGAGCGTGAGGCTGACCTACTTGGAAAGCTGCGCCCATTCGCTTGGGAGACGGGAGTCGCGGCGACCTTTCAAACAGCAGATGACGTTCTGGCCGCTTTGGATCACGAAGCGTTCTTCAATCTTCTGGGCGAGAAGGCGCCCTCTACCGATGATGGCGTCTTGGAGCGATTTGCAGCCGACAGGTTGATTTCGAAAGATGTCGGGGATCGCTGGAATATCCTCAATCTGGGAGCGATCCTTATCGCTCGTCGTCTGGACGCCTTCCCTGCGATTGCGCGAAAAGCTCTGCGCGTCGTTCAGTATGACGGTGTGAGCAAGGGCAAAACCCTCCGCACTCAGGAGGGTGTTCGAGGCTACGCTGCTGGCTTCACCGGTATGCTGAAGTTTATCGATGATCTCCTGCCTATGGAGGAGCGGATCGAGAATGGTCTTCGATCAAGTCACCGCGCCTACCCGCAGATTGCGATCCGTGAGTTGATCGCCAACGCACTTGTCCACCAAGATATGACGATCAGTGGCACGAGCCCGATTGTAGAAATTTACGCAGATCGAATCGAGATTTCCAATCCGGGCGTTCCGGTCAACGAAATGATCCGAAAGCTTTTCGGAGCCCCACCTCGGTCCCGAAACGAGCACCTCGCCAGTCTGATGCGACGCATGGGCATGTGTGAGGAGTTGGGCTCGGGGCTTGTCAAAGTGGTAGAAGCTACCGAGCAATATAGACTGCCCGCCCCCAACTTTGAGACCGTGGACGGGACGACCAGAGTGACCCTGCTGGGACCAAAATCCTTTGCCGAGTTGGACCGGCAACAACGGGTTGAAATCTGTTATCAGCATGCTTGCCTACGCCGCCACGAGCGCAAGCGCATGACGAACGCCAGTCTGCGAGAACGCTTTGGAATCGAAGACCAGAACGCTGCTCAGGTGTCCCGCGTTATCCGTGAAGCTATGGATGAAGGACTGATACGTCCTGCCGATTCTGATCGGCCCAAAAGTGGCTATGTGCCTTTCTGGGATTAGACGTGCGTTGAGGTCCCGCGAGACATTTGATCGTGATTTGATTCGTAGAGGTCGAAACAGGCTCCACAAACCGCTTGACTCCGATTCAACAAGGCTTTGATGCCGAGATTCAGCTTCTGATTTGTTGCGATCAATTTGATTGAAGCACGGGAGTTGCAGCCTTTGGGGCCGCTTAAGCTCCCTCTATGGTAATTTCAGAGAGGTGTGAGAGGTCCAACCCATCATACCTGACCCTCCCGATTGCTTCATAGAGTGTGCTGGCTCGGTAGCCTCGCCCATAAGCGGCAGCAGTCTCGCCGCCTTCGTTCCCGCTTCCGGACGACCAACCGCCCAGCGCAAGTGCAATCTCATGCTCAACGCGCGCCTCGCGGAGCGCGTCGCGATAGCAGTGCCGAAACGAATGGAAGCAGGTCTTCTCTCGGCGAGCACCGGCGCGTTCCAAGAACCGCCTGAACCACTTCGAGAATGGGTCGCTATAATAGCCGGTGCTGGACTTCTGGAGTTCAGAGAACAAGCGCACCGCGCCAGCCTCGCGCCGCTGCTCAACAAAAGTCATGAACCCGATCTCGATCAACGCGGGGTGGACCGGAATGAACCGCTCGCTGGCTTCTGTCTTGAGGCGTTTCCCGTTGTCCACATCGGACGGCCCCTCCGTCACGAAGAAGCAGTCCACATCGTCCAGCCGATGAATGTCTGCGACGTGAAGCTGGCAAATCTCGTTCATTCGCATGCCCGAGAACAAGGCGATCAAAGGCACCCAGAACCGGCCACGACGTGGGTGCGCGTAACCGGGTGTGGAGTATCCGGCCCAATCGTCAACGCAACCTCTGTAGATCGGCGCATCGAAGATAAGGCGTAGCTGCTCGGTGGAAAATGGTAGGCGTTTATCCCTTCGCTTCACCCGGTCGATGACCTGAAGCCCCTTGGCTGGGTTCCGTTCGATCCAACCCTCGTTTTGACAGAAGTTCATCACCGCGCGGAACTTGCACATGTAGCCGTTAACAGAGGCGGGCGAGAGCCGCCCAGTCAGGCCCTTCTCTTTCGCCATCCTCGAAGCCGCGAGAGGCGACAGCTTCGGAAACTTCTTCTCGGCGTTCGCTGGCAACCACAGGAGCACATCGAGAAGCTCGCGTGACGCTTCACGGTCGATGGAGCGGATCGTGCGACTTTCGCCCCAAAGTCCGACCGTCAACTCGATGAGGTTCAGATAGTGGAGGTCTGTCTTCCGGCTGCGCTGTTTCGCGGGATCGGATCGGAACAGTTCGAACGCTTGGCGAAGCGTCTTATCCGCTGGTGACGCCGGGGTCGTCGGCACGAGCTTCGAACGGTCTGGCGTAATCGGGATAACAGGCTGAATGCCGTGGGCTTCGATGTCTCGCCATTGCTGCTCGAACGCTGCTGCGACGATCCGAGCTTTGCGGACAGCATCAGCCCGATAGCCGGTGCCGAGAGACTTCATGACCTCCGTCTTGCCGATGATCCCGGCCAACGAACGCGGAACACGAAGCCGAAGATAGTAGGTCGATCCCCGAACGATCAGGCCAGACGATTGCCGACGCCGAGCATCAGATGACCGAGGGGACGGTTGAAGAGGCCGTTTGAACGGTGTGTGCGACGAGGTGGTGCTACAGTCTCGCGACAGTGAACTAACTGTATGAGAACGCTTTTTCGACGGTCGCTTGGAAGCCGTGTGTAGCAGCGTGGTGTCAGTTTTATCGCCTGTTTCCGTCCAAACCCTTGTGGAGCAAGGATTTGGTGGAGCCGAGGGAACACCGACCTGTATTCGAGAAGGTTCACATCAGTCCAGAAGATGCCCGCTACCATTGACGTTGCGGGGCGCGTCGTCCGTAAGTGTCCGTGGCGGTGCGGTGCAAGCCGCGTCCGCTTTTAGGGTAACTTTTAGGGTAAGGCAGAACGCGCCAAGAACGCGAGTTCATGCTACGTTCTACTTATGGCGCGACCGACCAACCGTCTGACACACCGCTTCGTCACCACGACGAAACAGCCCGGCCTTCATGCCGACGGCGGTGGTCTGTATCTGGAAGTCGATAAGAGCGGCGTCGGCAAGCGCTGGACCTTCATCTTCCAATGGCGCGGCGCGCGCAAACAGATGGGCCTCGGTGGTCTGGCGGTCACGTCGCTGGCCGAGGCTCGGGAGATCGCCGAGGAAGCTCGGCGCCAGGTGGCGAAGAGCATCAACCCCATCGAGGCCAAGAAGGCAGCCCAGGTTGAGGGCGTGACCTTCGGCGATGTCGCGGACGATCTGCTGAAGGCGCTGGCCCCGGAGTGGAAGAACGCGAAGCACCTCTATCAGTGGAAGCAGAGCCTGACCGTCGATGCCGCCCGCCTGCGGCCGCTGGCCATCGATGCGGTCTCGACCGAGGACGTGCTGGACGTGCTCAAGCCGATCTGGTCGATTAAGCCCGAAACCGCGTCACGCACTCGCGGCCGGATCGAGCGGGTTCTGGACGCCGCGAAGGCGAAGGGCTTGCGGAAGGGCGAGAACCCCGCGCGATGGAAGGGCCACCTTTCCCTGCTGCTGCCGAAGCGGCAACGTCTGACGCAAGGCCACCATCCGGCCATGCCCTATGAGGCGGCGGCCGACTTCATGGCCCGTCTGCGCGCCCGCCCGGCGCTCGCCGCGCGCGCCCTGGAGTTCACCATCCTGACGGCGGCCCGGACGAGCGAGACGATCTTCGCCCGGCCGGGTGAGGTGGATCTGGTCAACAAGGTCTGGAACGTCCCCGCCGACCGCATGAAGATGAAGGTCGCGCACCGGGTACCGCTGACCGATCGCGCCGTTCAGATCGTGACGGAGCTGATGGAGGAAATGCCGAAGGCGGATTTCATCTTCGCCAAGGCAGACGGCGCGGCGCTCTCTACGGCGGCGATGTCCGCGTTGCTCGAGCGCATGGGTGACGACGCCTACAGCGTCCACGGCTTCCGCTCGACCTTCAGGGATTGGGCCGGGGAATGCACGGCCTTCGCGGACTCTGTCGCAGAGGCGGCGCTGGCGCATAGGGTCGGGGACGAGACGGAGCGCGCTTACCGGCGCGGCGATGCCTTCCAGAAGCGCATCAAGCTGATGGATGCCTGGGCGGGCTATCTGGACCGCCCGAAGACCGGGACGGTGGTCGAGATGCGGCGCGCCTAGCGACGGTTGGATCGAAAGGCGACCGCGCCTGAAGGCTCGTCAGTTTCAACCGTGAAACCGAGGTACGTATTCGGGATTTCGGGATGGCGACGCAGCCAACTCCGCTCGGCTCGAATGACGATTTTGGCTCCAGCCGGGTCAAACCACGCGAACACACTCCCTCTGGAGGGAGGCAGAGCAAGCTCTGATGCCAGCTGTCTAGCGGCAGTGTCGGCGGTGATCGCGACCATTACACATTATGACCTGAGACAAGGTTAAGGTCGAGTTTCTTCAGCACTTCAGCGAGCGGCAGAATGAACGTCTCGCCGGTCCTGGGGTTGCCAGCAAACAGAAGACCAACCGCGCGCTTCACGCCATCGGGATCGGTCTGCACGATCAGCGATCCAGAGTCTCCGGCCTTCGAGAAGGGCTCTCCGGTAGTGCTGTGGACCACGAACACGTTGTCGAAGAAGACCGTTTTCCGCACGTTGTATTCCTGCACGGCGTAGGCGACCGGGACCGGCGAGACTGCTTGCGCGATGATGACGCCGGTAGTGTGTCCGGTGGTCCGGCCGATCTTCTCGACTTTCATTCCCGGCCGAGGTGTTCCGACCTCCGCCGGCGTATCGAAGGCATCGCCCTGATATGAGGACACCGTTGCCTGATCGGTGATCTCGAAGCATGCCGCATCGGCGTTCAGGTTAATCTCGATGTTCTCCGGGATGCCGTCGTTGATCGGCAGCAGCTGTGAATGACGACCAATGGTGAACGGATCGCAATGCTCATTCGACACATCGAGAGGGCCAGGCGCGAGGATGGGCAAGCCCGGCTGCGCATTGTTGCAGGCTCCCGTCACGTGGTTGTTGGTCAGACCGAAAAGCTTCCCATCGGGCTTCCGAGTGAGGGCGCCCAATGTTCCGGCACCAATGCAATCGGCAGGGTAGACGGAGCTGCCGCAGGTATATTTCCCATTACGCAGAGCATAGGGATAGTGCCGCTGCGGCGGCGGCGGACTGCCTTTCACGTCGGCGAGGCCGCCTGTTACGTACTCGATGGTGTATCCAGGGATAGCCTGGAAAGGGACGAGCTTCTGCTCTGCGGCGGTCAGCTTTCCTTTGGTGAAGACGACGACCTTTTTGTCAAACTCGTTGAATCCGATAAGATTGATCGCCCGCCGACGGAACACCTCCTGCACAGCGTTTGCGGCAAACAGCTGCTGCGGTTCCAGCTGAGGGTCTTCGTCGACCGCTTCCGCTGAGTCCTCCATGGCGGGACGGCCGAACAGACGGTGCGTTTTCGCCCAGTTCAAGACGACGAGAGCCGCATCCCGAGCCGTTGCCCCCTCGGCTGCGGCGATCTCTTCTTCTCCGAACGGCTGGTTCTCAGTCCCGGGCAAAGCGGCTGTCGCGTCAGTCATAAATCACTCCTCCGGCGCCCTCCTAGCGGGCAACCGCAGGGTGAGTCGAGTCAAGCTGCCCGTGCCGGTGGCGCCTCGTCAATAACGCGCTGCAGTTCATCGCGCGTGATGATCGTGCGGCCGCGCAGCTTCTTCGCCATCACCTCGCCGTTGCGGATCATGTCGAAGACGGTGGTCCGGCTCACGCCCATGGCGGGGCCGGCCTCGTCGACGGTGTAGGCGAGCTTGGCGCCGGGTGGCAGATTTGACGCCTTGCCCTTCTTCACATTGCTGTTGGCTGCCGTGATACTCACGTCCTGACCTCTTCGGTGTGTCGGTGGTCCAGTTTTCCTAGGCGGGCGCCAGCTTGCTTCAACGCCCTCGCTTTGCGCCGGGCCTCGTCCAAGCTCACGAGGCGGGCGCCACCCAGTCCGCGCTCCCGGCGCCGACGGTTGTCGAAGTCGATCAGCACCCAACTGCGCGACCCACTCTGCTGAACGCGGAGATAGAGGCCGCTACCGTCCGCATGCAGGCCGGGCTCCAGATCCCAGATCAGATGCTCCGGCAGCGGTGGTGCCCTTCGGCTACCATCAGCGGCGGGGGTAGGATTCGGATCGATGAAGGCGGCCAGTATCTCACTAGAGACTCCGCTCCGTTCGAGGGTCCACCTCACTTCGGCGGCGCTGGGCCGCGTCGAGATGAGATCGCAGTTGTGCTCGAGGTCGTCGAGCGCCTCGATCTGCGCGAGGCTCAGGAGCGCCAGGAGGCCATCAGGGACGCACATCATGGCGGGCTCGCTCCAGCCAGAGCGATCACATCACCGACGGTGCGGACGGCTTCTCGCTCGTCATCCGTCAGATCGAAGCCGCGTACGGCCTCGATCTCGTCCAGCAGGGCGAGCCGGCATAGATCCGTGCCGACGTCATGCCAGGCGTTCGCCGGCCCGACATCGTCCGGCGCACCGTAGGTCAGGCACAAGTTCAGGACGAAAGCTTCGCGCACCTCGGAGGGGATCGAGGGAGCGACTGGGTCAGAGCGGTCCCAAATCATTGCTGCAGACCCGCACGACGACGGCCGTCCAAATCGCAGAGGCGCTTCCCGAGATAGAACTCAGCTGTCCGATAATCGAATGGCAGGCCCATCAACCGGATCGCGTTACTCAACGCCGTTCTGATGTTCTCGGCCGCCACTTCCTTCTGTTCCCCGACGGTTCCAAACTGGGCAACCTCGATCTCCCCGGCTGCGACAAGTAGCTGAAAGGCGAGCCCAGTCTGGGTGGTGGGCCGTCGAACAAACGCCCGATCTTCTATCTCCCCGATGCAGGCTTCTCCCCTAGCGGCCCGCTCGATCTCGGTGGTGGAGGCGCTCGGCCGTCGAAGGCTTGCTTCACGGATGGCCGTCGACATCTGGTCAGAGAGGTTCTCGACGTCGTCACCTTCGCTGCGCTTGTCGGAGAACCAGACCGCACCGACGACGGTGGCGCTCACGGCAAGCTGTGCGTCGTTCCCTCGCGCCAACTGCCGTGTCTCTAAAGCTATAGTTTCGGCCTCCGACGCGATCTTCCCAACGCCGCCCAGGCTGACCGCCCAGTTTCGATAGCCGTCATCATCGTGAGCCAGGTAGTAGCAGAGCTGCTCAGCGTGGCCGCGAGCCGACATCACGTCGATCAGATCAGATGCGTCAGGCAAGGCCTTCCCGATCTTCGCCGCTACCTCCGCCAGGCGCCGCGCGGCCCGGGCGTAGCGAGAGGTTTCATCATCGCCCCACATCCGCAGGAAGGCATCGGCTTTGGTGCCGATTGCAGCCCAGTGTGGAGCAGTCGTTTGCATCAACCTCGATCGAGCTTCGAGGTAGGCGTCGTGAACGGGCCCGTGCTCTTCGACCACATCGTCGGTGGTCGCAGACACTTCGAGCGCACTGGCGTCATCGCTGGCTTCCGCCGCGCGAAGATACTCGGCTTCGGCCACATCCCATTCAGATGCTTGCGCCTCGGCGGCCGCGACTGATCTCACGGCTGCGGTGACATGATCGACGCCATCGTCATCCGAATAGCCATCGGTAGTGAAGACCAGGGCCGCAGCCGTCTCAGCTGCGGTCGGTCTCAGATCGGAGGCGCACGTCATTGGCGCACCCCGATCCAGACGCCGTCGTCGTCATATTCGGCATCTGCGGCCACGATGCTCGCCGCGCGCGCCGCCATCCACTCGGGGCTCGCGTTCCAGATTTTCAGCGGCGCGACGGCATCGCACGATTTGCAGATGGCGATATCCTCAGCCGGCGCGTCGATCGGCTGGCCGCTCTCGTCGCGGATGACCGCTCCATCGGCGTCAATCGCCCATAGGACATCAAGAGCCCCGGGATCGATGTCGATCTGTCGGGCTTCGCCGCAAAAGCGGCAGGGCTTGGGGGCGTCGGCAGCGACCGACACGCAGCGGGTAGGGCTATGAGCTTCGACCAACATGAGCGTCTCCTCGTTCATGAGGAGACGCTATGCGTTGTGCATAGGCCTTGTCAACGCATTATGCGTAGTTATCGCCAGAGGCCACTCGCATCGATGCTCTTCCGGCGCCTTTTGTCCTCGTAGGCCGCAACCACGACGCCGACCAACTCGAGCCCGTCGATGGCGAAAAAATCCTCGTGGGACATAACCGTCTCTTCGGGATGCGCGCCCCTATAGGGCACATACCATTCTGATCCATCATCGCGCTGGGATATCACCCAAGTCGTCAGCGCTCGTGCGGTGCCGTTCGGCGCCGAAATGAGCATCTCGTCGCCCACCATGATTGGCTGGCCTTTGGTCGTGCAAACGATCACGTAGGTCGTCGGCGGTCCGGGCTCGGCGATATAGGCAGCAAGCTCCTCATAGCTGTAACCCTCAGCGCCTACAGGCAGGATAGGCACTTCCGATGCCGAGGTAGCGGCTTCAGTCTGGACACCTAGATGGCCCAGCACCGGCGTGCCTGGGGAGCCCTCACTCGCCTCATCTTTGGTGCCGGTCATGAGGTGGTTCCAAGAAACCCGGAACGCCCGGCTATACCTCTGAGCCGCATCTATCTGAAGACCGCGAGATCCATTCTCATGGCCAAGATAGGTGCTCTCGGTCCAACCAAAGGCCTTGGCCGCAGCGGTCGCCGATTTGAAGCCGGCTTTGATGCGAGCTGCTTTCAGCCTGTCGGCAGGAGTGGTCATGCCATTCCTATAGCGCAGATCATTATTCGATGTGCATTGACTAAATCTACGCGTTTCGCATAGCATGCCAGCATGAGGACTTTCCGCGAAATCATCGGCCTGTGGCCGACCGTCTCTGCCATGGCTCTCGACGTCGGTGTCGGCGAGCGAACTGGCTTCTCCTGGTGGCAGCGAGATTCGATCCCATCCGACCGGTTTGCGTCCGTCGTCCGGGCCGCAGCAAAGCGAGGCTACGTCGGTGTCACCGCCGATACGCTCGCCATTATTGCGGAGCGTCGGAGGATCAGCCGAGACGGTCATGCCAACAACGATTTGGCAGCTGCTTGATGCAGGTCTCGTCGGGAAACTTCGCGATGGTGGCACGCCGCCTTCGCCCACTTATCGTCGCCGGTGGCTCCGAACGCAGCCCTACAAGCTGCGGCCGCAACGCCATGGCGGATAGCCCGCAAGATCTCGACGGTGGGTTCGCTCCCCTTGTTCGCAGTGTCCAACATCTCAGTCTCCAAACCAGTGAGATGACCTTCGGCCAGCCGTCGTCGCCCGTCACCTTGCGCAGCCCTGGCAAAAGGCAATGAGCGACTTCGACCCCGCCCTGCTGAAGGCGCACTTCAGCCAGCTGGTTGACGCTGTAGGCACCCAGGAAGCGGCAGCAGCCTTTCTCGGCGTCAGTCGCCAACGCGTCGGCCAGCTAATCAGCACCGCGACCTCAGATCTCCCCACATGGGGGCAGGTGTGGAAGCTGGAACAGGTGTGCGGCCAGTCCCTGGTCTTTGCCGCCTTCGGCCGGATGACTGATCACGACGACGCCGGCGGTGGTGCATTGGCGTCCGCCGTCATGAGCACGGCTGCGGCGTCCCGCGCTCTACAAGCTGTGCACGCAGCAAAGGCGGATGGTGTTTTAGAGGCCGCCGAGATTGAGGATGTGCGAGATGCGGCACGGGATAACCTGGCCGCTGCTCAGCGTCAGTTCGACGACAGCATGCGGCTCAGACCCACGCTGAAGGTGGTGGCATGAGCGTCTCGATCATGACCGACGTGTGGAAGATGGACATTCCCACGACCGAGAAGGTCGTCCTACTAGCTCTCGCTGATGCAGCGAACGAGGACGGCGTCGCCCAGATCGCGGTGATCTCCAGCCGCGAGGGGGAGATCGACCTTCAGCGAAAGACTTCGCTCAGTGAGCGCGCCGTACAAGGGGCGCTCAAGCGCCTCTGCGCAGCCGGGCATCTCAGCCGAACGGAGCAGCCCGGCAAAGGCGCCGCCTATCAGGTGCTCACCCAGAAGACGTGCGCGCAAATGCTACCTGCGCGTCACTCGGTGGTGGGCCGCAGCACGCGCTTGCCGTCGGAGGCGCGAACATGAGCCACCAAGCCTCCTACTGGGCGCTTGAGCAGACCTGCAGCACTGCGACCGAGAAGGCGATCCTGATGGTGATCGCAAGCTACGTTGGGCCCGACGGCTGCTGCTACCCTGGCCAGGACACTTTGGCTCGCCAAGCCTGCTGCTCCGTCAAATCCGTCGAGCGAGCGTTGCAGGCGTTCGAGGACCGCGGATGGCTGACCAGAACCGCCCGCCGGCGGAAGGATGGGTCACGCACATCGGACCTCCTCGAACTCACCCTTGCCCCAAATCCCGAGGTCCGGGAACAAGCCGACACCGTGTCGGGTTGCGCTCAACCAACCCGACATCCTGTCCAAACCAACCCGACACCTTGTCCAAACCAACCCGACAGGGTGTCGGGGCTCACTACGTTTGAACCGGTTAGAACTGAACCGGTAAGAAGAACCGCTGTTGTGGTGCGCGCGAGCGAACATGAACGGCAGCCTCCGCTTGAGGGGGAAGTCCTCCCGCCGACCAAAATGGACAGACCAAGCGACTGGCCGCCTGGCGATGCACGGCGCCATGCCGCGATGCTGGTCGAGGAAGCCGCCACGGCTCATCTGGATCCAGCACGTCAGCCAGGGCTGGCGACCACGACGGGCCGGATCCATGCTTGGCGCCGCGACGGCGCTTCCTGGGAACACGACGTGCTGCCGGCGGTCAGGGCAGCAGCTCTGCGGCAGCGCGGTCCAATCCGCAGCTGGAAGTTCTTCGACGCCGCTATCGCCCAGTCCATCGCTGACAACAGAGCCGCCCTCTTGATCCCGGCGGCATACGCCAATGCAGACCGATCTTCTGCGGCAGGTTCAGCCGGCCAGTCTGCGCGCCGTGAAAACAGAGAGCGGGCATCTGCAGGTGCGGGGTGGGCGTCTGAAGTGGTGGCCGCAAGGAGGAGCCTTTGACGGAGGACCTCACATTGCCGACGCCTAACGCTTCCCCAACCATGTCCAGCATCGACATCGCCGAAGTCTGCGGCTCGCGGCACAACGACGTGGTCGCAACCATTCGGCGGCTTTTCGATCAGGGGGTTTTACGAGAAAGTCGTGAAACCCTCCGGGAGCATCGCCGTGCTGACGGTGGTCGTCCTACGCACGTCTACGATCTGACGAAGCGGGACACGCTGGTCGTGGTGTCCGGCTATCGCGCGGAGCTGCGTGCTCGCATCATTGATCGATGGGAGGCGCTGGAACAGACCGTCGGGCAGGTGCTGCCGGACCTCGGTGACCCGGAAGTCCTGCGGAGCCTGCTGTCCAACTATGCCGGCGATAAAGCCAAACTCCTCGCCCAGGTCGCGGCCGATGCGCCAAAGGTCCAGGCGCTGGAGCGCATAGCCGATGCCGACGGATCTCTGTGCATTACCGACGCCGCTAAGGCGCTGCAGGTCCAGCCGAAGCGGCTGTTCAACTTCCTGCGCCGGCAAGGGTGGATCTATCGCAGGGCGGGCGGGTCTGGCGAGGTGGGCTATCAGTCGAAGGTGTCCGCCGGATACCTTGAGCACAAGATCACCCGATTGCGCCGGGAGGGCCGGCCGGATCGCATTGCAGAGCAGGTCAGGGTCACGCCCAAGGGGCTGACAAAGCTGGCTGAAGCCTTTGGGCGCCCCGAATGAGCGCGGCGGATCGGCCCCTTGGGTTGGTCCGCAGTCTGCGGGCGTCGCTGCCTACGCTCGCCATCGACGAAATCGACAGACGCCTGACTGAGATCGAGCAACTGCTGCAGCGGACGCTGTCGGTCGAGGAAGCCGCCCGGATCGCGGGCGAAAAGCCCGGCACGGTCTACAAGGCCATCGCGCGCGGCAATCTGGCCAGCGCCACGACCGGCGCCAGCAATGTGCACCGGATCGAACAGGCCGAGGTCGAGGCGTGGATGCGGCGCCCGCGCCGGCGACAGGGCGAGGCCGCGTGATGGTCTTTGTCCAATCTTGTCCAATCGCATTGAGCGCCAACAGGCGCGGCGGCAGGCTCACCTCACCAATACGAGGACCGACATGGCCGTCACCGACATCCTGAAACGCGATCCGGTCGCCGCTGCCCGCAAAACCCACGAAGCGGCGCTGCGCGGGCTTTCCAACGCCCTGGCAAAGCAAACCGCTGCCGTCGCTGAGGTTGAGGCCGCTGAGCGCGCGCAGACGGTCGCGGCCACCGCAGACGGCGATGCCGCCGACGGCGTGCTGGAGAACGCGACCCGCCGCTTGCGCGATGCCCGCGACCTCGTGGAGGCCTTCGATCGCCGGGTGATCCCCGCCGCTGAAGCCGCTGTGATGCAGGCTGAGGCCGCAGTGGCCGATGCGGAGAAGCAAGTTCAATATGCCGCTGCTGAGGCCCAGGGCAAAGCCGCGCGCGCTAAGCTGGCCAAGGAATACCCGGACATCCAGCGCCGTTACACCGAGCTGCTGGAGATGGTCGTCGGCGCCGACGCCGCAATCGAAGCCGCCAACGCTAACCCACCTGCCGAGGCATCCCCACTGCCGACGGTCGAAGCTCCGATCCGTGATTTCCCCGCGCAGCCGGAACGCATCTTGTCCGACACTGTCCAGCCCCTCTGGTATCACCAGGACGGCAGCCGTGTTCGGGATCAGTCGCGCGTCAAGGATGGCAAATACCAGCACCACAAGCCCGGCATCATGGTCCACAATGTCGTCACGGACCACTGCCGAAAGATCGACACCCGCGTCGTCGTTTCGGTCCCGTTCCGCGCAGGCGTGTCAGGTCCACGCCTGTCAGCCACGAAGCTTCCGCCCCTCAAGGCTGAAGCGCCGGCCGATCTGCCCGAGAAGATCGAATACCGTGTTCCGGACGCAGGCCAGCGCGAGGGCTTGGTATGACCCCGGATCGCCGAACGGCTGAGTTGATGACCGACCAGATGTCGGACGTGGCGTCTTGGTACGTCGTTGATCAGCGCCGCGTCGGCATCATGCAGAGCCCATATGCTGAGGGTCGTTTCGCCCTCGCCCTTTCGCTGGCCGCCCATCGGCCCGTGTCGATCGATACTGCCCTGCTCGTGCTCAGGTCGGCGCCGGTCGCGATGACATCGAGCGAGGCCGAGACATTGGCGAGCCGGGTCGTGGAGCCAGCCCTCGATAGCCTGGGGGCCACGCATGGGCACTGACCTTGCGACCGCCCCTCATCAACGGGTCCTCCCCAAGGGGCCGGGGGTAATACGGTCGGGCTGGGCGCGTTATCTCTCTAGCTATGATGTGAAAATCCGGTTGCCGGTTGCCGGTTGCCGGTTTGGGAATAGCGACCACCCCGGCCGGACCATCTCAAACCCAGTGCGGCCCGGCGTTCTACGGCTTCGAGGAAATCGGGCCTCGGTTGCCGCCCGGTTGCCGGTTGCCGGTTGCCGGTTGCCGCCGAGGTTGCCGGTTGCCGCAGGTTGCCGCCCATGAGCATCACCCTCGCCTCAAGGCCTGCGTTCGCAAAGCTTCACGGCGTCAGCAAAGCCGCAGTGCAGAAGTGGGAGGCGCGCGGGGCGGTCGTCGTAGTCGATGGCAAGATCAGCGTCGAAGCCTCCGACCGCCTGCTGATGCACTCCGGTCTGGGCCGCTTTTCTGGCCGCCCACGCAAACCGGACCTGAACCCGAGCCCAGTGTCTGGCGCGCCCGCTTCTGCCGCTGTCGGCACAGACGGCGCCCAGATCGAGCACGATGTGCTGATGCCCGTCGCGGTCAATCTGCTGGTCAGCTACTTCAATCGCATCTGCGCCTTCGCTGCTCTCGCCGCATGGGAGAACGGCGCGTCGATCGAGACCGCCAAGCAGACTGACCAGATGTTCAGAGCCTTGGCGATGGAGGCCGCGACGGAAGTCCTGACCGAGATCGATGCCAGCCGTCCGGACGGCTTCGCCTGGGAAGACCAGCCGATCTGGGATCTGGACCGCATGGCGCAGATCGACTGGTCATCAGTGGAGGCTCCACAATGATGGTTGTTGGGCTCTCACATATCGCCGCTCAGATGGGCGTCTCTACCCGCACCGCGAAACGGCTCGCCAAGACAGGCGCAGTGCCGATGCAGTTGGTGGACCGCCAACGACGCGCGACACCGGAGGCCATAGCCACCTTCAAGGTCGGCCGCGAGGCTATCCCTACTTGGGAAGGCGAAGGCGGGGCCCTTCGCCGCGAGACAACATCGCAAGACGATCAGACCATAGAGGAACCCTCAGATGTCTAAGACCAACAGCCAGAAGACTCCGCTCCGCTACAGCTTGGCACAAGCTATGGCGACTGCCACACGCCATCCGAAACCGGCAAACCAAAAGTTCAGCCTCGCCGAAGCCATGCGTAAGACGACAGGCTCGGAGCCGAGCAAATGACCCGCCGGCTAAAGCTGTTCTTCGGCTTGCTCGTTCCACTGTTGGCGGTCCCCGCCATCGCGCACGCAGACCCGATCACGGCAGCGGTGGTGGCCTGGACCACGTCGATAGGCATCAACGCAGCGTTCGCGACCTTTGTCGTCAACACGGTGCTTTACAGCGCCGGTGCGGCGACCCGCGATCGAGCAAGGCCGTCGCAGGATGACAGCGAATGACCGCGACCCTGGTCTATCTCGCGCCTCGATCTGCCACACTGTTCACCGACGGCATGATGGTCGGCCCGAACGGCGCGATGATCGCTATGAAGCAGAAGGTGCAAATAGCCGCGCACCAATCTGCGGCTTTCGTCGGCCGGGGCCCTGACATGTTTGGAGCTCTGCTGGCTGTGGCTGTGGCCCAGGTCCAGGGAAGCTTTGACGACCTTGTTCGCGCCTTCCCAGAACAAGTTGTCGGCGCCCATCGAGCGATGATGTCCGCGCTGCAGGCCGGGCATTCGGTGTCTGCCGACCCAGCCCTGATCGACGGCGTTCTCGTCGGCATCGATGGATCAGGCCGGGCCAGAGGCATCTGCGTCAGCAGCTATGACGACGACGGCCACCCCCCATGGACGGCTAAAGCGCTGACGCCCGCCGTGCCGCCGAGCGCGGCACAACTGCGCTTTACTCCTGAGGACATACAGCCTGCCCTGGCGTTTGCTTCTCCGTGGCCGGCTTCGATGGATTTCGATCTGGCGGTTTCAAGTGTGAAGCCATGGGAGCCATGCGCTGACGTCCGCGAGCATGGTCGCAGGATCATGCGTGCACAAAGAGCCAGCGGGACAGTTGGCTGCTTCTGCCAAATGACGACGTTGACGGCGGGCGCTGTGGTGACGGAAATCGTCGAGCGGTGGACCTAGCTCTCAACGCCATTTTCACGGCGTCTCTGGTTCACAGCATATCGATTCAAGCAGTGGGCCATCGCCGATCGATGCGAGCGTTCAGCCCGGCAGTTGTGTGCGGGCTGACCTGATGCTCCCTGAAACCAATGGTGCTGCGAGCGTTAGTGATATCTGAGCGTTCGGGCGTTCTCGGGCAGTCGGCCCCAGCCGAAAAACGAGCATAGGGAAAGAGCGCGTTTATACGCGCAGCCGCTTCGATGGCATCGTAGCACCGGTCTAAAAGCTCCGCCAAACCCGGAGGCTCTCCCGACAAAGATCCTGCCCAGTGCCCATGGAGACGAGCGGACTGCACCTGAAGGAGGCTGATGAGCTCAGCGTAAGGCTCAACTTCAAGCTTGGAACTGTTCGCAATCATGCGTTCTAATGACGCCACCATCTGCTGGTCGAGACACGGTGGTGCAGACGTCAAAGTACCAAGCGAGATGTGGGTAAGTTGTTCCCTCAGCCAAGCGGCAACTGATTCCTCATGGCGCCAAAGATAATCGAGATTGAAGCTTAACGCCGCGCGCGCCGACGCATGGCCCCGTGCGATGCGATCAGTTTCGTGCCGATCAGCCAAGCCAATCTGCTTGCTAAGGAACCATGCACCCACTGCGGCTGCTGCAAGAGCAAGAACGCCAGAAGTCAGCGTCTGCCAGGCGTCTAGCCACTGCAGAAGGATGAAATCCTCAAAACGGCGCCAGAACTCTTCTCGGCATTCGAATTGGAGCGGCGAGCACGCGTATCTCTTCACTGCATAGAAGGCGGCCAGAGCCGCCCACACAGTTGCGATGGTCAGTCCCACATGCGCAGCTACGCGGAACTCTCGTGTCGGCATTGCGGAAAGACAATCGCGCAGCGTCAAACAGTTGCGAGGCTCCCGCGGAGGCAGTCGCAAACCCTTTATTGCAGTGGTGACGGCGATAAGGTTTGCTCTCGGACACACGAACGCGTTGAAATATCGGCGAGCGGTTGAATGTTGAAGAAGGCCCATGTCCTAGCCGTTCTTGCTGTTCTTTTGCTGCTCGTGCCGTTCAGGCCGGCGATCGCGCAGTCACCATCCCCGCTGGATGGGCTATGGGTCTGGGCGATTGATGATCACGCAGCCTTTGTGCTGAGGATTGACTGCGACGGCGCGGGCCGGCCCGGTGGAAATTTTTCGCGCCCGGCTCACTTCACGCTGGATGCCAACACCGGCTGGATCAGGCTAATGAACGTCGTTGGTCCCACTTCAACAAAAAGCTTCCAGAACGCAGAGTGCGGTGGGGACGAGTTCCGGTTTAGCGTCCAAGATGGCGACACTCCGACCGATGTCACAGCGTATGTAGTCAAGTTGGTGTCCGCCGATGGCGCGGCGCTGACCCTCGCCAATATTCCGGGTGGTCCCACGTTCGATCTACATCGGTCGAACTCGCCCGTTTCGGTGTTCACTGGCTGGCAGCCTGACGCGATATACGGACGACCGCCGTCCTTTGTTGACAACGCCGCGCTAGCCGCACTTTTTCAGGAGGATCAGGATGCCCGACAGGGAAACGGTCCCCTCGCCCCCGACGTCAGTGATCGAGATCGCGAGCGCAGATCCGTGGTCCGAAACATGCTTGATGCGGGGCAGATCCGGAGCGGAGCAGACTATTACCGGAGCGCGTTCATCTTCCAGCACGGGGACAAACCCGAGGACTATCTACTAGCCCATGCCTTGGCTACTGCCGCTGTGGCCAGAGGCCGGCAAGACGCGATCTGGATCGCTACGGCAACCTTGGATCGGTTCCTTCAATCCATCGGGAGAGCTCAAGTCTACGGCACGCAGTTCGTCGTGCCGTTTAATGGCGATCCCCCCAGCCAGGGTGCATATGACACCAGCCTGTTGCCTGATACCTTGCGAAACGACAGCGGTGTTCCGTCCCTTGCCGAGCAGCAAAGTCAACTCGAAGCGTATCGGCAAAGAGGTCAACAGAGACGGTTGCCGTGATTGTCAACCTGGGGGGCGAATCCTCTGACCGTCCACATCGTGTCAGGCGCGGCCGTAGCGGCAAACCGAAAATCAGCCCCTTCATCATTTGCTTAGAGCAGTCGTCGCCAACGTCTGCAACGGGTCGATTTCAGTCATAGACGTCGGCGCTGAAAGCGGACCTAATGCGCCTAGCCATCTCAGGCAAAAGTCTGTGTGATCAGCTGATCGGTCTGGTCCAAGTGGACTTCCAGCGCCCCAATGGCCTCGGTTCGGGCACGCTCTGCGGCGGATCGATCACCCGCCGTCAGATGGGCTGCGAACTCGGTGATCTTCGCTGTCATCAGCTGTTCCGCGCCCATGGCGCGCCGCTCCAGCGTCCTGTCGTCCATCTCGCACCCCCCAATTTACTTTGCGGCCCGGCCGATGATGTCCTCGCCCAGCCGGGCCGCCTGACGCAGTTCGGGCATGAGCCGCGACGTTTATGGCTTAGCTGAATGCAACGCTCGCTGTCACCTGATCCGTGGAACGCCTGCCAAGATTAGCCTGGTGATCCAGGCGAGCATAGTTATGAGGAAGGGCGCGACGTTCTTCTGATTCATCACAATCCATCCCCCAATGGATAGGCCGGGGCATTTGCGGAACCGCCGGCCTGAAGCTCCCCGCTAGAGCGAGCCGCGAGGCTCAACCGTGACGCTATCCCGCACACCTAAAGCGCGCAACCCCCACAATCTGGAGACTGACCATGAGCGACAAGGCTCTATTCGACGTCGTGCGCGATATCGCGGGTCGCGGCCTTACCCAGGAGGAAGTCAATCAGATCAAGGCAGCGATCCCAGCGCCGTCGCTCGCAATCGGTGAAATCGATCCGAACGACATGGCCCTGATCCGCGAGCTGGAGCGTGACGAAGGCCGGGTGCTTCACGCCTATCAGGACAGCCGGGGCTTCTGGACCATCGGCATCGGCCGGCTGATCGACAAGCGGAAGGGCGGTGGCATCTCGAATGACGAGGCCGATCTTCTGAAGCGCAACGACATCGCCCGCTTCAAGCGCGACCTGGACCGGGTGGCGCCGTGGTGGCGGACGGCTGATCCGGTGCGGCAACGCGCGATCCAGAATATCGCCTTCAACCTTGGAGCGGATGGTCTAGTCGAGAAGTGGCCCAACACCGTGGCCCTGATGAAGGCGGGGCGCTGGCGCGAGGCGGCGGCCGCCATCCGGGCGAACAAGGTCTGGGTTGGACAGGTGAAGGGCCGCGCCGAACGGATCGCCCAGCAGATCGAAACCGGGGGCGCCGGATGATCGCCGCCCTCGCCTTCCTCCGCTCCATCCCCCGCCTTCTCCGCCCGACCGGCTGGCTGATCGTCGCCATCATCGCCGGCTTCATCCTGACCGGCGCCTATTGCTCTCACAGGGGCGCACAGGGGGAGCGAGAGCGTCAGGCGGTCGAGATACAAAAGACCGAGGCGAAGGCGTCCAGCGCGCGGGAAACCGCTGCCCGTGAGGCCTCGGTCGAAACCCCCATCATCAACGCCCGCGAAAAGGATCTATCCGATGCGGTCAACTCGCTCCCTGATGCTGTCCCTAGCGCTCGCCGTGTCCGTCTCGCTTGCGAGCGGTTGCGCCACCAAGGCACCGCAGAGCGCCTTCTACCCGAGCCCTGCCGATCTGGCGGTTGAGCCGAAGCCGGTCCTGGCGCCCGAGGCGATCTATTCGGAGGCCGCGCTCGACGCCTACGACATCGCCATCGAGGCGCGGGGGGACCGATTGGCGGCCCAGGTCGGGCGTCTCTGCCGGTTCTTCGATACGATGGGGATGCGGGGGCTCGACTGTCCGCCGCCGCCACGACCGGGCTAAACCAACGACGACAGCCCCGCTTAGCTCAGCCCAGCAGGCCTTGAGAGTGGCGGATGCCGCCCGCGCCCTCGCCGTCGAAACGCTGATCGCGGAGCGGCGGCTGATAGAAGAGTGGCGCAAGCTAAAAGAGCAGCGACGTCGGCTCTGGTATTCTCGCGAGCCCTCTAGCCCGTGAAAGTGACGTTTCCCGGCGACGCTTTGGCGATCCGACATAGCTCCTCATTCGGCCGCATCGCTGTGCCATTCAGTGTGAGCTTTGCCCCATGGCGTAGCGCGCTCGCGAGCTGGATAAGTTCGTCAGCGGAACGCGTGTCAGCATAGATTGTGATGCTGCCCCCGCAGCGCGCTATCTCACACAGCTCGTCGATAGGTTTCCGTTGCATTGATCACTCCGAACTAAACGCGCTGATTTACCAATCAAAACCGACGCTGCAAATGCCAAGCTTGAGTGGATTAAGGGGAACTTGACGCAGCGCTTTGTGGTTATCTGGCCAGCCGATCGCAAAGTCGGCTCATGTGTTTTCCGACTGCCGCCGACCTTCGAGGACGGCGGCTTTTGTCGTTTTGCGGACTTCCGGAACGCAGTGTCGTTGATCTGAGTTAGTTGCGCGGAGCCGGCCTGTGAGGGTGGTGGCCCGGCAATATGCGCCACCCCGCTCGGTGGGCGGTCGATTACGTTCCCTGGGTGAGACCGCCCGCCTTGATCGCCCTCGGTTCACGCCGGGGGCGTTTTGCTATGCCCGCCCGGTATCAAGCAGCCATGGCCACGCGCCTGATCGTAATAGTCCGAGATCGAGAAGCGGACCTGTAAGGCGGCACCCTTTGACCCGCAGGCCTTGCAGACCAGGTGATGCGCGACGAGCGGTAGAGACATCGACGTGTCCAGCCCGCGCGCCGTCTCGGCTGGCACATAGCCCGTGCGGCCGCATGCGGCGACGGGTTGCGCACGACGCGGGCGGCAAGCTCTGCGTCCAGGCGCATCAGTGTGTATTATCTGCGGCGACATCAAACCCGGCGAGCAGAAATCGTATTTAGGGTATCTTTTAGGGTAACGCCGCGCGCCGGTGCGCATCGGCTTGAATAGACTGAACTAATCGAAGGTGCCTGGTGGAGCCGAGGGGAGTCGAACCCCTGACCTCGTCAAGCAGGTTTATCGTTGCACGATAATGCACCGCAATACACTCGGTATCGCAGAGTGTTTAAGATCAATGGCTTACGTATCACCCCGTGCCACATGGATGCATGGGGTTTGACGCAAGCTGCTTATCAGGCGCTTATCAGGAACCGCAGCGCCCCATTCCGATAAGCAGACCATGGCCACCCTGAAGCTCACCAAGACGTCCATCGAAGCGATCCAACCGGCAGCGAAGGACGTCTACGGATGGGACACACAGTTGGGCCGCTTCGGCGTGCGTGTGACCCCTTCAGGATCGAGGATCTACCTCATCCAGTATCGGTCGAAGGCCATCGCTGGACAGCCCGCCAAGACACGACGGATCACCATTGGCCAGCACGGCAGCCCCTGGACCGTTGACCAAGCCAGAGCAGAGGCGCGCCAGCTGCTAGCTCAGGTCGATCTCGCACGCGACCCGTTTGCCGATCGCGAGGCGGACCGTGTCGCCCGCCGCGCCACCATCGACGCGGCCGAACAAGAAGCACAACGCCTCGCGGCCCGCGATCGGGACAACTTCAAAGCAGTCGCCGAGCGGTTCATCGAGCTGCGCGCTAAACGCAACAGGTCGTGGGCCGAAACGGAACGGTTGCTGCGCCATGGCCCCATCGTTGAATGGGGCGAGCGGCATATTGCCGACATCCGTCGCTCCGACGTCGCCGACCTGATCGACGGGATTACCAAACGCTCCCCGGCCGTCGCCCGCGCTACGTTCGCGGCCGTGCGCCCACTCTTCTCCTGGTGCCTGGAGCGCGACCTCATCTCCACGTCGCCATGTGAAGGCTTTCGGGCGCCGCCCCGGCCGAAGTCGAGAGAACGTGTTTTGACCGACGACGAGATACGTCTCGCTTGGCACGGCAGCGAGCGTCTCAGCGGCCTGTTCGGCCCGCTGGTCAAACTGCTCATCCTTACAGGCCAGCGCCGAGCCGAAGTCGCCGGCATGACCTGGTCTGAAATCGACGTCCCCAATCGCACGTGGAGACTGGCAGGCGAGCGGACAAAGAACGGCAGGGCGCACGAGGTAGACCTGAGCGACCAGGCGCTCGCCGTGATCGCCAAGATTCCCAAGACAGGGTCCTTCCTCTTCCCTGCTCGTGGCGAAGGGGCCGCTCGTGGTTTCTCTGCGACCAAGCGCCAGTTGAACAGGCGCGTCCGCGAGGTCGGTCTGTCCGAGGTCAATGATGCCGAAGGGTTAGAGGTTGGCGAAACACCGGATGCCGCGACATGGCGGCTGCATGATCTTCGTCGAACGGCCGCGACCGGCATGGCGGCTCTGGGTTTCGCCCCGCATGTGGTGGAGCGAGTACTGAACCACGTCTCTGGATCTCAGGGCGGCTTGGTCGGCGTCTATCAACGCCATGAGTATCGCCCCGAGCGAAAGGCTGCTCTGGTCGCTTGGGGTCGCCACGTGGAGACGATCGTAAACGGGCAGGCCCAGGAGGCTGACAATATCACACAGCTCAATCGGCACAGGGCGTGAGACCGACATTTTGCGGCTGGCTCTATTAAAACGCGGGGAACTGCGGGAACGCGGGAACCTACGGCCTAAGATATTGCTTTACAGGCACAATATCAGTTCCCATTATTTCCGCACGTCAGTTCCCTCTGGGAAAAGCGGGAACCGCAGCGACGCTGCCAGAGCCGCCATCGACGCAGCGTCAGGTCGCACCCCAACCTGCAAAGTCGCGGCGGTCTCAGCGTCTGTCAGGGACAGACGGCCTTCCGACGTAATGATCGCAACACGCTCAGCCCAAACATAGCAGATGTCGAGATCCGCGTTGCCTGGCGGATCTCGAACAGGACAGCAAACATCAGCCGCCCTGAACTGCTGCCACAGGCGATCAAGGGCAGCTTCAGCTGCCGTCGCCATGCAGGTCAGCCTCCATGATGCCGCTGGCGATCGAGTAAAAGTTGCGCTTCCCAACACCAGGCACAGACACCTTGTTCGTCAGCCGGCCTCCCTCGCCGTTGCTGATCAGGAAGCCTGCATCCTTGATTGCCTTCAGTGCTGCTGACGCATCCATCCCGGCAAAAAGCTCGCTGCGGACGAACTCCGGATTGAAGTGATAGATGAGGCCAATGCCTTCGCGAGTGCCCTTGTACCCTGCAACGTCGAGGGATCGGGCCTCCCCTTCTCGAAGCTTGCCGTCACGCTCAGCAGCCTCCACCGCATAGCTTTCCGCGTCGCTGACATCGTCTTTCAACCAGCGGAACCGAGAGCCCTCATACCGCTCGATGAAGGCACGCACCCGGATCAGGGCCTCACGATCTTCACGGATAGATTCTCGACCAAAGGCCGCCGCCCAGCGCTTGAACAAGATCGCACAGGCTCGTGTCGCCTCGCCGCGCGACCAAGGCACGACGTCCAGCGCGGCGGCCAGCTCGCCGGCGGCGGCGACCAGGGCGAATCTCTGAGCACCCCGGCGCGCCTGCCCGTGGTCCCCCTCGACCAGCACCTGCGCGAGAAACGCCGTCTGAAGTGCAGCGGCCGCCTCCCGCATTTCGGTGCGCTGTCCGATGTATCGTTCGATGAACAGCGGCAGTGCATGACCATAGTGTTTGCCGCTGGCGGCCTTGATGGCGTCGGAGAACGCCGCAGGCGTCTCGGCGCCGTGGATGGTGTGCCAGGCGCCCATCGACTTCCCGCCAGGGCCGACGACCTCCATATCGACGCCTACATCGATCAGACGCAGCTCCTGACCTGCATAGGCCTTGTCCTTCGACCGGGTCAGCCGGATCAGATCCGACAGCGACAGCTCCCCGGTGGACAAGATCATCACCCGCCACGACGGCCGCGTCCGCAGCTCGGCGCTGGCGCTCAACCGTCCCTTCGTCGCTCCGGTCGCCAACGCATAGGCGGCAGCGCCGGCCGCCTCGGGCGAGAGCGCTCGCAGTTCGTCCAGAGCGAGCAGGCCGTCGTTATGGGCGAGGGCCACAGCCTCCAGAGCATTGTCGGTGTTTCGCCAGGTTTGCAGAAAGCCGATCGGCCCGCCCCCACCGCACACGCTGCCGGCCGCCGTCAGCACCGTCGTCTTCGCAGTCGACGATCCACCCCTCAAGTGGAAGCCTCCTCCTTCAGCGCCGAGGTCACGCATCAGCGGCCCCGCAAATGCCGCTGACATGGCGAACACGCCCACCGCATTTCCCGCCATCGGGGCTGCGACCAGCCGCCGCCACTCGTCATATTCCCCGGCGTCGCTGTGATACGTCCCGCCTGCGCGCCCTCTGAAAATCACGCTTTCGGTCGACGACGCCGCGCCGATGGACCTATGCGGCATCACGTAGATGCCGTGCTTCCACCCCGAGGATGACACCAGGCGTGCTCGCTCCGATGTCACCATCATGCCCAGAAGCGACTGCAACCGCTCCCTGGCATTCCTTCCTGTCGCGATGGGCAACCCCGCCCCCATCAAGCGGCGTCTCACATCGACGGCGTCGCCCGCCAGTTCGGCTCGGCCGATAATCTCGCGCTTTATGCGGCCGTCCATGTCGCGGAAGTCGAGGACCAGCGACCAGTCCAGGCCGTCCTCGTCTCTCGCCATGGCGGCGAGCTGAAAGGGACCGCAAAGCCATAGAGGCGGAGGCGGAGCGTCGCCGTCCTTGCCACCGGTCTCCGGCGCCCACCACCATCCGCCCGAGTCGGACCTGAACCCGCGTGGAGCAACCGTCTCCGTTTTACCGGCGCTCAACGCCGCATCGATCAGGGCCCGTGATCGCAGTGTTCCCAAGTGCGCCGGCCATTCGTCCGCCAGATCCCAACCCTTCGGCAGATCTTCAGGAAGGCGCACGACTGATGCCGTGGCACCCAACTGAACCGTCGCCCGGCGAAGCGTTTCCGCTGCCTTCCGGCCTGGTTCGTCTGCGTCCGGCCATATGGCGATCGTCCGGCTGGCCAGCGGACTAAGGTCGGTCTTTGCAATCGCATTGCTTCCGCCGGGCCAGGTCACCGCAACGAGGTCGGGGAAACGCTGCTGCGCGCCGTCGGCGGTTTTCTCTCCTTCCACCAACAGAACGCCTGCATTCGGTCGCGCAGCTAGCCGGTCCAATCCGTACAGCGGACGCCCGTCGCCTCCAGCACCGAACATCCATTTCAAGCGACCGTCTGTTCCACGCCACAGCGTGACGGGGCGAATATCCTTGCCCTCGGCCGTATCGAAACGGAGGACGTGACGGAGAATGCGTCCGTCCGCGTCCCTATAGGTCCAGCAGGCCGACGGAGCGCCTACGCCTCGCCAAGTGCTCGGCAGCGAGGGCGCGTCTGCTGGCGCGGGTGCTACCAGCTCACCCTTGTCGGATGATTTGCGAGCGGTGACGGGCGCGTTTGCGGCCTCAGCTGATATCCGGGCGAAGGCGTCATCGGTCACGCCTCGTGCCCTCGCGAACCGGGTTCGTCACCGTGTGAGGGCGGAAGGCGAGCAGGCCGGCTAAACCGCACCCCTTCGCCTCCAGACCCTTCTGCCTTCGCGATCACGCCGGCCCCGCCGAATGCTCGACCGATCGCTTGGCGGTCTCGAACCGATAGATCTCCCTCGCCCCGCTCGAAAAGTTCGACGGCCTCGCATTCCAAGCCTGCCCGCCGCGCCAAGTCGTCGGCGCTCCAATCGAGCAGGCCGCGACCGGCGCGGCATTGTGCCGGCGAAAAGCTCTCTTTGGATGTCATGATGCTCATTCGTAAGGATGGACGCCCAGGCTCTCAGCCAGGCGGATACAGGCGTCGCGCTGCGACATACGGGTGACGAAGGCGGCTAGGCTGACGAGATCGCCGCCACGATCGCCTGAAGAAAAATCCCCCCACTTCCCAGTGACCAGGCTCACCTTGAAGCTGCCGAGGTGCTTGTCGGATCGGTTGGGATTCCGCGCGACCCATTCGCTGGCCTCGCGCCGCCCGTCCGGGAGAAGCCCTCGGACGACGGCGTCGATGTTGCGAAGGGCCACGCCGTTGACGCGACTGAAATCGACGCGCCCTGTTGCTCGCTCGCTCATGTCGGATCGACCCTCGACCAGTGAGCGATCGAGCCATTGAGCCGGCGCTCTGCGTAAAACCGGCGCACGAACGATCGTATCTCCACGACACGCTCAACGCCGGGCCTTCGCCTCGATGGGCGAAAGACCGCGCATTCCCCAGCCGGCGCGTGAATGGTTCCGCCGACGGCCGTGTTGACGGGGCGTCCGTCATCGACGAACGCCCACATCTCGACTGCCGTTTCGCTAAGCAACGTCCGGCTCATCTCAGTCGCGGGGAAGCAGTTCGAATCTGACGCGGGTCTGATTGGCCGTAGGCACCGTTAGGAAGCCGAGATCAATGGTTCCGAGGCGACCGCCCTTGCGCCAATCTTGCGCCGGATGGATCTCCACCCTGCGGAACGATCGTTTCTCAACCGCCGTCCGGCTGGCGGAAGCCGGCATAGCGCCATCAGTCGAAAGATAGGCGCCGCCGCCTTCGTGCACGCGCACATGCGCCACCTGCTCGTCAGTCAGCCGGACGCCCGTTGTTGTGAATGCCCAGCATTCGATAGTCGTTTCATCGACCGCTTCCTCATCGCGGCTCTGCTGATCTCGCACCCGTCCCTCGGGTTCGAGCAGGGGCGGCATGCCGTGAGGAAGATCGCTGTTGACCCGTTCGACGGCCGCGTCGGCCTCGGCGATCTGGGCCTGTAGACGGGTCAGCAGGGCGGACAAAGTCGGAAACTGGGCGACCAATTCGGCCGCAGCGGCATCGGCTAGTCGTTTGGCCTCCATGTACGCATCGTGGCGCCGCGCTTCGGCCGCCCTGGCTTCGGACGCCTCAACGTTCCGGTTTGCCGAGGGCAACACCTGGTCGTCATAGGTTTCGAGCCGGGTCCTGAGCCGGCTGACTTCATCCGCCGCCTTCTCGAAATCAGCATCCGGTCCGCTGGCTGAAACGGCGACGGCCAGTTCGGCGAGCCGGGCCTCCGCCTTCGCGAGTTCCGCCGCAGCAGCGGCGCGGCGATCACTCATCGACTGTTGCGCCGCTCTCGCAGCCAGCGCGACCTTTTCGGCCTCCACCGCCGTGGCGGGCAATCCGTTGCTCACCTTGCTCATTAGCGCGCTCCCTCTTGCGGACCGCATTGCGACGTGGACGATCGGCGTTGACTGGCCAGCCATGCCGTGAGGTCGGCCGGATCGTACAGGCAGCGAGTGCCGATCTTGGTGAAGGCAGGTCCGCGTCCCGTAAGGCGGCTTTGGGCAAGCCAGGATTTCGAGACCCCGAGCTGCTCGCAGGCCTCCGTCACATTCAGGAGTTTAGGCACATGGGTTGTCATAAGTGTCTCCGGTTTCGTCGAGGGGTTTGGACGTGCACGGGTGTTCATGCCGGTTCGGTCGGTTGACCGTCATCGGACGAAGTAAGTTCGTCCGATGCCGTGCGACTGTTCAGATGCGGCTCGGAACGGCGCCCAGGTCAGCCAAGAGCGAACGCAGCTCGGAATCATCCTCGCTAAGCGGGCCGTGTGCATAGGCGACCAGACGAGCCTTCGTCCTCAGTCCGGCCCAGGTCGTCGCTGCGATCGCCTCGCTTCGCCTCGCCAATCGATCGAGCGCGAAGCTGGGCGTCTCCATCTCGACGTCGGGGTCGTTCACGCCGTGCAGATCTTCGAACCGGCCGAGCATGTCATGGCGGTCATGAGGCGTTGCGGTCGCCCAGGCAGCCTGAGATCTCGCCGCCTGGTGCGCGACCTCGAGCCGAGCCTGCTGCTGAACTTGCCGCCGCTCCAGATCCGGCAGCAGCGTGTCCAGGGCGCGGCCGATGGCGATCAGCTCGACGTCAGCCGCCGGCTCTGCGACCGCGGGCCTGCCGGCAACGGCGACAGCGGCTCCCGTGGCGCCCCCGGCGATCAGGCCTCGACGGCTGATCGCCGCGCCTCGGCGCGTTCTGTTCGAGACGCTCATCGCGACACCTTGGGCAGTCCCGAACTGAGCGCTCGTTCCATCACGGCGACGGCCTCAGCGGCGCCTTCGCTGGATACGTCCCCGGCGATGATCTTGGCGAAGTCCAGCGCCCGCCGTCCCCATGCCTCATCCGCCGTGCCGAGCATGGCCAGGGCGATGATCATGGCGGCGGACCGCTCTGCCGATGCGTGTGGCGGCGAGCCTCGACCGAACCGTCCGAAGACGACCACGCCCTCGCGCTCCACCGCGTGAACCGCGCCGCCCTGACGAACCGGGTTCGTCGCGGCGGTCGGCAGGTGGACGATGTCCGCGCCCCCGCTCATTGCGCCGGCACCGCAAACATCTTGCGGACTTCCCGCAGGATCATGGCGCGCGTGATCGCCGCCCGTCGCGCTTCGGCATCGACCGTTTCGCGGATCTCCATCCAGATCGGCAGCGCCGCACCGACATCGCCCTCTGGCGACATGGACAGGGCCAGGCTGAACCAGACGCCGCCACCGGCATCGGCCAGACGCTCGATCCAGTCATTCGGGTCGAAGCCTTCAGTCCGCAGATCGATGCCCAGGACATGTCCGGTCGGTTCGGCGTCAAAGGTTTGAACGGCGGCGTTGAAGAAGGCCCACAGCTCAGGCGGCAAATCAGCCGGTGGAGCGGGTCGGTGATCGGGATCGACCACATAGGGGAAGCGGGCGTCGAGCCCCGGCTGTGCGCAGGGCGCACCTGTGCTAGTGGCGTGTGAAGCCATGACCTGATCTCCAGACGATCGGTTGCGGTTAGGGCTGAGCAAGCGTTGGCGCGCTTGCTCAGCCCGACTTTTATGGTACCGTCTTAACCATGACGTCAAGTGGTACCAAAAAGAAAAAGGGTCGGCCTGCGGTTGGGGCCGGCACCCAGGTCCAAGTCCGGCTTCAGCCGGATCAGCTTGCCAAGCTCGATGCGTGGATCAAGGCAAACGACACGTCGTTGAGCCGCCCCGCCGCTATCCGGGCTGTTTTGGAAAAGGCGCTATGAGCAGCGTCTCCAATCTTGAGCGCTACAAGGCCGACCTCAAACGCCTGACTAACACTGCTGAGGCTTTGGTCTACGCGATGAAGCTGGACTACGCGCCAACACATTTTCGCAAGCAAGCCACCGAGCAGATCGGAGCTGAAGAGGCTGAGCAGCTGATCAAGAATCTTCCGCCTTTCAAGGCTAACTATGAAAGGTGGTACTCGGAGGCGTCAGCACTACTCAAACAGGTCATGCCCGATAGACTGGAAGATTTCCGGCGGCACTATCAAATCCCGAAGGGCCGCAAGGAAATCGACTACGGGAACTACGTAATCGAAGACTTTATGCAGGGCAGCATCCTCAAGTTAGGCGGTACGGTGCATGTCGACGGCGGAGCTGCGATCCCACATCTGGAGAGCCAGACACGCATATTGGCTGCCTGCGCCGCTCGATTTGAAAGCTCCCTCTTTGATATCCGCCAACTCGTTCATGCTGACGTGCTCGATAGTGAACTGGCCGGCGCCCGCGAGTTGCTGAAAAATAAGTTTGTCCGCCCCGCCGGCGTGGTCGCAGGAATCGTGTTGGAGCGTCACCTGCAAGAGGTGGTGGCGAGCCACGATGTGAAGGTTAAAGCCCGCCCCACCCTCGGTGACTTCATTCAAGCGCTGAAGGACGCAGAGGTGCTCACTACGCCAGACTGGCGCCGATTGCAGCACCTCAACGAACTTCGCGTGAGGTGCACGCACAACAAGGGCTCAGAGCCGACGGCCGAAGACGCGGAGGACCTGATCGCAGGCGTCGATCGGACGATCAAAACGCTGTTCTGAAAACCGTGACTGAAGACGCCGACAAGCTGGATCCCGCGCTTCTGAGGGTAATCCGAGCCCTCGCTCGCGCCGATGCCATCCACGACCTGGACGCCATTCGCCGCGACCAGGAGTGCGAAACAGCCGCGCGCCGTTCGAAACCATCCTTCACCCAAGCCGATGTCCGCCGTGCAATCGCGGCCGTCGAAGCTTCCGGCAAGTCAGTCGGGGCCATTGACTTCCCGCCCTCTGGTGGTTTCCGCATCGTCATCGGCGAGCCAATGCCCACAGCAGCCCGGAATGAGTGGGGCGACGTTTTGCAGGAAACGCCAGAGCAAGCTTTGGAGCGCTGGAAACGAGCTCACAAGCAGGACGGCGCAATCACAAAGCGGCCGGGTCGCTTTAACGGGCATCGGGGATAGGTCCCCCCCCTGTCCCTCTCCGACCAGAGATCATCGCGAGCCTGAAGCACCCCTAGATGGATCATCGACGATCCATATAAGATACTGATTAGACACAGCAATCGCCCCTAAGTAACCTCGCAGATCATATGTGATCTATTTTGCGCCCGGCTTTTGTTTATGCTTTTCAGAGCTTTAGGTCGTCCGCAGGTGTGCGTAATGTGTGCTCGCCTAAAAGGCGTGATCGACCCATCACCAGCGACAGACTTTCCCTCGATGGCGCCGCCGCCCAGGTTGGGATAATCACAACTTGGATGGACGGGCTTGGGGGCCAACATGACGATCGCCTTGATGCTGGCGCTGGCGGCTGGCCAAGCGAGTTGGCCCGATGCGGGCGGCTGGGGAATCGGGCAGTTTGAAGAGCGCTGCCTCACGAATTTAGATTTCGAGGGCGAAGGCACGACGGAGCTGAGCGTCAGCCTTGAGCTGGACGGATCCAGTTACGTCATCATCAGCAACCTGAACTGGACAACGGTTGAAGATCGACAATACCCGGACGCCAGCGTCACGATCGATGATGTGAGCTTCGCGGGCGGGGACACCGTCGGCACGGTCACAGGAGGCTATCGCCGTGGCCTGATGATGAAGATGCCAGTGGGCTTCGTGGATCAGTTCGCGCAAGGGAGCAGCTTCAAGGTCCACAACGGCGACCAGTTGGTCGACAGTCTGGATCTCAAGGGAAGCGCTGCAGCGACAAGCAGCCTGCGCCGATGCATCAACGCGGTTAGACGCGAGCACGCTGCTGCGGAACGTGAACGCCAGCGCTTGGCGCACATACCCAAGAACCCCTTCGCAGATCAGCCGCCGACGACCTCGACGGAACCAGTGACGGATGTCCAATGGGCTCGCCAACCCCGAGCGACCGCTGACGACTTCCCCGCCAGGGCGCTGGAGCGAGAAATCTCTGGATCTGCAGTCCTAAGCTGCACATCGCGAGCCGACGGATCTGTTGCGAACTGCCGCGTTGTAAGCGAAACGCCGGCAGGCATGGGCTTCGGCCGGGCCGCAATCCGCGTCGTGCAGCGCGCTCAGCTTTCCCCCGTCAGTGTCGATGCGATGACGCGAGATCAGGAATTCACAGTGACGATGACTTTTAATCTCGGCTGATCCAGGCGCGTGACGAACCGGGTTCGTTGGACACAAGCTCCACGTGCGTCTATCGCTGTGTCAGGTGGAGGGCCTATGGAAACCAACGTCGAGGATGCATCGCCGGCGCTAGAGACGCTGGCACCACAATCGAGACTGAAACGACGGCCGAGATGGCCGGTGGCTATCGCCGTCATCGTCACATGCCTAGTCGCCTACAACCTCACGGTCTGGGCTCCCGTCGCCACCGTCCTCGGCCGCGACGATCGCAACGCCGTCACCAGTGTCCACGTCTACCGGTCCTGGCTGATCCATCCCCGCGACATCACCGTCGACCTCGTCGCCGCCGATGGCGCCGCGACGATTGATCTCACCCGCGCTCTGTTCCAAGCGGCCGAGGCGCTGAAAGACCGCGAGTTCGGCCGCGTGATCCTCGCTCGCCAGGGCAAGCCCGTGTTTATGATGGAAGGCGCCGCCTTCGCGCAGCTGGGCCAGGAATACTCATCGGGCCAAAACCCCATCTACCTGATCCGCACCCTGCCCGAGCAGCTCTACTTCCCCGACGGCACGGCGGCCTTTGGGTCTTGGACAGGCGGCTGGCTGGGCGTCCTCGGCCGTCAGATCGAGGATGTAAATTCCTTCGGCCAAATTTGGGTGACTGGTGAGCGCCAGACTGCTTCTGCGGGCCAGCTACCGTTCTAGGGAGTGAAGGTCGTTGAGCCTTCAATGATCCCGTACAAATAGCGGTACCCTATGAAGGTGCCAAAGCCAGACAACAGGATGATCAGACCAAGTAGCGCAAGCGCTCCCCACTGAGCGAGCCGAGCTGGCACACGTCGGCGACGGAGCTCGCCCATGACGCCACCGATAAACCGGCTGCCGCTGGCGCGGACGCGCTCGAACCAATCGGGGTTGAGGGATAGGCTGAGAATGGCATGATCGACCGCCCACCCGAATGCCGCTGCGCCAGCCAAGGTGACAATCGGGTTTGCGACCAGAACCGACAGAAGATCCCGGAATAGATCTGGCAGCCAAGGCAGGGGCTTGGTATTTCCTCGATACACCGGCACGAGGATGGACAGCGCCGTGACCATGGTGCCGAAAGCGAAAAACATACGCGCGCGGCGGTTGGAGTCCTTGAGCTCCCGGACCTTCAAGCTTGCCTCGATCGAGGCCTTCAGCGCCGCAAAATCGTACTTGAAGCTGACGCGCGAAGGCTGAACCACGCCAGGAGACGGCGATATCCAGCCGCAGAAGTGGCGCTGGAAAGCGTCTGCATAAGCGATGATCCCCAATGCCTGCCTGAAGCTTTGAGCCTTCTCTTGACGGCGGACAGCAATCGCCATGCGCGTCAGCCCATACTGAGTCTGTCTGCGCCACTCTTCATCCGTTTCAGGGGTCCAGTGGGTGACAGTCGTCAGAAGATCCGAACGAGAGTGATGGTGGTAATGTTGGTGAGTGACATCGCGTATCGCGAAGAATGCCTGCGCAGCGATGGCCTCGACGTGCCGACCGTCAATGCTGCGCGGGTCTATCGTGTCTAGGGATGTGCCGGCAGCGTGAGCTTCTTTGAGGGCGAGCGATGTCAGCAGGCAGCCGGGATCCGCATCAATCTTGACCGTGCCGCTGCGCGAAAGAACAACGTCTACAGCGCCTATCACTGGGGTAGGTTCGTTGCGCCTATTAGCTCGAAAGCTGCTTTGGAGTGCACTTTCCAACGCGGACCGGGAGCGATGGAAGCTCTCGCGTTTTACCTGACCGGGGGTCTTCCCCGACACGCACAGATACGCTGCGTCACGGCAGTCGGTCATCGCCTGAAGCGCCGCTTGGCCTCGAGTTTTCGCGGCGCCGTTTAGGAGGTACATCCGGCCGACAAGCTCCGCCTTGCTGTCGGTTCGGAGCACCACTGAGGGCGCGTCATCTTCCGCGTCTGAGCAGGCATCTTTTTCAAACGGGAGCTCGCCGGACTTCACCTCCAGGAAGAACGCCCAGTCAGTATAGGGGAACCGCCCCATCCATGCCGTCATCCAGGCGGGGAACGGTCCATCATGACTGACGCGTCGGATGACCCCGAAGACGAAGCCTTCGCCTTGGGTCTCGTTACAGACGATCGTTCCAGATCTGTATGTGTCGCCTATCCGGCTGAACGCAACTCGACCAAGGATCGTAGGCGACCAGCCGACATAGCTCAGCAAGGCGCTACCTAGACGCCGTAAACGTTGTCTGAGGCGTGCTCCGACACAGCCACGACGCCACGAACTCGATCCTTCCGGCCAGCGAGCGCGGCGCGGTTGTCATGCTGAGGGCCAGCCACAGGCGCGGACTTCGAGGGGTCAAGCCATGCTTGGATGCTGTCGCCACGACGGTATGCTTCTTCGGCGGCGCGCGGCCCCCGGCGAGCGAGGCCGACCCAAATATTTACGCCAACCACAGTCAGGCCGAGCGCGACTGTGCTGAGCAGAAACGCCAGCAATGCGATTATCCAAGTCATTGGACGTGCTCAACGGTTGAAGTCTGGCGGAGATCCCGCCGGCAGATCATGAGGCTCGCGTCGCGGAGTGGTCGCGAAAGGCGCGCGGATTTAGCAGAGAGGCAGCGCATTGTCGATCTGGTACCGGCACAGAAAATCTCCCATCCACGGTTAATGTCATCCTAAGGAGAGCTTCGGCGCCAAATAGCAAAGAGTCAATTGGGGCCGATTTACTCCCTTAACCCATTGAAGCGAATCCGGTTCGCCCCATCGAAGGATGTTGGCGAAGACGGAAACCCATCGAATCAACGTCGAAACGAACCTGGTTCGTCACCGGGTTTTGCCACGAGGCGAGCGCGAAAGCGCCTTGCTCAAACTGCCATCCGAACCCGCACTGGCGATCCGCCGATCGACGACGGCGTCAAGCAGGACTTCAAATCCTCCCTCAATCGGCCGCGTCGTCGCCTTCACCGGCTCGCTGGTCTGATTCACGATCTTGATCGTCGTGTTGACGGAAGTCGGGGCAGACACCGTTCCGATGGGCATAGCGGCGGGCAGCATGCGCGGGGACGAAAGCGGCAAGTCACGCATCATACGCGGGGACAAAAGCGCCATGTCACGCATCATGCGCTCGGTCCGTTCAGTATCATAGACCCGAGCTCCGGTCGGCATGTCGATCAGCTCCATACCGTACTCCCCGACCGGCACCAGCCCACGAGCGCCCTGCACCCCACCCCGCGCAAGGCCCTTCATCAACGCGCCGGGGAGAAGACCGCCGCTATCGCCTGGGGGCCTGGTAGCGCCTCCACCCCCGCCGACACCGGCACCAACTAGGTTTCGGAGGAAGCCGCTCAGCAGGCCCCCACCCCCGGTCCCGCCGCGTCCCAGCAAGGAGTCCGCAAGCGGTTGGATCAGAAGTCGCTGCAGGGCGATCTCCATCAGTGCATCGGCCACCCGACCGAGGGCATCGACGCCGGCGTCGCCCATCCGACGCAAGGCATCCCCAGCGCCCTGCGCATTTTTGAACGCATCGACGAGGCCGCTGTTGAGGCCATCCAGGGCATCAAGCGCGTCTTGCTGGATCAGATCTCCGGCGTTTGCGCGGTTCTTCGCCTGCTCCGTCTGCCAGGCCTCCACCGGTCCCGCCGTCCGGCGTTCGACCTCTCCTCGTTGAGCAGCGAACAGGACTGGCAGCGCGTTGTAGGTGGCGACCAATGTCTGCCGGGCTTCGGCGCTCTCTGCCGCGGCGATCTGATCCCGCAGATCCGCCTTCATCCGCTCCTGCGCGATCGACAACAATTGAAGCTCTATCTGGCGTCGCTCATCGGACGTGGAAGCCATCGACGACGCCGTCGACAGGATATGGCCCTGAAGATCATCGTACGTACGCTGAGCTTGGGACAACGCTCGCTCACGTTCGAGACGTTGAGCTGTGGCCTGGGCCTGCTGTTCGGCGGTCTGGCGCGCGGTCAAAGCAGCCTGAAGTTCGGCCTTTTTGGTATCGGCGATCTCGCCTTCGGCGACGAAGGCCGCCAGCTCCTCACGGTCACGGCTTTGCTGGAGCGCCAAGCCGTCTTGTTCGAGCTTCTGCCGAGTGGCCATGTCGCGGGTAATGTCGATCGCCGCTCGCAGCTGGTCCGACTTGGCGCGGTAGATCTCGTCATCGACACGAGCCGAACGGCGCTTCGCCTGTTCCGCCACTCGCTCAGCCTCGCGCGCCGCGCGCGCTGCGGCATTCGCCGCACTGTTTCCGCCGCCAGCGCCACCACCCCCACCGGGGCGATCACGATCGCGATCAACGGCGTCATCGCGAACCGTGGGCTCAGCGGCGGCGCGCTGCCGCCTCCGCTCGAGGATTTCTTCAGCATCGCGGCCTGCCCGGTCGTAAATGCCCTTTGTCCGAGTATCGAGCGGCCGCCCATTGGCGCGCTGTCCACGCTCGATACGCGCCCGCAGATTGATCGCAGCCTGTAGTTGCTCGCTTTCTGTATGGACGAACAGATTGGAGATGGCCCGCGCAGCCTTCGCGGCTTGGTCCGACACCCAAACCCAAAAGGGTGCGAGCACCGCCTGCATCGCTCTGACGTTGGCGTCGATCTTCTGTTGGTTCTTCTCCAGCGCGCGATCGGCCTGGTCCAGGTCATTGACCAGATCCTTGCCGATCACCAGTCCGGCGTCGCGCCCCTCGTCTGCCCAACCCCGTAAGGCGTCGCCGCCGTTCCGCAGCATTGGCTCGAGCTCCGCGATGCCGAGCCGCTTCAGCAGCTGAACGCGTTCAGCCTGCGTCTGAACTTCCTTCAATCGGTCCGCAACGATAGGAAGCAGCTCAGCCGCCGTATCGACGCCGCTCAGATCCTCTTCGCTGATGCCGAGCTTTGCGAAGGCGGCCTTCACCTTGCCGTCCCCGACTCCCGTGAGAAAAGCGCCAAGGCTGGCGTTCAACCGCTCTAGCCCACCCTCCATGGCCTCGATCGGCACACCCGCCTCGTCAGCGCCGTAACGGAGCTCCTGGAGCGCTTCGACGGAGACGCCAATGCGATCGGCGACGTCTGTCAGGCCAGCCGCCCAGGACGCCGCCTCCCGGAACTGCACAGCCGATGCCGCTGCGGCCAGACCTGCGGCGGCCAATCCAGCGCCAGCGGCGATGCCAACAGGGCCAAGCCCTCCCAAAGGCCCAGCAAAGGCAGCCAACTCCCCCCGAGCGCCAGCGACCACGTTGTCCAAAGCGCTGATTGCACGGGAGGGTTGGCGCATCGAGCGATCCAGTTCCCTGGCCATTCGGGCGCCCTCAGGCCCAATGCTGCGCAGACCCGCCTTGACCTCGTCAGCGCCTTTCAGGGCGATCCGAAGATTGATACCGCCGCCATCAGCCATGGGACGCGCTCCGGCGACCTTCGTCGATCGCTACAAACGCTAGGTACGCGGCGCCGATGTCGTAGCCATCCAGATTTGGCCGACGATCTTCAAAGGTGAGGAGCGCGTTATGGAAGTCCAAGCCCACTCCCGCGACCCACAGATCCGGCGAGCTATCGAAGATGGACCAGCAAAGGCGGCAGGTTTCGGAAGTTACTTCCGCATCCTCGCCGGCGGCCCGCGCCGCCAGCGGCTTGGCTAATGCGCGGAACTCAGGCCCATCGACGGTGTGGCTCTCGAGCCAAGCAAGAAATGCGGTCAACACAAGTGGCGAACCGGGTTCGTTGTAGATCAGCGCCTTTTGGATGTCGGCCGCGTCGGTGAACTTTAGCGCCCGGCCGGTGACAGGATCCGCCATTCCTTCCCAGTCACGTAAAAGAGCTTTGGCATAGAAGCAGGCTGCGATGATCGAGGCGCGGCCCACGACGTCGCCAGCGATGCCGTCTGCCGAAACGGGTGCCTGCTCTATGGCGAGAAGTTCGGCGGGGTCGTGTATCCGGCGCATGGCGTCCGCCACCTGACCGGCCACTTTTAGCTTCGTAAGGCTACCTGGTACGTCGAGCTGCCACCTTACCCCCGGCGCCATCGGATACCATCTTGGCTTCCACGCCCCATGCCGTGCCTTCATCATGCTCTCCATTCACCTGCGCGGGAGAGACCATCACAGCGACGGCGGTTGACGACTATGGCTAAACTTACCTTGGCCGCCGCACCTAACTGTTGTCGCTGACCAGACGAATGTAGGCGGCGCCGAGGTCCACGGTGGGCGCTGGCGCTGCGCGGGACGCCGCCCTCCGTAACTTGGAAACCTTCCGCATGAGAGCGTCTTCGCCGGGCAAGGACACACCGTGAAAGCGAGGATCGCGCGCTGTCTTTGCCTCCCACGCCCTGCGGGCAACGTCCGTATTCGATAGAGGCTCTGTGAGTTCAGATTCAAGATCTGCAATGAAGCGCTGGAGCACTTCGGCAAGGTTGCTTGGGCCGACTGACCGAGCTGAAGCCAACGCCCCCTTTCTGTGATTAGCTCTACGATCTTCAGCCACGATGTCGCTGACTTGGACCGCGCGGAAAAACGCCCCCTGCTCCCACGCTTGGGCCGAAGCCGCAGTTACCATCCACTCTAAGTGGCGGCTCGCTGCGCCGAGATCTCCGCTCTTGAAGGCGTCGGCAAGTACTCCTCCCGCTGAAGTCATTTTGCGCGAGACGGCCGCCATTTGCCGTGCCTTGGAAGCCGCCCTGCTCGCCTCGATCGCCCAAGCAAGAGCGCCATAGGGACCGCCCGCCTCGGCGCGGAGATCTGAAGGCAAATCGAGGAACTCTGGCGGATAGCCAAGCACAAAGGCCACGCGTGTCTCTTCTGAAACGCGGTCCGGCCACACTTCATGGTCTTCGTCTGCGAAAATGAACCACAAGCCGTCTGCATCCCGTCCGATGAAATGCTGACCACACCCCCGAACGAACCCGGTTCGCGAGAGGAGATCGCCAGCTCGTTCAGCCATGGCTGGCAGCTCGTCATATGCCCAAGGTCGATCGAGCTCTTGATGCAACTCCATGTCTCCGAACTCGGTAACCGACACAGCAGGGTTGAACTGACCCGCTGGCTTGAATCGGTTGCCTAGTTTCTCCTCTCGGAGATTCGTCGCCCCCGCCGCGCTCCCGAAACGAACATCCCTGGGCGCTGGCCGAGGTGCAGCCCCCATCGGTATCAACAGAGGTTGCCAGTGCGCGACGACAGACGTTCCACCACGACCAGGGAGTTCGGCTGGGAGATTCACCTGATTTAGCGCGGTGGACATCCTGCCAAGTTACCCGACCGATACGCCGGAGGCCATTCCAGTTCTTCCAGACACGCACAGAAACATGTCGCCGCCGGAAGGTGGGGACGAAGCATCATCGCGCGTAGATTTTAGACCGCCCAATAGTTCCCACTAGTTCCCATCTAAAAAGAGAATAGTGGGAACTTTAACATCGCAGATTTTGCTGCGCTGCCTCATTCATCAACCTCGGTTCCCAGAGTTCCCAGCGTTCCCATCCAAACGTCAACCGCTCGGTCAACCGTCAACCAGTTTTGTAAACCCGCGTACTAGAAAACGCACATGCCCAGCCCGACCGTATCACTCAGGGGACCGGGGAAGGACCCGCGATGTCGGACGGGCGTCCATGGACCGCGACCCGCTGAAACGCCCCGTCACGCGCGCGTGGAGCCACCTCGCCCCCGCCGAGCGCGGGCTGCTTATCAGCTGCTTATCAGAGCTGACGCTCGTCTAATCTTTCGAGGCTACGCCCAATCAGAAAAGCAGGATTTCTGTTCGAAAACAACCGCTTAGGCATGTGCCTGGTGGAGCCGAGGGGAGTCGAACCCCTGACCTCGTCATTGCGAACGACGCGCTCTACCAACTGAGCTACGGCCCCGTTTCCAGCGTGGGATCGGGTTTCACAGGCGTGGCGGACATAGAAGGCGGGCGGGCGTGGTGTCAACGGGCTTGTGCGCGCAAAGCGCGCAGGTCGGATACGGCCGTTGTCGGAGCAGGGGCGAACAGGCTAGAAGCGCCGATCCAAGCAGGAGTTACCGTTCATGGGCTATGCGCTCGTCTGGTTGATCAACACCATCATCAGTCTGATGATCTGGTTTATCATCGCCCAGGCAATTCTGAGCTGGTTGGTGGCGTTCGACGTCGTCAACTATCGCAACCGCTTCGTCTATTCGGTCGGGACCTTCCTGGACCGGGTCACCGCGCCCCTGCTGGAGCCGTTCCGCCGCATCATTCCGAACCTGGGCGGCATCGACATCTCGCCCATCGTGGTGATCCTGCTGCTGCAGTTCATCAGCGTGCTGTTCAACCGCACGGCGGCGCCGGCCCTGATCCAGCTGCTCGGCTGAGGCGACACGGCGGACGGAAATCTGATGCGAGAGGGTTGATCCGCTCTTGCGCCGCGCGCCTTCCTTTCTAAAGGTGCCCGCCCGACCACTTTCGACCACGGTTCATGACCTCGATCACCACAGTCGCCATTTTGGGCGCCGGACAGATGGGCGCAGGCATCGCGCAGGCGGTCGCGCTCGGGGGCTATTCGGTTCGCCTTTATGACGTCGTCGCCGACCGGCTGCCGCTGGCGCAGGGCGAGATCGCGGCCAGCCTGGCGCGTCACGTCGGGCGCGGCCTGGTCGATCAGGCCGCCGCCGATGCGGCCTTGGCCCGCATCACGATCAGCGACGCAATGGCCGAGGCCGTCGCCGGCGCCGATCTGGTCATCGAGGCGGCGCTGGAAGACGAGGCCGTCAAGAAGGCCCTCTATGCGCAGGTCGTGCCGCACCTGGGGCCGCAGACCCTGCTGGCGTCCAACACCTCTTCGATCTCGATCACCCGCCTGGCGTCCTCAACGGACCGGCCGGACCGGTTCGTCGGCCTGCATTTCATGAAGCCGGCGCCGGTGATGAAGCTGGTGGAGATCATTCGCGGCATCGCCACCTCGGCCGAGACCCATTCCGCCGCCGTCGCCTTCGCCGAAAGCCTGGGCAAGACCACCACGGACGCCGAGGATTTTCCCGCCTTCATCGTCAACCGCATCCTGGTGCCGATGATGAACGAGGCCATCTTCGCCCTGTACGAAGGGGTCGGCAACGTCGCCTCGATTGACAAGGCGCTGCGCCTGGGCGCCAATCATCCGATGGGCCCGCTGGAACTGGCGGACTTCATGGGTCTGGACGTCGTCCTGGCCATCATGAACGTGCTGTATGACGGCCTGGCCGACAGCAAATATCGTCCCTGCCCGCTGCTGGTGAAGTATGTCGAGGCCGGCTGGCTGGGCAGGAAGAGCGGACGCGGCTTCTATGACTATTCCGGCGCTGCGCCGGCGCCGACGCGATGAGCCGGTTCGAGAGCTATTCCGACCTGCCCGGTCAGGCGACCATCGCCGCGCGGCCTGGCCGGACGCCTCGGATTCTGGCCTGTTTGGCCGGCGCGGCCTGGCCGCCGCTGTGGCTGACCCTGCCCTTCTGGCGGCCGCACGCCTATCTGCCGGGTCGCGATATGGACTGGCGGCTGGTGGTGATGCTGATCGGGCTGATCACCGTGCCGCTGGCGCTGTATCGCGTGTTGAACGAGCGCAAGCGTGACGGCCGGCCCGGCACGCGGCTGGGCGTCGTCTGGCGCTTCATGATGTACGGCGGCCTGGCGGCGGCCCTGGTTCAGATCGTCGTCGCCCTGGGCATGAGCGTGATGGGCTGGTTCGAGGCCGGCGATGTGATGCAGGCCTTGGGCGCGACCGAGACCACCCTGCTGATCTTCGGGGTCGGCGGCCTGCCCATCGCCATGATCGTGGGCGTCAGCTACGCCCTGTGGGCCGGGTTGTGCGCCGCGTTCATCGCCTTCGAGGCGCGGCCGGCGGTCAAGGACAGACTGGGCCTGATGCCCAAGGGCTGACAGGCGCGCCTGACGCCTTAGTTCGAGGATTGGGGGATCCGAGAATGACCATGGACGACACGGACAAGGATGCGGCGGAGACGCTGTCGCCCGTCGCGGCGACCTCGCGCATCGCCAGCCTGGACGTCATGCGGGGGCTGGCGGTGCTGGGCATCCTGGCGGTCAATGTCGTCTCCTTCGGCCTGCCGGTCATGGTCTATCAGGACGCAAGCCTGAGCCCGTTTCCGGTCACCGGCGCCAACGCCGTGGCGCGCTGGACGATGGACGTCTTCTTCCATCAGAAGTTCATCACCCTGTTTTCGATGCTGTTCGGGGCCTCGATCTATCTGGTCGGGGGCGAGCGGGGCGATGCAGCGCGTGGCAAACTACTGCGGCGCCGGCTGTTCTGGCTGGCGGTCATCGCCCTGATCCACGGCCTGGCCTTCTGGTATGGCGACGTGCTGCTGCTCTACGCCTGGTCGGGCCTGTTCGTGATGCTGATGCGGTCGATGCGGGCCGGAACGCTGATCGGGATCGGCCTGGGCGTGACCCTGTTGCTGGGCGCAATGCAAGCGGGCGCGACCTGGCTGATGGTCGCCGGGCCGCCGGCGATCACCGAGGCGATCAACCAAGGCGGGCCGCATGACACCGCCGCCATGGTGACGGAGTCGATCGCCGCCTATCGCAGCGGCTGGGCCGGGGCGATGGGCCAGAACCTTCAGAACTGGGTTCTGCTGCAGGGCGCCAGCCTGACGATGTTCGTGTTCTCGACCGTGGCCCTGATGATGCTGGGACTGGGTCTGTTCAAGGCCGGCGTTTTCAGCGGCCGGGCGCCCAACGGGGTCTATGTCGCCTTGATAGCTATCGGCGGCGTCGTACTGGCCCTGCTGGGCGTGCTGGAATGGCGCGAGGCGATGGCGCCGACCGGAACCCACCCGACGCGCGGCCTGGCGGAGGTCGTCGCCTCCTTCCCCGTCTTCGTCACCCTGGCCTATGTCAGCCTGATCGTGCTGGCGACGACCCGGGGGCTGGCGTGGATCACGGCGGCGCTGCGGCCGGTGGGACAGATGGCCTTCACCAACTATCTGACCCAGACCCTGATCATGACCTCCATCTTCTACATGCCGTGGGGACCGCGACTGTTCGGGCGGGCCGACTATGTGCAGATGTGGGGCCTGGTCCTGGCGGTCTGGGCGCTGCAACTGATCTGGTCGCCGCTATGGTTGTCGCGGTTCAGCATGGGGCCGCTGGAGTGGGTTTGGCGCTGTCTGACCTATGGCCGGCGGGTGCCGATCTCAAAAGGCGGCTGACGGCGCTTTTATCGCAGGCGCGAAGCGATTAACTGAGGGCTATGGCCGCCCCGGATACTCCCGCCGAAATCTTCAAGCGCGCGCTGGGTCATGCCGCGCGGGCGCTGGCCGAGCAGCCCGAGCTGGAGGTGGTGTTCGGGTCCGACGGGCCAAAGCTGTCGAACGGCGTCCTGACCCTGCCCCATCCGCCGCGCGATCCGTCCGGGCCCGAGAGCGCGTCCTTGCGCGGCCAGGCCGACCGGCTGGCGCTGCGTCTGGCCAATCACGATGCGGCGGTGAACAGCCGGATGCGCCCGGCGGACGCCAAGGCGGCCGAGGTGTTCGATGCGGTCGAACAGGCGCGCGTCGAGGCGTTTGGTTCGGAACATCTGGCCGGGGTGCGCGACAATCTGCGCGCCGCCCTGATCACGCGACTGGAAAAGACGGGCGCCCTGCGGATCAGCGACGCCGACCGCGTGCCCGTGTCCGAAGCCGTGGCCCTGCTGGTGCGCGAGCGGCTGACCGGGCGCCCCGCCCCCGACGGCGCCCGGGCCATGCTGGATCTGGTGCGCGCCAACATCGAGGCCAAGGCCGGCGCCAAGCTGGACGCCCTGGCCGGCACGGCGGGCGATCAGGAGGGCTTTGCGCTGAAGATGCGCGAGGTTCTGCGCGCGCTGGACCTCGACCCCGGCGATGGGCGCGGCGAAGATACGTCCGAAGATCCCGGCGACGAGGAACCGGACCCTCAAGACCCGGCGGTCGACGACGATCAGGACGAAGAGGAAGAGCAGGACGGCGGCGAAGGCTCCCAGTCGATGGAGGGCGACGCCGACGATCAGTCTTCCGAGCAAGAGCGCGAAAGTCGCCCCGAAGGCGCGCCCGCCGATCCCGACGGCGAAGGCGCCGACGATGGCCCGGAGTTGCAGGAAGGTCAGCAGCCGAACCGTCAGCAGACGGCCGACGACGGCCGAACGGTCGATTTCTACCGCGTCTTCACCACCGCCTTCGACGAGGTGGTGGACGCCGCCGACCTGTGCGACCCGGTCGAGCTGGACCGGCTGCGCGCCCTGCTGGACGGCCAGCTGGCCATCCTGTCCAGCGTCGTTTCGCGCCTGGCCAACAAGCTGCAACGCCGCCTGCTGGCCCAGCAGAACCGCTCGTGGGTGTTCGATCTGGAAGAGGGGATGCTGGACACGGCGCGGCTGACCCGGATCGTCACCGACCCGACCGCCCCCCTGTCGTTCAAGGCCGAGAGCGAGAGCCCGTTCCGCGACACGGTCGTGACCCTGCTGCTGGACAACTCAGGCTCGATGCGCGGGCGACCGATCATGGTGGCGGCGGTCTGCGCCGACATCCTGGCGCGGACGCTGGAGCGTTGCGGCGTCAAGGTCGAGATCCTAGGCTTCACAACCCGCGCGTGGAAGGGCGGGCAGAGCCGCGAAGCCTGGATCACCGCCGGCAAGCCGCAAAATCCCGGCCGCCTCAACGACCTGCGCCACATCATCTACAAGGCCGCCGATGCGCCTTGGCGCCGGGCCAAGAAGAACCTGGGCCTGATGATGCGCGAAGGTCTGCTGAAGGAGAATATCGACGGCGAGGCCCTGCAATGGGCCCACGGTCGTCTGCTGGCCCGCACTGAACAGCGCCGCATCCTGATGGTCATTTCCGACGGTTCGCCAGTCGACGACTCGACCCAGTCGGCGAATGCGGCGCTTTATCTGGACAAGCACCTGCGCCAAGTGATCGCCGAGATCGAGGACCGCTCGCCGGTCGAACTGCTGGCCATCGGCATCGGCCACGACGTGACCCGCTGGTATCGCAAGGCCCTGACGATCGTGGATGTGGAACAGCTGGCGGGGGCCATGACCGAGAAGCTGGCCGAGCTGTTCGAGAACGAGGGCGCGGCCGGTCCCACCCGTCGCACCAAGCGAAAGTTGGCGGCATGAGCCGTTTCGGCCGGCTGGCCAGTGTCTGGATCGCCCTGTCGCTGTCGGCCTGCGCCGCCTCGCTGGGCGCGCCGCGTCCCTAACCGTTATCGTCGGACGGCTGGACGCCCCAGGTCGCGGAACTGCGAAGCGTCAGCCTGGGCCTGCCCGGCGGCACGCAGTTGGCTGACGGTGTGACGTTCGCCGGCGGCCAGCAGGTTAGCGCCGCGCCGACCTCGCCGCTGCACAGCCTGTCGGACCTGATGCTGACCGGCGACGGCGGCTTCGTCACGGTGTCGGACACCGGTGATCTGGTGCGCGGCGACATCCGTCTGGACCACCGGGGGTGGTTGGTCGGACTAGATCGTTTCCGCTCGCGTCGGCTGACGCTTCAGGACGGCGCTGCGATTTCCGACAAGTCGGACGGCGACGCCGAGGGCCTGGCCATCACCCCCTCCGGCGATCTGCTGGTTAGTTTCGAGCGGCGTCACCGCATCTGGAACTACGGCCCGTTGTCGGCGCTGAAGACCCAGCCGTCGCCGGTGCGGTCGCCCGACTTCGCCTTCACCGAGAACGACGGGATGGAGGGGTTGGCCGCTGCGCCCGGCGGCTGGCGCGTCTCTGGCGAGGCGGGCGGCGTCTGGGAATGCGCGGCGGCGAGATGCACGGTCGTCAGCGCGCCGCCGACAACCCCCATCCCCGACAGCGAATACCGCATCACCGGCCTGGATCGCGACCCGTCCGGCGCCGGATGGTTCGTGGTCCAGCGTCTGTATAGGGCGCCCATCGACATGCGCGCGCGCGTGCGCCGCATGGCCCCCGACGGAACGCTGGGGCCGGTGTTGATCGAGCTGAAACTGCCGGGCACGACCGACAATTTCGAGGGGATCGCCGCAGAGACGCGCAACGGCAGGACCCGCCTCTACATCCTGTCCGACGACAACTTCAATCCGGCCCAGCGCACCCTGATGCTGGCCTTCGACCTGCGCTAGGCGTCAGGCCGCGCCGGCCCACTGCGTCGGTTGCGAAGTCGATTCATCGGCTTGCAGGGCGCGCACGAAATCATCGCGCCAGATGCCGACATCGGTGGCGCGAACCACATCCATCAAGGCTTCCCATTTCCGGATGCGCTCGGCCAGCGGCATGGTCAGCGCCTTCTGGATGGCGTCGGACAGCTCTTCGCGACTGTAGGGATTGACCAGCAGCGCCTCGCCCATCTGTTCCGCCGCCCCGGCGAAGCGCGACAGGATCAGCACGCCGGGATCATCCGGGTTCTGGGCGCAGACATATTCCTTGGCCACTAGGTTCATGCCGTCGCGCAGCGGCGTCACCAGACCGACCCGCGCCGCGCGGTAAATGCCCGCCAGCTGATCCCGGCGATAGGTGCGGTTCAGATATCGGATCGGCTGCCAATCCATGTCGGCGAAGGCGCCGTTGATCCGTCCGGCCAGGGCGTCCAGCCGCGAACGAATGTCCTGATAGCTGTCCACGTCGTCGCGCGAGATGGGCGTGACCTGCAACAGGAAGACCTCGCCCCGCATCGAGGCGTTGTCGTGCAGGAATTGCTCGTAGCCCAGCAGCCGCTCTTCCAGCCCCTTGGAATAGTCCAGCCGGTCCACCCCCACGATCATCGAGCGGAAGGCCGACGACGCCGCCATCCGGTCATAGGTTCGCGCCCCAAGCTGCGAGTTCCGCGCCGCCAGGAAACCATCTACATCGATGCCGATGGGGAAGACGCCGGTCTGGACCTTGCGCCCGAAACACTCCAGTCCGCCGACGCCATCCAGCTCGCCCTGGGCCTCTGACACCACATAGTCGGTGAACAGATCGCTCCATTCCTGCGTGTGGAAACCGATCAGGTCGAAGTCGAACATCGATTCCACCAGCCGCCGATGATGCGGCAGGGTCACCAGCAACTGCCGCGCGGGCCAGGGCGTGTGCAGGAAGAAGCCGATCCGGTTGCGAATGCCCAGGCGGCGCAGATCCCGCGCCATCGGGATCATGTGGTAGTCGTGGATCCAGATCATGTCGTCCGGCTGGATCAGCGGCGCCAGGGCTTCGGCGAAACGCCGGTTCACCCGCTCATAGCCCTCGCCGTAGGAGCGCTCGTATTGGGCCAGGTCGATGCGGTGGTGGAACAGCGGCCAAAGCGTTTTGTTGGCGTAGCCGTTGTAGTATTCGTCGACGTCCTGCCCCTCCAGATCGACGAGCCCTACGGTGACGCCGGCCCGGTCCTCGATCTTCACCTCGCCGGTGTAATGATCCACCCGCTCGCCCGACCAACCGAACCACAGACCGTCGTATTTTCTGAGGGCGGCGGACAGGGCCATGGCCAGGCCGCCGGCGGACCCGGCGGCGGGGTCGGTCGGGGCCGAAACCCGGTTCGAAACAACGATCAGGCGGCTCATGACTTCACTTCACTCGGCGACCCCAGCCCCGGGGTCCAGACATTAACGCACATCGGTCCAGGAACGGCTCAACAGCACGGCGCAATTGATGATGCCGACCAGGGAATAGGTCTGCGGATAGTTGCCCCACAGCTCACCATCGTCGATCGAGATGTCCTCGCTCAGCAGGCCGGCGGCCGTCCGCCGGCTCAGCATCTCCTGGAAGATGGTGCGGGCTTCCTCGATGCGGCCGTTCTGGTGCAGGGCCTCGATGAACCAGAAGGTGCAGAAGTTGAAGGCGGTCTCCGGCTCCCCGAAGTCGTCCGGCTCCACATAGCGGAACAGGTGGCTGCCCTTCTTCAGGTCGCGCTCGATGGCGTCGAAGGTGGCGACCTGACGTGGATCGTGGGCGTCGAGGAAGCCCAGATCGGTCATCTGCAGCAGTGAGGCGTCCAACTCGCGGCCGCCGAAGCTGGCGGCGAACCGGCCCTCGTCGGGCAGATAGGCCTCCGCTTCGATCCGCTGACGGATGATTTGCGCCCGCTCACGCCAGAAGGCGGCCCGATCGGGCAGATTCAGATGGTCGGCTGCCTTGGCCAGACGATCGCAGGCGGCCCAGCACATGACGGACGAATAGGTGTGGACCCGCGCAATGGTGCGGAACTCCCAAAGGCCCGCATCGGTCTGATCGTGCATGGCGAAGGCGCGCTCGCCGATGGCTTCCAGCGCGTGGAAATCCTCCAGCGTACCCGGACGCAGCAGCCGTGCGTCATAGAAGGCCTGGACAAGCGGCAGCACGATCTGTCCGTAGACGTCGTGTTGCAGATGTTCGTGCGCCTGATTGCCGATCCGCACCGGCTTCATGCCGCGATAGCCCTCGACGCTGTCGATGATGCTCTCGCCGATCCCGGGCTCCAGACCCACGCCGTAAACCGGCTGGACGTGGCCGCCCGCGGAATCGTCGACCAGGTTCCTCAGATAAACGAGATAGTTCTCCAGGATGTCGACCGCGCCCAGCCGGTTTAACGCCCGCACCGTGTAATAGGCGTCGCGGATCCAGCAGTAGCGATAGTCCCAGTTGCGCCCGCTCTCCTTGAACTCGGGCACCGAGGTCGTCATGGCGGCGACGATGGCGCCGGTCTCTTCATAGGCGCACAGCTTCAGCGTGATCGCCGCGCGGATCACAGCTTCCTGATAGTCGAGCGGCAGATAGAGTTTGCGCACCCAGTCTTGCCAATAGGCAACCGTGCGATCCAGCGCGCCCTGAACGCCGTGGCCGACATCCTGATCGTAGCCCTCATCCGGGCCCAGGAAGAAGGCGTGCGACCGCTCCAGCCGGAACACGCGCTCTTCCAGCACATGCGACACGGGACAATCGGTCGTCAATCGGAAGGTGACGTCGGCGCACATATAGCGGATGTGGTTGGATCCGGAGGTGTGCGGCGCCCGGCGCGCGCCCCAGTCCGTCGAGGGCCGCAACCGCACACGGATGCGCGGCGTGCCCGACAGCGGCCGCACGATGCGGGCGAAGGCCAGCGGCCGATAGGTGCGCGAATGTTTCGGGTGACGCGGGGCGAAATCGATGATCTCGGCCGACGATCCGTCCTCGGCCGTCATCACTGTGCGTAGAACCGGCGTATTGCGGACATAAGCCTGATCGATCGACTTCACGTCCTCCATCTCGATGGCCCAGAAGCCGTGCTCGGGCTCCATGCCATCCATCAGTGCGGAAAAGATCGGGTCGCCGTCCACGCGCGGCGCGCATGCCCAGACGAAACGCCCCTGACGGTCGATCAGGGCGCTGACGCCGCAGTTGCCGATGGGGAACAGGTCAAGATTGGGCTTCATCGATTCAGGACTTCGCTACGGCTTCAAGCCAGGTGAGCACGGCATCCACATCGTCCAGCCGGTAACGCGCCGCCGTCTCGCGCTCGGGGCCGACCAGCACGCCGTATCCGCCCAGCGCCGCCGCAGCCTCGAACCCGTATTCGTCGGTCAAATCGTCGCCCAGCATGACCGGGACGGCGCCCTTGAACGGCGCCTCCTGCATGAAGGCCGTGACGGCCGTACCCTTGTCCGCGCCGGGCGTCTTCAGCTCCAGCACCATATGACCGGGTTGGAGCGTCAGTCCCGTCTCTGCCTGAAGCTCGGCCGCCAGCCCCTTGGCGGCGCCGGCTTCATCCGGCGCCTGACGATAGTGCAGACCGACGGAGACGCCCTTGTCCTCGACGATCACGCCGGGGCGATCGGCGGCGAACTCCTCGAACGCGTCCAGCGCCTGGGCGACGCCGGCGTCGGGCGTCTTGCGTTCAATGGAGCCGTCCTTCAGACGCCGCTCCAGGCCATGCACGCCCGAGCCCGAGACAAGGGCGTGATCGGAAATACGGTCGATCTCGGCGAGAGTGCGTCCGCTGACGA